>CASFEZ010000014.1 GCA_949293815.1 uncultured Eubacteriales bacterium | reverse complement strand
AACCGTTCCTCTGCACCCGCGTCGATTTTTGCGCCGCAGGATTTGCAGTATCTGGTTTCATACTCAAAGGGAGCGCAGTCGGTACATTCAAACACCACCGGATTATATACCGCGTCGATGATAAACCGGCCGCATTTCCGGCATTGGTTAAAATGCTGCCTGCCTTCCTTTTCCCACGCAAGCATCAGCTCCTCTTCGGGTGTATCCGCGTGATACGGTGATGTGATACACACCAGTGCTCCCGAAATGTCACAGTAAAAACGATAACGGTTACCGTCGGTATCCGGAGTGATTTTATATGCCGCCGTCTTTTTTTCCTCCATTTGTGTTTCGCCCCCCTTTCGGATAAAAAGTTGAGTTACGGCTTCTTAACAGAAAATCACATTTTTATATTGACTGAGTCAATCGTTTTGTGATATAATGAAATAAATAGGTGGGGCGGAACTCTGCACTCGCCCTCACGCAGACAGAGTTCTTTTTTGCAGATGTGTTTCCTGCAAATAGGGGTACCCTCACCGATTTATAAGCGACGGCAAGACTTTATACCCTCCTTAAAGTATTCTTGCTGATATCATTTTACCAACTGATTCTTATTTTGTCCCCGTCAAAAACCCTCGAATTGATAGGTAAAAATAAAAATTTTTTTTGAATTGATAGGGAAATTGATAGGTAAATTGATAGGGAAATTGATAGGTTGAGCAAAAAAGCCGCCGAGGAGGATTTTAAAACATGAAAAAGATATTTTTATGCTTTCTGGGACTCGTCATACTTTTTTCGTGCATGACGGGATGCTCAGACGATTCAAAATTGAATCCGAAAAAGCCTGTTACGATGTCCATGTGGCACATCTATGGGGAGCAGACCGATTCTCCCTTAAACCCACTGGTGCAGGAATTTAATGCCACCGTGGGTAAGGAGAAGGGAATCGTCATTAAGGTTACCAATATGATGACCACGCCGGATCTGAAAAATCAGCTTCTGGCAGCCAAGGAGGGCGCGCCCGGTGCACCGAGTATGCCCGACCTGTTTTCTTCACGCCCGGATACCGTTTTGAATTTAGGCGCGGAGAATCTGGTGGATTTCAACGACTATTTTTCCGAGGAAGAACTGTCGCAGTATGTGCAGGAATTTGTGAATGACGGTACCATTGACGGACATCTTGCGGTGTTCCCTGTGTCCCGCTCTACCCGTGCACTGTTTATTAACGATTCGCTGTTTTATCGTTTTGCGAAAGATACAGGCGTAAGTTATGAGATGCTGGATACCTGGGAGGGCTTTTTTGAGGTTGCCGCCAAGTATTACGAGTGGTCGGGCGGAAAGTCTTTCTGCGCCTTTGACTATCTGATCCAGAATGTGGAATACGATATGCTGGCGTCGGGGCACGAGCCTGTCTATAACGACGCGGACTGGTACGACACCTCAGACCCGAATTTGAAGGCTTCCTGGATGAAGTTTGCCGTGCCTTTAGCCAAGGGGCATATTGTGGTTTCGGATAAATATGCCAATACGCAGATTATGACCGGCGAGGTTGCTGCCGGTGTCGGTTCTTCCGCTGCTATCAACTATTACAATGATACCGTGACCTATCCCGACAACACCTCCGAAAAAATGAATCTGAAGGTGCTTCCGCTGCCGAAGACAGGAAGCGGCGAGCAGTTTATGCCGGTGACCGGCACGGGGTTCTCTGCCTATAAGACTACCGAGGCAAAAGCGGAAGCGGCGGCGATTTTCCTGCGCTGGCTTACCGAGGGTGAGCGCAATCTGGATTTTGTAGTGGAATCGGGCTATATGCCGGTACACGATTCCGCTTTTGAAGCCATTGACGGCTACGAATTTCCAAGCCCCGCACACAAGGCGCTGTTTTCTGCCGTGAAGACCATGCGCAAAGAATACACCCTTACCATTCGTCCGGAGTTCACCAACTACTATAACTATGTGGAAGCGCTCTATCCCGCACTGAAAAAACTTTGTCCTGCCTTACAGGAACGAGCGGACAGCGGTGAGGATGCCGCCCTTTTGGCTGAGGAAACATGGGATCTGTTTCTTGAGATAAGCAAAGGCGGTGACTGAAGATGAAGCGTTTGCTTAACACGAAATGGACAATGCAGAAAAAACTGATTGTCTATATGATCATATTGGCATTGATTATCATATTTGCTCTGTTTGCGGGTATTATGGTGATCGGGCGTTTCGACAGTGCGGAAAAGAACATACAGAACTCTCTTGATTTCCAAATGGAAGCGTTTGAGAAGGATATGTCCGATTATTTTAATTCTTTGGCGGCAAGCAGCATTGACCTTTCCAGCCACATCAGCGATTTCATTGAGTCGGACAGCGAGATCAGCGGAGCAAACTTCAAGAACCTCACCGATAATCCTGAAAAAATCGAACAGATGCAGTCCGTGCTGCTTGGTCAGCTCAGCCAAAAGCTGCAATACCACAACTGTTCCGGCATTTTTGTGATGCTGGATGCCACCGTCAACAGCCAGGTGGAAGACGCCGCCTTTTCCAGAACGGGCTTATACCTGCATCACAACCGCTATCAGAATGATGATGATATGGTCTTGTTCCGCGGCATCGCCTCCCTTGGCAAATCAAATAATGTTATGCCTCACCGCAAATGGCGGCTGGAATTTCGCACCGATTTGTTCTCGGACTATGATAAAGTGGTAGCCAATGCCAAGCTGCCGATGAATCAGTCCTACATGCTGACTGACAGTTTTACCCTTGCAGGCACATCGGATGAAGTGGTATTTTTGGCAGTGCCGATCGTGGGCAGTGCCGGCACCTTTTACGGTGTTTGCGGTTACGAAGTCAGTGCCGATTACTTCACGACCTACCACGCACAGCCTGCCGCAGAGAAGCGCCTGTCCTGTATGCTCTTGTCGTGCAAGGATGATACATATATTCCAACGGGTCTTGCCTGCAGCGGTCAGGACAACTATGTGGAGCCTCTTTCCGGAAACATACAAGTTTCCGGTATACCGGGAAAGCTTTCCAAAATTTCCGGCGGCAGTCAGTCTTTTATCGGTATAGTTAAGGAAATTACCCTGACGCCGAACAACGCGCCGTTTACTCTGGCGGTTATGATTCCGCAGAGCGATTATAGTTCTGCGGTTATCAACAGCATTGTGCAGTTTGTTTTGCTGATCACCCTTTTGCTTTTCTTTTCGGTGAGCTGCTGTCTGTTCTTCAGCAAGCGGTATCTTTCCCCGATCCTCAAAGGGCTGGAGCATATCAAGCACGACACTTGGAGCGAAGAACCTTCGCCGATACCGGAGATTAACGACCTGTTTGCCTATCTTGCCAAGAAGGACGAAGATCTGTCCGCAGTACAAAGTGAGCTGGCGGCGGCAGCTGTCATCTATCAGGAAGCACAGCAGAAATATGATGCCGCACAGAGCGAGCTTGAGGAAGCACAGTCTCAGCTGCACCGTTTAACCCGATCCCGTAGAAATGATGTTGATCCGGATAATTACAGTGCTTTTCTTATCGGTATCAAGACCTTAACGCCAACGGAAAAGCAAATACTCGATTACTATTTGGCAGGTAAATCGGTTAAGGAAATTGCGGAACTTACCGGCGTAAAGGAAACAACCATTCGTTTCCACAACCGCAATATCTATTCCAAGCTGAATGTTACTTCGCTGAAACAGCTTTTGCTCTATGCCGCTATGATGCAGCAAAACAATGAGAATTAAGGGGGAACGGTGAAATGGCACTGTCAAACAGATTGAATCAAATTATATCCGAACAGAACATATCAAAAACCGAGTTTGCCCGCAGACTTGGTATTACCGTGAACTATGTGTATATCCTTACAGGCAACAGCCGGCCGGATACGGAACAAAATAAAACCATTTCTCCAGCCCTCGCCAAGCTGATTGCTCTTGAGTTCGGCTATAACGCAGATTGGGTTCTCCACGGAGACGGCACAGAAAAGTAATATGGAAAATGCAATAAGGCACTACGCTATAATTTTTTTGAATCCATATATAGAAAATAAAAAAGGGTTAAGATACCATAAGATTGAAGTATCTTAACCCTTTTCTCGTGTTTTCAGATCAACATATGCCAAAGTCTCGTACTTTTATCTTCTGAACTGTGCCATAGTGTTGGCTATGGCTTGCAGTCCGTCCTTTCCAAGCAACTCGGCGGCATCCTTCGGAAAGGTAAATACGAATTGGTGCAGGTCATTTGTGAGCACGAGCAGAAGCAATGTGCCGGAGATGATCCACAGAACCGACATTCCCTTGGGGAATTTGTATTCGTCCGGCTTTCCCAATGACATGGCAATCAGCAGTGCCAGCATAGGCACAAACAGCATGGGCAGATAGAACAGATACCACAGGTAACGGACGGCATCCGGCTGCCAGAATATAAAATACTTTGCCGAACGGACTACCATCCATATGATGAGCAGCACTGCGGTGACCGTCATAAACCTGCACACCTGCTTTTGCACGATCCGCTGGCGGACAGAAAGCCCCCAGGCGGCGAACAGGCCGATATAGATAAAGCTGCGCAGATAGGAAAACAGCATCGGGTAGAAGCTGCCCCTGCCCACAATTCTGAAGCAATATGCCAGTATCACGGCAAGTACAGCGATGCCGCTTGTTATGATCGTATTCTTTTTCTGCCTGGTCATAAACAGACCCCATTTCGCCTTCATTCGTTTTTGTTTACCCTTGGGTATACCTTTTCAAATTAGATTATAGCATAAATCCGTCTGTTTCTCAACTGCTTCTTACGAGGCTTTGCATAAAAGCCACACTTTTTGCCCCACAGCAGAGAAAAAATGGCGGCCTTTGACCTGCACAAGTCGAACCGATTCCATCTTATACTCTGCCTTGATAGAGTTATTTGTCTTTCCTTTCTGCTGTAGTTATTCTTCAGTTGGGTAAGTTCACTTTCTCCTTCCATCATGACAGGTGGCACCTGTCAGCGTATAGGCGCAGTTGCCCCTTGGCGGAAAAACCTCTTGAAAAAATACCCTGCTGCCGATATAATAAACCTTGTGCGATTTCGGAGGGATGAAGATGGAAAACGAAAAATACTACATAGCCGTTAATGCAGGCGACAGATATCCGCTTTTGAAAACGCCGCAGGACTATACGGAATATTTCAACGAAGCACTCTCGTTCGGAGACTTATTCGATGTGCTTCGGTATATAGAAAAGCACGGTCTTGAACGAATCGTTACAGCCGTGATTAAACGCTGACCGCCGACAAGCGGTCTTTTTTATTCCTTTTTCAGCCGGAACAGCAGACTGCTCTTGCCGCCGTTTTTGCGATACTGCTGCTCGGTTTCGAGGAGCCCTGCTTTTTTGAGGTCACGGATCCCGCGGCGGACGGTGGACGCCGAGAGCTTGAGGTCTGTAGCTATAGTCGGAATAGCAGGCCAACACTCGTTGTTCTCGTTCGTCCGATCTGCGAGATAGATATATACCGCAACAGCCCTGTGCGGCAGCTCGGTGCGGTAAAGAAAATCAAGACGGCTCATTGCTTTGCACCTCCGTTTCGGTTAAGTCTTTTATGATTTCTGCTTCCGTCATGTCGGGAGCAGTTTCTTTTTTCGGCGGCGAGGTACGGATAGGAGGACTGCCGTTTCTGCGGTTGCCGTGCGGCGGCGTTTTTTGCGGCTCATGCTTTTGGCTGTTCTGCTGCGCCTGACCGCCGTCTGAGCTGTTCGGTGCAGGCATTTCCTCTTTCCACTCCGGCGGATATTTTTCGAGTATGCCGTCCTGAATTTCCTTCTTGTCGGCATACTTGACCTCACGGTTGCCTTGGTCGGGTACGGCGTATGGGTGTTCATCGTCGAATTCAATGCCCCATTTGAAGAACAGCTTCGGTCTATTCCTCGGCGGTTAAGCAACACTCGCCGCATATTCTCATTCTTAGGCGGCAAGGCAAAGGGCTTGGGAGGTTCTCGCCGGATCGGTTCGGCTCTTTGGAGCGTGCCGCCGTTATTGTCGAGCAGGAAATTGACGGCCTGCGGAAAGTCCATGTTGTAAAAGCGGCGGACAAAGTCAACGGCGTCGCCGCCGATGCGTTCGTACTGATGAAACCACAGGTTTCCTCTGACCGTAACCTTTTCCGAGCCGTCACGCCACACATATTCCTTGCTGGAGCGTTTTAAGTGTTCGCCCTGGCTTTGCAGGAGTGCGACCAAGTCCGTCTGCCGGGCAGCTTCCTTTTGTGCGGCTGTAAAGTGAATGTATTCGGTTGACATGAGTTTCTCCTTTCGAAAAGGAGGTTGCGCATAAAATGTATGCGCAACCTCCCCGTGCTATTGTTTGAGTCCGTGAGCCTGTTTTTTCTCCTCGATTTTTCTCCGCAGCTTGCGGTCGATGCTGTTTTCTCTGCCTCTGCGCTCATCCTCCAAGCGGTTTTGGATGACACGAGCCATGTGTCCGAGCAGGCGGAGAGAGGCAAGTGCTGCCGTCCAGTTTCCGTTGACACGAATGCTGTGGATGAGCTGTGCTGCGTATTGATTGCCATGCTCGGCGGCAAGATGAAGATAGTACATCGCCTTATCTGTATCTCTCGGTATGTCTTTTCCGTAGAGATAGATTTTTCCGAGCTGGTATTCGGCATTGTCATTTCCGTTCTCGGCGGCTATCTTAAAGCTGCGGATGGCTTTTTGAATGTCCTTGGCTTCGCCCTCGGTCAGATATATTTTGCCTGCAAGGTACGCCGCATATGGATTTTTCTGTGCGACGGCACGGTCAAGCCATTCAGCGGCTTTCTTTATATCCTTCGGCACGACCTCGCCTTTGGTCGGCGTTGCTTAGAAATTGACCGTTGTATTTTATCCGGCAGAGGGGGATGCCGTCCGAGGACACTTCCAGCCATCCGTTGCCATCCGTCTTGGTGTCGTACCGAGCTTTGAGGCGTTTGGCTAATTCTTTCTGTAGCATATTTGATTTCTCCTTTTTAGGGTAATAAAAAAGGCAGATAGATTTTTGCTTTCTATCTGCCTGAGTATCTGATATTTACTTTTCGGGAGTTCAAGTCTATCCACAAAGGGAAAACGGCGATTTTACATCTGTGTTTTGGTACAGAGAAAAATCGCCGTTTGAGTAGCAAAAAAGCCCGATATAATCGGGCTTTTCGCGGGAGACATCTTTTTTGTCTCCACATTATGGTGGAGATGGCGGGATTCGAACCCGCGTCCGAAAAATCATTCCTTCGACTTTCTCCGGGCGCATCCGCAGTTTTGTTCTCCCCGTTGGGGCGTCCGGCGGACGACTCCCCATTGGGAAAGGCGCATTGGCCATGACGGGTTATGCGCCGCTCACCCGTTCATGTTCACCGCTAATCGACGCCCAAACCGAAGCCGCGGTACTCTCCGGCAGGACGGCTGCTTAGTTAAGCAGCAAGAGCAACTTTATTGTTGTCGTTTATTTTTAAGGTTTGGAGCTTTTAAGGAAGTTCTCCGCTTCCGCCCGCTTATCGGAGTGCAGATTCCCCGTCGAAATCCTTTCATCCCCGTACTTTGCAAGAAAAAGCATACACGGTTTTCGGTGGTTTGTCAAGGGAAAAGAGGCGAATGGTGCAAATTCCCTCACCTTCTCAAGACGCAGACGATTCGCTTATACTGTTTATGTGTTTCTTTTCTTCTTTTTCTTTTTTTGTTTTGGTATTGTCGGAGAGTCCGTCTTCTTTTTCTGTTTCACAGGCTTCTTTTTTAGCGTCGGTAATTTATTTTTATATTCTAAAATAGAATAAACAAGGTAGCCGGCGTTCAAAAAGAACACCAAAAGACCAATGATGAGAATAAAAATGGTTTCATCCATATAGGCAAGCCATGCAAAAATATCCCCCAGCAGTTTGGTCGTTGCAATGAAAACTTTACCGTTTTTATCAATCTGTTTCCGCTGGAGGACAAAAGCTGCCGCCATGGTAATATCCGCCACGAAAGAGGAAATCAACATACCGCTGGGGATGTTGAAAATATAATACAGACAAATCGCCCCGGCGGCAAAACAGGCGAGATAGGCAACGCGCTTTTTCTTATCCTTTATGGTGCGGTAATTCAGACAAAAAATAACCGCATCCAAACCGGTCCATAAAATATGTTCCCATCGTCCCCCCTGACCGAATAACGCATTGAGTTCCCAGCCAAAATTGAAACAACAGGCAATATAAGGAATACCAACGGCGCGCCTCTTTCGATAGCGGAACATATAAATGCAGATAAGCACATACGTCAGAGACCAGAGCAGGACTTGCGCCGCGTCAAACTTTTCCATATGGTTTACTCCAATTTCCCCAGCAAGAACACCTGCGACTTATTCCTTCCCCCGCATACCCCGTTCGATATCCCGTTCGGCGGAGCGGCGGGCGGCGGTTTCGCGCTTGTCGTAGAGTTTTTTACCCTTGCAAAGCCCCACCTGTACCTTTGCTTTGCCGTTCTTAAAATAGACAGACAGGGGAATAATGGCATACCCCTGGGTTTTCTGTAGCCCGAAGAGCTTCAGAATTTCCTTTTTATGCATCAAAAGGCGGCGCTTTCTGAGCGGGTCGCGGTTAAAAATATTGCCATGGTCATAGGGTGAAATGTGCATCCCGTTGACCATCAGCTCACCGTCGTCCACGCTGCACCAGGCATCTTTCAGATTCAATTTTCCCTGCCGGATGGATTTGACCTCGGTGCCCACAAGTTCAATTCCCGCTTCATAGGTTTCGATAACAAAGTAATCGTGGTACGCCTTTTTATTCTGCGCCACGGTTTTTACCACGGCATTTTCTTTTTCCATAAAACTTTTTTCACCTCAAAAAGTGCCTGGGCGGTTCCCATATGGCTTGTGGATATAGAAGCTGCGGCGTCGTTTAATATTTATTATGTACATCCTCCGCAAAGCACAATAAATCCTTAAATTCCAATACCGTGCCGTCGTCGAGGATGGCTTTGCCTTTCATTTTGCCGAAGACCTGATGCTGGTCGGTGACGATGAATTTTACATCAATCTTCGCCGCACGGTCAAGAATCGGCTCAAAAACTGCCTCGAACCGTCCGTCACTTGAATGGATTTCCCATCGCTCCATATAAACTTTTTTGCCGAAGCTTTCGGGAATGTCAAAAACAATGTCGTCGATTTTATGTGCTTTGCCGTCGTAGAAAATGACATTTTCGCTGGCAGCGGCGGTATTGCCGAAGCCGTAGCCCAAATTAAAACCGAATGGCTTGCCGTCAACAACCCCGTTGCCCGATCCCCAGTACCAGGTATTGTCATAGGTCCAAACGCCCCGCCCCCAGTCCAGTGTGCCGAAGTTGCGCGACGGATCAAATTCGTACCGTTTGCCGCCGTATTCCACAAAGCCGGAAGCGGGCATACAGTTGATTTTCTGGTTATAGTAAAAGGCCTTCGGGTTTTCGCTCCACGGGGTGGCAATGACCATGGAATCCATGGGCGGCTCCTGTAATTCAATATGCGCCTTTAAGGGCATATCGTTGTAGAAATTTTGGAACTCGCATAAAATCCGCCGCCGGTCGCTGAATTTGACATAGGAAACGGCAAGGCGCCTGTCGCCGTACCATACATTGCCCCGCTCGCTGGTCGCGGGCATATGCAGTTTGCCCATGGGAAAGGCGTTTAATACCGTTTCGGTGTGTTCCCATGGGCTTTCGCCGCCAAAATCCAGCAGACTGACCGACTGCAAGCCGATATATCCATCGTCGGATACGGTAAAGGCCACACCGAAATCATCGCCCAGAACAAGATAATAGTCCCATTCCTTGATGCGGAATTTCGGCGCTTTGATTTTCGTGCGGTCATAGGTCTGTAGCAAACTGCGCGACCAGCCGGGTTCCTGCAATTCTCCGTTTTTGTCCAAAAGAGTATGAGGCACGGTCACCTCATGATTTCTTGCCATAGATACCCTCCGTTCTTTTAATTAATATATGACAAATTTAATCCAAGTGAACCTCAGTGGCAGGGGTCTTTCTGCCGTGGTTGTAAAACTTTCTGTCCTCCAGCGCCCACTGGCGGGAGGTAAAGCCACCCTTTTCCACCGTCAGCATGGCGTTTTCAATTTCGTAAATGCGCGCGTCCAGTAAATCCAGCTGCGACAGGATTTCCGCTTCCAAAAACGATGGACGCACTGCCGCGCCGAATTCCGGTTCGCCGTGGTGCGACAGCAGCATGTGCTGCAAATACATTATACTGTCCCGGTCAGCGCCGATGGCCGTGCCGATGCGCTCTACAATCATCGCGCCCATAACCAGATGCCCCAGAAGTTCCCCGGGCACGCTGTAGCCCGATACCAGCCCGGAGGGCGCTACCACAAATTCTTCGGTTTTTGCCACATCGTGCAGAATCGCGCCCGCAATCAATAAATCCTTATCCACTGTCGGGTAAATAGCGGCAACGCTTTTCGCCATTTTTACAATGGACAGCGTGTGCATCAAAAGCCCGCCCCGGATGGCGTGGTGCAGCCGGAACGCCGCCGGTAAATCTTTCATTTTGCCGCCGTATTCGTCCAAAACGGCGCGCACAATTCGTTTCAGTTCACCGTCTCCGATTTCCTCAACGGTTTTTTGCAGCAGCTCCATTAAAAAATCGCTGCTGTAGCCGGAGGATGGTACAAAATCGTTGAAATCCACCTCGTCGGAATCGCTGACGGTTCGGATGCGCTCCACGCGGAATTGCGGCTGGCGGTTATATTCCTGCATCACGCCGCGCACCTTGACAATGGTATTCGCCTCTATTGCTTCATGCACGCCGACCTTAAAATCCCACAGCTTGGCGGAAATCTCACCGGATTTATCCGCCAGCACCATATCTAAATAAGTTGAGCCGTTTTTGGAAACCTTTTTATCACAGGATTTGACCAGCGCGTAGCCCTCCATAGTGCCGGTGGCTTTGTTAATTTCCTTAAAATTCATGACTGCTCCATTCCTTCCCTGTCCTTCGCGTCATCCTGAGTACGGAAGGAAACAAATTTGCTGACGATATAATTAAATATGATGGTAAATACCGCTGCTATGATTTTGCGGATATTCAGCGAGGGGATGATACGGTACAAAATTTCCACCATGCCGAACTCAAAAAGCACATAAGAAAGTACCCGTCCGCCTAAAAAAGAGAGGAACTCTTTTGCCACCCCGACGGCTGAGCGCTCATGGCTCTCGAAAACCAGCAGCTTGTTGGTTACAAAGGCGAACAGCACCGCGCCCAGCCAGGCGGCAAATTGGGATACCCACTCCCAGCGCACGGTAATGCCGCCAAACTCGGCCAACACGGTGTTCTGGTCGGTAATCAGACCAAACAGGTTGGCAATCACAAAATTAACCACTGTGGTCATTACGCCGAAAAACAGGTAGGTCACAATTTCATAGCTGAGTATTTTTGCAAAAAACGGCACCTGCATGAGTTTTTTTACAAATCCCCAGGATACCACTTTATTATATAACTTTCGCATAAAATCTTTTCTCCAAATCTGAAATAGTCTAAGCTATTTTACCATTATAAGAGATACATTGCAAGTATGCTTTTCTGTTTTGTGTTGATTTTTTCCGAAAATCGTGTATAATGGAAGCATCTTTTTATGGGAGGCGACCGTATGGGCGCGTTTGAACAGATCAGTCAGTTCGACTTAAAAGTGTTTCAGTGGTTCGAGGATGTGCTGTGGAACCCGGTTCTGGATTTTATTATGGCGCTGATTTCTTTTTTGGGCGAAGACGGCATTTTATTTATCGCTTTGATTGTCGTTTTGCTCTGCTTTAAAAAGACCCGAAAAATCGGCATTACCATGGGCGCGGCGCTGCTTTTGATGCAGATATTAAACAACATGGTCTTTAAGGAGATTATCGCCCGTCCCCGCCCCTTTAACTATGAGGGCTATGTGGATTTTAATTATCCGAATATTGCGTTTTTCGGGAAAATTCCTACCAGCTTTTCTTTCCCTTCGGGGCATACCTCCTCGGCGTTTACCTGCGCCACGGCGATGTTTGCAAACAACAAAAAGGCGGGTATCGGTATGTATGTCTTTGCGGTTTTGATGGGTATTTCCCGCATTTACTTACACGACCATTACTTCTCCGATGTGCTCTGCGGTATGCTGTTCGGCATTCTGTACGGCGTGGCCGGCTATTGCCTTGGCAAATGGGTCTATGAAAAGGGTAAGGCGTTTATCGAAAAGAAAAAAGCACAAAAAGCCGGGCAGGCTGCTTAAGAAATAGAGAAGCCTCGACAGACTCAGACAATTTTTATACGGACAAGCGTTTATGATACTATAGACGCTTGTCCGTTTATTTTTTATTTTTATTTGGGAGGTCATGAGAAATGCCGGTACAAATCGCGGTAGACGGCCGGAATTTGAACGCTTTTCTTTCCGGCGAAATCGACCATCATACAGCCCCTGCGCTGCGCGAGCGCATAGACCGTGCCATTGTGGAAAACAAACCCCAGGTGCTTCGCCTGTATTTTTCCGCCGTTTCTTTTATGGACAGCTCCGGTGTGGGGCTGGTGATGGGGCGCTACAAACAGGCGGCGGCCTTTGGCGGCGAAACCGAGGTGTTTGATTTGAAGCCCCCGGCGGAGCGTATTATGAAACTGTCCGGCTTAACGCGCATTGTCCGTTTTCGGAAAACGCCGGTTACAGCCCAGCAGGCAGGAGGAAAACACTATGGAAAAAATCAATGAATTTCGCATGACCGTGTGGGCAAAAAGCATAAACGAAGGCTTTTGCCGGGCGGCGGTGGCTGCCTTTGCCGCCCAGTGCGACCCCACGGTGGAGGAGATCGGCGATATCAAAACCGCCGTCAGCGAAGCGGTGACCAATTGTATTGTTCACGCCTATAAAGAGGGCGACGGACGTATTTACCTGTCCTTTCAGCTGTTCGCGGACGGGCGGTGCCGCATTACCGTTCGGGATACCGGCTGCGGCATTGAAGATGTCAAAAAAGCCCGCGAACCGCTGTTTACCACCATGGGCGGCGACCGGTCGGGGCTTGGTTTTTCGGTGATGGAAACCTTTTCCGATAAGGTGCGGGTGCGCTCCCGCGTCGGTAAGGGCACCACGGTGATATTGGAAAAAGTCCTGCGGGGCAAGCGTCCATGACGCAAAACGAGCAGCGTAACGCGCGGATTGAACAGAACCTCGGTCTTGTGCACCATTGCGCCAACCGGTTCCGGGGGCGCGGCGTAGAATATGACGATTTGTTCAGCGCAGGCTGCGTAGGGCTGACGAAAGCCGCCGACGGTTACGACCCGGCTTTGGGATTTGCGTTTTCCACCTATGCCGTTCCCGCCATTTTGGGCGAAATCCGCCGCCTGTTCCGGGACGGCGGTGCAGTAAAGGTGGGGCGCGCCGCCAAAGAAAAGGCGCGGCAGCTTTTGCAGCTGCAAGCGCAGTTTCAGGCGGAGAACGGCAGAGAGGGCACCATTCATGAAATTGCCGAACAAGCCGGTGTAGAGCCCGCCGAGGCGGCGCAGCTGCTGTCGGCTCTTACGCCGCCGCTGTCGCTGACCATAGAAGACGAGGCGGGGGAGAGCCAGGCGGATTTGCCGGTGGACAGCGGCGAGGAAACGCTGCTCGACCGGCTGTCGCTGGAGCGCGCCATGCAGACCCTTTCCCCGCAGGACCGCAGCCTCATTACCTGCCGCTACTACCAGAATATGACCCAAAGCGCCACCGCCGCAAAGCTCGGCATGACCCAGGTGCAGGTTTCCCGGCGGGAAAAACGCATTCTGCTTTTGCTGCGGCAAGTTATGGATTGACCCGCTCATATTTGCTGTTTGTCGGAAAAGCACAAAAGCCCTTTTTTCTGCCGTCCGGCGCTCGACCGGCAAAGCAGAGAAAAAGGGCGTTTCTATGTGTCAGCTTCCGCTCCTGTCAGATGCAATCCTGACTGCTGTCATTCTGCTGTATTTTTTATATCGCCTGTTATTCTTCCACAACAATATTGACGGTGAAAGAATCCACAACCGCCGTCTGGCTGATTTGCACATTCCTCCGTTTGAATGTCACCTGGTACTCTCCGGGCACATCGGAAGAAAACAGATAGTGATATATGGCGGGGTCGCCGGGATTCCCCTCGCCCGCGCTGTAGGTGGAGACGGACACCTGAAGATTTTCGTCGGAAACTTCCGGTTCCGTCCAATAGATGGCGCCGCTGCCCGCACTTGTCAGTCCTTTTAAGTAATAGGGCTGGTCGGTCTTTATGACAGCCGCTGCGGTATTCAAATTGTCAAGGCCGATGGCGCTGCGCAAAATTTTACGCGCCGTAGCTGTGGTAAAGGTTTGGTCTTCTGTATTTGCCGTTGCCGCACGGAGCACGCTGGCGGCGGCGTTTCCCTGCCATTCGCCGTCCGGCAGCTGCTGAAGACCGATGGCAGCCCGCAAACACAGCCGCGCATCGGCGGTGCTGATGCTGCCGTCCCCGTCCAAATCCCCGGGGCGGTAGGACATCACCGGCGGCAGTGCGACCAATAACTCTTCCGCAGAAACCGGCAGCACGGTTATGCCGAAAAGCAAAGTCAGACATAGTAATAAAGTGATTCCTTTTTTCATTAGGTTATTCCCCTTTCATGATGAAATAGAATGAGGCGAAACGCCGTATTGTTTGGCAAATTGAAATAGCACATGGGACTCAACCTCTTTCTTTCGCGGTAGGATAGATGTCATACAGCTTTGCTGTAAAACTTTTTGTTTCCCCTTCTACTTATATAACAATTATTGGAAGCCATTTCCTCTCTTTTTATAAAATTATTTTTTCAAGTTCCCGAACACCGGCTGCGGTAATTGCGCCTTTTTTATCACGCCGCCCCCTTTTCAGTCTTTGCCTTCTGTGCTATACTGGCAGTAGCGACAAGTAGGGGGAGGCGTTTTTTTGATACGCATTTTGATTGTAGAAGACGATGAAAATATAGCCCGCACCATTTTGGCGTCGCTGTCTGTGGCGGGATATGTGGGCGAGCTCTGTCCCGATGGCGAAAAGGCAGTGCAGATGATACTGGACGGGGACTATGATTTGGTGCTGCTTGATGTGATGCTGCCCGGTCTTGACGGATTTTCCGTGATGGAGCAGATCCGTGGGCGGGAAATTCCGGTGATTTTCCTGACCGCCATGCAGAATGTGACCGATAAGGTGCGCGGGCTCAAGCTCGGCGCGGAGGATTATATTGTAAAGCCCTTTGAGGCGCTGGAGCTGCTGGCGCGCATTGAGGTGGTACTGCGCCGCAGCCATAAAATGCAGACGGTGCTCACCATTGGCGATTTGGTCTTGGACGAGCAGAAGCATATGGTAACCAAAAACGGCAAACCGGTATCGCTCACGCCGAAGGAATTTGATGTGCTGCAATTTTTCATGCAGCATCCCAATGTCGCCGTCACCCGCGAGCGGCTGTTGGCGGCGGTTTGGGGCTATGGGTTCGAGGGGGAGAGCCGCACGGTGGATATTCATATTCAACAGCTGCGCAAAAAACTGAATTTGCACCGGCAGCTGGTCACCGTGCCGAAACTCGGTTATCGGCTGGAAAGCGGGGAATGAGATGAAGCTTTGGCAAAAGGTCTTTCTGATTGCGGCGGTTCTAACGACGCTTTCGGTCTTTTTAACGGCGCTGGGCATTACCGCCGTCAATTTCCATTCCGATTTGCAGCGCGAGCAGGACAGCGCGCTGCAAACCTTTGCGTATCTTTCGTCGGATATTACCAATGCCGCCGCCTATCGCCGGATTTCCTCGGGGCGGATTCGCCTGCCCCGGGAGGAAGCGGAAGCGCTGCTGACGGAGACGGTGCGCTCCTTCGCTTCGGAAACGGTGCGCGCCGGCGTGTATCGCGAGGATACCTTGGTGGCAGGAGAGGAAATGTCTTTGCTGACGGACGCCGATTTTCGCGCCGGGCTGAACGACAGCGGACAGTGCGTCATGGAAATTGCAGAGCAGGACGGTGAAACCTATCTGTTCACCGGTGCACAGATTGCCGTAGAGGGCGATGACTATCTGCTTTTGACCCGTACCGTACTCACCGATTTATATGCTTTATACGATTCCCAGCTGTTGTTTGTGCGTGTGGCCAGTCTGGTCAGCGCGGCGCTGGTGGGGCTGTTGCTCTTCTTTGCGGTGCGCTCGCTGCTGCGTCCGCTGGACAGGGTCAACCGTACCTTAAGGCGAATTGCCGAAGGGGAGTACGATATTCGTCTGCCGCTGACCGGCGGCGCGGAAATACAGGAGATTTCCGGTAATGTCAACCGGATGGCGGCGGCGGTGGAGGAAAATGTCAACCGGCTGTCGCAAATTGCCGAAAGCCGCAAACGCTTTGCCGACAGCCTCGCCCACGAGATGAAAACGCCGCTGACCTCCATTATGGGGCTTGCGGATGTGATGCGCATTAGGCGGGATCTCCCGGACCGGGAGCGGGTGGAATACGCCGATATTATTGTACATGAAGCCCGCCGCTTAAAAGAGCTGTCCTCGAAGCTGTTGGAGCTGGCGGGGGCGGAAGGCGGCGCGCTGGATTTGCAGCCCCTTTCCGTACCTGCCTTATTTGATGAGGTCGAGCAGGCCGCAGTGCCGCTGCTGCGGCGTGCGGAGGTTACGCTGGCGGTTTCAGACAGGAATGCGCAGATTCTTGCGGATAAGGAACTGATGAAATCGCTGCTGCTCAATCTGATTGACAATGCCATTAAAGCGTCCAGTGCCGGACAGCAGGTATCGCTTTGCTGCCGCACGGAGAAAGACAAAGTGATTTTATCGGTCGCTGACCATGGCATCGGTATTTCCGAAAAGGATCTTGCCAAAGTGACCGAGCCGTTTTATATGGCGGATAAATCCCGTTCCCGCAAGGCAGGCGGCGCAGGGCTTGGGCTGGCGCTTTGTGTGGAAATCGTTAAATTACACCGGGGTGTGTTTTCCATCAAAAGCAAGGTTGGTAAGGGCACAACGGTCACCATTACACTGAAGGGGGTGGATTCGACCAATGAAACAAACGCATAAACGCAGCGCCTCGGCAATTTTTATTGCCGCATTGGCGCTTCTGATTCTGGTAGTCACCGTTACCCCCTATCTGCTGCCCGACCGCAAAAACCGCATCGAGATTGAGTCCTTGCCCGACCGGCAGGAGCTGTTATTTGTGGAGGATTCCCAATCGCTTGTGCTGTATCCCTGGGAGCAATACGAAACCAATTCGCTTTATGCCTATTCCGATTTATTCCCCGCTTCGGCAGTGACGCAGACGGCGGAGCTGATGGTGGAACTGTTGTTTTATTACTGCCCGGATGTTCATGCGGTTTCAACCGGTGCGCTGGCACAGCAGCTGCAATATGGGGTGGAGAACGACCTTGTGTTTCTCCATGATTTCCCACTGCAATCCCAAACCGGCGAGGCGCTCACCTACAGCTGCGCGATGCGGGGGGATATGGTGGTTTATTTTGCGGTGGAAACCGAGAACGAACCGGATTTGACCAATGCGCAATTGGAAGAGCTGTACCAAAGGTATTATCCGCAAACATTGGAAGAAGCGCCCGCGCCGTCCACCACAGCGCCTGTGCTGTCCACCACAGCGCCTGTGCCGTCCACCACTGCGCCCGGGGACGCTGAACTGTTAGCGCCGGAGGATGAGATTGGCTTCTCTTCGACCCAGTCCGCTCTGCTGGCGTTTATTGAGTCCCACTTCCTGACCGCGGCGTTTTTGGACAGCAATACCGGCGCATTTGCGCCGCTGGCAGAGGCTCTGTATGCCCAGGCGTTTGCCCTTTCGCTGACAGACTATCGGTTCGTATATGAAAATCGGGTCTACACGGTGTATGAGACCGATTTTTGCCGTCTGATTTTGATTTTCGACCCGGCCTTTTCGGATTCAGCCTTTTCCGGCTTTTCCATACAATTTCTATAACCGAACAACATTCTTACATTTCTTTTACAACTCCCTGCATACTTCTTGTCCACTCCTCGCTTACAATGGCATAGAACACCGAAACCGGCTGTTCTATGCCGTTTTTTTTGCGGCAAAAGATGGATGGAAAGGCAGAGAAAACATATGCTTCGGCAAATATTTCGAAAAATCGCGGCGCACAGGCTTTGGTGGGTTTGCATCTTAGTTGCCTGTAGTCTGTTTTTCGGCGCGGTGGGGGTTGCCTCGCAAAAGCAGCCGCCGGAACCGAAGGAGGAATCGCAGCAGACAGCCGCTCCCTTTTGCCGGTTGGCGGAAGTTACTGCCGGCAGCGCGGAGGACTTCTCCTACTATGAAAGGTACCAAACCGGTCTTCTGACCCCCTACCAGAACCACGGCGCAGGCAGCGGAAAAATGGCAGAAGTGATTGTGCCCTATGCCGAATGCAGCAGCAGCGATGCCGAGGATAACCGCTCCGACCCACGCTGTTCTCCACTGGTGCGCGGCACGGTGGACAGGGTTCTGAAAACCGAATGGTTCGGTGATACACCGGTATGTTTTCTGGCAAGCGGCGTGAAGGTGGAGGAGAAATATTTGAAAATCACCGAGCAGGCGTATCGTATGCCGGAAAATACCCTTTCGGTCGATGCCTGCGAGGAGAATGATGGTGGGCTGCTTTTGACACTGAAAACCGATTGGGCAGTGCCGGTGCAGCTTGTAACCGCCCCGCAAACCTATGTGGTCGGTTTTCAGGAACGGCCGTATAACGTGGAAAGCTGCACGGCGGAATATTTGGATATCCGTTTTTTTGATACCACCGCTTTTTACGGTGCGCCGAATGTGCTGCCGAGCGATATGGTGCGCGATTGGGAGTGGATAGCCGGTGACGATTACGGTACGCTTCGGCTGTATTTGCAAAAGGAAGGGCAGTATTTCGGCTGCTGCTATGCTTTAGACGACAGCGGGAATTTCACCTTTTTCATCCGCCGGCATATCGCCGCCGACCCTGCGCCGATTGTGATGCTCGATGCGGGGCACGGCGGCAGCGACCCGGGGGCTTTATATGCCGATGGCACAAAGGAATGCGACCTGACCCTGACCATTGCGCAAAAGACCGCCGAGCTTCTGACCGCGCAGGGGGTAAATGTTTTGCTGACCCGCGAGGGCGATACGGATTTGTCCATTGAACAGCGCCTTGCGGCGGCGCGGCAATACAAGCCGTCCCTATTTGTGTCCATTCACTGCGACAGCGCCGAATCCGCCTCCCTTTACGGCACGCATGCGTTTTATTATAAGAATTTTTCCCAGCCGCTGGCGCAGGGGATACAGCAGGAAATGGCGGCGGTATTCGGTGATTTGCATCCGGACGGCGCCTCCAGCGCGGCGCGGGGGGATTTGGGGATAAAATATTATCCGTTTGCTGTCACGCGGCTGGAGGAATGCCCCTCGGTGCTGGTGGAATGCGGCTATTTATCCAATGATGTTGACGGCGCGTTCCTGTCTTCCTCCGCCGGGCAGCAGAAAATCGCCGCAGCCATTGCGGCGGGTATTTTGGCGCAGCTGCAAATGAATGCAGGCTGAAAACAGAAGCGGCGCACCGTAAAAACGCGCCCATGCTGTTTTTTGCGGCGGAGCGCTATTTGCAGAAGAAAGGAGCGGACAGGCAGCGATAGAGCAGGTGATGCTGGATTGGTACAGACGGATTGGCAGGATGCTGATTTGCTGTTTTTGTATCGGCTTACTAGGCGCAGGTGCAGGCTGGCTTTGCGCGGGGGGAAGGGCAGGCGCTGTGTGCGGGGAAGAAGCAGCGCAGCCGGAAAATAGAATCGACAGCGTACCCTGCCTTTGTCAATATCCTGCTTTCCCCACCGGCTGCGAAAGCGTTTCCGCCGTGATGCTGCTGTCCCACTATGGCGTTCGGCTTTCTCCGGGGCAGTTTATCGACCGGTATTTGCCCTGTGCGCCTGTCCCGACCGCCGGCGGCTTCGGGGCTTCCCCCTGGGAAGCATTTTTGGGCGACCCGCGCAGCGAAGCGGGCTGGGGATGCTATGCGCCCGTGATTGCAAAAGCAATGAACCGGATTTTTCATGAGCGGCAGATGCCCCTGACCGCTCAAGCTCTGCTTGGCGTCGATTTGGCGCAATTGTGCCGGTATACGATTGCCGAAGGGAACCCGGCGCTGATTTGGGCGACCTCCGGCATGGCGCGGGTAAAAAAGGGCATCACCTGGCACACCGACCGGGGCAGCTGCACCTGGATCTCGCCGATGCACTGCCTTTTGCTGGTGGGCAATACCGCTTCGTACTATATTTTCAACGACTCCCAAACCGGCTTCGTGACCTATTATGAAAAAGAGAAAACGGAAAAAGCCTATACCGCCCTGGGCTGTCAGGCGGTCGTGGTTGCGGCAGCGTAAACCATAAAAAATGACGACAGGCAATAGAAACCTTGTCATCATTTTGCTGTGCTATAAAATTGTACACCGACCGCAATGGCAGCGCAGCCATTGCGGTATGTATTGCGCTTTTATCTGGCCTGTGCGTGCAGCCAATCCGCAATGCAGCGAAGGACTTCTTCGCCGCATTTCTCGCGCAGAATATCGTGCCTGCCATCAAAAAGCTGCATGCTGACATTTTGGCAGCCGTCCTTTTGCAGGGTGCTCGCCAATTTTTGCACCCCTTTGCCGAAATCGCCCACCGGGTCGTCTTTGCCGGACAGCAGCAAAATGGGCAGGTCGTGGTTGATTTTGTGTATATTTTCCGCTGTGCCGGTGAAAATCATCCCGCTCAAAAGCTCCCGGAACATTCCGGCTGAGCAGTCGTCCCCGCGATTTGGGTCTTTTTCGTAGGCCGCCGCTGCCGCCTCGTCTGCCAGCAGCCAGTCGAACTTGGTTTGAACCGGTGCGAACTTTTTGTTGTAGTTGTCAAAGGTCAGGGAGCGGATCAGGGGCGTCGGATTTTCATCTCCGTGTTTTTTGCCTTCCCGCTTTGCGATAAGGCGAATGCCTTTCAGCAGGGCAGGGGGCTGAAAACCGGTGCCGATTAAAACAGCGCCGTTCATGCTGCTTGGGTAGCGAATCATACAGTCCCGCACCACAAACGACCCCAGAGAAAACCCGAGCATAATATGCACCTTGCCGGAAAAGGTAAATGCCTCTTTACAGGCGAGCGCATCTTTTACAAGAAAATCCCAGCTGCCTTCCGCGCCGAAGTACATCGGGTGTTCGCCCCGGGATTTTCCATGCCCCAGTTGGTCGTGCCCAATCACCGCATAGCCCTGCGCTGTAAAAAAATCGGCAATCGCATCGTACCGGTCGATGTATTCGGTCATGCCGTGGCAAAGCTGCAAAACCGCTTTCGGCTCGCCGGTTTCCGGCAGCCAGCGGGCAGCATAAATCTGGGTTTTGCCGTCTGCGGAAAGAAAATGGCGCGTTTCTTTTTTACTCATGATGTATTCCTCCCAAAGCAGGTTTGTTTTTTTCCTGACGCTTTCTTTGTTTTACTTGATTTTAGCATATAAAATGGGAAGAAGCAAGGAAGTTACGGGGAAAAGGGCAGGGTAAAACAAAAAAACAGAGCAGGCTTTCGCTTGCTCTGTTTTTGGTGACCCGGACGAGAATCGAACTCGTGTTACCGCCGTGAAAGGGCGGTGTCTTGACCGCTTGACCACCGGGCCGTAAAGCATTTTGCCTCTTGCGGCAAAATGCTGGTAGCGGCAGTCGGATTTGAACCAACGACACTTCGGGTATGAACCGAATGCTCTAGCCAACTGAGCTATGCCGCCATAAGGCAGTTGCAACAGTCGCTATTATATTACATCCGCCGGGTTTTGTCAAGCACCATTTTTAAAATCTTTCAATTTTTTTGATGATTTGTGCCAGCAGCAGCGTTAAATCCATCTCCTGCCGGTCGTTCATTTCCCGATAATCATCGGTGGCTGCGTCGTCGGCATTGTCGCTGATTTTACGCAGGCTCAAAAAGGGAACCTTATCAAAGGTGCAAACCGAGGCAATGGCAGCCGTTTCCATATCAAACGCATGAATACCGAAGAGCTGATGAAAGGTTTTTGCTCTTTCTTTATCCGAAAGGAAGACATCGCCGGTTCCCAGCTTTGCGCGTTTGACGCCGCCTAAGGAATCCGCCAGTGCCAGAAGATGTTTGTCTGCGTAAAACACAGATTGCTGATCGGGCTTTTCACCAAGCGTCCGACCGATGGCGCGCAAATCAAAATCACATTCCGTAAAGCTCTCGCCTGCAACCACATCGCCTTTCAAAAGACCGCTGACGGCGCCGGACAGCCCGGCGTTGAGAATTACCTCGCACCCCTCGGCAAGCAGAAAGGCTGCTGCGGTGGCGGCGTTTACCTTGCCGATGCCGCACTGTACCGCCGCTACGGTTTTATCGCCGTCGGTATAGGTGATGCAAGATCTGCCGTGGCGCACGGATTTTACGGCATTTCTGGTCTCGGCAAAGGCGCAAAACGGGGTATATTCAAATGCATCTGCTATGACAATGCCGATTTTCATTCGTTCTCCTCCTTGTGGATTTTGGCAGCGGTAATGGTGTTTTGCAGCAGCATGGTAATGGTCATCGGTCCCACGCCGCCGGGCACAGGCGTAATATAGGAAGCCTTCTCGCTCACCTCGTCAAACGCCACATCGCCGCAGAGCTTACCCTCCGTATTCCGGTTAATGCCCACATCAATGACCACGGCGCCCTCTTTCACCATATCGGCTGTTACAAAATGCGGTTTGCCGACGGCTGCCACCAGAATATCCGCTTCGCGGGTAACGGCGGGCAAATCTCTTGTTTTGGAGTTGCAGACCGTCACCGTACCGCCTGCGTTAATCAGCAGCATGGCCATGGGTTTGCCCACAATATTGCTTCTGCCAATCACCACGCACCGTTTGCCGGGAATGGCGATGTCATACCGCCGCAGCATTTCCATAATGCCCGCCGGGGTGCAGGGCAGAAAACCGTAATCGCCGCTCATAATCCGTCCGGCGTTCACCGGGTGGAAGGCGTCCACATCCTTTTTCGGGTCGATGGCCAAAATCACCGCCTGCTCGTCCAAATGCCTTGGTAGCGGCAGCTGGCAGAGAATGCCGTCTACGGTATCGTCTTCGTTTAATGTTTGAATCAGTGTAAGCAGCTCCTGTTGGGTAGTGGAGGCGGGCAGCTCATATTGCAGCGAGCGAATGCCGCACTCTGCGCAGGCTTTGTGCTTGTTGCGTACATACACCTGCGACGCCGGGTCTTCACCCACCAAAATTACCGCCAGCGCCGGCTGGTGCCCCTGCGCAGTCAGGGCGGCCGCCTGCTGTTTGACTTCTTCGCGTACAGCGGCGGAAACCGCTTTGCCGTCTATTCGTATTGCCAAAATGCTCATCCTTTCTCATACATATTCCTATTGTAGCACACAAAACAACATATTTCCACACTTTTTTGCTCCCCGTATTGATTTAACGGCGTGTTTTTGGTACTATAGATAGGTATTCTGATGAAAAAGGTGATTTTGCGTGAACGACAGCTATATTTCCCCCTTATCTACCCGATACGCCTCCCAGCAGATGCAGTATCTGTTTTCTGCGGATATGAAGTTTTCCACCTGGCGCCGGCTCTGGGTCGCGTTAGCCGAAGCAGAGCAGGAGCTGGGGCTTGCCATTACCGATGAGCAGATTGCGGAGATGAAGGCGCATATTCATGATATCGATTATGACCGCGCCGCTGCCCACGAAAAAGAGGTGCGGCACGATGTGATGGCGCATGTGCTGACCTTCGGCGAATGCTGCCCGAAGGCCAAGCCCATTATCCATCTGGGCGCCACCTCCTGCTATGTGGGCGATAATACGGATTTGATTATTATGCACAAGGCGCTCGCGCTCATTGCCGCCAAAGTTGCCGCCGTGATCAAGAATCTTTCCGATTTCGCTCTGAAATACAAGGATCAGCCCTGCCTGGCGTTCACCCATTTTCAACCCGCCCAGCCGACCACCGTGGGTAAGCGGGCGTGTTTGTGGATAAACGAGCTTTTGCTCGATTTGGAGGATATTGAATTTACCTTGTCCAATGCCCGGCTTTTGGGCTCCAAGGGAACCACCGGCACCCAGGCGAGCTTTTTGGAGCTATTTGACGGCGATTATGAAAAGGTGAAAAAGCTGGACGGTCTGATTGCCGAAAAAATGGGCTTTACCGCCTGTTATCCGGTATCCGGTCAAACCTATTCCCGCAAAGTGGACAGCCGCTACCTGAATCTTTTAAGCGGCGTTGCCCAAAGCGCGGCAAAATTTGCCACTGACCTGCGTCTGCTGCAGCACCTGAAAGAATGCGAAGAGCCTTTCGAGAAAAAGCAGATCGGTTCTTCCGCCATGGCGTATAAACGCAATCCCATGCGCAGCGAACGGATTTGCTCACTGGCGCGGTATGTGTGCGTGGACGCGCTGAACCCCGCCATGACCGCCTCCACCCAGTGGATGGAGCGCACACTGGACGATTCCGCCAATAAGCGCATCAGCGTGGCGGAGGCGTTCCTGGCCACGGACGCCATCTTGAATTTGTATATCAATATTTCCGATGGTCTGGTGGTCTACCCGAAAATGGCGGAAAAACGCCTGATGGCGGAGCTTCCCTTTATGGCAACGGAAAATATTTTGATGGACGCGGTCAAACGGGGCGGCGACCGGCAGGAGCTGCACGAAAAGATTCGCCAGCACTCCCTGGCTTCCGCCAAAGCGGTGAAAGAGGACGGCGCGGACTGCGATTTATTGCAGCGCATTGCCGCCGACCCGTCGTTCGGCGTCACGCTCGAAGAGCTGCTGGTTCTGATGAAGCCGGAAAATTTTGTGGGCTGCGCGCCGATGCAGACCGCTGCCTTTATAGCGGAATACGCCCTGCCCGCCATTGAAAAATACCAAAATGCAGATGTGGGCGAAGTGCAAATTCAGGTCTGATGAAAACAAACCTTGCATTTTCGGCGGAACTGTCGTATAATAAGGGTAGCAACGCATTATTTCGGAGGGAAAACCATGGCAAATTTTTCTTATGAAATTGTGAAACATATCGGCGTTATTTCCGAGGGTACCGGCGGCTGGACAAAGGAACTGAACCTGATTAGCTGGAACGGCAAAGACCCGAAGTATGACATTCGCGATTGGGCGCCCGATAAGGAAAAAATGGGCAAAGGCGTTACCCTGACTGCCGAAGACGCAAAGAGCCTGTTGGAGCTGCTGCAGGGCTTGGATTTATAAAGGCAACAAGAAAAAAGCCAATCGGTTCCGGTTGGCTTTTCGAGTAGACTGTTTTGTATGGTCTGGGCAGATTTCCTGCGCAGGCCTTTTTTATTCGCAGGGCGGTGCGAGGCCTCCGTTTTCTGTATCCACAGCGTGTTTTACTTTTTGCAGAAAATGAAGACTTTGCACAATCTCCTCTTCGCTTTGATAGCCGTTGCTGTAAAGCTCGATGATGTATTTGCCCGTGTAGCCAATTTTGTTCATGGCGCGGAAAAAACGGGCAAAGGCAAAATCGCCCTCGCCGGGGGGTACGCAGTCCCGCTCCGGCAGACAGTCGCTGATATGCACATGGCAAATCGTATCGCCCACCGCCTTCAGGTGCTCGTAAATATCCACCCCCGCCCGGCGCGCCTGCTTTAAGTCAAACACCGTTTTGAGCTGCCCGCCGAGGGCCTTTTTCATTTTCAGTAGAAATTCGGGGCTTTCGCTGCGGTGCTGCACCACATTTTCCTGGGCAAAGATTACCTGGTATTGTCCGGCCAGTTCCTGAATACGGGCGAACCGCTCAAAATAAACATCGTCCGCCGTTTTGCTGATATTGCGAATGCCGTGCAAAACAAAAATACGCGCGCCCAAAATATTGGCGGCTTCAAAAAAACGCTCATACAGAGGAATGGTGTCCCAAAACCGCCGCTCATAGCCGCTGAACAGATAGTTGGATTCCGTAAACGAGGAAAAGGGATGAACGGAAGCGATTTCCACGCCGTAAGACAAGCGCATATCATTCAGCTGCCGAAGAAAGGATGGCTTCAGCTCGGATTCGGCGTTGAAGAAAATTTCCGCGGTTTTTGCGCCGCTTTCGCATACTTTTTGAAAAGAGGTTTCCGTCAGCTGAGGGTAGTAGCAGGCGGAGGAAATGCCAATGGTGTTCAATGCTGTCACCTTTTCCTGAATTTGTGGGTTGATAGCTGCCGCCCCGGGGCGTATCATGGAACCAGAACACCCAGGGAGGCGTATCGCGTGAAAAATATCATAAATGGGATTGGCAAGCTGCTGGATGGGCTCAATCCGGTGACCCGCTGGAGCATCCGTATCGGCAGCGTCATTGTGTTTTTGGTGTATCTTGCCGCGCTGTGTATGGCGATTCTGGCAGGCTGGAAGCTCAATTACGAGTGGGCGATGCATTTGTGCGAAGAGCTGCTGTATTGCGGCAAAGAGTGTATCGGCGCCGTGTACATACCCGCCATGCTTTTGGAAATATTGGATCTGGCGACCGGAAAAAATTTACAAAACGCGGAAAAATAAGGCTTCAGGTCAACACGCGCCAGAGCCCGAGCAGCAATAAATGCACCGGATAAAAGGCATAGAAGGCATATTTGATAAAATTGCCGGATATGCCTTTTTTGCCGTTATAAAGCCCTATGGGAATCAGCGCAAACAGGGCGAAAATTTCCGTCGGAATGCCGAAACTGCCTGAGCGAAGCATGGTGAGCGGACAAACCACAAAGAATAGCGAAAGCCCCAGCGCCAGGGAATGATTCTTAAACAAATAGAAAACCACAATCATCCATACGCCGACAAGCCCGTAGTCACATTCAATGAGCTCCGCAAGGGCGCTGCCGGCGGTCAGCAGGAGAATGCTGATAATGACCGCCGCTGCCCGGGGCAGCTTTTTGCGGCAATAGTCCATGCCAAAGATACATAAAAGCCCCAGCGTCAGGGTGAACATCACATTCTGATAGCCCCAATAAAAACACCGACCGTATACGGCAAGGTCAAAGGGGATTTCCGACAAAAACGCAAACAGCAGCATTCTGCCGATGTATTTCGCCTTATTGCGGGTATGTATCGCCCCTTCGGTGAGTAAAAAGCAATAGATTGGCATGGCAATCCGACCGATAAGGCGCAGCAGCATCGCATTGCCGAATACCACCAGTCCCAGGTGGTCAATCAGCATGGTAACGCAGGCAATGATTTTTAAGGCAGAGGCGCTGAAAGGACGGTTTACTTTTTCGGTCATGCGGCTCGCTTCTTCCTGTTTTTGGTCAGCTGCGCCACACCGCTCCACAGCCGCGCAAATACAAAGGCGGCGGCAAAGCTCAAAAGTGCAGCTAGCAGGGTATAAAGATACGGGTTGATTTTTTCCGGGGTTTCAAACAAAAAATGCAGGGCAGGCGCCGCGCGATACAGCGCCGGGTACAGGCGCTCTTCGCCCAGCTCCAAGAGCTTCATGGGAATGGCCTGCAACAGATAAATATCAAAAGCGTGGCTGCCGCAAAAGAGCAGGAACCGGTTCCCGATAGTAAACTTTTGTAAAAACAAAATAATGCAGCCCATCAAAAGAAAACTTGTCAATAAAAACAAAACCGCATTCGCTGTGCGCCGGTAATAAAACGCGGTGAGACCGCCGCATAAAATACAACCGGCTAAAACAAGCAGATACCGGCAATTGTTTCTTGCAAGTAGTCGGAGAATTGTGTCCCGCTTGTAAGAGAACCAAAGTCCCGCCGGATATAAAAGCAGGGTGTTCCACCAAAAATCCTGTGCCTGTAACAAGATAAGTCCTCCAAAAAGCAGGGAGCAGAGAATCGTTGCCAGAACCAGCGCGGCGGTTTGTCTTTTTTTGCAAAGCAAAAAGGAAAGCCGTGTGACGCTGTATAAAAGCAGCAGAATGACAACGAACCAGCCGCAGCTGCCCAAGCGGCTTTCCAGCGGTTTGCAAAGCCCAAGGAAGGAGAGCAGATAAAAATGAGGGGAATACCGCTCGCCCAGCAGCAGTGAAAACAAGATAATAAGACCGTTGATAACGGCGAAACGCCAATACAGCAAAACAATTTTTTTCAGCGGAACGCCGTTTCGGTAGGTCGCCTTGTTTTTGATGGATTCCCCCACGGCATAGCCCGCGAAAAACAGAAAGGGCGCAACGGTGCGCTGGTCAAAAAAATAGGCGGTGTTCGGGTGCTGTTCCAAAAGATATAAAATATCGTAGCTGTAGGCGCTGTGGGAGATAAGAATCGCGCAGGTGAATAGCCCCTTGACCGCGGTGGTTTGGCGGGGCGAGAGGGCGTTCGGCTGCCATCCTTTGCCGTGAAAACGAAGACACGGCAGGGCGCTGAGCCCAACAAGAAACAGCAGCGGCCACATCGTCCTGCCCCCTTTCCAAAGATAAAATGGTTATTTTCCTGCTTTGGCAGCGCCTTTTTTCAGCAGCTTCCGGTCGATTATCCCGGTCAGCTTTCCGAAAACAAATGCGAGCAGCAGGGCTATGGCAAAAATAAGCAGCGTATAGATATACGGGTTGATCTGCCAGCCGAAATGCTCAATGAAGCGCATGGGCAGGCGCTGTAAAATATAGATGCCGAACAGGTTTTTCCCAAGCCAGAAAAGCACAGCGTTTTCAATCTTGAATTTCATCAATCCAATTAGAATAAACGCCATCATAAACGCGCCGTCCGCCATAAAGACGATGACTTTGTTTGTTTTGCAAAACAAAAAGTGCGTTCCCGCAAACAAAACGGCGGATAAAGCAAAGCAAATCCAATAAACGGTATTGTTTTTTTGTATGATTTTTTCAATGGCAGGGCGCAGCAGGGAAAACCAGATTCCCAGCGGAAAAAAGATGGCAGTGTTCCACCAGTGGCTTTCTTTTCCGGCGGCAATCAGCGCGACGGTCAGTCCGCAGGTCAAAACCGTGGTCACTATGGCCGACGGAACCGGTTTTTCCCGGCAGATGGCATATCCGAGCATCACAAGCATATACAGCGCAAAGATGACAAACATAAACCAGTTGCTGTTCCCCAGACTGTCCCAGCCGATGGTGGAAAGCAGAACCTGCCAAACGGTCATCTCCTCGCCGAAGCACAGGTTCATCATAAAATACGGAACCAGCGCCAAAACCAGATGCAGCCAGGTGGTCAGCAGCCGGTTTTTCGGCATTTTTTTTAAGTATCCCGGTTTGTTTTTTATCGATTCGGCAATGCCATAGCCGGAGAAAAACAGAAATGGCACCACAATCAACTGGGACAGGTGAATATACCGGCTGAAAATTTCATCCAACAGACCGCCGCCGTTATAAGCGCCGCTGGTAATTACATGGTGCATCAGAACCAGTACGGTAAACACGCCATTGACACAGGCGGTCGCCCGGGGCGCGCAGTAGTCCGCGCGGAAGTCTTTGCCGGAGAAACGGATGTCGACAAGGCAAAGCACAGCCAGCGGCAATAAAAAGATGCTCATGAAAAATCCCTCAATTTAATCTCATAAAATCCATGCTACCAGTATAAACAGCTCGCCCGGGAAAGTCAAGAAAGGCTGCAAAGTTTCTGTCTTTCTATCGCCGATTGTGCCCAGGAAAGCAATGCGTATCGCCCGAAGAGATTGCGAATGGAGAAGAATTTTAGCACTTAAAACTTGAGAGTGCTAAAATTCACATTTTATTCATGATTTTTCTGTGGTTCAGTCATAAGTACAGGCTATGATAAGAGCATAAAATAAAGAAGATTGACATGGAAGGTGAGTATATTGAAACAATTCCAGGCAGAATCCAAAAAACTGATGGATATGATGATCAATTCCATTTATACCCATAAGGAGATTTTTTTGCGTGAGCTGATTTCCAACGCCAGCGACGCGCTGGACAAGCTCTATTTCCGCTCCCTGACTGACGATAAAGTCGGCATGAACAGGGGCGATTTTAAGATTACGCTGGACGTTGACCCCGAGAGCCGTACCCTGACCATTACCGATAACGGCATCGGCATGACCGAAGAGGAGCTGGATAATAACCTTGGCACCATCGCCAAAAGCGGCTCGCTGGATTTTAAGCAGCAGAACGAAAAGAACGAGGATATTGATGTGATAGGGCAGTTCGGCGTTGGCTTTTATTCCGCTTTTATGGTGGCGGATCAGGTGACGGTAGACAGCCGCGCTTACGGCAGCGACCAAGCGTACCGCTGGCAGTCCTCCGGCGCGGAGGGGTATACCATTACCCCCTGCGATAAGGAAACGGTCGGCTCGGTGATTACCCTGCATATCAAGCCGGATACAGAGGAAGAAAAATACAGCGAATTTTTGGACAGGAACCGTATTGCCTCCCTTGTGAAAAAATATTCCGACTATATCCGCTATCCCATCCGGATGGATATGCCCACTTCCCGCTTAAAAGAGGGCGTGGACACCTCTGCGGAGGATTATAAATATTCGCCCGATGACTACGAAACCGTGATGGAAACCCGCACGCTGAACAGCATGGTGCCCCTTTGGAAAAAGAATAAAAAGGAGATTACCAAAGAGGAGTACAACAGCTTCTATAAAGAAAAGTTCTACGATTACGAGGACGCGGCGCATATTATCCACACCAGAACCGAAGGCAGCGCTACCTTCAGCGCCCTGTTGTTCATCCCCGCTCACGCTCCGTTTAACTATTATACCAAGGATTATGAAAAAGGGCTGGAGCTGTACTCAAAGGGCGTGATGATTACCGAAAAGTGCAAAGAGCTGCTGCCCGACTATTTCAGCTTTGTACGTGGTCTTGTGGACAGTGAGGATTTGTCGCTGAACATCTCCCGTGAAATGCTGCAGCACAACCACCAGCTGCGGCTGATTGCCCGCACGCTGGAAAAGAAAATCAAGTCCGAGCTTTTGAACCTGCTGGAAAATGACCGCGCGACCTATGAGAAGATTTATGAGGCGTTCGGCACCCAGCTGAAATTCGGTATCTATAATGATTACGGCGCACATAAAGATGTGCTGCAGGATTTGATTCTTTTTGTTTCCTCGTATGAGAACAAACCGGTTACGCTGAAAGAATATGTGTCCCGTATGCCCGAATCGCAAAAAGCCATCTATTATGCCTGCGGCGAAACCAAAGAGAAGATTGATATGCTTCCGCAGGTTGAAGCGGTAAAGGAGAAGGGCTACGAAATCCTGTATTGCACCGAGCAGGTGGATGAGTTCGCGCTGAAAATGCTGATGCAGTACGAGGAAAAGCCCTTTGCCAATGTCTGCGCCGATGATTTGGATTTGGCGACCGAGGAAGAAAAAGAAGCCCTGAAGCAGGAAAACGAAAACGCGAAAGACCTGTTCGACAATATGAAAAAGGTTCTCGGCGACGCGGTAAGCGATATCCGCTTTACCAACAAGCTGAAAAACCATCCGGTCTGCCTGACAAGCGAGGGCGGCGTTTCGCTGGAAATGGAAAAGGTGCTGGGACAAATGCCCGGCAATACCGGCGTAAAAGCGAAGGTGGTGCTGGAAATCAACGCCTCGCACCCCATCGCCGAAACGCTGAAAAAAGCCGATACCGAAACGGCGGGCAAATACGCCAAGCTGCTCTACGCCCAGGCGCGGCTGATTGAAGGCATGAGCGTAGATAACCCGGTGGAGCTGTCGGATTTGATTTGTGAATTGATGACCAAATAAATGAATATACAAAAAAGCAGAGGAATGTTTTGCCGTTCCTCTGCTTTTTTTGTGCCGTTCGGTAATCTGGTAACAGAATCTCTTCTTTTTTGCAAAAAGGCTTGTTTTTATGCGGCGGATATGGTAAAATCGCACCGTAAAATACAGCATCCTTTTAAAAATATGGTTACATTGCTTTGATAAGAAGGGAAAGGCAGATATGGAGATAAAGATTGAGCAAAACAAGGCTCATGAAACCTTTACCGGCTTCGGCGCCAGCGGCGCCTGGTGGGCGCAGATTGTCGGCGGCTGGGAGCATACAGACGAGCAGAGCGGCATGGCGGTGCGCGACCGCATATCGCAGCTGCTGTATGACCCGCAAAAGGGCATTGGACTGAATATTTACCGCTATAACATCGGCGCAGGTTCAAAATATTCGTCCAACGGCTATTATTCAGAACCGGCGCGCCGGACGGAAAGTTTTTTGATTGGCGGCGGAAAACTGGATATGACCCGGGACGCAAACGCGGTATATATGATGCGCCGGGCGGTGCAGGACGGCGCGGATGAAGTAATTCTGTTTGTCAATTCGCCGCCGGTGCAGATGACCAAAAACGGCGGCGCCCATCAGGATAAACATAAATTATTCCGCGAAAACCTCAGCCGTAAACAGTATACGGCATTTGCCGACTACTGTTTGGATGTTGCCGAATATTTTATGGATGAGGGCTTGCCTGTTCGGTACCTGTCCCCGATTAACGAGCCGACCTGGGCGTGGAACGGCGGACAGGAGGGCTGTTTTTACCGTCCGGATTCCGTTCATCGGCTGTTCTCAGTCTTTGTACAGCGCATGATGCAGCGCCCGAAATTGGCAAACCTGAAGCTGTCTGGTGTTGAAATCGGGGATTTGCGGTTTTTTAACAAAACCTATACCCATGCGCTGCTGTCTGACCCGGTAATCCGCGGTCATGTGGACGCGGTGGATGTGCACAGCTATTGCCAGCCCATTCCGCTGCCGGTTTTGGGTAAGGTTCCCGCGCTTCGGGACCGGCTGGCGTTTGCCCGCCGTTTTCGCCGTTTTATGGATGAACAGTACCCTTCTGTTCCCATTAAGGTCAGTGAATGGACCCATATGCAGGGCGGTCGCGACCGGGGCATGGATTCCGCTCTGGTCACGGCGAATACCATTATGGACGATTTAACCATTTTACGGGCGGTTTCCTGGCAGCACTGGATTGCCGTGTCCGAAGTGGATTACTGCGACGGGCTGATTTATATTGATTTGTACCGCAAAACCTTTGAAACGACCAAGCGGCTCTATGCCACCGGTAACTTCTCCAAATATATCCGTCCCGGCGCACGCCGTCTGGCATGTGAAACGGCAGACCCCGAGCTGAAAGCCATTTGCTATCAGGTTGAAGATAAGACGGTTGTGGTGGTTATCAACAATGCCGGGCGTGCCGGGAGCCTGACCCTGCCGACAGACGGTATGGTGCTTCATGCCCTGACGGACGAGACGCATGATTTAAGCGAAACGGAACATACGGGAACCGCAGACTTTGTATTGCCGCCCCGCTCAGTCAATACCTTTGTATTTTGATGGCTGATGGGAGCATCTGCGCTTAAATATTTATTGTATATGCAGCAACTGCGGTATTTTTCGGAAATTTGGTAAAAGTCTTGCAAAAAAGTATAAAATATGCTATATTTTAATGGTATGGTTTTGTGTTGAATGAGAGAAAAACGGGTGGATTTGAAAGAGTTGCAGTCCGCCCGTTTTTAACCGAATATGCAGTGTATCATTCGGAAGTTCTTTCTTTTTTCACCGTTCGGCTTTTTGCCGCCGGACAGCCCAGGCAAATACAAAAAAAAGAGGCGAAAGCGTATTGAAAAAGACGAAAGCTACCGCAATGCCCAACGCCCCCAAGGCGCCAAAGCAGCCCTCCAAACTTCGGGGACTTATGCGGAATGTGCGCGCACACTGGAATGAACCGCCCAAAGGTAAGTATATGTCCTATAAGGAGATCGTGTCCTACGCGGGCGGCGGTATCGGTGTCAAATTCCTTGCCGTTATGGCAACGAATATGATTCTCTCCGCCACCAATGTGCTCATTGGCAATACTCTCGGCGTAAAACCGCTGCATATGTACTTAATGTACTTTATCTCGGTATTGGTCAACATACCCCTGTCGGGCATCCGCGCCAATATTATCGACAATACCCGCAGCAAAGAGGGTAAATACCGTCCCTATATTGTAAAAATGGGTATCCCCAGCGCCATTGTTACCATTCTTTTTGTCTGGTTCCCGTACCAGCAGTTCGGCGCGCTCTTCGGCGAGGGTACCATTTTCGGCGAAGAAAAAGCCTATGTGGTCACCTGTGCGGTGATTCTTATTTTGAACTTCATTCAGCAGTTCTTCTACTATTTCTTTACCGAAGCGTATGATAACCTGATTCATGTGCTTTCCCCCGATACCCAGGAGCGGGCGGATGTTTCCACCATCAAGGGCGTTGTGTATTCGCTGGCGCCCTCGGTATTGAGCCTGGCCATGCCCATTTTTGCCCAGCTTCTGACGAATAACAATATGTATGATATTCGCCTGTATCGCTATATCTATCCGCCCATTTCCATTGCCTCGGTTATTTTAAGCATCGTGGTTTATGCCAACACCAAGGAAAAGATTGTGCAGGCCAAGACCCATGTCATTCAAATCCGCTTTATGGATTCGCTGCGGGAAGTGCTGCGCAATAAGTACTTCTGGGTCATTGCCATGGCTACCTGGCTGGGCTTTTTGGAGTCCTCCATGACCGTGGTTCTGGGCTGGCTGTATAACTACGGCGGTATCTGCGGCGGTACGGCGTATTCCATTATTACGCTGATTTGCCAAAATGCCGGACTTGTTGGTATGCTGCTGGCGCCTCTGGCCATACGCAAATGGGGCAAACGGTTTGTGCTGATAGGCACCAATGTTCTGAATATCGTCTTTATTGCTCTGATGTTCCCGGTGGTGCGCATTATCGATATGACCGGTGCGGACACCAGCGTATATACCACCTGGCTGCCGCTGATTCTTCTGGTGGTCTGCTACTGGATGAACAATCTGATGAACGCCTTTATGCAGATTTTGACCCCATCCGTCAATGCCGATATCCGCGATTATCAGCAATATGTCAGCGGTGAGCGCATCGATGGTATGTTCTCTACCATTACCGCTGTCGGCGGATTGATTACCGTTGCCAGCAGCGGCATTGTGAATTTGCTTTATGATAAATTCGGCATCAACGAAGCCACTGCCGAGCGGGTGCTTGCGGACCCGGAAATTATGAACAAGGTTCTGCGCAACGGTTCCGTTGTTAAAGATGTCATTGCCAAAGCGGATACCTCCAGCACCGCCTATTTCGCCTTGTATGACGGCGATGTGCTGCAAACCATCTGCGGCGTTTTGATTATTGCCTCCATTGTGGGCGCATTTATCAATGTATTCCCCTATTTCTTCTATGATTTAACCGAGCGTAAACAGCAGGGCATGGTCAAGGTGCTGAAAATCCGTGCCTTTTTCGAGGATTTCGGCAACAACACCTTAAGCGATGAGAGCCTGGCGGAAGTGGTTGAAATGGTCGATTCCGCCCGCGCTCTTTCCGGTCAGCAGGTGCAGCCTGTCTCCAAGGATGAAATCAAAAAGGCAAAAAAGAGTAAGAGCAAAACCGCTCTTGCGAAAGCAAAACAGGCGAGAAAAACGGCGCTTTTGCGCAATCAGGAAATCGAGCTTGCGCCGTATGTCTTAAATGAAATGTCCCGCTTTGAAAGCGATTTGGGCAAGCGGCAGGTTGCCGATGCGCAAATGATTTATGCGGCCGGGCTCAGCGGTCTGCGCGATGCCGATATTGCAGCGCTGAAACAGGATTTGCAGCAAGCGAAGCAGTTGCCCAAGGGCACGGAAGCGGAAAAAGAATTGCGCCAGTACCGTATTTATTTCTGCCGTACCCGATTGACCGCGCGCCGGTATCTGGAAAAATACTATCCCAACGGCACCGCCATCACCGAACCGGATGACGGTCCGCTGAACGCCCTGTTTGCTACCGAGGAAACCTACGACAAGCAGGAGGATGTGCTGTATCAGCGTTTGTTTGAGGCAGGCGAGCGCAAGGATAAGGCTGAAAAACGCCGGGTGCGCGGCGAAATCAAGGAGCTGAAAAATCAGTTCAAGGCGCTGAATAAAAAGATTCATGCCGAACAGGATAAACGCCTGAACTATAACCGCGCCGCAAAGCCTTATATGGAAGCGGAGCGCGTATTGAAGCAGGCGGAAAACTACACCCACTTTGCCGAGCTGGAAGCGCGCTATCGCCAAATGAAGACCGAAACCGCACCGGCACAGTAACAAATCTTTTACAGCAGGTTTGTCAAAACAAAACAGCAAAAAACGGGCTGCCCATCAAACAGGGCAGCCCGTTTCGTTGTATCTGAATTGATTTAATCGGAGGAATCGCTGTCGGATTCTGTAATATAATTTTCAGAAACCCAGCCTTTTTCTCCGTCGGCGGTTTCCGCATACGCCCAGCCGTCATAGAAGCCGTAAACGGTAAGGGGGGCGCCGTTGGGAATGGTGGTAATCACCCGATTGTCCGTGCCCGCAAAGGCGCGCATATTCAGCTCACCGCCCTCAGTTCTCACCGTATAGGTGCTCGCGGTATTGTCGGCAAAATAGGCGTCCGGATCCTCCCGAATTTCCTCCTCCAGCGTCTGGGAGGGGTCTTCCGTGGTCTCATCGCGATACGAGGAGGCATCCTCGGTGGTCAGTCGGAAGCTGTCCAGCACCGGGTCATCGCTGTTCATATATTCCCCGGTAAAGCGCACCACAAAGCGATCGGTTACATAGCGGAAGGAATGATTCTGAGAGGTCATGTTATCGCCCAAAACCTCCTGCAGTTCGCTGTAGGTGTAATTGGATCTGCCGGGCAATAACGATTGGATATCGCCGCAAACCGCCCGCAGCCGGGCGGAAGAGGAGTCTGCGCTGCCGGTGAAGATAAATACAAAGTCCGCATACGCATCCATGGTGTAAGCGTAGCTGCCGTATCCTTCGTCGGCAGGAACGGCGGTTAAATCGTATTCCGAAGCCAAGCTGCCAATCATACCACTAAAGGTCTCTGTCAATTCGGCAAAGCTCTCCCGCGCCGGGTCAAAGTGGTCGGTTGGTGCCTCCGTCGTCGGCGGGGCAGTCAGGGGCTCGGTGGTGTCGGCCTCAGCTTCGGTGGTGATTTCTACGGCAAAATGCTCCCGCAGCCGGTCAACCCCATAGGAAATCGCAACTGCGGCGATAATCAGTAAAATAAGAAAGATAATAAAGCTCATCAGCCGTCTTTGGCGGCGGTTTTTGCGGCGCATGGCGTCAATACGCGCTTCGGTTCTTAAATACTGTTCGCTGTATACCGGCTCTTCCTCCTCCTGCTGCGGCGCGTTTTTAACATAAGCGTTGCAGTAGGGGCAGTACCGGGAATTTTCGGGTATTTCTCTTCCGCATACGGGGCAGTGCATGGAAAAACCTCCTTTACCTGTAGCAAATGCTCCATAATCAATAATCATAACACAACAGTCGAAACTTGTCAAATCTGCTGCCGACGGCGCTTTTGGATGGCAGGAGAAAGGCGGATAAATGGCAGATGTGGCAATGGAAGAAAAAATAAAAAAACTTGGAAAAAAGGTGTTGACAAATCCGTCCGGATGGTGTATAGTATACAGCGTCGCAAGACAAAGGCCGTAAGGCAAGTTTGTCGGGAGCATAGCTCAGCTGGGAGAGCATCTGCCTTACAAGCAGAGGGTCACAGGTTCGAGCCCTGTTGTTCCCACCAGTATGGCCCGGTAGTTCAGTTGGTTAGAACGCTAGCCTGTCACGCTAGAGGTCGACGGTTCGAGCCCGTTCCGGGTCGCCAAAACTTGCCTCTGTAGCTCAGTTGGTAGAGCAGAGGACTGAAAATCCTCGTGTCGTTGGTTCGATTCCGACCGGAGGCACCAGTTTTGTTTGCTTGCCTTACGGAATTTGCGGATGTAGCTCATCTGGTAGAGCGCCACCTTGCCAAGGTGGAGGTAGCGAGTTCGAGCCTCGTCATCCGCTCCACCAACTGACTTACAAAAGCTTGTAAGTCTTTTTTTATCTAATGTTTATACGGCGCCATAGCCAAGTGGTAAGGCACGAGTCTGCAAAACTCCTATGCCCCGGTTCAAATCCGGGTGGCGCCTCCAATTCGCGGATGTAGCTCATCTGGTAGAGCGCCACCTTGCCAAGGTGGAGGTAGCGAGTTCGAGCCTCGTCATCCGCTCCAGCACAAAGTCACACGGTTGTGTGACTTTTTCTTTTACCTGAAAAGAGGGGAGTCCGCACAGTGAAAACACAGGAAAACCCAACGGCGCTTTCGCAAAAATTCGGTCTGGTCTTTGGTATGCCCACGCCGATTGAATCGCCCGAAGCGGCGGATTGTGCAGCTCTTTGCGGCGAATTGGGGCTGTCTTTTGTAGAGCTGAATATGAACCTGCCCCAATACCAGATTGGGACAATGCCGCCGGATATGCTTTTGCAGCTGGCCGACAAAGCGAGTATTTTTTATACCATCCATCTGGATGAAAACTGTAATCCCTTCGACTTCAACCCGGCGGTGTCAGAGGCTTATTCCCAAACGGTTCTGGACGCCATCGCCCTCGCAAAGCGCCTAAATGTACCGGTTCTGAATCTGCACCTGTCCAAGGGCATTTACTTTACCTTGCCGGAGAAGCGGGTATATCTGTTTGCGGCGTACCGGTCGGACTATCTTACAAAAGTGCGTGCTTTTCGTGAATCTTGTGAACGGGCAATCGGCAGTGCCGATATCAAAATTGCCATCGAAAACTGCGACGGCTATACGGATTTTCAGCGGGAAGCCATTGCGCTTTTGCTCGAAAGCCCGGTATTTGGTCTGACCTTTGACATTGGGCATAATCACGGCTGCGGTGGCGTCGATACAGATGTGATGCACAGGTGCGAAGACCGGCTTTGCCATATGCATATGCACGATGCCAGCGGCAAAAAGAACCATCTGCCGCTGGGAACGGGGGAATTGCCCCTCGCCGATTACCTGGCGCTGGCGCAAAAGCGGCATTGCCGGGTGGTACTGGAAACCAAAACCATCCGATCGCTGCGGCAGAGCGTGGCGTATTTAATGAATCTGTAAGTTACGCGGAAAGGATGTTTTATATGATGCTGACCGCCCATTCCGGGTGTGACGGAACAGCGCCCAATTCCCGGGAATATCTTTTATATGCGCTGCAAAGCGGCGCGGACGCTCTGGAGGTGGATGTGCGCAGACAGGGCGAAACGCTGGTGCTCTCCCACGATGCCCCCATGGCAGAGCCGCTTACACTCCGTGAAGCATTCTCCCTTTTGCCGCCGGAAAAGCAAATCAACTGCGATTTGAAAACCGCCGGTCTGGAAGAGGCGGTATATTGCCTTGCGAAGGAATACGGACTGGAAAACCGCCTGATTTTTACCGGCGAAGTGGATCCCCGCCTGTTTACCGGTGAGAATATCCCGTTCCCGGAGGTCCGCTGGTTCGCCAATATCAACAATATCGAAGCCGGGCTTGAGCAGCGGATCGATACCATGCCCCCAGAGGACGCCCGGAAGGCGCTCCTGGACGTTTTGCGGCAATTGACGGGTCTCAGGACGGCAGGAATCAACTGGCATTACAGCCACGCACAGCGCGTCTGGCAAGAGGCACGGGCGCTGGGACTTGGCATCTCCGTCTGGACAGTAGACGACGAAAAAGACCTTCGCCATTTCCTTGCCCTCAAGCCCGACAACCTGACCACCAACCGGATACAGCTCGCCTGCGCTTTGCGCGAGGAAATGTAATAATAAATTTTGTTTGCGTCAAATCATATTGCTGCCGTTTCTGCCTGCCTGCCCGAAGGGCAGCGTCCGTTTGCTTTATGCAGTACAACAACAGCTCCATAAAAACGCGCCCGCAGATAGCAAGCTGCGAGCGCATTTTTAATAATAGAATCTATCTTAGAATCGGTCAGTCCTCGTCATTGGAAAGCGTTTCCAGCCCAATCGCTACGCGCAGAATCAGCCGCGCATCGGCGGAGGTGACTTTGCCGTCCGAGTTGGCATCGGCAGAAAGCAGTTTCACCGCATCGAGCGTTTCCAAACTCACCGCCGCCCGCAACGCCAGCCGCGCATCCGCCGAGGTAATCCGCCCATCACCGTTGACATCTCCGAGCACATACTCCGGCTCAGACGGCTCCGTCACCGGCGGTTCGGTAGAAGGTTCCATAGAGGGTTTAGTGTCAGGGGCTTCTGTTACAGGTGGGGCTGTTTCCGAGGTAGCCGGTTCGATATCGGAGGGGCTATCTGCATTGAGTTCTAAAATGGCATAATAGCTTAGATGATCGGTCTCAAAACAAATATACTCTCCTTCGAGATAGCAGTGCATGCTTTGTAGCTCGCCGTTCTCTTTTACCCAATATACAGTCAATCGATCGCGGTTGAACCCTTCCGGAATCGGGAGCATCACCTTAATTTTTCCATCCGGTTGCGTTGCTGTTCCGCCTTGGTATAAAGTGACATCATAAACAACGCGATTCTTGGAAATTGCATCCAAAGCCGTTTGGGCATTCAAGATAATCGTATCATCTTCACCCACAATAAACGAATGTGCCACATACCCTTCCTCAACCCCGTTTTCCGGAATCACAGTCACACCATTGGTTACATAGGCTTTGTCGTCGTTGAGAGGCTGATAAATGTAAATTTCAGGAGCAGAGTAGCTGTCGACAAAAGCATCCATTACTGTTACCAAATTACACGCTTCTGCGAATGAAAACATCGAATTAATCAGTTTCCCCCAAGGTTGCAGCACGGAAAACAGAACATTTTCCGGAAGAGTTATTAGGAAGTCTTCTTTTAGCGTTTCAGCTAAGATATCAAGTATATCAATATCAAGCTCTTGGAAAAAAGCATAAAAGCCGTTAAGTAAATCATCTATTTGGTTCGCTTTAATGGGGGTTTTTAAGATATTTTTTATATAACCATTCAACAACCCAAAACCCTCATCGGCAGTAGCGTTTAGAATCTCTTTAATAATTTTATTCACTGCTTCGCTGGTATCCGTATTTGTTGACAAATTAATAATATTTTTTGCCAGCAAAAATGACGACTCAACCGAAATTTCAATAAGATTCGCCATAAAAACCACGGGGTTCTGTGCGTTATTCGTAATGACAATATAACCATCTTCCGGCACGGAAAGATCCACCCAGGTATAAGTTGAAATAGACCAACCGGTATAGTAATACTTCTCATGGAATAAATCTCCTATACCGTAAATCAAATCTCCGACCGTTTCTACAAAGGAAGTCGATGTAGGTTTGTGTGGTTTAATTATTTCATAATCATATATTTCTCCATTTGTATCATATGCAATCGCAGCACCATAATGATAGTTGGCGTTATATGCATCCATTGTAGCCCGATATTTTTCTTCACCTTTGCTCGGCTGTTCATTTACAAGCTCGTAATCAAAATTGGCAATGCAAAGACGATTATAGTTATAGAAATTGGTATTGACATCCTCTTCGTACCTTGTGTCCACAGGAACGGTATTGAAGCGCCAAACATTTATGGCATCTGTGGCGGTCAAAACAATGCTGATATATATCCCGGTATTTGGATCGCTGATGGTCATTAATGTCGATCCGGCAGTTTCCGCCTGTACTGTGACGCCGTAATATGCATCATTATTCTCGCCCAAATTCTGGACGAAAGTATTTGTGACCTGATAAACTCCATCAGGAGCAAAAGAGATTACACAGGAATCCAAATCATTTACAAAAGAACCATTATAATATTCACGAAACCAGAATGTCATTTGCTCCCCGACGGGGACAGAGTTTGTGGCGTTGGTAGAATAGATTTGGAAAAAACCCTCTGCTTGTATTTCATCAAGGCTGGTGCTCGTGTAATTAAAAGAAATATCGGCATTGGTTAAGGGCTCATTTTCAGCTCCAATATCTATTGCGTTCCATTGTTCTGCTGAACCGGTATAATTGATGGTGGTCAATGAATTACAGTAAAAGAACGCAGCTTCTCCGATTGCAGTCACATTATCTGGAATTACAAGTGTGGTCAGAGAACTATAAGAATAACCAAAATTAATGCCAAAAATCGAAGCATAGACGTCATTCGAGTCATCAATATCAAATGTATAAGAATAGAACGCGCATATACCAATGGTAGTAACAGTCTGAGGTATAGTATAAGAAGTGCGCAAATTACCTGACGGATATTGAATCAACTCAGTTTTGTACTTATTAAAAAGTACTCCGGAATTGTCGGAAGAATAATTTTGGTTTCGTGGACTTACAATAAACTCTTTAAGAGAGTTGCAACCGAGGAATGCATAGTAGTCAATGTTCGCTACACCATTGCCGATTGAAACCGATGTCAAGGCCTTGCATAATTGAAATGCCTGACGGCCAATGCTGGTAACATTGTTTCCAATAGAGATCGTTGTCAGAAATTCAGAAGTCATAAAAGCGCAATTTCCAATGCTCGTGACGCTGTCGGGAATGATATATGAAGTGCGCGGATTTGCAGAAGGATATTGAATTAGTTCGGTTTTATCCTTATTATAAAGAACCCCATAGGAATCGGAAGAAAAATATTGATTTTGCTCATTCACAGTTATTTCTTCAATTGAGCCGAATAACGGAATTATAACGAAGTCCATATATTTAACATTTTTGCCGATAGTAATCGAAGTTAAATTATTACAGAAAACAAATGCAGCACTGGCAATAGAAACAACAGTATCGGGAATAGAATAAAATGAGCGAGGGTTGTTAATCGGATATTGTATCAGTTCGGTTTTGTCCTTGTTAAAAAGCACACCAAAGGCATCGGAAGAATAATTTTTATTTTGCGGATTTACAATGATTTCGGTTAATGCATAACAATAGACAAAAGCGAAATCGCTGATTTCAGTAACCCTGTCAGATAGCGTGTAAGATGAACGAGGATTTCCAACAGGATATTGGATTAGTTCGGTTTTATCCTTATTGTAAAGGACGCCAAAATCATCAGAAGAATAATTTGGGTTCTCTGGATCTACAATAAATTCTCTAAGAGATCTACAACATGCAAATGCCTCATCTTCAATAGTCGTAACATTGCTGCTAATTGTAAATGTCGTCAGCGCATCACAGAAGGAGAAAGCACTATACTCGATATTCGTGACACTATTGCCGAGTGTAACTGTAGTCAGTTTATCAGAGTAGGCAAAAGCGCTACTGCTGATTGTAGTAACGCTGTCAGGTACCGTATAGGAAGTGCGCTCGTTACCGATTGGATATCGAATTAATACCGTTTTATCCTTATTAAAAAGCACCCCAAAACTATCGGAAGAATAATTTGTATTTTTCTCATCCACCTTTATTTCCTGCAAAGCGTAACACCATGCAAATACATCTATATCGATAGTCGATATAGATGCAGGAATTGTAATTGAGGTTAATGTAATATTTTCAGAAAAAGCATAGCTGTTTATAGAAACAACAATATGACTGTCTACTGTAATAGGAATGGCAACATGACTATCAGTGCCAGTATACTTTGTGATCTCTGCTGTACCATCTTCAAGAACTGTGTATTCAAATTCCCCTGCTAAGGCCGCATCACAAATCGAAAAGAGATCCCCGACCCGCCCGACAAAGCCGGTTAGGGGAATGCCGGTAAGTATCAGCATCACTGCCAATACGGTTGCAAAGATTCGCTTGCCTATTTTCATTTTCCTCACCGTTCGACCGGTTGCCGTTTTCGGCGGGCGGTCGCCTTTCTATTTGCTTGTGTTGGCTTTTTATAACAAAGTGTGCAATAAGAATAAACAGACCTCTTGTATGCAGTGGGTTTATATATATCAGAAATCACACACCTTTTCAAAATACGCCACCACATCATATTTATTATAGTAACATACATTAAACAGCTTTACAACCCCAATATATAATTTTAGTGCTTGTTTGCTGGCGGTACGAGTAAAAGGTGGACGGGAAACGTATAACTGCTCTTAATTTATTTCCAATACTGTCAGGCGATTTGCATCATGCAATGGTTTTATGGTTAACTAAGCATGAAAAAGTCCCGGCTGTGTTTTGGCGGCACAGCCGGGAGTTTATGATTTTATTGAAAATTTAAGCGAGCAGGGCAGTGAGCTCTTCGTCTACAGCCGACTCGCAGCTGCGCATGGCTTCAATCGTATCAGAGAAGAGTTTATCCAGCTCGACGCCCATCAGTTCCGCGCCCCGGCGAATTACATCCCGGGAGCAGCCGGCGGCAAATTTTTTGTCCTTGAACTTCTTCTTCAAGCTGGAAACTTCCATATCGCTGACGCTTTTGGAGGGGCGCATTTTGGCTGCCGCGCCGATTAAGCCGGTCAGCTCGTCGGTGGCGAACAGAATCTTTTCCATGGGGTGGGTTGGCTCTACATCGGAGACCAAGCCCCAGCCATGGGAACAGGCGCTGTGGATAATCTCATCCCCCACGCCGTTTTCCTGCAATAGATCCACCGCTTTGACGCAGTGCTGGTCGGGGTATAGCTCAAAATCAACATCGTGCAAAATGCCAACCACTTCCCAGTAGTCCGCCTCGTCGGCATATCCATTATGTTCCGCGAACCATTTCATCGCGCCGCCCACCGTAAGGGCATGCTGGAGATGAAAGGGCTCTTTGTTGTATTTTCTTAAAATCGCAATGGCTTCGTCTCTGTTTATCATCGGCTTCACGCTTCCTTAACCAATCATATCGGGCATGGCATACCTGCCCGCGTCTTTATCGGCAATGAATTTTGCTGCGTTGAGCGCACCGACGGCGAAAATTTCTTTGGAACGGGCGGAATGGCTGATGGTGATAATCTCATCCCGACCGGCGAAAATAATCTCGTGTTCGCCGACAATCGTGCCGCCGCGAATGGCGTGCATGCCAATCTCCTTATGGTCGCGCTTCTGGCGTTTGCTCTCCCGTTCATAGACATATTCCGGCGTAAAGTCCAGCCCCGCTTCCACCGCTTTTGCCAGCATTTTTGCGGTGCCGCTGGGGGCGTCCAGCTTCTGGTTGTGGTGGGCTTCTACAATTTCAATATCAAAGTCATTGCCCAAAACCTTTGCGCAGGCGGTGGCAAGCTGCGCCAGCAAATTGACGCCGATGGACATATTCGCCGAGCGGAAGATGGGGATTGTGCGGGCGGCTTCGTCCACCATCGCTTCCTGCTCCTCGCTGTAGCCCGTAGCGGCCAGAACGGCGGGAACCCCGTTTTTCACGGCATAATCCAAAAGCCCTGCCAGCGCAGAGGGGTGGGAGGCGTCAATGATAACATCGCCCTTGACCGCCAGCTCCTGGAAATTGGCAAAAACCGGTACCGTGTTCTCGCCATTGTCGCTGATGTCAACACCCGCAACGACCTGAATATCTTCTCTGTCATCGGCAACCCGGTGAATTACCGAGCCGAGACGGCCATTGATGCCGCTGATGATAATTTTCAACATTTCAAACATCCTTTCGAAAAAATGCGGCGCTTTGCGCCGCATTGTAGGGGCGGGTCTTGTGCCCGCCCGCGTGCGTAGCAGGAAATACCTGTACGCTGTATGTATCGAGCGTCGCAGTTGCCGTTTGTGGGCAATGCCAATCGATAAAAACAATATGTGCGTCTTCTCAGGGAAAAGGAATAACGGTTTTTTCTGCCTCTTCCCCGGGCGGGCACAAGACCCGCCCCTACGCCGCTGCGCTGGCGTGCGGTTTGTTTATACCAATCCATGCCGCGCAAGGGTTGCGCGGAGCTTTTTCTGATTGGCTTCGCTTAAAGGCGAGAGCGGCAGGCGGCATTCGCCCACATCCCAGCCCATCATGTTCATGGCGGCTTTTACGGGGATGGGGTTGACATCACAGAACAAATCACGGCACAAATCAAAATATTCAATTTGCAGCTGCCGCGCCTTTTCCACATTGCCGTTTTTGTATTCGATAACAATATCGTGCGCAACCTTCGGCACAATATGGGAAAGCACCGAAATCACGCCCTGTCCGCCGAGCGCCACGATTGGCAGAATCTGGTCGTCGTTGCCCGAATAGACATTTAATTCATCGCCGCAAAGGTGGATTGTCTCCGCAACGGATGCAATATTGCCGTTGGCTTCCTTGACGGCGTTGATGAGCTTCAGCTCAGACAGTGCTTTATAGGTCTGGGGCTGAATATTTACGCCGGTTCTGCCGGGCACATTGTAAAGAATAATCGGCGTGCTGACATTTTCGGCAATCTTGGTATAGTGGCGCACCAGACCGTCCTGAGACGCCTTGTTATAGTAGGGCGTAACCATCAGCAGACCGTCTACACCGGCTTTTTCCGCTTCGTTGGACAGGCGGATACCGTAAGCGGTGTCGTTGCTGCCCGTACCGGCAATCACGGGGACGCGGTGGGCGGTGACATCCACCGCAAAGCGAATGGCGGCGCTGTGCTCCTCGTGATCAAGGCAGGGGCTTTCGCCGGTGGTGCCGCAAATGACAATCGCGTCCGTGCCGTTTTCAATCTGGTAATTGATCAGCTCTTCGAGCTTGGGAAAATTGATTTTATTATCTTCGGTAAATGGGGTGATAATGGCAACACCCGCGCCGACAAAAATAGGCTTTTTCATGACAATCGATTACTCCTTATGATCGATATACCCTTTCGCGCAAAGCAGTTCCGCCATCAGTACCGCGCCGCCGGCAGCGCCGCGCAGCGTGTTGTGGGACAGACAGACAAATTTATAGTCATACTGGGTGTCCTCGCGAAGACGCCCGGCATGGATCGCCATGCCTTTGTCCAAATCCCGGCAGAGCCTGGTCTGGGGCATATCGTTTTCTTCGTAATAGTTGATAAACTGGGCGGGCGCCATGGGAAGCGCAAGCTCCTGCGGCTCGCCCTTGAAGTTCTTCCAAATTGCAAGAATCTGCTCTTTGGTGGGCTTTTTCTCAAAGCGGACGAATACCGCCGCCATATGACCGTCGCTTACGGGTACGCGCAAACACTGCGCCGTAAAGTTCGGACGGGAGGCGGGTACGATTTTGCCGTCTTTGACTTCGCCCCAAATTTTGAGCGGTTCTTTTTCGGATTTTTCCTCTTCTCCGCCGATATAGGGGTTAACATTGTCAACCATCTCCGGCCATCTGTCAAAGGTCTTGCCTGCGCCGGAAATCGCCTGATAGGTGCAGACCAGTACATCCTTTACGCCGAATGCTGCATCAAGAGGGTAGAGTGCGGGTACATAGCTCTGTAAAGAGCAGTTGGATTTGACGGAGATAAATCCACGCTTCGTACCCAAGCGTTTTCGCTGCGCCTCGATAACCGCCGCGTGGTCGGCGTTGATTTCGGGAATAATCATCGGAACATCGTCCGTAAAGCGGTTAGCGCTGTTGTTGGACATGACCGGGCATTCCGCCTTTGCATATTTCAGCTCCAGCGCTTTGGTCTCGTCCTTGGACAGGTTGACCGCGCAGAACACAAAATCCACCTCGGCGGCAATGCGCTCTACATCATTTCCCGCGTCCAGAACAATCATATCTTTATATTTTTCCGGCATCGCGTCCTGCATCGCCCAGCGGCTGCCAACGGCTTCGGCATAGGTTTTGCCCGCGGAACGACCGGAGGCGGCCAGCGCCGTAACGGTGAACCAGGGGTGATTTGCCAAAATGGTCAAAAACCGCTGCCCGACCATGCCCGTAGCGCCAATCACGCCGACTCGATATTGTTTCATCATAAAACCCTCCCCGCAGATAAAAAATACTTGTTTTACCCGCAGTAGTATAGTATAATCGGTAAGGCGTCCGACAAAAAAGGCTTTTTTGCGCGGGCGGCTTGCCATAGTTGACCTTATGATACCATCTTTCGCCTATAAAGTCAAATATTTTTTATGAAGTTCTGGTGACCCATAAATGAATAAAAGCGATTTCTATTACGACCTGCCAGAGGAGCTGATTGCGCAGGAGCCAGTAACCCCCCGGGACGCCTCCCGGCTCATGGTTTTGGATCGGGATACCGGCGAAATTGCCCACCGGCATTTTTATGATATTGCGGATGAATTGCAGGCGGGGGACTGCCTGGTAATTAACGATACCAAGGTTTTGCCCGCCCGGCTGTACGGTATCAAGCAGCCCACCGGCGCGAGGGTGGAGTTTTTATTGCTGAATCAAAAAAGCGGTGATGTTTGGGAATGCATCACGGGACCGGGCAGGAAGGCTCAGACAGGCACGGTTTTTTCCTTTGGGGATGGTCTGATGCAGGGCACCGTGAAAGAGGTCTTGGCAAACGGTAACCGACTGGTGGAATTTTCCTATGACGGCGTGTTTTTTGAAGTGCTCGACCGGATAGGAGAAATGCCCCTGCCCCATTATATTACGAAAAAGCTGGCGGATAAAGACCGGTACCAAACCGTTTACGCCCGGGAGCGCGGCTCTGCCGCCGCCCCAACGGCAGGGCTGCATTTTACGCCGCAGCTGTTGGAAAAACTGAAAAATAAAGGCGTCGCCATCGCCCGTATCACCCTGCATGTAGGCATCGGTACCTTTCGACCGGTAAAAACCGAAAAGATTGAAGACCATAAAATGCACACCGAGCATTATTCCGTTTCCGCCGAAGCGGCTGAACTTATCAACACTGCCAAAAAAGCAGGCGGACGGATTGTTGCTGTGGGCACAACCTGCTGCCGCACGCTGGAATCCGCTGCCGATGAAAATGGTTTTTTATCCGCGCAGAGCGGCGATACGAATATCTTTATTTATCCCGGCTATCACTTCCGGTGCATCGACGCGCTGATTACCAATTTTCATCTGCCCGAAAGCACGCTGATAATGCTGGTTTCCGCCTTTTGCGGTCGTGAAAACACGCTGCACGCCTATCAGGTCGCGGTAGAAGAGAAGTACCGCTTCTTCAGCTTCGGCGACGCCATGTTCATTCGCAGCGGTTCCCCCAATCATAAAATATAGCCACTTCGCTGGGGTGGGTGAAATAATCAGGAGTTTGAATATGTATAAATTACTTAAAAAGGAACAAAATGCCCGCCGGGGGGAATTTATTACGCCCCACGGTACGGTGCAGACGCCCTGCTTTATGAATGTTGCCACCTGCGGCGCGATTAAGGGTGCGCTGGATGCCTATGACTTAATGGACATCGGCTGTCAGATTCAGCTTTGCAATACCTATCATCTGCATCTGCGTCCCGGGGATGAGCTGGTGCGCGAGATGGGCGGTATTCGCCGCTTTACCGGCTTTACCGGACCGGTTTTGACTGACAGCGGCGGGTTCCAGGTCTTTTCTCTGGCGAAGCTGCGCAATATCAAAGAAGAGGGCGTAACCTTTCAGTCCCATATTGACGGGCACCGGATTTTTATGGGACCGGAGGAGAGTATGCGCATTCAGTCGAATCTCGGTTCCACCATCGCCATGGCATTTGACGAATGCGTGGAAAATCCCGCGCCCCGCGCTTACGCGGAGCAGTCCTGCCGCCGCACTGAGCGCTGGCTGGTGCGTTGCAAAGAGGAGATGGAGCGCCTGAACGCCCTGCCGGATACGCTGAACAAAAAGCAAATGCTCTTTGGCATCAACCAGGGCTGTGTGTTTGACGATTTGCGTATGGAAAACATGCAGCGCATTGCCGAGTTGGATTTGGACGGCTACGCCATCGGCGGTCTTGCGGTGGGGGAGCCGACAGAGGATATGTACCGCATCATTTCCGCTGTAGAGCCGTATGCGCCTGCCGACAAGCCCCGCTATTTAATGGGCGTGGGCACACCGGTGAATATTTTAGAGGGCGTATGGCGCGGCGTGGATTTGTTCGACTGTGTGATGCCCTCCCGCAATGCCCGCCACGGGCACCTGTTTACCATGGACGGTATTATCAATATCAATAACGCAAAATATGAGCACGATGACACCCCCATTGACGCCGCGTGCGATTGCCCGGTCTGCCGAAAACATACGAGAGCCTACCTGCGGCATTTGTTTAAGGCGAAAGAAATGTTGGCCATGCGATTGTCGGTGATGCACAACCTGTATTTCTATAACCACCTGATGGTGCTCATTCGCGCCCATTTGGACGCGGGCGATTATGAGCGCTTCTACCTGCAATACCGCGAAATCCTCGACCGCCGCATTTAATGGAACCCGCCCCTACGAAGTGGCACAGCGAGAGTTTGTGCAAACAACCTCTATACAGCATTCTATGCGTTTTCCGCGGAATATGTCTGATTATTCCATAAAACTGTACGAAATTTTTTTTGTTCTTGCATTGTTGCGTAAAACCATGTATAATAAAAAAGTATTACGAATTTTGGAGGAAAACTATGCTTAATTTGTCTTATGTCTTGCCCCTGCTGTTCAGCTCGTCGTCCTCGTCTTCCGAAGGCTCCGCAACCAGTCCCATCTATACCATTTTAATGATGGTCGCGCTGTTTGCCGTCATGTATTTTGTGATGATTCGCCCGCAGAGAAAAAAGCAAAAAGAAGAACAGGACATGCGCGACGCCATTCAGATTGGCGATGAAATCACCACCATCGGCGGCATTATGGGTCGTGTTGTTACCGTGAAAGACGATTCTCTGGTTATTGAAACCGGCGCCGACCGTATTAAAATGAAAATCACCCGCTGGGCGATTCAGGCCAATAATACCGCGCAGGAGCGCATCAATAAGGAAAAAGAAGCCATGCGCAAAGCCCAGGAGGCGGAAAAAGAAGCCCGCAAACAGGCCAAAAAGGGCGGCAGAAAAGAAAGAACCGAAAAGAATCCCGCTGTCGAGGAGCCCAAAGCCGAATCTGCCCCTGAGGAAAAAGAGTAATTCGCTTTTCTCGCCCTTTGCGGCGTAAACAAATGCTTCCCACGAAGACCACGACTATGCGCCGTGGTCTTTTTTTCTTTCGTAAAATGCAATCCTACGCTTTGTTTGCCGCTGCACTTGACGAGTTTTCCCCGGCGGCGTATAATAAACACAGATCCCCGGCGCAGCAATGACTGTGTAAAAGGCGAGGGCTTCCGTTTGCCCTTGTCGGGGCGCAGCAGGAAAGAAGGATACCATATGGCAGAAGACAAAAAACAAACCGTGGAAAATAAGATAAAACCTACCCCAAAGCAAACGCTGATTCAAATTGTGAAATTCGTGGCGTTCTCTTTGGGTGCGGGGATTATTCAGGTCGTTACCTTTACGCTGCTCAACGAGGTGGCGCATTTCGCTTATTGGGGCAGCTATCTGCCGGCGCTGATTCTTTCGGTATTATATAACTTTACGGTCAACCGCCGCTTTACCTTTAAGTCCGCCAACAATGTGCCCATTGCCATGCTGAAGATTGCGCTGTACTACTGCATTTTTACACCCCTGTCCACCTGGCTGGGCAATATGGCCGAGGGCGCGGGTGTCAATGAATATATCGTGCTGGCGGTCACCATGGTTTGCAATATGTCCACAGAGTATCTGGTTTGCCGTTTGTGGGTCTACCGCAATTCCATGAATACCAATTCACTGGCAAAGGGCAAAGAGGAAAAACAGACCGAAAACGATAAATAATAAAAGAACGGTTTTTATCTCCGTTGGGGGAAATAAAAACCGTTCATATTTTTTAGAAATGCAGCCAAGGGTTTCCTGTGTTTACGGCTCCATTTTCAGAATTCCCCAGGTATCTACCTCAACCAGAGCTTCCACAACATGGCTGACAGCACCGTATATTGACTTTTCCTCGTCTTTTGGACCGCCGGATTCCAGGTAGCAGGTACGACCGTCCTTGGTAAAGAAGGCATAATAAATCACATTGCGCTCGCCCTGGGAATTGGCGTCGGTAATACAGTATCCGGTGGTAACCGCCGTGTCGTGTACCATGCTTACATTTTCCTCACCGACGATGATGGTATCTTTCGGGGATTGCCCCTGCTCGGCAATCAGAATATCCACATCGATTGCCTTCGCCTCAATCCAGCGCAGCGCACCGGTCTCGGCACCAAAAGCGGCTTTGGCTTCGTCGGGCTGTAACTGGCCGAACCAGAATACGGTTTCTTCTCTGGTTAAATCCCGGTACACCGGCGCTTCCGCAATGCTCAGATCTGAAAGAATGACATCCG
>CASFEZ010000013.1 GCA_949293815.1 uncultured Eubacteriales bacterium | reverse complement strand
CTTTGCCCGCCCGGCGCAATAGCCGGAAAAGGCTTCCGCTTCCTCTGCCCGCTTAAAATACGGAAGCATAACAATATCCGCCCCGGCGTCAATCACGGAGCGGATTTCCTCTTCGGAGCCGTCATACATCGGGTTGACACGAACCAACAGCTCCGCCTTTTTTAAGACACGACGCACCGCCGCTGCATCCGCGATGGTATGATCGGATTTTACGGTATTCATGCCCCCCTGCCGCTGTTCCTTGCCAAGTTTTTCCAAATCAACAAAAATACGGTCACAGCCCGCATTTTCCGCAATACGGGCGATTTCGGGGGATTTTGTAATATACATCAGTTTCAGCATGGTATCACCACTTATACGGTTTTTTCCGTATTCCAGTTATCCTTGCTTTCAAGGACATTTTTGATGGTCATCCAAAAGATTTTCATATCGAACCCGAAAGACATGTTTTCGGTATATTCCACATCGTATTTCAGGCGCTGCTCCCAGGCTGCGGTTTTTCTGCCGTTGACCTGCGCCCAGCCGGTGACGCCGGGACGCACGGAAAAGCGTTTTTTCTGCTCGGGCGTATATTTTTCAAAGGACCAGGGGTGATAGGTCAGCGGCGGACGGGGACCGATAAAGCTCATTTCCCCTTTCAGGATATTGACAAGCTGCGGCAGCTCGTCGATGCTGGTCATGCGCAAAATCCGCCCGACACGGGTGACACGCGGGTCATCCCTTCCAGAATAGACGCCGCTGCCCGTATGCTCGGAATTAACAGCCATGGAGCGGAATTTATACATGGAAAAAGGTTTTCCGCCTCTGCCGAGCCGCACCTGCTTAAAAATCGCCGGTCCGGGAGAATCCACCCGTACCAAAATGCCGACCAAAAGCATCGGCAGTGCGCCGACAAGCAGCAGAAAAAAGGAAAAAAGCAGGTCAAGGATTCGTTTTACACATTTATACATGCTTATTTGTCATCCTTTATGGTGTAAGTGGGCACAATATCCGCCACCAGTTCTTTGATATTGGCCAGGTTGTCCTCGCACGCCTGGTGCAAAAGCGCAAGCTGCTTTTGGAACTGATCCACATCAATATCCGACAACTTGCCAATGAATATCAGGTTATTCGGCGTTTTCTTCAAGCCCTCTTCGCTCATCAGCAATTCTTCATATAGCTTTTCCCCGGGGCGCAGACCTGTATATTGAATTTTGATATCCGTATCCGGCTCAAAGCCGGACAGCTTAATCATTTTACGCGCCAAATCATCAATACGCACAGGCTTGCCCATATCCAGAATAAAGATTTCGCCGCCCCTGGCGTAGGCGCCCGCCTGCAAAACCAGCGAAACCGCCTCGGGAATGGTCATGAAATACCGGATGATATCCTTATGGGTAACCGTGACCGGTCCGCCGGCTTTAATCTGCTTGCGGAACAGCGGAATCACACTGCCGTTGCTGCCCAAAACATTGCCGAAACGAACAGCAACAAACTTGGTCTTTGAAATATGGGAATAGCTTTGAATGAGCATTTCACAAAGCCGTTTGGACGCACCCATAATATTAGTAGGGTTGACCGCCTTGTCGGTGGAAATGAATACAAAAACCGAAGAATGGTACCGGTCGGCGGCGGCGGCGACATTTTTGGTACCGAAAACATTGTTTTTGATGGCCTCGTTGGGGGATTTTTCCATCAGGGGCACATGCTTATGGGCGGCGGCATGGTAAACAACATCGGGGCGGTATTGGGCAAACACCATATCCACCCGATCCGCGTCCCGCACCGAGCCAATGAGCACCTCGAGATCCAATTCCCTGTGATTCGCCAAAAGCTCCTGCTGTATAGCATAAGCATTATTTTCGTAAATATCAAAGATCACCAGTTTTTTCGGCGCATGCTTCGCAATTTGCCGGCAAAGCTCGCTGCCGATGGAGCCGCCTCCGCCAGTAACAAGAACGGTTTTGCCGCTGACATAGCCCATGATTTCGTCCACATTAACCTTTACGCTGTCGCGTCCCAAAAGGTCCTCAATTTCCACATCGCGGATTTTTTGAATGCTGACCTCGCCGCCCGCCAGCTGGTACAAAGCGGGCAGAATACGCAGCCGGCAGTTGGTTTCCTGGCAGATTTCAATAATTTCTCGTCGGCTTTGAGAGGTGGCGCCGGGAATGGCAATGATAATTTCCTCTATCTCGTATTTTTCCACCATGGCCGGTATGGCATGCCTGCCGCCGACGATGGGAATATTATTCAAAAATCGTCCTTTTTTTTGCGGGTCATCGTCTATAATACAGACAATACGGTTATGGGAGGAATACGGGTTGTTCTGCAAATCCCGCAGAAGCAGTGCGCCTGCCTGCCCACCACCGATAAGCATCGTGGCAGCTTTTCCGCTGACAGAGCCTTTTTTGCCGTAAGAAATCCGCGCCATATCCCGCAGCCGGTAAGAAAAACGGAACAGCGCTTCCGCCAGGGCGAACAGCAGGAATGCCAAAATCGGGTAGCTGCGGGGCAGCACTACCGGACCAATATCCATAATATTTGGCAGCACTGTCTGCATAACCACATATTGCAGGCTGGTTGACAGCGCACACGCCCCGGCGAGAATAAACGCCTCCAAAATACCGGCGTATTCCCATAAAATCTTGTAAATGTTAAAGAACTTAAAAATCAGCCAGGTACAAACCGTATTGACGGCGGCATAAATTAAAATATTATGCAAAAACGGGCTTTCTTCAAAGTTTACCAAATTGAATTCCAGCCGTACAAGAATGGTCAATATATTGGTCGCATTCAAAATCACCGCGTCTGCCAGCATCAGGAACAGAATCTTCAGCTTGGCATAAGCGCGGGGATGCTGTGTATTCTTTTTCAAATCCATTCCCTCTTTATCCGGAAGATTGGAACGCGGAGCATATGCGCCAGGCGGCACGGGAAAAAACCGCAAAGCAGCAATATAATATAGCTTATTTTACCATTGGCGCCAGAGCTTGTCAAGTAACCGCGTTCCGAGCCGGTATTCGGACGAAAAATCCGGATTTTCAGCATTGACCTGCCCGCCTGATTATAGTACAATGAAAATAACTTTTTATGACAAGGACGGAACGCAATGACCCGAATTTCTCCCTCCATACTCTCATCGGATTTTTCCAATCTGGAACAGGAAATCAAATCCCTCGACAAGGCAGGAGCGGATTGGATTCATATAGATGTGATGGACGGCTGTTTTGTACCCAATATTACCCTGGGCGCGCCCATTGTAAAAGCCATTCGTCCCCATACCCGCCTGCCCTTTGATGTACACCTGATGATTCGTGACCCGCTCGCCTATATTCCCGATTTTCTGACAGCGGGGGCGGATATCATCACCTTTCATCTGGAAAGCGAAAGCGATACCAAAGAAACCATCGCCGCCATTCGCGCCGGCGGCGCAATGGCTTCCCTTTCCATTAAGCCCGCAACGCCGGTACAAGCGGTTTTTCCCTATCTGGACACGCTTTCCATGGTGCTGATTATGTCGGTAGAGCCGGGATTCGGCGGACAGAGCTTTCAGGAATCCTGCTTGGAAAAAATCCGTATTCTGCGCCGGGAAGCGCAAAAACGGGATCTGCCGCTGCTGATTCAGGTAGACGGCGGCATTGACGAAAACACCATTGCCCTTTGCGCCGCCGCCGGTGCGGACACCTTTGCCGTAGGCAGCACCATTTTTCGCGCAGACGACAGAAAAGCGGCGATTCAGCATTTGCGAATCGCCGCCCAAGGTTAAGGTCACTGTCTGTATTTTTGCAGAATATCGGAAAAACGGTCGCTGACCAATTGCCAATATTCCCTGGTTTGCGCTATTCGGATAGGGGAAGCGTCCGACAAATCGGCGCCGAACTCCTCCGCCATCGCCTCCAACCGCTCCCGGTTCTCCGCAGGCGGACAGGTTATTGCGCGGTAATGCCCGTCATTTTCATATAAAGAAGCGTCCGTTCCCAAACAGCCGACCGGAACTTTTTCGCAAAAGCACAGCAGGTCCTCCGCCGAATCAAATTCTATCAGCATTTGCCGCGTATGGTTCCGCCATTGCAGCCGCCCGCCTTTTTCATCGGGCACGGAGGTAAAGGTAATCCGGCAGCCGCCCTTTTCTTTCGGCACGGTTTCAATTATCAGCCGGTCGGACAGGCTGATATTTGTGCCCGCCACCCGCCGCGCTTCATCCAGCAATGTCCAAAGCACGCGCCGCGTCTCAATATTGGAATAGTCCAACGCTTCATATGTAATATCCAGTCTTTGCATATCGGCGCTTGTTAAATCAACCGAAATGCAAAGGTCGTTTTCTGCGGTTATCTTCATCCGTTTCTCCCCTGTCGATTGGTTGTTACATTACTATCATATTCCGCTTCTCCGCTTTGTTCAATGCAAAAATATTGGAAATCAACGGATTCTTACAGATACAACGGTCGTTTGCGCCGTATTGGGAGGTAGCTATGGGTTCTCGTGTTATTCACGCAAAGCACACACAAAACAGGCAAAACCCGTATGCGCCGGTAATAGACCGCGCCATTTTGCTGCTGTTTGCCTGTGTTATGGCCTGGTACTACTACGGAGGAGGCGCCGTACGGCTGATTATTTTTACCGCGCTGGCGGCGCTGGCAGCAGATGTGGTCGCCTCGTTGGTATTAAAAGCGGTCTACAAGCCGGATAACATGCCTTTTGACCTGGTTTCATCCGCCCTGGCGGGTGTAATCACCGCACTGGTGATGCCCGCGTCCATTGCACCGTATCTTCCGGCGATTGTTATTTTTGTCTGCGTCATTCTGGTTCGGGCGATATACCCGATTTTAACCAAAAAACCAACCATTTACCGCGCCGACGGGCTGTCGGCAGCGCTTTTGGCAATTGCTGTTTTGACGGTTGTTTTCTCCGGCGCGGCTTTCGATTATCCTGTGCCGGATGCGGCGGCAGGGGCGGCAAGCCCGGCCGTTACGGATTCTGTGCTGAAAATTTTACAAAATAGCGACGCAGCAGCAGCGCTGCGGCTGGGATATGTGGATCTTTTGACCGGCAATACGGCGGGACCGATGGGCAGCACCTGTCTTTTGCTGATGCTGACCGCGCTGCTTTACCGGCTGCTGCGCCGTCCCGCGGAAGCGGTTCTGCCGCTGGCGTATACGCTGACAGTCGGCATCTTTGCGCTGTTTGTCCGCAGAGCCGGTCTGTCAGCCGGCGGTTCGCTGCTGTTTGAACTGAGCGGCGGCTGCGGTTTATTTTTGATGATTTTTGTATTGTCCGAAGCACGGTACCAACCGAAAAATCCGGTTTTGGCAGGTCTGTGCGGCGTTATCGCCGGACTGTTGACCATGCTGCTGCGTTATGTGCCGATATTGGAGGACAGCGCCTGTTTGGCTGCGTTGGCGGTTAATGTGTTTTCCGAGATTCTCAACCGTTCCGCGCTGCTGAAAAAGCCAAAAAAGGGGGCCGCAGGTCGGCGCAAATGGATTACCCCGGAAGAACAGGAACGGTATATTGACGATATTGCGTCAGAACGCGGCGAAGGTGGTCGATAAAAATGGCAAAATCAAAAAAGGAGCGCCCACAGCTGCGGCGCAAACCATCGCGCACCAAAGGTTATTATTCTTTCCGCAAGGACTACCCTGCCGCCGCATCTGACGGGCATTCGTTCCCTGTGGAAGCAGAAAAGCCAAAACTCAGCACACGCGGCAAAATTGCCGCCGCCATTGCTGCGGTGCTGATTTTCTGCGTGGTTTTTCTTTTGACGGATGTCTGGCAGAATCTGGCGCAGCGCACCCCGCGGGAAGCGGAGGTAGGCAGCGGCATAACGGAGCAATACGAAGAAAACGCCCTGCCCGGCACCACCGCTTCGCTTTCCGCCGGTGCACAGGGGTAAAACGCTGCCAGGCTATCTGCTAACAATAAATATTACCCGAAATAACGCCGCCCTTTCCTTTGCGGAAAGAGCGGCGCTTTGCTTTTTGATATGCTTTTTATCTTTGCGGCGTTATGCCAGCTCAAACAGCACCAGAGGGTCCACCGTTTCTCCGTTTTCGGTCATTTCCATATGCAGGTGCGCACCCGCATCGGCCTCGCAGGGGACAGTGCCCAAATATCCAATGGTATCGTTGGTTTTGACCTCGGTGCCAACGGCAATGGTACTGCCTTTGCCCAGACCACAGTATTTTGCGGTAATGCCGCCGCCGTGGTCAATTTCCATCACCACACCGTACATTGGGTCGTCATACACATCGGTAACAAACCCCGCCGCCGAAGCCTTGACCGGGTCGCCGATAACACCGGCAAAATCCACACCGGCGTGGGTGCGCCAATCGCCCATGGTGGAATTAAACACCGGCTCCGCCACACTGTAATCCTGCACAATATCCAGCCCCAACGGCAATTCAAAATAATCCGGACGGGGCAGCGTACCGCTGACCGTATTGCTTTCGGTATTTTCCGGCGCTTCTTCGGTTTCGGCGTTTTCGCTGATTTGTACATTGCCGGTATTCTCCGTTACCAGCGGTTCTGTCGGGTCGGTATACAACGGGGCTGCGGTCGTTGTTCGGGAATACCCGGTGGGCGGTTCAAACGCATCCTCCTGCGTGGACGGTGCGCTCCAATTTTTGGTTATGCTGTAATACGCCGCGCCGCCGATGCCAATGCAGCAGCAAAGCGACAGCGCAATGACGGCGAGCTTCTTTTTTGAATACATCGCAAAACATCCTTTCCGCTTTTAATTTCATTGGTAGTATTGACAAAAAGCGGACGGATATACGCGGCAGCAAAAAAGGAAAAATCGAATACAAAAATACCGCAAAACAGCTGTTGTCATTGCCGTTTTGCGGTATTTGCCGTAGTAAAATATTGTAATTATGCGCCGAGATAGGCCTTGCGCACTCGTTCGTCCTCCAGCAAGTCGCTGGCTTTGCCCTCCATAATGATGCGACCAGTTTCCAAAACATACGCGCGGTCGGCAATGGAGAGCGCCTTTTTGGCGTTTTGCTCCACCAGCAGCACGGTTGTACCTTCGCTTTGAATTTTTTCGATAATCGCAAAAATTTCATTGACATACAAAGGAGAAAGCCCCATGGACGGCTCATCCATTAACAGAATGCGGGGCTTGCTCATCAACGCACGCCCCATAGCCAGCATCTGCTGCTCGCCGCCGGACAGGGTACCGGCAATCTGATTCCGCCGTTCTTCCAGACGGGGGAAAGCGGAAAATACCATTTCCAATGAGCTTTGAATTTCTTTTTTATCCTTTCGGGTATATGCGCCCATTTTCAAGTTATCATAAACCGACAGCGAAGCAAATACCCGCCGTCCTTCCGGCACATGTGCCATGCCCATACTTACAATTTTATGGGCAGGCGTTTTGGTAATGTCCTTGCCGTCCAGGGAGATGGTGCCGCTTTCAGCGGACAGCAGACCGGTAACGGTATGCAGCGTGGTGGTTTTTCCCGCGCCGTTTGCGCCAATCAGCGCAACAACCTCGCCCTGGTTGACATCAAAGGAAATATCCTTAATCGCCTGAATGACACCGAAATACACATTCAGATTGCGTACTTCCAGCATTGCCATAAAAAGCCCTCCTTATTCACCCAGATACGCCTTGATAACCTCGGGATCCTTCAAAACCTCTTCGGTTTTCCCCTTGGCCAGCTCGGTACCGAAATTCAACACAGTAATCTGTTCGCAGATACCGGCAACCAGGCTCATATCGTGCTCAATAACCAATACGGTCAAATCAAAGCGGTCGCGAATCAGGCGGATGGTTTCCATCAGCTCCTGGGTTTCGTTGGGGTTCATGCCCGCCGCCGGTTCGTCCAAAAGCAGCAGCTTCGGGTTCGTGGCAATGGCACGGGCAATTTCCAGCTTTCTCTGTTTGCCGTAGGGCAGATTGGACGCAAGCGTATCAAGCGAACCCTCCAGTTCAAATACCGACAGCAATTCTACTGCCCGCTCGTTCATTTTCCTTTCGGATTTGAAATAGCCGGGCAGGCGCAGGATACCGGTCAGGGTTGTATATTTCATTTGGTTATGCAACCCGACCTTAACATTATCCAGAACCGACAGATTTTGGAACAGACGAATGTTCTGAAAGGTTCGGGCAACACCCATTTTATTGATTTCTGCGGGCTTTTTGCCTTTCAGTTCCTTGCCGTCCAGAAAAAAGGTGCCGGCTGTGGGCTTGTATACACCTGTCAGCAGGTTAAACACGGTGGTTTTTCCCGCTCCGTTGGGACCGATTAAGCCGTATAAATCGCCTTTTTGCAGCGTCAGGTTAAAATTCTCCACGGCGTGCAGACCGCCGAAGGTGATGCCCAGATTTTTAACTTCCAGCAAAGCTGTATTGCCTAATGCTTCCTGTACTGCCATCTTATTCCACCCTCCCCGGAATTGCATCTTGCGCGGTGCGGCGCTTAAAGCGGAATGCAATCTTCTCGCGCAGCTGTACAAAGAACGCGCCGTTGCTGAAAATCATCATCGCAATCAAAAGGATGGAATAAATCAGCATACGGTAATCGCGCAGCCCGCGAAGAAGCTCCGGCAGGGCGTACAGCACGGCGGCGGCAATAATGGAGCCGCGCACATTGCCCAAGCCGCCCAGCACCACATAAACCAGAATGGTAATGGACATATTGTAACCAAAGTTATTGGTATTCGCCGTCAGGGAGGACAGGTTATGGGAATACAGCACGCCCGCGCAGCCGGCGATAGCGGCGGAAAGCGTAAAGACCAGCAGCTTATAGCCGGTAATATTGATGCCGATGGATTCGGCAGCAATGCGGTTGTCACGGATAGACATAATGGCGCGGCCGGTGCGGGAATCCATCAGGTTGGTCACAATCAGCAGCGTCAGCATAACCAGAATAAAGCCGATGAAAAAAGTAGAATCCCGCGGCGTATTGGATATACCCTGCGGTCCGCGCAAAATCTCTTTGCCGTCCTCTAAAAGGTTGAGATTGGAGGAGCTCATGGCGATATGCAGTCCCTCGGAATCAACGCCGATATACAGCACATTGACAATGGATTTAATGATTTCACCAAATGCCAGCGTCACAATGGCCAGATAGTCGCCGCGAAGCCGCAGCACGGGAATGCCGATTAAAATACCCGCAATGGCAGCGGCAATGGCAGCTACTGCAAAAGCCAGCGTAAAACGCAGCCAGGTTATGGGAATAACCTCTTCGGTCAGCACAGAGAAAAAGGAACCTGCATAGGCGCCGATACACATGAACCCTGCGTGTCCCAGGCTCAGCTCACCCAAAACGCCGACCACCAAATTCAGAGAGAGAGCCATAATCACATTGGTGCAAATCGGCACCAAAAGGCTCTGATAGGCATTTTTCAAATTATCGGTAGACATCAGCGTCTGGAACAAAATGAAAAAGGCAATCACCATCGCGTAGGTAATAAAGTTCTTTTTTGTTACCGGACGCAGCCCTTTTTTCTGGTTCGAGAGCGGAGAAACATTTAGATTTTTAGCCATCATCCGTCACCTCAAACTTTCTCGTTGATCTTCTTGCCCATTATGCCGGTAGGCTTAATGAGCAACACCAGAATCAGAACGGCAAACACAATCGCATCGGAAAGCTGGGAGGAAATATAGCCCTTACTTAGATTTTCAATGACCCCCAGCAGCACACCGCCGACCATGGCGCCGGGGATGGAGCCGATGCCGCCGAATACCGCAGCAACAAACGCCTTAATGCCGGGCATGGCGCCGGTATAGGGGCTGAGCGCGGGATATGAGGAGCACAGCAGTGCACCGGCTATGGCAGCCAGCGCGGATCCAATGGCAAAGGTCAGCGCAATCATGGCGTTGACATTGATGCCCATCAGCTGCGCCGCACCCTTATCCTCGGACACCGCCAGCATAGCTTTACCGGGCTTTGAGCGGTTGATAAACAAATACAGGCAGACCATGATAATCAGAGAGAGCACAATGGTCACAATGGTTTCGCCGGAAATGGTCAGGCTTCCGTCCGCCAGCGTAACCGACGGCAGGGAAACCACCGATGAAAACTGCTTGGTGTCGGAGCCGAAAATCAAAAGAGCCATGTTCTGCAAAAAGTAGCTGACGCCGATGGCGGTAATCAGCACCGCCAGTGAGGCTGCCGAGCGCAGGGGCTTGTACGCCAGCCGTTCAATAACAACGCCCAGCAGCGTACAGCAAACAACGGCAATCAGCACGCCGAAAAACGGTGAAAGACCGCCGGCGACGCAGGCGGTATACACCACAAAAGCGCCGACCATAATCACATCGCCGTGGGCAAAATTCAACATTTTCGCGATTCCGTAAACCATGGTATAGCCCAGAGCAATCAGAGAATAAATGCTCCCCAGGCTCACGCCGGAAATCAGCTGCGAAAGGAATTTCATAATTCCAACTCCTCTTGACAGAACATTCTTTGTGCATTCCGAATATAATAGCAAAAGTCTTGAAACATCGGGTTTCGCTTTCATCCGATCGGTTAAATCCAATGTTTCAAAACTTTTGATAATAACCGAAAAATCCCAAAGCAGGGTATGCCGCTTTTCGCGGCATACCCACGCCATTTCATTTTCAAAAACCGTTATGCGGCAGCAACTTCACCGTTTCTGATGATAGCAACACGCGGTTCTTTGGTCGGCTCACCGGAAGCGTCCCAGGTGATGCCGGTACCGGTAACACCGTTGACGGTGATTTCGGTCATGGCAGTAGCCATAGCGGTGCCGATGTCGGAAACGGACATATCCGCCGTTATGCCGGCTTTTTCAGCAGCAGCCTTGATGATGTACATGGCATCATAAGCATCAGCGGCGAACTGATTCATATATTGCAGCTGGCTCGGATACGCAGCCTTGAACGCGGATACGAAACCGGCAGTTACTTCATCGGTGGAGCTTTCGATGAAAGGAGTTAAGTACATAACGCCTTCCACCAGAGCTGTGTCGATGTTGTCCATGCCCAGAATGCCATCCATACCGTCGCTGCCAAAGTACAGCGGGGTGTAGCCCATGGCGCTTGCCTGAGACATAATCAGGGATGCGGGCGTATAGTAAATAGGCAGGAAAATCAATTCTGCGCCTGCGGCACGAATGTTGGTAATCTGCGCGTTAAAGTCGGTAGCGCTGTCGTTGGTGAACGCTTCCTCGGCAACAACATCAAGCCCCTTGGCGGCAGCTTCTTCTACAAACTTATCTTTGATACCGGTAGAATAGGTATCAGAGCTGTTGTAGATAACACCAATCTTTGTGGCAAGCTGGTTGTCCGCGATATAGTCCGCAGCACCGAGCCCCTGGTTGGGGTCGGAGAAGCAGACACGGAACGCCGTATCAGGCTCAATGCAGTCCACGGAGGAACCGGAGGGAGTCAGCAGGAACATATTGTCCACTTCGGTTTCGGAGGATACCGCTTTGCAAGGGGTAGAAGTAACGGTGCCCATCAGCATCTGCATGCCCCAGTCCTTCAGGGAGTTATAAGCATTAACAGCTCTTTCTTCCTGGCTGACATCGTCTTCCATACGGAACTCAATTTCATAGCCGTTGATGCCGCCGGCCGCGTTGATTTCAGCAACCGCAAGCTCAGCGCCGAGCTGAACCGCCATGCCGTACTGGGCATTGTCGCCGGTCAGCGGACCGATGCCGCCGATTTTCAGGGTGCCTTCGTTGGCAAAGGAAAGGTTGGAATCGGTCGTCTGCTCGCTCGTTGCGCCCTCGTCGTCGGAAGGCGTATTGCTGTCGCCGCAGGCAGCGAAAGCAAAGCACATAACCAGTGCCAGAGCAAGTGCAAGAATCTTCTTGACTTTCATAGAAATACCTCCATAAAATGGTGCATATCGTTTTTGCGGTATGCTCACAATCACGCAGAGCGCATAGCTACACTACTCTACTTGTGATACCTAAATTATAGACATTCTTCCTTTTTCTGTCAATCCTAAAATATATGAAAATCCGATAGTTTCTTCCATCGAAACTTGTGCACTCTGTCATAAACGGGTTATATATTATTCATACTGATGCCGTTTTTTATATTGTTTTTCAGATGCTGCAAAAAACCGCCGCCTCAATATGCGCAGATTACCGAAAAAAAAGGGGCAGCTGCATGCAGCGCAGATCGAAAACCGGAAAATAAAAAACGAGGGCTATCACACAAGAAGCAAAAGCAAAAAGCTTTTATGTGCGACAGTCCCTCGTATTTCTGCCAAATATTAGCCCAGCGCTTCCATAAGCATGGCGCATAGTGCGCTGAAAAATTCATACAAACGGATAACAACGGTCATGGTATTGCCTCCCTTCTATTATATGATTCCCATGCAGGATGCATAACGATATGGCTTTCCTTTCGCAACACCAAGCGAAGTCAGGACTGCCCCAGCCATTCCTGTACGGCAGCATAAACTTGGTAAAAGAATTCCATCAGCCGCGCCAAGAGATCAAGCATTTTTATCGCCTCCCGACATAAAAATAGAATTTCGTTAAATAGCAGCTATATTATAAATTTTATGTATAGATTTATATAATTTATACCATTATTTAGTAGAAAAGTCAATACATGACTACTATTATTCAAAAATTCTTCCGTTTTATGCAATATTAATCACACAATCCGACTTTGAGTTCAACAGTTGACAATCCGGGACAAAGCGCTTACAATAACAGCAGCAATCAATAAAGCTGGCAAAAGCGAACAAATACAAGGAGCGAGAAAGATGAACACCATGAAAATTGACCGCGGTCAAACAAAGCTCATTGCCCACCGGGGCTTGAGCGGCATTGAACAGGAAAACACCTGCGCTGCTTTCGTGGCTGCGGGGAACCGCAGCTATTTCGGTATTGAAACCGATGTGCATGTAACCGCCGACGGCGGCTATGTGGTTTTTCACGATGATACCACCGCCCGCATCGGGCTGGATGATTTAACCGTTGAAAAATCCACCTATGAAACGCTGCGGGCACTGCGCCTTACGGACAAGGACGGCAAGCGCGGCCGCACCGACTTACGCATTCCATCGCTGGAGGAGTACATTCTGCTTTGCAAAAAATACGAAAAGTTTGCCGTATTGGAGCTAAAGAACCGTTTCACCAAAGAACAGGTTTGGCAGATTGTTTCCATCATTTCCGATTTGGGGTGGCTGGCAAACACCATTTTTATTTCCTTTGAAATGGGCAATCTGGTGGATTTAAGAGAAAAATACCCTGACCAGCCGGTACAGTTTTTAACCGATACCTATACCGACGCTTTGATAGACGAGCTTGCGGAAAAACAGATGGATTTGGACATCGAATATACCGAGCTGACAGAGGATCGCATTGCGCATATACACGAAAAGGGGCTGAAAGTCAATTGCTGGACAAACGATGACCCCACCTGTGCGCAAAATCTGGTCAGCTGGGGGATTGACTATATCACCAGCAATATTTTAGAGTAACCTGCCGCGCAAAACAGAAGGCTGCCCCTTCCAGCATATAAAAAAGCTGTCCACCGCCCATAAGCAGTGAACAGCTTTTTTTATTGTCGGGTTTTATCGGAACAGCTGCGGCAGCACTTCGGTCAAATAGAACTGAACCAGCCACAACAGCTTCCAGAACAGGTTGCGGATGTTGGCGGCAAGGTTCGATTCGGCATCGGTGGGCAAATCCTCCCAACCCTCGTTGACCGCGCCGGTGGTGGATTTTTGAATACCGAAGCTGTCATATAAAGTGACCTCCCCAGTGTCGTCATCAACCAGATACGCCTGATACACCAGTTTGCCGCCATCGATGCTGATATTGGTCACAATACCGCCCTTGTCGCGGGTGGTGTCTATCTTTGCGGCGGCATCGGTAATATAGTCCAGCGCGTTGTCGTTGACCTCATACCGTTTGGTGCCCGCCGTAGAGGGCATAACATGCACCGTGCCCGCCGGGTCCACGGCAAAGGTGGTTTCTACCCCATCGACCAGTTCGGTAATATAGGTGCAATCCTCATCAACATTGCCCTCGCCGCTGACCGGATAGGTACGCAGATACATATGCTCATGACCGCCCAGCACCAAATCAATGTCCAATTCGTCAATGACCGGCAGCAGCATATTGCGCATGATAGCGGAATCGGGCTTATTGGTATGCTTGCCCGCCGAATACAGCGAGCGGTGCAGCATCACGATTTTCCAGGTCGCGTCCGTGGCGTTCATATCGTTTTTCAGCCAGTTAATCTGCTGCTCGGACATGGGATACATATCGTTGGTGTTCAGCACCGCAATATGCGCATCGCCGTAATCGAAGGAATAGTAACAGCCGGTGGTCGAGGCGGAGCCCTCTGCCTTGCCGATATTGAACATGGAATCAAACCAGAACCATTTCAGGTTGCCCTCGTGGTTGCCGGCAACCGGCGCCATGGAAACAGAATCGTTCAAAAAGGCAAATTCCTCAAAATACCAGTTCCACTCGTCGTTGGTGCAGTCGTTGACATAATCGCCCAGGTTCACGGAAAAATCCACATCCGGGAACAGCTCATAACCTGCCTTTACCACAGAAGCCGCCTGCTGAAAATTTTCCCGGCTGCTGGCCTGCACATCGGCAAACGCCAGGAAGCTTATCGCATTGCCCCGACCAGGGTCGGTAGTAAAGGAGCAGACCCGGCTGCGCAGCGCGCTGTCGCCTACCGTATAATAGTAGGTTTTGCCAGCTTCCAGATGATCCACAACGACCTTATGCATATAATAGCCGTTAAAAATCGTGGCAGAACCGGTATATTCCACCGCGCCGCTCATATCCTCGTTTTCCGACACCAGAACGATGCTGTCGGTTTTCTCTTCGGTCGCCCAGCTGATGCCCCGGGATGTTTCGGTATCGCCGTTCATCACGCTGGCAATGCGCGTCAATTTCCCTTCGGTATCCACCGTAGCCGCACTCGCGCTCCAGCAGCAGCCGAACAGCAACGCCGCTGTCAACAGCAGCGCCAAAACACGCCGCACACTTTTTTTCATAACAAAAAACCTCCTATAGCATTTGCATAAAATATACATCTTTATCTTAGCATATTTCATGCAAACAGTCAATAAACAACCGCCCTTCCTTTGTCAAAAAATGCAAGGGATTTTTGCCCGGCGAAACCGTTTTTACACGCTGAAAAAATAAAAAAGCGATTGCGCAGCTGTTTTTGTTCAATCGCTTTTTCTTTTTATGTTTATCCAAAAAATCCCGTGCCGACAATGGCCTCGAACTTTGGCAAGATTCCGGTTCTGCTACCGTTTAAGCCGTGATTTTGGCACATATCATACCCGGGCAGGTGATTTCCCTCAATTAAAACAGGACCATCTTTTGTTATGGCAACATCCCAGCCCACATAGCCGACTTTTGGCTCCATGGCGGCAGCTCTCAGACAAAGTGCTTTCGCCTGTGCGAAATACGGCACGGAAAACGAGCCAAACCGCACCCCGGAAGCGGGATGCGCTTCGTAATAGGCGGACTTCTTATCGCAAAACGCTTTCGGCGAAAGCGTACCGTCGTCGTTCAGCAGGGCATACAGCCCGCCGGCGGAGATATTATCCACGGCATTTTTGCCGTTGCCCATACGCACCAGCCCGTATACATAATGTGCCTGTCCGCCGTAAAAAACCGTAACCATGCGCAGTGTATTGACGCTTTGCGGGCAAAGCGATGCCATCGCCTCGTTTTGCAACAGCGCGTCCTCCACCAGCGTTTTCTTTTCCGATAGGAGTCTGTCATACAGCGCCTCGTAATCCGAAACGGCATCGAGCTGTATTTTTTCCAGCCCCTGTCCGCCGAAGGAGGTTGTTACCTTTGCAAAAACAGCTTCCTTCCCCCGGCAGAACGCTTTCAGCGCCGACGCACCGTTTTCCGGCGGCAAAATCAGAAAATCCCGTCCGATAAAGTCGCGGAATTTTTGATTAAACTTCCCCTTATCGATAAATTCCGCAATGGCGGCGCGGTCGTTTAATTTGCGGGACAGGCAGGTGTTGTGGTTCATCGTCATATAGGTGCGGCGGTTTGCCGGGTCGCGGTTCTCGGCAAAGCCGAAAACCCGGTAGTCGAGATACCCCATACCGTACCGCAGGGCACAGTGAAGCATATCCAAACGGATAAACGATTTGGACACCCCTGTTTCCTGATGAATTGCGTCAATATTGCCTCCCATACGCGCAAAACTCATTGAACCGACCCGACGCAAAAAAGCCCCGATATCTTTCTTCATATTCAATTTTCCCCTTTTTCACTGTTTTTTCAAGAACAGTGTCCTCACACCGTTCTCCCCAGTTAGTAAGCATGATCATTATATCAGAATCGACAAAATATGTAAAGACGCAATCAAACAAAAATCATATAAATCATATAAAAATTGATTAAATTTTCGTAATTTATTGGCGGACGGCTTCGACATTTTCCGCTTGCCTTCCCCACAAAAAAGGATTAGTATAAAATCAGGTTGTGAGATCATGAAAAAAGATATGGCGGCGTTTTTGCGCCGGGTCGGCTCCGCCAGCGTAAAGCGCATGAAACAGAATATTGATATTATCCATCAGGAAACCGGCGTATCCAAAGCGTTTTTGGCGATGGATATGCTGCATTGCACAGTGACATACAATATCGGCTACCTGGATTATCGGGTTTTCGGCTTTGCCGAGAACCGCGACCCCAAAAACCGCCGAACCTATATGACCATGCACCACAATTCCGTGCTGTCCAACAAGCTGAACGACCGGGACGCCATTGCGGTATTTATCGACAAACCCCGTTTCAACCGCCGGTTCGCCTCTTTTTTGCACCGGGACTATATTCTTTTGAACGAAAGCAGCGCGGCGGACTTTGCCGCCTTTTGCAAGGGCAGGACATCGGTATTCGCCAAAGTGACCGATTCGTTCGGCGGACAGGGGCTCGAGCTGATTGCGCTGGACGAGGACACGGACTACCGCGCGCTGTATGAGCGGCTGAAAGCGGAAAAGAAGCTGCTGGTAGAGGAAACCATTCGCCAGCACCCGCAAATGGAAAAGCTCTGCCCCTCCAGCGTCAATACCCTGCGGGTGGTTACGGTGATGAAGGACGGCACGCCCCATTTTGTTTATGCCCTTTTGCGGGCGGGCAACGGCAAAAACCGGTTCGACAACATCACCACCGGCGGCATGTACGCGCTGATTGGTAATAACCACCAGATTTCCCGCCGGGCGTTCTGCGACAAGCAGTCCGCCTATTACGAAGCCCATCCGGTCAGCGGCGTGCGCTTTGCGGATTTTCAGATTCCATATTATAATGAAGCGATTGACCTGTGTTTGCAGGCGGCGCTGGTAGAGCCGCGGGTCGGCTATGTGGGCTGGGATGTGGCCATCGCGCCCGAAGGACCGCTGCTGGTAGAGGGCAACCATCTGCCCTCCTATACCCTTTGCCAGAACCACGGGCTGAACGGCAGCAAACAGGGCTATCTTCCGATTTTTTCAAAAATTTTAGGCGAAGATTTCTTCCGCTGAACATCCATATGATAAACAAAAATGCGCCGGAACGATTCCGACGCATTTTTTATATCCATTTATTCCATCACGATATCCCACAGGCTCGCCATCACATCCGAAGCGACTGCGCCGGCGGTATAGTAGCCGGAGCCGCCGTTTTCCACCACCACCGCAAAGGCATAGGGAAAGTCCTCCCGCTGGGAAAAACCAATCATCCAGGAATGAGGGCGCTGCTCCTCGCCGACCTCGGCGGTACCGGTTTTGGCGCACATTTCCATATCCGGGAAATAGCTTTCGCCGTAATAATCCGTTACGGTGGTGCGCATCAAATTTTTCAATACCGACGCGGTGGCGCTGCTCATATAGGTGCGGGTCGCCGTGCCGGTTTCGTCCAGAATTTCTATGCCGTCGGCGCTGTAAACCCCGTCCACATAATAGGGAATATGCGCCGTGCCGCCGTTTGCGATGGCGCCCGCCAATGTCATCATATTACAGGGATTGACCATATCCGTATACTGGCCGATGCCCGACCAGCCCAAATCCGCCTGGGAGGCGCCAGAGACATCGTAAGAGCCCCGGGCGGTGTTCAGCCGGTTGACGGCGAGCGATTCGGTAACCCCCAGCGCCTGGGCGGTGGCGGTCATTTTTTCCGCGCCCAGCTCATCCGCCAATTGGGCAAACACACTGTTGCAGGACTGATTAAACGCCTGCTGAAAGGTCAGCGTACCGTGGGTATCGTTGCAAATCACCGTACCGTCTGCGGCGTTGTATTCCCCGGTGCAGGTAAAGGTACGGGTCAGGACATCGGGCATATTCTCCACCGCGCAGACGGCGGTAACCACCTTGAAGGTGGAACCGGGCACATATTGCCCGTAGAGGAACTTATTCAGATACGCGCCGTCATAGTCCTCATTTTCGTCAATATCCGCCGGCTTGTTTTCCGGGTCATAGGCAGGGGTGGACACCATGCAGACCAGCTCGCCGGTTTGATAGTTATATACGCCGACCGTTCCCTTTTGCCCGTCCAGCGCCCGATAGGCATCGGCGCACAGGGAGGCGTCCAGCGTCAGCCTGACATCGTTGCCGCCCTGTTCGGTGGCGGTAAAGACGCCGGTTATCAGGTTATAGCCAATCAGCTCGGCGCTGTATTGCTCCAATACGCCGCCGGCAATATAGCCGCTTTCGCCCAAAACATGTAAGGTGGCGCGGCGGATAACCGAATCGGCATTGTATACCCGGCTGCCGTTTTCCACCGCCGTCAGCACTTCCCCGTTCCGGTCCAGCACCCGTCCGCCGCTGATGAGCACATTGCCGCTGTAAATATGCTGGTTGCGGGTGTTGGTGGCATAGGTATCCCCGTTGACGATAAAGGTCGCTGCCAAAAACACCAGTCCGGCGGCAAATACCGCCACGATGATATATAAAATTTTCGCCCGCTTGGCAATGGTATTCATCCGGCATCAAATCCTTTCCTTTTGCTGGTACAGCTCCCGCATCACTTTCGGATAGGTGCGGATATCCACGCTCTTCAGGAACGCCAGAAGCCCCCAGCTGCAAAGCATACTCGAGCCGCCCCGGCTGATAAACGGCAGCGTCACCCCGGTAAAGGGCAGGATATCCATAACGCCGAACACATTCAGAATCGCCTGGAACAGCAGCATCCCCGCCGCCGAGCAGGCCGCAATGGCGTAAAAGGAGGAGCGGGCATATTTGGCACTGCGGATAGCGTAAATCAGGAACAACACATACGCCAGCAGAATGGCAATGGCGGTAATCATGCCCAATTCCTCACAGACCACGCCGAACACCAAGTCCTCGGTAGCGGCAAAAATATTGCGCAGCTTGCCGTTGCCCAGCCCCACGCCGAACAGACCGCCGCTCAGCGAATAAATAATGGTTCGGGTCTGCTGCATGCCGCCCGCGTCGATATAATCCCAGATATGGCGGTAGGTGGCGAACCGGTTGGCCACATAGGGCTTATATAAGATAATGAAAACACCGCCCATGAGCGCCGCGGTACAAATGAGCACAATGGTTTTAATATCGCCGGAGCGCAGGAACGCGATGATAAGGAAGGTGGCAAAGAAAATCAGCGCCGTACCGAAATCGAGCATTAAGAACAGGAGCCCGACGCAGACCATGGCGAACACCACATATTTGGCGATGGAACGGGTATTTTGAATTTTATCCAGCGTCGCCGCGCCCACAAAGACAAAGGCGACCTTGACAATTTCGGAGGGCTGGATGGAAAACGAGCCCAAATACAGCCAGTTTTTTGCGCCGTTGTTGTATTCCGCCAAAACCAGCGTCAGCGCCAATAGCCCGACCGCCGCAAGACCAATGGGCATCCGGCTGACAGTGACCCGGTTGACGTTGCCCATAAACCAGACCAGGAACGCAAAAACCAGAATGCCGCCAATCACGGCAACCAGCTGGGTGGTCAGCCGGTCGGGATAAACGCTGGCGGTGATAACCAAACTGATGTTGGACAGCAAAAAGCCCGCCATTTCCAGTTCCATCCGCCGCCGCAGCATCAGACCGGCAACGATATAATACACCCACTGCGCCGCCAAATACCCGCCCAGCAGCAAAAGCACCGTGGGCAGCTGCTCTTCGGCAATGCCGTTCAGAGCGGATAAATCCATCGCCGCCTCCAACAGGGTGAGAAACACCATTAGAACAAACCATTTGCCAATCTTTTCCCGTACTTTTCCCTTTTTCAGCTCCAAATCCGGCGGGATATAATTTTTCTGTTTTTTGGTCGATTTTTTTGCCGTACGCTTCTTCTGGTCGGAAGCGTAGACGCTGTTTCGTTTTTTCTTTACATTTTCAGCCATATGCATGCCGCCCGCCGCCCGATTGGGCAGCCGCGCGTGTTTCTCCCCCCCCTTATTCGCTCATATAATTTTCAATAAACTTAAAATAGATACCGCCCGCGCAGATGACATCGCCGCCGCGCAAGGGCACGGAGCCGATAACATCCAGCCCGTTCAGCTGGGTGCCGCCCCGGGAATTCATATCGGAAAGCCGCCAGACGGAGCCCTCCTTGACCAGCCGGGACTGGTGCTTGGAAACGGTCATCACCGGCAATACAATATCGCAATCCGAGGCGCGGCCGATGATATATTCTTCGGAAAACAGCAGCACCAGCGAACGGTCAGCCATATTGACCAGCGCGGAAATGGCGCTGCCGGAGCTGCGTTTGGCAGCGGCGACCACCCGGCGGTCAGCGGGAATATCCCGATACGCCGGCGGATTCTCCTTTTTATCCGCCCGCTTGAACAGCGGCGAACGGAAGGACAGCACCGAGGTACCCATGGAGATAATATCGCCGTCATAGATAAACGCTTTTTTATCAATTTTCTTGCCGTTGACCGTAATGCCGGTTTTGGAGTTGGTGTCAAAAATCATCCAGCCCTTGCCCCGGCGGACGACCACCGCGTGAAAGCGAGAGACGGTGGGGTTGTTCAGCACAATATCGCATGTCTTGGCTCTTCCCAGAGAGACCTCCCAGGAGGAGATGTCCACCGCCTCGCCGTTGGCGGCGTTGATAAACCGGGCAATGACATTTTTGCCGTAATTTCGGTTAAACAGCAGCAAAAGACTAATCAGAAGAAAAAATAAAATACTTACGCAAAGCAATACGCGGAACAGCAATCCGCCGTAAGCGCCGAGCATCTCCATGAAACAACCCTCCAACTAACAAACTTCCGCCGCCTGCGCGGTCATCCCCAAAAATAAAAAACAATATACAGTCCCTGCTTTTATGATAGTTTTTTTGCCGTCAAAAGTCAAGAACAGGCTGTAGGAAGTCCATTATAAGACCTGATTATCACCGAGATATGAAATTTATCTAAATATTCAAACCCGGCGTTGACGAAAGAGAAAAAGAAGTGTAAAATTATACTTGGTATTTTATCTGTCATATACAGAAATGCAAAGGGGACACAGCCATGAGCATAACAAAAGACTTTTTCGGCAAAACCGCCGCCGGCACAGCGGTTGAGCGGTTTACCATAACCAATCAGAACAATATGCGCGTATCGCTTATCACCTACGGCGCGAGCATTCAGCGCATTTTTGTGCCGGACAAAACCGGCACGCTGCGGGATGTGACGGTGGGGTTCGACGATTTGGAGGGCTTTGAGAACCGCTCCGATTACCAGGGCGCCATCGCGGGTCCCTATGCCAACCGAATCAGCGAAGGTGCTTTTGTCATAGACGGCACAACCTATCCGCTGGTGAAAAATGAGGACGGTGTAAAAACCCTGCACAGCGGCGGCGAATATACCCACACCGTGTGGCAGGGCAAAGAAAGCGGCGACAATGCCGTCACCTTTTCCTACACCCGCCCGGACGGGCTGAACGGTTACCCCGGCGCCATTGCCGCCGAAATCACCTATACCTTAACCGAGGGGAACGAGCTGGTGCTCTCTTACCGCTGCGTTTCCGATAAAAAAACCTATATCAACCCGACAAACCATACCTATTTCAATTTGGGCGGCTTTGACAGCGGCGATATTCTTTCCCACAAGCTGACCATTCACGCCTCCCGCTTTACCCCGGTGAACGAAGCCAGCATTCCCAGCGGCGAGCTGCGCGAGGTGGCGGGCACGCCCTTTGATTTCCGCCAGCAGAAGCCCATCGGGCAGGACATCGAGCACCCCTGCGAGCAGCTGCAAAACACCGGCGGCTATGACCATAACTTCTGCATTGACGGCTGGAACAAACAATTGCGGGAAGCCGCCGTTGCCGTCTGCGAAGAAACCGGCATTTCCCTTGTCGTTTCCACCGATTTACCCGGCATTCAGTTTTACGCCGGCAATTTCTTAAAGGGCATTATCGGTAAATCCGGTCTGCCCATGAACAGGCGCTGCGGCTTTTGCCTGGAAACCCAGTATTATCCGGACACGCCCCATCAGCCTTCCTTCCCCTCCTGCCTGTTTGACGCGGGAGAGGAATATCGCTCCCAAACCGTATTTGCCTTTCGTTTTTAATTGACACGCAATGCGCTTATACCTTTCAAAAAGGAGTCTTATCATGAGGAAGAGAATCACCGTTTTTACCGCTGTGCTGCTGCTGATGGCGCTGCTGCTCCCGAGCGCCGCCGCTGCCACATTAACAACGGTGGAAACCCAATTTACCTACAGCACCTCCAACCCCGCCTGGCTGAAGGACCTGATTGCACGGGAGGATATGACGAATACCCAGGGCACCCTGACCGCGCTGACATTGACCGCAAAGCCGGAGTACCCCTATTCCGTTACGCCGGAGGGCTTTCGCACCGAGGTCAACTATTTTGTTGAGTTGTATTCTCTTGATGAAAATTCTTCCAAAGCCGCCTACCTGTATGTGCTGCAATATGTCAATCAGTTCGCTGCGGAAGCAACCCGCAATGTCAGCGATGAATTTATTATGGAATACCTGACGGATTTGGGCATCAGCTACCCGCAGGGGGGACTGGGCGACTATGAAAATCTGATCTTTGCCCGTGCGCTGTATACGCTGCTCTCCTCCGGGGCGGTCGATATTACCATCACCCCCGGCATGAGTGTACAGGCCGCGCTGATTCAGTGCATGACCCAGATTTTCAGCATCGACGCATCAGCGCTTGCCGCGTGGGGCGCGGGCACAGTGGATACCATTGACGAATATGTGCTGGTTGCCTGTAAGATCGCGCTGAACACCAACGGCTACACGGTCAGCAGCAGCACGCCGGACGAGGAGGTCTACCGCCTGATTGCCGTGATGATGGTACGGCAGCTGGGCATTGCCATCGACGCGGAGAACGCCAGCTTCGATGAGCTGAAGCTGAAATACCTGGCTGCGCTTCTGGGGCAGCAATACGATATTTCCCTTGACCCGGATCAGCTGCAAACCGCGCTGAACAACAACGAGGTGCCCTTCTATATTCTGCAAATCATGGGGCGCAGCGCCAGCCTGACCATTCGCAGCGGCACCAGCTATTCCGAAGCCTTTACCACCGTTGCCGCCAATACCGATTTCTTTGCGCTGGAGGAAGGCGAGTTTTACGCGGATATCGCCAATTATGAGGCGCATCTTTCCTATCTGCGCGACCGGATTTGGGTCTGCCCACAGGCGTACCGCACCTCTACCGCCACCGAAACGGTGATGATTGAAATCGGCGGCGAGCTGGTTGCCAGCGGCTCCTATGTAGAATGCCCCCTGGACACCACCCGGAGCGTGCAGGATATCACCATTACCGTCACCTACCAAAGCGCAGAGCAGACTGTCAGCGAAACTTATACCATAACCGTCTATCAGGGCTCTGAGAAAGCGCCGCAAAATTCCCAAAACGGTATTATCGGCGGTAGCAACAGCGGGGATTCGCTGATTGGCATTGTTGGCAATAATCTGGTCAACACATTGGGCAACACCTTCTATTCCGTCAGCACCGACCTGCCGCAGCGGGTGACCAATATTTTAACCCTGATGGTGCCCGATATCAACACCGGCTCTTCTGCCGGTTCGACCGCTGCCGGCACCACTGGTGGCAGCGACTATCTTTCCCAACTGATGTACACCGCCTCCGGCGGCATCACCGGCACCCCCACGGTCAATACAAACACCAACACAACCATCGGCAGTACCGGTCTTTCCGGTGTTGGCGGGTTGAATACATCCGGTTCCACTGATTTGGGCGTCAGCTTTTCCGGCTCCGGCGGTCAGTCGCTGACCATTACCGCCTCTGCCGAGGGTACCCCGATGCTGCTTTCCGAAGCGGGCGACCCGCCGGAGGGCTATGAATATCTGACCAATGACGAGGGGTATATTACCGGCATTACCGCCATTAAGCGCCATGTATCCGCCGATAATATCTCTTCCTCCGATTTGTCCGCAAGCCTGCGCGGCTCCGGTATCCTCTGGATATTACTGCCCATGGCAGCCGCCGCAGTGGTCATTGCCGTGGTTCTGCTTGTGCGCGCAAAAGAAAAAAAAGCGAATAAAACCGGCTGAATATGCTTATGCTACTATCGGCTGTGCTTTCGCAGGTCGTGAACAAAGTGTATGCTATTTATGTATAGTTGATTGATTGTTTGTAAACAAGCGGATATAGAAATTCTATGAAAAATTCTGACAATTTTTGAACCCCGTTCACAAAAATTGGCAAAAATATTATATAATACTTATAACCTTACATTTTCGATCAATATTCAGCCCCTATAATAAATATTGGTCAAAGAACGGAATGAAACAATCAGCTGTACGCAATACTATAGAAAGAGATGATCAGAATGGCAAATGAAAAAATTATGATTGTTGACGATGATTCCAATATCTGTGAATTGCTTCGTATGTATTTGGAAAAAGAGGGTTTTTCCACCGTGATTGCCAACGATGGGCAGCAGGCTGTAGAAATCTTCCCGAAAGAGAATCCGAATTTGATTCTGCTGGATATTATGCTGCCCGGTCTGGACGGCTGGCAGGTCTGCCGTAAAATTCGCGCCACCTCCTCCTGCCCGATTATCATGACCACAGCCAAAGGCGAAACTTTCGACAAGGTTCTGGGGTTGGAACTGGGCGCTGACGACTATATTGTAAAGCCTTTCGATACCAAGGAAGTGGTTGCCCGCATTAAGGCGGTACTGAGAAGAACCTCTTCGCATATCAACGACCCGCAAAAAGAAGTACACTACGACAAGCTTTCCATTAACCTGACCAACTACGAATTAAAGGTCAACGGCAAACTGGTCAACACCCCGCCCAAAGAGCTGGAACTGATTTACCACCTGGCCAGCAACCCGAACCGCGTATTTACCCGCGACCAGCTTTTGGATGAGGTTTGGGGCTTTGACTACTATGGCGATTCCCGTACCGTAGATGTTCATGTAAAAAGACTGCGCGAAAAACTGGAAAATGTTTCCGACAAATGGGAGCTGAAAACCGTTTGGAGCGTCGGCTATAAATTTGAGACAAAAGACTGATCCCAATGTTGTTTACGCACAAATCAGGCGGCGGAGCAAACGCCGCCTCTGCTCCTTTTCAGGAGTCTTTTCAAATTCGGAAAAGTCCGCTGTTCCGTAAATATTTTCTATGGCTTTCGGCGCTTATCCTGCTGATTACCACATTAATCGGCGCCGTATTGATTGGTATTGCCGGAACCCGCTATAAAAAGCAGGAATTGCAGAACCTGTACGGCAACGCCAAAAATGTGGCGGGGCTTGCGGGGGATCTTTTAAGCGTAGCGGGCGGCGGCGACTATCTGGCAGATTATGAAAACGCCCTGTATATTGTATGCTATACCATTATGAGTTTCTCTGAAAATTCTGAATGCGATATTTTTATGGTAAACACCGAGGGCGATGTGATGCTTTGCAAAGAGCTTTTAGATTTGGGCAGCGAATATGTACAGGATCAAACCTGCACCATTCACAGCGAAATCAAAATCTCCCAGGAGCAGCTGGAAAAAATCCGCACCGGCGAGCAGACAGCCTATATGGGCACTTTATCGGATACCGATAAAAATACGCTGGCCATTGCCGCTGCGCCGGTTTATATTGATGGCAGCGCGCATACGCTGTCCAGCTATGTTTTTGTTTCAAAAGACACCAGCGGGCTGTTTCAGGATACATTAAGCATTATCCGCCGCCAGTTCTGCATATACGCTGTTCTTTCGCTGGCGCTTTCGTTCGCCATTATTTATATTATTATTCGCCGCTTCGCCATGCCCTTGCAGGATATTCTGTATGCCACCCGCATGTACGCCAAAGGTGACTTTTCCTACCGCATTACCGAGCGACGGGGCAACGACGAAATGCACGAATTGACGAAAGCGTTTAACTCCATGGCCAACGATTTGTCCGCCATCGAAAACTCCCGCCGTAATTTTGTTGCCAATGTCTCCCACGAGCTGAAAACCCCTATGACCACCATCGGCGGGTTTATCGACGGGATTTTGGACGGCACCATACCGCCGTCGGAGCATAAAAAATACCTGGGTATTGTATCCGATGAGGTGCGGCGGCTTTCGCGCCTGATTTCCTCAATGCTGAATATGTCCAAAATTGAAGCGGGCGAGCTGACGCCCTCCTATACGCGGTTCAGTCTTTCCGAAATGATTGTGCGCACCTTCCTGAGCTTTGAGCAAATCATTTCGCAAAAGAATATTACTGTAACCGGTCTGGATGAGCTGGAAAACCTGACCGTCCCTGCCGACCCGGATATGATTAACCAGGTTATTTATAATATCATCGACAACGCCGTAAAATTCACCCCGCAGGACGGAACCATTTCTGTCAGCTGCAAAAAGGAGTTTGAAAAAGCGGTGATGCGGGTACGCAACTACGGTATCGGCATTGCCAATGATGATTTGAAGCTGGTATTCGACCGGTTCTATAAGGTGGATAAATCCCGGAGCCTGAACACCAAAAGCGTCGGGCTGGGGCTGTATATCTGCAAAAATATCATCGAGCTGCACAACGGCAGGATTTACGCCACCAGTGAAGACGGCAAATACACGGAATTTACCATTGAGCTGCCTCTAAGGCAGGATTGATGTGAGGAAAGGAACGATTGCTTTTGCAGGACTATACCCCTTATCCAACCCCAAATGAGGACGACGCAACCGCGTCCCAAAACGATGCCGCCGCTACGGAAAACGGCTGCACCTATCATTCCGGACCATTGAAAAACGAGGATATGCCCACTGACAGTACGCCTTCCAACGAGGAAGAGGCACAGGACGCGACCTCTCAGACCGACAATGGCTACCATAGACCATATTCCCAGAACCAGTACCCATACGGACAGCAGAACCGGCAATACGGTCAAAGCGGTCAGCCGCCGATGGGCGGTGCCCCCTATACATCTGCGGGCTCGTCCTATACCTCCCATTCCGATTCTTACCAGACCGGCGAAAGCCAAAACAGCGGGTATTCCCCTTCTTATGATAATAGCTACCCCTATGGCAACGCCTCGCACCAAAACAATTCGTCAGGCAATGAAAAACGCCCCAAAAAACGCGGTGCCGGCATGGTGGTTCTGATTGTCCTGCTTTGTGTTGCGGCTGCCATTGCCATTGCGGGCATTGCCATTGGGCTGTCCCGCAGCAATGACAATAGCACCGGGAAGCATAACAATGCCATCGAAAACGAAACCAACGCCGACGGTCCCTCCATTGACCTTGCCGTGCAGCCGGAGCAGGTTACCAACGAGACCAATAACGGCGGCGCACTGACCTCGCAGCAGGTGTACAGCAAGATTTTAGAATCCTCTGTAGGCGTACTGCTGTATTCCCAAAGCACCGGTCAGCTGGCCTCCGAAGGCTCCGGCGTAATCATCGGCGAAGACAACAACGGGCAATACACCTATATTGTCACCTGTGCGCATGTAATACGCGCTTCCGATGTCACCTATAAAGTGCTGCTTTCCGATGACAGCACCTATTCCGCCGAGATAGTCGGTTATGATTCGCGCACGGATATCGGTGTTTTGCGCATTGAAGCCAGTGGTCTGAAGCAAGCGGAATTTGCAGATGTGTCCACGCTGGAAGTCGGGCAGACCGTTTACGCCATCGGCAATCCGGGCGGCAGTGAATTTGCCGGTTCGTTTACCGATGGTATGATTTCCGCGATAGCCCGTCCGGTGTCCTCCTCCACCGGCTATACCACAAAGTGTATTCAGCATACTGCCGCCATCAACCCCGGCAACTCCGGCGGCGCGCTGGTCAATGAATACGGACAGGTGATCGGCATCAACTCCATGAAAATCGTCGAAACCGAATACGAGGGCATGGGCTTTGCCGTTCCCAGCGATATTGTGCAGGAGATTGTCAACGACCTGATTGTCAACGGCTATGTCCCCGACCGAGCCAAGCTGGGCATTACCTATCGCCCTGCCACCGCCTATGAAACCTACAGCATGGTCATTCAAATTCGCGGTCTGCCCAAGGGGGCGCTGGTTATCGAGGAAATTTCCTCAGACAGTGATTTGAACAATACCGAAGCGCAGCCGGGCGATATGATTGTCGCCGTAAACGGACAGGATTTGGATGATACGGAGCTGCTGACCTCGATTATTGAGGATTCCTCCGCCGGAGATGCCCTGACCCTTTCCATGGTGCGCATCAATACCGATTACTCGCTGACGGAATTTGATGTCACCGTCCGGCTGGTTGCGGATATGGGCTCTGCTGCTGTGGAAGAAACCGAGCCGGAAACCACCGCAAGCAATCCGTTCGTCTTTACACCTTTTGAATAAGCCGCAAACGCTTTGTTTGCGTTTCGCAGCATTTCTTTTCCCCATACAGCAGGACCGCTTCGGGTATTCGCCCGAGGCGGTTTTGCTTCATTTTTCTCCCTGTATTTTCATACTTGCAAATTCGGATATAATATGGTATGATACTTTTATTAAAGGAACAATAAACAGTGCCGAAACGGTCATACCGTCAGCTCCCGAAAAACAAAACACCATAAATTAAGAAAAACCAAAAAGGGGGATTTTGATGAACACTTCTTTCCTTACTAAAATCATCGCGCTTTTTTTGGCGGTTATCGGCGTGCTGGTTGCCGCTTTGCAATCCACGAATCAACCGGGAACCGACCCCTCTGCCCCCGATCAATCCGAATCCATTCCCACCCAAACGGAAACCACCCCAGCACCACAGCCCGGCTCACCGGAATGGGTTGACCAGAATGCCCGGCAGCTGCTGGACTCTCTTTCCCTGCGGGAAAAGGTGGGGCAGCTGTTTCTGGTGGCGCCGGAAGCGCTGCAAATCCAAAGCGGCGCATCCTATTCCTCTACCGTATGGAACGACGCCATGACCCAAACCCTACAGGATTACCCGGTGGGCGGCATTATTTTATTCGGCGCCAATGTATCGACCCCTGCCCAGCTGCAATATTTTACCACCTCCATGCGCCTTGCCTTCCCCACCGCGCCGTTTATTGCCATTGACGAGGAGGGCGGTCGGGTGGCGCGCATCGGCAGAAACAGCAATTTTGATGTCCCGCGCTACGACAGCATGGAAGCGGTGGGCAATACCGGCGACCCGCAGAACGCCTACGAAGCAGGGCTTGCCATCGGCACCTATCTACAGGAATACGGCCTGAATGTAGACTTTGCGCCGGTGGCGGATATGAACACCAACCCGAACAATGTGGTCATTGGCGACCGCGCTTTCGGCAACGACCCGCAGCTGGTGTCGGACATGGTCAACGCCGCCATCGACGGCTTTCATAAAGCAGGCATCATTACCAGCATCAAGCATTTCCCCGGTCACGGCGATACCACCGGCGATACCCACGACGGCTATGTGGCGGTTACCAAAAGCTGGGAAGAGCTGAAAAACTGCGAGCTGATTCCCTTTATTGCGGCGCTGGACAATACCGATATGGTCATGGCGGCGCATATTACCCTGCCGAACATCACAACAGACGGTCTGCCCGCCTCGCTTTCTCATGAAATATTAACGGAAAAGCTCCGGGGCGAGCTGGGCTACCAGGGCGTGATTGTCACCGACTCCCTCTCCATGGGCGCAATTATCCAAAACTATTCCCCGCCGGAAAGCGTAAAAACCGCCTTTTTGGCCGGGGCAGACATTCTGCTGATGCCACAAAACTTCACCGAAGGCTTTGACGGTCTGGTAGCAGCCATAGAAACCGGCGAAATCAGCGAAGAGCGCCTGAACGAAAGCGTATTGCGCATCCTGAAACTGAAAATCCAGTACGGGATTATCGACTGTACCTGAAATCGTACCAAATGAAAAGGCTTGCCAGCGCCGGCAAGCCTTTTTGTTTTTTACTGAATGACATTTTGATCCTCAACAAAAGCGCAGAACTACCCGTTCTGCCAGGATCTCACCCGTTCCAGCATCCCTTTCGTATCCAAAATACCATACGCAAAGCCTTTGCGTACCAGTTCTTCCGGTAAAAATTCGTCGTATTTTTCAAAGACGGGGACTTCGCCGGGGTATACCAGTTCCATGGGGTCGAGGGGTTTTGCCGCTTCCTCTGCCAGCACGGCAAAAAACTGCTCTTTTGTCGCCTTCATGCGGAACTGGATGAAATAGGGGCGGGAGGAATCCATGCCCTTTAGCCCTAAGGCGTCGCCGCAGCGGATTTTTAAGAACCGTTCCATGGCAAGAAAGGCATAGGTGCCAAGCCAGGGGAACAGGCACCACATATCCCCGCCCATATGAATCAGCGGCTCTTTGCCGACTCCGGCGTTTTGCGCGGTGTGCCGCGCCAGAGCAAGGCGTGATACCGCGTTTTTCATTAAGTAGGGATAGCTTTTGTCTTCCCACAGCACCTTTTGCATTCGCTCGAGAATTTTGGTGTTGATGTCGCCGGGGCATTCGCCGAAATAGGCGGGCACTTTGCCGCGCACCTCGGTACAATAGACCAGGTGCCGCTTATGATCCACTTCCTCCACCAGCCAGACTTTGCCGGCAATGGCAATCTTTTCGCCTGCGGGCGGCGGCAGGCAGACGGTGCCCAGTTCCTGGGATTCGCTGCGCACGGTGTATTCCTCACTGTCCTGAAACACCGCATAAAATTTGAACGAGTTGATCTGCCGCTCTCCGGCAAGCCCTACAATCAGCCCGCCGGTTTCCGTGCGCTGGAGGTGGTCGGTTTCCAGCAAATGACGCAGCAGACAGCGGTAATCCTCCGGCGTGATACGGTAAAAATACGGCAGCGTCAGCACCCGGTTCGCCAAGGCGCCGGGGGTCATCTCGCCGCAGGAGGCAAGGGTACACATGGTCTGGTGGTACAACAGGCTGAAAGGCAGCCGGTCGGTTTTTGGCGGCTCGACCCATCGCTCTTCCAAGTACACCTGCACCAGCGCTATGCCCTGCAAAAGCTTCCAGGGAACGGTGGTCGGCAGCATGGCGCGGGGCTCGGGCTGGTCTTCGCGCATAACGAACCACATCTCCGGCGGCTGACCGCGCCGCCCGGTTCTACCCATCCGCTGTAAAAAAGACGATACGGTAAACGGCGCGTCCACCTGAAACGCCCGCTCCAGCCTGCCGATGTCAATCCCCAGCTCCAGGGTGGCGGTAGTGACGGTGGTCATTTGCTGCTCTTCGTCTTTCATCACATCCTCCGCCGTTTCCCGATAGGCGGCGGACAGATTGCCGTGGTGAATCAGGAATCGATCCGGCTCATGGCGCAGCTCGCAATACTGGCGCAAGGTGGTGGTGACCGCCTCGCACTCCTCCCGGGAATTGACAAAAACCAGACATTTTTTATGGCGGGTATGCTCAAAAATATAGCCAAAGCCCGGGTCGGCGTTGGAGGGCGCCCGGTCGGTACTATCCTCCGGAACCGGCAGCGCCTCCGGCTCTGATTTGCCCTCTGCCGCCTGGGGTCCCTGTACATAAAAATGCTCCATGGAAAGCCGCCAGCGTATACCCGGGGACTGGATTTTGGGAATGACGGTTTTTCTGCCGGTGCCCGCCGCCAAAAAAGCGCCGGTGCCCGCCGGGTCGCCGATGGTGGCGGAAAGCCCGATCCGGCGGGGCCGCACCCCCGCAAGGCGCGACAGGCGCTCAATCAGGCACAGGGTCTGCCCGCCCCGATCGCCTCGCAAAAGCGAATGCACCTCGTCAATGACCACAAAGCGCAAATCGCCGAACAGCCGGGCAATGGCGGCGTGCTTGTGCAAAAGCAGCGCCTCCAGCGATTCGGGGGTAATCTGCAAAATACCGGATGGGTGCTTGAGCATTTTATTTTTATGGCTTTGGGAAACATCGCCGTGCCAATGCCAGACGGGAATCTCCGCCTCGGCGCAAAGCTCGTTCAGCCGGGAAAACTGGTCGTTAATCAGCGCTTTCAGCGGACCGATATAAATCGCGCCGACGGAACGGGGCGGATCCTCGGAAAACAGCGTGAGAATCGGGAAAAACGCCGCCTCGGTTTTGCCTGACGCGGTAGACGCCGTCAGCAGCACATGGTCGTCGGTATTGAAAATCGCGTCCGCCGCCGCCACCTGGATGGCGCGCAGGGATTCCCAGCCGTTGCGGTAAATAAAATCCTGTATAAACGGCGCATAGCGGTCAAAAGGGTTCATTCTGGCACCTCATATGGTAAATTCGGCAAAGGCACCGGCATCGTTTTCCTCCTCCGCCGCGCTTTGGGCAAAGGCAAAGTCCTCGGAGGACAGCAGCTCGGTAACCGAACGGTTTGGATTCTGGTATAAAATATCCAACAGCTCAATCCAGTCGCGAATAATCTCCCGGGGGGTAATCTGGGTATCGGCGCCGATGCGGCCGTATTCAATCTGCAAAAAGGTGATAAAATCCGCCTGCCCCACCGCCGGCGTATAGTCGAAAAGCTGCCCGTGAATCTGGGTCAGCTTTTCCACCAGCACCAGCATTTCCTCGCTCGTCAGCGGCGCAAGGCGAATGATGGGCGCGAGCATGTCCCGCGTATCGCCGCTTCTGGCGAATTTTCCCTCTGCCAGGCGGGAACGCAGCGCCTCGTAGCTATACAGCCCCCGGCGGGTATCCTCCACGCACTGGGGCGTACCGCACAGGATTAGCCCCAAATGCGAGGCTTTGCCCTGTAGGGTATCGTTATACATGGTCAGAATTTTTTCGTAATTGTACTGGCGGGTGATGGCGTTGGGTATTTTATAGATATTCACCAGCTCATCAATAAAAATCAAAAGACCATTGTAACCCGCCTTTTGCAAAAAGGCGGAAAACAGCTTGATATAGTCGTACCAGTCATCGTCGGTAATGATAATATTGACGCCCAATTCTGCCTTGGCTTCGGTTTTGGTGGCATATTCGCCGCGGAACCATTTGACCACCCGCGCTTTTGTCTCCTCTTCGCCCTGCCTGCTCGCCCGATAGTAAAGGGTCAACAGGCGCGCAAAGTCAAAGCCATGCACCATTTCTTCCAGCGCGCTGACAACCGCGTAGATTCTCTTTTCCACAGCCTGTTCAAACGCCGGATCGGAGGGGGAAAGACCGCGCTCGGCAGCGGTATCGCTTTGCACCGAGCTGATCCACCGGTCTAAGATTAGCGTCAGCGCACCGCCCTCGGGGCGGGTTTTGGTGGCCAGATTGCGAATCAGCTCTTTATAGGTCGCAAGGCCCTGCCCTTTGGTGCCCTGTAAGCGCCGCTCCGGCGAAAGGTCGGCGTCCGCCACAACAAAATTTTTATCCATCACATAATTGCGGATGGTTTGCAGCAGAAAGCTTTTGCCGCTGCCGTATTTGCCCACGATAAAGCGAAAGGTCGCCCCGCCGTCGGCAATAATCGCCACATCATGCAGCAGCGCATCGATCTCCGCCTTGCGCCCCACGGCAATATACGGCAGCCCGATACGGGGCACAACGCCGCCTTTTAAGGCGTTCATCAAAGAAGCGGCTATGCGCTTGGGTATTTTCATGGCTGAATCCATCCTTTCAGTTGTTCCAGATAATCTTCCACCGGCTCGGGCGTTTCGCCGTCAAAAAGCAGCACCGTGTCGGAAAACCGGTCAAACAGTTTTTCGTTGATGCTGTCCGCCACCATCGACAACAATAGTCCCCGCTCCCGCAGCAGCGCCTGGAGATCCCCGCCGTAAAGCAAAATGCGCAAAAACGCCGTTTCGTTTTCATCCAGCGGCAGCTCCTCGTCCGGCGGCGTATCCGGCGCGGCGGGGGGCGGCTCGGTTATCATAGCGGGGACGGCAGCCGGTTCTGCTTCCCCTGCCGGTGTCTCTATCCCCATAAGCGCTTCCTCGTCCGCTTCGGTCAGCAATTGTTCGCGGGTTTCTTCCGCATCGGCGCGAATACTTTGCAGCTTGGACAAATCAAAGCTCACCCGCCGGGCAGTCTGCTGCTGTTTTTGCGCAAAAAACGCCCCGACCGCTTTTTCTATCTCCGCCAGCAGATATTTGGGAAGCTCCTCCCCTTTCAGCGGATGGTCATACGCCAGCTGCCTCCGGATAACGGCGTCGGCGGCGCGCAGAAGCCTGCCCAGCTCCCTGTTTTTCCCTTTGCCGCCCAGGCGTTTGCGGCAGTACCAGCGGTTGTCCCGGCTGCGGTATTGCAAATAATCGCTGATGATATATTCCGTATCCGGGTGCTTTTGGGGCTGGTAAAAAATCGCCTCGGCGAACATCACATAGGGAATTTCCTCTATTTTGCCGAAGAGCTTTTCGCAGTAGCTTTTTTTGCGGTGTTTTTCATAATAGGCGCAAACCGCCCGAAAGGCGGCCGTGACAGCGCCGGTAAATTCCGCCGGATGGGTTTTATACAGCCGGGAACGCGCCGGGTCATAGCTGGACAGCGCCGCCAATGCAGCAAACAGCGCCGTATCATCGGCGGATTGGTAGTCGGCCAGCACCTGCACGGCGTTATCAATTTGAAGCTCTTCTTCGATATACGGCTTCAGCAGCGCCGCATCCAGCCCGTAATACACCGCGTAGTCGCAAAGCCAGCGGTTCAAATAGTAGAAAACCCGTTTCTCATTGGCGGGATATTGGGCGCGAAACGCGCAGAGCTTTTCAAAACCCTCCCCAGCAGAGGATATGCCGATCCGGTTGATCAGCTCATACAAGTATACAAATACAAAGGAGGGGTCGGTTGGTTCCATCCGCCCTTCCCGCAGCCGGGTGCGCCAGGTAAAATACCCGCGCAGCTGCGCGTCGTTCATGGCGCGATAGGTGGGATAGTAGCAGGTAAAAGAGCCGTCGTAGGGGCAATCGTCGGTAAATGACGCCATAAAGGCGCCCTGTTTGCAAAAAATCCAGGGCTCCGAGCGAAAGAGCGCGTCCCGGGAAAGGGCGATACGCTTCATTTGGGTATAGCGTTCGGGCAGGACGGGGCGCTTCAGCTGGGAGGCTTTGTATAAGATTGGCGCATCGGCATAGGTCTTTTGCTCTGCGGCGGGATTGGTTCGGCTTTCGATTTCCATGGTCAGCTGCCGCAGCCAGTCGCTGTCGAACGAGCTTTTGAGAGTAGAAGGCGCGGAATCCATTTTGTTTGCAGCTTTGGCAGCCGGTATTTGTTCATCCACATAGGTTTCCGGCAAACTGCGCACGCTTTCCTCCCACCAGTCCGACTGGGCATACAGCGCGTCGTCTGCCCAGAATAAATCGTCCGCCCAAAGCAAATCCTCGTCCGACGGCGCCGGTATTTGCTCCTCTCTGCCCTGCTTCGCCATATCGCACCCGCCTTTCTTTTTCCTATTATACCAGCAATGCGGGCGGGTTGCAATCCTTTACCGCTAAAAATACAAACATTTGTACGATGAAATTGCCTGTTCAGGTACAATAAAAAATGCCGCCGCGTGTTTATCTCTCCGTTCTGACAAAACCGACAAAAAAAACCGGGTTCCGCCCGCCTTAATTTTTGTCGAAGCCGGGAAATCCTTGTTGACTTCATGCCCTTGCTGTGCTAAAATTGTTACGATATAGACGGCTCAAGCCGCCGAAAAAAGAATACAACGGTTCAGGGGAAGAAACCGCAGCCTGTTTTTGCGCCCGCCGTTTATTTGCAAACGCCATGCTTTTGTTCACAAACGGTGCAAAGCTGGCGTTCTTTTTGGGAAAGGCTTTGAGATGCGTTGGCTGCGCATCTTGAAAATAACTCTTAAGTGAGGGTTCTGTATGAAAGAGAAGAAAGTTTACGGCTATCTGCCGGACGAACGACCGCCGTTTCTACAGCTTTTACTGTATGCCATTCAGCAGGTCATCGTCATGTTCCCGGCGACGGTCACCGTGGCGCTGATTACCGGTTTCCAGGTGTCCACCACCATTTTTGCCAGTGGTCTTGCCACCATCTGCTTTATCCTGATTACCGGGCGCAAGATTCCGCTGTACTACGGCTCCAGCTTCGCTTATCTGACGGCGATTTCCGCCCTTGTGACCAGCGACGCCATTATGGACAAGCTCTCCCCCGAAGCCGCGCAGCAAATGGCGCTGTGGCAGGCGGGCGAGGTGGCGACATTGCCGACGGAGGCGATTCAGTACGCCCAGTTCGGTATTGTTTTGTCCGGTCTGGTATCCATTGCGGCGGGTCTTATTATCAAATTCGCCGGAGCCAAAGCGGTGGAAAAGATTCTGCCGCCCACCATCACCGGTCCTGTGGCCATGATTATCGGTCTGACCTTAGCGGGCAACGCCCTGACCGATGCGTACACACCCTCTGCCACCTATACGGGCAATATGGGTCTTGTTTGGGTGGTTTCTCTTTCCACGCTGCTTTCCACCATCCTGTTTTCCAAATACCTCAAAGGTCTTCTCGGACAGCTGCCGCTGCTTTTGGGCGCGGGCGTGGGCTGCCTGGTTACCGCCATTATCTACTTTGCAGGCGGCGGCGCGGACAGCATGAACCTGTTTGACCAGATGACCACCGAATCGCTGGTCGCCGCCTCGGTATGGAAAGCGGGCGACGGCAGCATCTTCGCTCTGCCGGCTTTCTCGCTGCCGAAGGTTTCGCTGGAAGCGGTGGTCGCAATTATGCCCATCGCCATTGCCACCATTCCCGAATCCACCGCGCATATGTACCAGCTGGACATCTATGTCAATGATGTGGCGCGCCGCAAGGGCGTAAACAAAAAATACGACCTGATCAGCAAGCTCGACCGCAACCTGATTGGCGACGGTATCGGCGATATGATTACCGGTCTTATCGGCGGTCCTGCCGGAACGAACTACGGCGAAAACATCTCCACCATGGCCATTACCAAGGTATTTTCCGTGCCGGTGCTGATTGCGGCGGCGATTATCGCCATGGTTGTATCCTGCTTCACCCCGCTGATTCGCGCCATCTATGCCATTCCCACCGCGGTTATCGGCGGCTTGGAAATCTATCTGTTCGGCGCCATTGCCGCGCAGGGTATCGCGATTATGATTGACAAAAAATGCGATATGTTCTCCTCCAAAAACATCGCCGTCATTGCCTTTATTATGATTGTCGGACTGGGCGGTCAGTACGCTTTCGGCGGCAACATCCCCTTCCCCGGCTTTGAAAACGGCATTCCCTGCGTTGCAGGCGCGGCCGTCGGCGGCATCATCCTGAACCTGCTTTTGAGCTTCGGCGACAAAAAGAAGGAAAAAGAAGAAGCCGAAACCGCAGCTGCGGCAGAAGCCACCGAAACCAACTAACCATTCCCCCAAAAAAACATAGAACCGGTTCCCCGCCGATACGGCAGCGGGAACCGGTTTTTTTACGCGCTGAACGCCGTTTCACAAGAGACGTTTAAAAAAGTCCTGCCTGTTTTTCGGGATAAGTCGTTTTATTTCAGAACGGACATTCTTCTATGACCCGGGTTTCGGCTTCGTTGCGGTATTCGCCCGCAGCGCAGTCGATATGCTGTCCATCCCGTATAGAAAACAAATATCTTCCATGCAGATATACGGTATTTCCCTGCTCGTCAACGGAATACAAATCCGACTCTTTCCAGTCAAAAGCAACCTGCTTTTCCTCCTGCGGCAGCAGGGAAAACCGCCGAACGGCCATCAGGGAGCGCAGCGGATTTTGGTAGGGTGTATCCGGCTGGGTGACATAAAGCTGCAAAACCTCATCGCACGGACAATCTCCCGTGTTCTTTACCGTACAAAAAATGGTGTTTCCCTTTTGCTCACATGCGGTCAGCTGAAACGCGGTATAGCTCAGCCCGTACCCGAAAGGATACTGAACATCCCCCTGAAAATACCGATAGGTACGGTTCTGCATGGCGTAATCCTCAAAATCCGGCAAATCGGCAATATCGTTATAAAAGGTAACCGGCAGCCTGCCGGACGGCGAGCGGACGCCAAACAGAAGATTGGCAATCGCCTGTCCGCCCCGTGCGCCGGGATACCAGCACTGCAAAATGGCGTCAACCCGATTTTTATAGTTTTTCAGTTGGATACAGCCGCCCGAAAAATTCAAAAGGACAATCTTTTTGCCGAGCGGAATCAGTTTTTCCAGAAGTGCCTTTTGCACCTGCGGCAGCTCCAGATCCAGCCGGTCCCCCTGCTTGCCGAGAATACCGCCGCCGCCCGTCAGGATTTCCCCCGCTTCCTCACCCTCCATCGAGCAGTCCAGCCCCGAGCAGAACAACAGCACATCGGCTTTCCGCGCTTCGGCTACCGCCTGCCGCTGCAAGGGTTCATTCTGTTCCGGCATATAACTGTACCCCTGGGCATATACCGTATCGGCATTCATCCGACTCACCGCCTCAGGCACCTTGAGGAAAGCGGTGGGCTCGCCGAAATAATTTCCCAGATAGGCAAGGTCATTCTCCCCGTTATAACCGACCACAAGAAGCTTCCAACGGTTCCTCTGCAAGGGAAGCAGCCCGTTGTTTTCCAAAAGAACCAATCCCTTTTCCGCTGCGGCAACCGCGAAGGCCTCATGCGCGGGCGTGGCGTTTTCTTCCGGAGAGATATCATTATACGGGCAATCCTTGTCGAACATGCCCAGCCGGCTTCTGATGCCCATCAACCGGGCAACCGACCGCTGAAGCGTTTCTTTGGAAATATAGTGCCGGGAATAGGCTTCGGGCAAATAGCGGTAATAGGCGCCGCATTCCAGTTCGCACCCGGCGTTCAGCGCCATGGACGCGCCCTGCAGCGGGTCGGCAGCCAGATGGTGGTGCTCAACGATATCGGGCAGTGCGCCGCAGTCGGACACAAAATACCCGTCGAAGCCCCACCGTTTGCGCAAAATTGTTTGTATCAGCGTATCCGAAGCGCAGCACGCCTCTCCATTCACGCGGTTATATGCACCCATCACGCCGCAAACCCCGGCATTGACCGCCGCACGAAATGCAGGCAGATAGGTTTCCATCATATCTTTTTTGGAAACAACGGCGTTAAATTCATGCCTTTTTGCCTCCGGTCCGCTATGAACGGCAAAATGCTTGGCACAGGCGGCGGTTTTGATATATGCTTCATGATTTCCCTGTAACCCCCGAATAAACGCCGCACCAAGCAGACCGGTCAGGTACGGATCCTCGCCATAGGTTTCCTGCCCTCTGCCCCAGCGCGGATCCCGATAAATATTGATATTCGGCGACCACATCGTCAGTCCCCGGTATTCGCCGTATTCCTGCTTCGCCTGGCTTTCGTTATATTTGGCGCGCGCTTCGTCCGATATGATTTCCGCAATATGAAACAGCAGCTGCTCACTGAAAGAAGCCGCCATGCAGATTGCCTGCGGGAAGACCGTTGCCGTTCCCGCCCTTGCCACGCCATGCAGCGCTTCGTTCCACCAGTTATACGGGCGAATCCCCAGACGCGGAATGCCTTCAGCCTTATGCATCAGCTGTGAAATCAGCTCCGGGACGGTCATCTGAGAGGCCAGTTCTTCGCCTCTCTTTTCGTGCGTTTGTTTCATCTGCTCCTTCATACAAATACTCCTTGACAACAGAAAAAAAGTATATTATAATTTTCGCGTAAATCGTGCTCGTGCACGGTAATGCCATCATCAGTATAGCACCCCAAAAACAGAAAAGCAAGAGGAAGATTCATGCCGATTACCGTTAAAGAAATCGCCCGCCTTGCGGGCGTCAGCCGGGGAACGGTTGACCGTGCGCTGAAAGACCGTCCGGGAATCAACGAAAAAACCAAGACCCGCATCCTGGAAATCGCCAAAAAATACGACTACAAGCCGAATATCATTGGGAAAGCCTTGGTCTATTCCGCCAAAAGCCAGCCGGTTTCCGTGCTTTTGAACAGCATGGGCAATCCGTTTTTTGATGAAGTAAAAGCGGGGATTCGCGCGGCGGAAAAGGAATACGCCAGCTATGGCTTTCAAATCCTTTTAACCGAATGCAAAGGCTACGACCCCGAAGAACAGCTTCGGCTGCTCGAAGCATTGCCCCAAGACACCCGCATGCTGATTTTAACACCAATCTGCGATGAAAGAATTGCGCAAAAGCTGCAAGCGCTGGTTGACGGCGGCACAACGGTGGTAATGCTGTCCGGCGAAGCGCCGTCGGTTACGGGCGCGGTCTATGTAGGCTGCGATTACCTGAAAAGCGGCAGAATCGCGGGCAGGCTGGTCGGTATGCTGTCGCGCGGGCAGGCCAATCTGTTTCTTATTACGGGCAGCACCCGCCACCGCGGACACGCCGAGCGCGTTGCCGGCATCCGTACCATCATAGAAAACGAGTACCCCGGCATCGCCATAACAGGCGTTCTGGAAAATCTGGATGACGATGCGCTGGCATATACGGCGGTTCGCCGCGCGCTGCAAAGAAATCCGGAAATCGATTTTATTTATATCACGGCGGGCGGCACAGCCGGCACGCTTCGTGCCATTCGGGAAATTTCACCTTCTGTACGGGTCTGCGGGTTTGACGATACGCCGATTATGCGCGAAGCGCTTCGCAGCGGCAGCGTTCTGGCAGCCATTTGCCAGCAGCCGTTTGAACAGGGGTACCAGGCTGTTAAGGTGCTGTTTGAAAAACGGATTTTAAAAAATGAAATCCCGGATAAAATCTACGCGGAGCTTTCCATTAAAGTTGACCAGTCTTTATAATATACAAGCTGCCGTGCTCGTAAACGGAGGTATTTATGAACCGATTTTTCTCTATTGTCCGCTACCGGCAATCCAAAAAAATTTCGGAGAACCGCATACCGCTGACACCGAACACACAGACGGAAGCGCTGCTGCGCTGGACACAACGCCCGGATGGGGACAGGACGGCGCATGAGCTTGTTTTCCGCGCCGCGCAGAACGAAAAACAGCCGACGGGGCTACAGCTGGTGTTTGAGGAGCAGGACTGGCAGACGGACAATTATATTTTTGCACCGGCGGCGCTGTACCGGGGCAACCGGTTCGACAGCCTTGCCAAACCGTATCCGCCGATGCTGACAAAAGAGGAAGCGGAAACATACGCGGGGGCGCCGGTACTTTCCGATGTGCCGCGGCTGCCAAAGGGCGGCGGCACGGTGCAGCTGGCGGTCGGCGATTTGGCAACGCCCTGCGTCGGCTATTTTTCAAAAAAGAAGCAGCAGGGATTTCTGCTCTTTTTTGAGCAGAAAAACGAGCTGGGCAATTTTGGTATATCCTTAACAGAAGATTCAAAGCGCCATACACTGACGATTACGCTCGCCTCGCCCTGTGTACGGGAGGAACATACCTACGGCATGTGCAGCACCGCCCTCCCCTCCACCGACCGCGGCGCGCTGCTCAAGCGGGGCGATACCGCCACTTTTCGCTTTTGGGAAATCCGTTTTCCCTGCGGCAGCATTACGGACTTTTTGAACCGCTTTTTTGCCTGCCGCGCCGAAATACCGCTGCCGCGCACGCACCCGCATACCGTACCCTGGTCCTATGGCTGGCAGCTGATGGAAGAAAAATACAACCAAAGGAACTGGGTAGCACCCGAGGGCTTTTATAAGTCTTCGGAAGCGGAATCGAGCATCTACCGCCAGTGGCAGACCGGCTGGGTCGGCGGCGCCATGAACACCCTGCCTGCGCTGGCGCTTGGAAACAGGGAATCGGTGGAAAAAAGCCGAAAAACCCTGGATTTTATTTTTTGGGAATTGCAGCACCCCTCCGGTTTTCTGTACGGCGTTTTCTGCGACGGGGTGGTTTACGGCGATGATTTTCTACATCCGGAAAACAAAAATATTGTCATGAGCCGGAAAAACGCGGACGCGCTGTATTTTTTGGTACGGCAGCTGATGGTATTAAAAGAGAAGAATGAACCGATAGACCCGCTCTGGCTTTCCGGCGTGCGCAAACTCGCGGATGCTTTCATCGCTTTTTGGCAGAAGAACGGCGAGCTTGGTCAGTTTTTGGATTTGGAAAAGCAGTGCCCGTATATCGCCGGTTCGGCGAGCGCGGGCATCGCCCCCGCAGCGCTTGCGCTTTGCAGTGTGTTCTTTGATAATCCGAATGATTTAACGGCGGCCAAAGCGCTGGCATGGCGGTATTATACGGACTATATCCAAAAAGGCTATTCTAACGGCGGCCCCGGCGAGATTCTTTCGGCGCCGGACAGCGAATCCGCTTTCGCGCTTTTGGAGAGCTATGTGGTACTGCATACACATACCGGCGATGACAAATGGCTGCGCTGCGCGGTAGATACCGCCTCCCTTTGCGCGAGCTGGTGCGTTTCCTATGACTATCAATACGATAAAAACACGCAGTTTTACCGGCGGGGCATTGCCACCACCGGCGCGGTATGGGCAAATGTACAGAACAAGCACGCCGCCCCCGGTATCTGCACCCTGTCCGGCGCGTCGCTGTTCCAACTGTACCGCGCAACGGGAGATGTGCGCTATCTGGCGCTGTGCAGGGATATCGGGCACGCCATTCCCCAGTTCATCAGCCGCCCCGATCAGCCGTATTACGCCAGCTATATCTGGCATGACGGTTCTGCGGGCTGGGAAAAACGGCGCATGGCGCTTGCGGCAAAGCTGTCGCTTCTGCTTACAAAAACGCTGCGTCTGCCGCTGCCGGAACGCTTTAACCCCATCGGTCGCATCAACGAACGGGTCAATCTTTCCGACTGGGAGGGGAAAAGCAACGTGGGCGAGGTACCGCTCGGCTCCTGCTGGTGCGAGGTTTCGGCGATGCTCACCTATCTTGAACTGCCAGCCGTCTATGTGCAGACCGACACCGCCTTTTGCTTTGCGCTGGACCATGTGGCATGCCGCGCGGAGCAAACGGACGCGCACACGCTGACGCTTCATTTGCATAATCCCACAAAATATGACGCGCAGTACCGCATTTTCGCCGAATCGGGCGAGGCGCAGAAAATGCCGCTGCCCGATACCTTTTTCCTGCGCTATCAAACGGCATTTGTCAAAGCAGGAACAGAAAAAACCATACCGATAGAAAGGGGAACGCCGCATGTTTGAAATCGGCAAGCAGCATTTTTATCTTGACGGCAAAAAAATACATATTTATTCCGGCGCGATGCACTATTTCCGCATTCCCTGCGACTATTGGGAAGACCGCCTGTTGAAATTGAAAGCGGCAGGCTTCAATACCGTAGAAACCTATATTGCCTGGAATGTCCATGAGCCGAAAGAGGGCGTGTTTTGCTTTGAAGGGAAGGGGGATGTGGTACAGTTTTTGAAAATTGCGCAAAAGGTCGGTCTATATGCCATTGTTCGCCCGGGACCGTATATCTGCGCCGAATGGGATTTCGGCGGCTTTCCCTCATGGCTGCTAAAATACGAAAACATCCGGCTGCGCTGTCTCAGCCAGCCCTATATGACCTTTGTTGAACGGTATTTTCAGGTGCTTTTGCCGCGTCTGGCTGCGCTGCAAAACACCCGGGGCGGTCCGATTCTGATGATGCAAATCGAAAACGAGTACGGCAGCTACGGCAGCGACCATCTGTATCTTGCCCGCCTGCGGGATCTGATGCGGCAGAACGGCATAGAGGTTCCGCTGTTTACTTCTGACGGCGAAAGCCGGTACCATCTTTCCGGCGGCAGCCTGCCGGATACCTTCAAGGTCGTCAATTTCGGCGGTTTTCCGAATGACGGTTTTCGGGAGCTACAAGAATATCAGCCGGAAAAGCCCCTGATGTGCGGGGAACTGTGGTGTGGCTGGTTTGACCATTTCCGCGAAAAGCACCACCATTCCGCAGCGCCGTGGGTCAAACAGACCTTTCGGACAATATTGCAGCAGTTTTTTGCGTTGGACGCGAGCTTTAATTTTTATATGTTTCACGGCGGCACCAACTTCGGCTGTACGGCGGGCGCAAATTTCAGCACCCAGTACCAGCCAACGACCACCAGCTACGATTACGATGCGCCGCTGAACGAATACGGCGGTTATACGACGAAATATTTTGTCATACGCGACCTGCTCTGTGAAAAGCAGGGCATCTCCCCCGCTTTGCCACCCGCGCCGAAAACGCAGCGGATCGGCGAAGTCCGGCTGACCGAAGCGGCGCAGCTGTTCCCGCATATTCCAGCGGCGGCCGCGCATTTTAAAGACCACCTGCCCCATTCGATGGAGCATTACGGATTGGATCACGGCATCATCCTCTACCACACGGAAATTGAGGGCGATTATCCCGACACGTCCATTTCCGCCTTTGATGTACATGACATTGCCTATGTTTATGTAAACGGTGCATTTGTGGGCAAATACGACCGTTCCGTGCCGCTGACAAAGACCGAGATCAAGCACGGCGTTACCGCAAATGAAAGCTTTACCTTTCCGATCCCCGCGTTTCGCGGAAAGATAACCGTTGATATTTATGTGGAGAGCATGGGAAGAATCAATTTCGCCAAGCATCTTTACGACCGAAAGGGACTTTCCGCCGTCTGCATTGGGGAGCAGTATGTATATGATTTTGATATTTATACCATACCGCTCGACCGTTTCCCGGCTTTTTCGTTCACGCAGGCCAAGCCCGGCATGCCCTGCCCCGTATACCTGAAAGGGCGCTTTTGTACCGACTCCCGCGCCGACTGCTTTGTGGATATATCCAATTTTACAAAAGGGTATGTGTTTGTCAACGGCATCAATCTCGGCCGTTACTGGGAGGTCGGTCCGCAGCAGACCCTGTATCTGCCCGGTGTCTGGCTGAAAGAGGAAAACGAAATCGTTGTACTGGAGCTGGAAGCATACGGCGACCTTTGCCTGACCATTACGAATAAACCGCGTTTCGGCAATCCGGCATCCAAAAAAGAAAAACGCCCCAAAGGCGAATAAATAAAAGCAAATAAGGAGAAATCTTATGCATGATTGGGTCTTAAACGCAGCAGCAGCCAACGCAGAGCTGTCCATAACGGCAGACCGGATTCGGCTCAGCAACGGTTTGGTCCAACGGGAAGTGGAAACGGCGGGCTGCCGCACCGTTTCTTTGCAGAACAACCAGAAACAGCTTCAGCTGATTTCTGCGGCACGAGGAGATTTTGCGGTCAGTATTGACGGAAAAACATATCTTTCCGACCGCTTCACCTTTATCGGCGCGCAGGAAACCGCGCCCTTGTCGCGTGTTCCCTTTCACCGCACGCCGACCATGACCGCCACAGGGGACTATCCGCCGCCCGGGAAAGCGGTTTTGCTGACCTATCAAAGTCAGGCGCCGGCGCTTCGTGCCGTGGTGCGGTATGAGCTTTACGACGGGATGCCGGTTTTCATGAAACAGGTGACGGTGTATAACGACGGCAATGCGCCGTACACGGTGGACAATATCTACACCGAGCTTTTGGATATTCGGCAGCACCGGGAAACCCTGTTTGTGGACAGCGACTACGATTCCTCAACGGATTTTTTGGGGCTGGATCTGGAAAAATACGCCAAGCACTACGCCCGGTACCGCTATGATATTTTGGAGGTTGCCCCCCAGTTCCGGATGAATGTCACCCTTTCGCCCGGCGGGGCGCTGGATTCCATCACCGCCTTTGAGCTGTTGCACGGCGCGGATTATTATGAACAGAAGCTGATCGAGGTCAAACAGATGTACCGCCGTATCGCCCCCTGGTGCAGCGACCAGGTGCTGTTTTTCCACCTGATTTCCAATTCCGCCAAACAGATTCGCAAGGCGGTGAAGCAATGCGCCGAGGTCGGGCTGGAAATGATTATCCAGTCCTTCGGTTCCGGGGTCAATATGGAAAGCGACAACGAGGCGTACCTTGCGCGTATACGGGATGCCTACGATTACGGACACGAACACGGTCTGCGCATGGGCGCTTATACGCTGGCGTATGTGAAAAACTACCGCCCGGTTCGGGGCGATGAGGCGCTGAACCACGACGGCAGCCATATCTGCCGCTGCCTTGCCTGCGAATGGGCGGAAGGGTATATGCAGCGCGTGCTTCGCTTCATCGACAAAACCGGCGCGGACGCGGTAGAAATTGACGGACCTTATGGGATGCTGATGTGCGCGGGCGGCAAAACCCACCGGCACGATGATTTTACAGATTCCCAATACAAGCAATGGAAAGCCGCCGTTGTCGATTGGTACCGCCAAATCAAACAGCGCGGGGTGTATATCAACGCCCCGGACTGGCATTTTTTGAACGGCAGCAACCGCACCGGCGTGGGGTACGAGGAAATTGCCTTTTCCGAGAAAAGGGAAGAACAGCTGATTACCTCCCGCATCTATTATTACAAAGGAACATTTTCCAAAAATCCCTCCCAGGGCTGGGGCTTTTTGCCGCTGAATGTCTATCATGGCGGCGGCGAACAGGCGCAGTTTTTCCCGACCGAGGAGAACCGCTTTGCTTTCGACTGGGCTATGGCGCAGCTGACGGCGGCAGGCGTTTGGCCGACCATTCGCGGCAAACAGGTTTACGACAGCGAAACGGGCAAGCTGATTATGAAAAAATGGATTTCGGTTTTCAAAACCTACCGCCGCGTGTTAAACGGCATTACCGTGCATTTCCTGCCGCCGCGCATCGACACCCAAAACCCCACCCGCACCACCTGCATCGATGCGATTATGAACCAGCTGCCCGAGGGCGAGGTGCGCGGATTTGTGATGTTCTTTAACCAGACAGAGGAAAAACGCACCGAAAAAATCACCCTGCCCGTCTATTATACCGGTCTGACGGCGCTGAACGCACCGCCTCCGCCGCCGGAAAACACCAAGAACTGCGATGTAAGCTATCCGGTCTACGGCGAGGAAATTGCGCCGCTGGTGATTAAAGCCCGGGACGGCTCCGCGCGAACCTATATCACCGACGCCAAAGTGGAGGATTTGCCCATCCCGCCGCTGCCCCCGGTCATCCCGTCCGGTCAAACGCTGCTTCTTTCCGAAGAGGACAATGCCCCGCAGCGGTACGATATTGACGCAAACGGCAATGTGACACTGGAACTGACCATGGAACCCATGACCTACCGCTGGTTTGTCATTCGCCCGGACGACCAATAATTACCCCTTATACTGAAAAAACCTCTCCCGAACCGGTGTAGGCTCAGGGGAGGTTTTTCAATTTGTATCAAAATGGGGAAGCAAATGCTCGACCCAGCGCAGAAACAAGCGGTGCGCCACCTGATTCATGCGTATATTAAAGCTTTTCAGGCACCTCATTCCCGATATTCTCTACGCTTCTGCCGCCATAAAAAATACGAATCACACACACCGTCCGGCTATCGTGATTGACTGTATAATAAATAACAAAATTTTCTACCGGCACTTTATGCATACCCATACTTCTCCAGGGCTCCCACTCCACAAGAGAATAACGCGACGGCATAAAATCCAGCGATTGGATTTCTTGCCGAATATGCTCTGTCAGTCTCTCTGCCGTCTTAGGAACTCTCAGCACAGATGCAATGTATACATAGATATCTCTTAAATCTTTTCTAGCCTCAGAAGAATAAACAATAGAATACCCGTCATTCATATGCCAAACTCCTGCCGCAAAGCCGCATTCACTTCCTCTGCCGTATAGGTTCTGTCGGATTGCAGGGACGCTACGCCCTTCATCAGCTCCCGATCGAGCTGCTCACGCGTCATATCGCCAATGGCGACAGGTAGTTCCGAGGGAAGCTGCAGCGGAAAAGGCAATCCCTTCGTTAATACAATCTGACTATATAGCATTTGAATGGCACCGGCAGGAGAAATCCCCAACCGGGCAAGAATATCCTCCGCATTTTCTTTCAGCGTTGCATCTATCCGGGCATATACGGCGGCTGATTTTGCCATCATTGTCACACTCCTTTGGTTTTATTATATCCATATTTGCTTGCAAATGCAAGCGTTTGCAAGCAAAAAACTTGTATATACCCTAAAAAGCTGTAAAAATTGAATCTATGAGGAAAATCACGATGATTCTCAGACGCCAAAAGTCACAATCTCCCAAATACCGGTTTCGGTTTTGGCCAGGGTGTAGCGCCAGGTATGGGATTCGTATTCGTCCATGGAATTCCCCACATAGTTGCCGGTGTTGAAGGCGGTCTGAAAGACCATACATTCCGTATACACCGTGCCATCCCGCGCCAGTCCCAGCTCATTGCAATAGGCAAGACGGCTTTGGCTGTAGGCATCGCCGGCATATTCAATGGCATAAATCACGCCGTCCTCTCTGGAAAGACTCGGGCTCAAATCGTGCTCAATCATCCGCACTCCATGGCGCAGCTCTATTTTGGAATAGGTCGATTCACCAAAATAAACGGACTGCGCCCGATGCTGCGGGAAGAACCACCAGATTACCGCCAGAACGCACAGGGTGAGAAGCACCGACAAAACGACTGACAAGAACCGCCGGGCACGCAGCTTTCGCTTCATGCGCTTGACCGGCACGGCTCGACGCCGGTTTTCTTCCGCTTCCTGTTCGGACGGGACGGATTCACCCGCCAGCGACGCATAGGCCTTGCGGCAATCGGCGCAGGTTGCCAAATGTTCCTTAATAAACCCGGCGCTTTCCTCGCTGACCAGCTTTTCCCGGTACAGCGCGAGCAAATCTTTTACCACAGCGCATTCATGTTTCATCGTTTTCACGCTCCCATGCCTCTTTTAATTTCTGCCGCGCCCTGTGATAGGTAACGCAGGCCCAGTTCTCCGACTTGTGAAAAATCTGCCCAATCTGCCGAAAGCTCAACTGGGCGTAGACACGCCACATCAGCACCTCTCGGTACATTTCGGGCAGCTCGTGCAAAAGCTCCTGCAGCCGCCCGGCCGTATCCTTTCGCCAAAGCCGCTCTTCCAGTTCCGCATCCGGCACCGGCAAAATATCCGCCGCCTCGAAGGGCACCATCCTCTTTTTGCGCTTACAGTCGGAATAATAACAGTTTTTGGCAATCTGACACAGCCAGACGCGCAAATCGCATTCCCCGCGAAAGCGGTCGATGGCGCGCAGGGCTTTCAGAAAAGTTTCGGCGGTCATCTCTTCGGCAATTTCTTCGCTGCCGGACAGACGGCGCAGATAGAAATAGACATCCTGAAAATAGGTTTGGTAAATTTCCTCAAAGTCCTTCACCCCATCGTCCCCTTTCTTTCACTTATAAGACAGCCGGAACATAAAAATCTTACAACAAACAATACTTTTCTATTTACAATTCTCCAAATAAAGCTTATCATATTTTTATTCCACAGGAAAGGACTTTTTTATGCCAGCGACGATATGTTCCAAAGAGGACTATTTGCGCAATCCCTGTCGCGCCTCCTCTTTGCCCTATTACAAGACCAAAAACCTGATTTTACCGGAATATATGCAAATTCTACACGAGGAAGCGTTCCCAAAAAAGCCTCTAACAAATTACGAGGATTCACCGTATTTTCGTCTTTATCACAATCTGCAAAACTTGCCGGTCGCGCTGCTGCCCGACGGTTTTTCTCTGTTCGATGCCGATTTGGAATGTTTTGCTGCCCATATCAACGCCTGCTATCCGGGGTGCCGAATGACGGCAGAGGAGCTATGCCAGGATCGTGCCGTCTTTAGCGCGGAATACTATGTCGCGGTTTGCAGCGACAAAACGAGAACGCCGGTGGCTACAGGCATTGCTGCACTGGACCGGGAAATCGGAGAAGCGACGCTGGAATGGATACAGGTATCCGAAGGCTTCCGTAAGCAGGGATTGGGCACCTATGTGGTGTCCGAGCTTTTAGCGCGTATCAGTAAAAGCGCAACCTTTGCAACAGTGTCTGGCTCTTGTCGCAATCCCAGTCATCCGGAAACGCTTTACCGCAAATGCGGCTTTACCGGTCACGATATCTGGCATATTTTGAAAAAACGCACCGCCCCATAACCAAAAGAAGCGAAGCCGGGAAAATCCGGTTTCGCTTCTTTTCATACAGCAATACTGCAAAAGTTATTTTTTTTGACTCGTACCTGTTACCGGTATGGCTGTTTTCCTTCGCCCGCGCAACAGGCAGAGGGTCATCAGCAGCGGAAAAATCACCGCCGCCAGGATTCCGGTTTTCATATTGCCGCCCGCAAAGTTCGTGACCATGCCGACCAGCGTCGGACCGCCGCTGCAGCCCAAATCCCCTGCCAGCGCCAAAAGCGCGAACATGGCCGTGCCGCCGCTGCGCAGGGTGCTTGCCGCTTTGCTGAAAGTACCCGGCCACATAATGCCCACCGACAGCCCCGTAAGACCGCAGCCTACAAGGTTCACCACCGGCGAGGGCACGAGCGTTACCAGAAGATAGGCGATCATGCACAAAACGCTGCTGCCAAGCATAAACCGGTTCAAATCCAGCTTATCGCCGAATTTGCCGTAAACAGCCCGGGAAACACCCATCAGCACTGCAAACGCCATCGGTCCCGCCAAATCACCGGCGGTTTTGCTGATTTGCAGTCCCTGCTCGGCAAAGGCGGACGCCCACTGGCTGACCGCCTGTTCACTGGCGCCGGCGCAGAGCATCATTAAAAACAAAAGCCAGAACAGCTTATTGCGCAGCAGCTCGCCGATGGACATGCCTTTCTCCTCGGAGGAAATCAGCGGCGCAATGGGGGTTTTGCAGAAAATAATGCCGTTGACAACGGGCAGCAATGCCCAGATGATTGCCAGTATCCGCCAGTTTTCAATACCGGCGAAGCGGAAAAACAGGGTCGAAAGCAGCACGACACCCACATGCCCCCAGCAGTAAAAGGAATGCAAAAGGCTCATGGCTTTTTCCTTGTTGTCCGTAGGGCAGCTTTCCATAATCGGGCTGATCAGCACCTCGATAATGCCGCCGCCGATGGCGTAGATGATAACCGACAGCAGAATGCCCGCAAAGGGATCCATTATTTCCGGCAGAACGGTCAAAAGCAAAAGCCCCGCCGCCGAAAAGACATGCGCCAGCACAATGGACACCCGATAGCCAATCTTATCCACAAATTTAGCGGACAGCAAATCCACCAAAAGCTGTACGCAGAAATTGATGGTGACCAGCAGGGTAATCCGGCTGAGGGGAATCTGATAAGTAGTTTGAAAGGTCACAAACAGCAGCGGTACAAAATTGTTGATAATCGCCTGCACCACATATCCGGCGAAACAGGCCACAATGGTATGCTGATACTTCAGTTTCATAAGGCTTTTCTCTCCATGGGAAATCGCGCTCAAAAGGTGCGCCGCAAGGCAGTATACCAGATTCCCGATTCGGTTGCAACCATTTACCGGCAAAATGCCATCGCCGGCGCCATCTTTTATACGGCGGCTCTGATTCGCAGCCGAGAATCAAAAAGCGGCAAACAGTTGTCGAAAAATTCCGACACCTATATGCTTTTTCGTAAAATTTTCTTGTATTGTCCGGCGCAATTGCGTATAATGAATCTTGTGAAATCGCATATCGTGGAGGGATTTATCATGGAAAACACCAACCGGCTGCGCCTGCTGTTCATTCAAAACATTTTATCAGAAAAGACAAACGAAGAGCATCCGATTACCATCGCGCAAATCATTGCGCTGTTGGAAAGCCGCTACGGCATTGTCGCCCACCGCACCACCGTAAGCGACGATTTGCAGGTATTGCAGGAAGCGGGCATGGACATTGTAAAAGTCCGCTCCACCCAAAGCAAATATTTTTTGGCAGGCCGCCAATTTGAAGTGCCGGAAATCAAAATTCTTTTGGACGCGGTGCTGTCCTCTAAAATGCTGACCGAAAATAAAAGCATTGCCCTGTCCGAAAAGCTGCTGTCGCTGACCGACTGCCACACCGCCGCAGCTCTGCGGCAGGGGCTGCGCGGCATAGAGGGCGATAAGCCGGTGAATGAAAAGATTTATTATATTATTGACGCCATCACCCGCGCCATTTTAAGACGAAAAAAAATCTCTTTACATTATTTCCGCTACAACGAGCAGAAAGAGCGGGTGCTGCGCCACGAGGGTGAGGCCTATGTTTTCAGTCCCTATACGCTGGTTTGGAACGGCGATTACTATTACCTGGTCGGCATATCCGCAAGACACGAGGGCGTTTCCACCTTCCGGGTGGACCGCATTGCGGAATGTCCGGTGATTTTAGAGGAGGAAGCGGCGGCCATGCCCGCCGGGTTTGATATTTCCCGCTATTTGCAGCAGACCTTCCGGATGTTTGACGCCAAACACCGCACCGTCCGCCTGCTTTGCGCCAACGATACCATGGACGCGCTGATTGACCGCTTCGGCGAGGATATCACCGCTGAAGCCTACGACAAAAACACCTTTATCGCCACCGTTGACATTGCGGTCAGCCATATTTTTTACAACTGGATTTTCGGCTTCTGCGGCAAAATACGCATCCTCTCCCCGCAGGATGTACAGGAAACATATAAGCAAATGCTGCGGGACGCACTGGATGGGGCGAATTGATTGCGAAGCCGCCGCCTTGCGGCGCCGGGGCGGATGGTGGAGGTTCGGAAAACAACATCGTAGGGGCGGGCACAAGACCCGCCCCTACGGGGTGCGCATTTTTGACAAATGTAAAAAAATCTTGCACTGGGAGTTACTGTATAAAGGGTGGTTTACGCTACCTACTACATTACATCGGCTGACGGTTCATTTGTGGCAAAAGTGATAACCAGCAGAGGGAAAGGAGT
>CASFEZ010000012.1 GCA_949293815.1 uncultured Eubacteriales bacterium | reverse complement strand
ATCTTGTCTCAGAAAAAAATCCTGGAGAAGTATGCTCTTGAACACGGATATACCAACTTCAAATTCTATGTTGATGATGGCATTTCCGGTACGACCTTTAACCGCCCAGGCTTTCAACAGATGATTGCAGATATTGAGGCAGGCCTTGTCAAGCGTGTTTTATCATCAAAGATATGTCACGTTTCGGGCGGGATTATCTGCAAGTCGGTATGTATACCGAGATCATGTTTCCTGAACATGATATTCACTTTATTGCGGTGAATGACGGTGTAGACAGTACCCAGGGTGACAACGAGTTCACACCCTTCCGCAATATCATCAATGAATGGTACGCCAAAGACACCAGCAAAAAAATCCGTGCTGTTATGAAAGTAAAAGGCAATGCGGGAGAACATTTGGCTACCCTGCCTCCGTATGGATACATGAAATCGTCTGACGATAAAAAGCAATGGGTGAAGGATGAAGAAGCGGCCCAGGTAGTTTATGAAATTGGTCTTTATATCATGGACGGTCTGGGACCCTCGCAGATCGCAAGAAAGCTGACGGAAAGAAAAATCCTCACCCCGGCTGCTTATTACGCAAGCAAAGGTAGGACAACCAATGTCACGAAGAAAGGTTCGCCTTATGCTTGGGATTCTTCTACAATCGCTGACATTATGGATCGCTGGCGCGAACATCTGGGGCATACGGTTAATTTCAAAACCCGCAAAAAATCCTACAAGAGCAAAAAGACCCTTCTCAATCCAGAAAGCGAATGGAAGATTTTTGAGAATACCCACGAAGCCATCTGGACGGAGGCGATTGCCGATGCAGCAAGGCTCGCAAGGCAGACACGGCGCCGTCCCACAAAGATGGGTGAAATGGGGATGTTCTCTGGCATGATGTTCTGTGCCGATTGCGGCTCCATCATGTGCCAATGCAGGGCGACCAATTTCCGGCGCGATCAGGAATACTACTTGTGTTCCGGCTACCGGAAAAGCCGTGATGTATGTGGGCAGACACACTCCATCCGAACTGTTATCCTGGAAGAATTGGTTCTGCAAAATCTGCGCGAGATCGTTTCCTTTGCTTCGCAGCGCAAAGACGATTTTGTGAAGATGGTTATGGATGCAGATATGCGCCAACGCAACCGAGGCTTGGCAAAACGGAAGAAAACATTGGCCGACGCTGAAAAGCGGATCGCAGAACTGGACACCATCTTCAAGCGTCTTTATGAAGATACCATTTCGGGAAAACTTTCTGACGAGCGTTTTCAAAAGCTCTCCGCCGATTACGAGAAAGAGCAGCATCAGCTTCAAGAGGTAGCGGCTACCCTCCGTGATGAAATCGAAGCGGAGGAACGCAAAAGCGCAAATGTAGAAAGATTCCTCTCCGTTGTAGAACGGTATACGGAAATTCCCGAATTGACTCCGTGTATCTTGCATGAGTTCATCGAGAAGATTGTTGTCCATGCTGCCAGCGATCCGAAGGGCAAGAACCGTACCCAGGAAATTGACATCTACTATAAGGGCATTGGAGCCCTGGAAATATCCAAAGTAACTTCATCAAGGCAAGAATGAGAAAAACGGCATAGCCGAAGCTATACCGTTTCTCTCTTGCCCCACGATGTTTTCTTATCGGGAAGCACCTTGGTTCCTTTGTGTTTTTGAATTTTCCCTGCTTTATTGGCACGCGGCCATCAATTCTTCAAAATGGGTCACGACAGCCGAAGCGGTATGCCCGCCGAGGGAGAGCACTTCGTCGGCAATTTCATCACCAATGATATGACCGAAGAAGGCATAGTTATTGTCCAATACGCAATAGCCCAGCGAATCGTTGGAGAGGGGCATGGCGTACAGGTCAACGCCCTCCGGCGCCATATCGACCATCGCGGCGTAGTCCCAGCTTGTGCCGTCCCAGGACAAATCGCCGATGATTTCAGAGCCGTAGAAGACCTCGGGGTACAGCTCCACCGGCACAATGCCGAAGCCAACGCGACCGCCCAGCTCCACATAGCCTTCCTCCATTAAAATAACCGGTTCCAGAGGATTGTCGGTGGTATAAACGGCGTTGTTCACCAGTCCCGCTTTCACCGCCAGCACCAGAATATCATTCTCCGGCGTAAAGGTGTATTCCATGTATTTTGCGTTCAGCACCGGCTCCAGTTTTTCCATGCTGCCATCGTCCGCCGCCAAAATCAGGTCGGCAAACACTTTGCCCGAATAGCGCGTGGTGGCGCCCAAGCGCTCCTCTTCCGGGAGCTGCTCTTCATCCACATTCAGCCCCATGCGGGCAAGCTGACCGGACGCACCCTGAATAAACAGGAAATGATAACCGGTCTTTTCCTGAATCCGCTGCTCCATATAATAGATATAATCCGAGGAAAGCAGCCCGTGGGACGCGCTGAACGAGGTGGGGTGGCAGCTGATGTCCGCCATATAAATGCCCTCGGAGCCGTCCGCGGGAACGAATTTCAGCGAAGCGATGGGGGGGATATCCTCCGGCGCAATCAGACCGCGCTTGTCTTTGATATAGTCGCTGCCGTCAACCTGGGTATAATAAAGGTCGCCCGCCTGCCGGTCGAGAATTGCCTCTTTGACAGTTTCGATGGTCGTATTTACATAAAATTCCTTAAACGCTTCAGCGTTTTTAAGGCGCGGGTCATCCTCGCCGACCTCAAACAGGTTTTTAAAAGACGCGGTCAAAATCTTATAAATTGATTCGGTCGCCACGCCCTGGGTATCCAGCGCGCTGTGGCTGTGGGAAGCGGAAAGGTTCAGCGCCGCAATCTTGATGCCCTGGGTCTCGGCCCAATCCAGCACCGCCGCGCGGACGGCACGGGTATCCGCCGAGGTAACGCCCAGACCGTCCACCACCGCAAAAACGACCAGCCCTTCACCGCTGTTGTCGTCAATGGCAACCGCGCGCACCCGGTTATCGTCCTGTACGCCCTGCGCCAGACGGTTGGTCAGATCTCTGCCGATATAATATTTGCCCGCCTCGAAATCCTCGGGGATGATGGAATTGGACGCATAGCCCAAATACCAGGCGTTGCCCTGCGCCGCTTCGGTAGCGTAGGTTTCCCGTCCGGGCAGGAAATTTTCGCCCTGATAGCTGTCAATGCTCTGCCAGGAAGCGGGCGTGGGATAAATCGCCGTCACAATCTGCAAAAGCCCCTCCGCAATTCGGTTCAGCAGGTTATAGAACCCTTTTTCCAGCGAGGACATGGACGCGCTGCGAATGGGATCGCTCTGCCCGTCCTCCAATGCATACGCCTCATAGTCATACGGACCATATACGCCGTCCGCCGCCGAAACAGTCGGCAGTGCCGCAAACAAAAGCACAAGACTCAGCAAAACCGCAATGCTCCGCATACAAGTTTTTTTCATAGTGCAACCTCCTGTATTGATTATACACCTTATTATAGCGGAAACAGCAGCAGTTTTCAATACACAATCACCGTTTTCCTATTCAAATTTGCCATATTTTTTTGATGAGGATACGGATTTTTGTTGCAAAATATGGCAGCTTATGCTAAACTAAAATGGTGAATGACGCTGCCTTCCATTTTTCCGGTCGATACGGCAAAACGGTGGGATGCGTCCTTTGTTTGCAGCGGGTGAAACCGACTGCGCAAAAAAAGGAAACAGGGTGTTCAGGTTATGGAAAAACAACGGGAAAAATTCTCTTCGCGGCTCGGATTTATTCTGATTTCCGCAGGCTGCGCCATCGGGCTTGGGAATGTATGGCGCTTTCCGTATATTACCGGTAAATACGGCGGCGCGGCGTTTGTGTTAATTTATCTGCTGTTCCTGGTCATTATGGGCATTCCAATCATGGTCGCGGAATTTGCCGTCGGTCGAGCCAGCCAGACCTCGGCGGTGCTTTCCTACCGTAAACTGGAGCCAAAGGGCACCAAGTGGCATCTGCACGGCTATGTATGTGTTGCCGGCAACTATCTTCTGATGATGTTCTATACCACCATCGGCGGCTGGATGCTTTCGTATGTGTTTAAGATGATGCGGGGCGAGTTTGTCGGGCTGGATACCGATGGCGTCAGCGCGGTGTTCAGCGATATGCTGGCAAAGCCTCTGCCCATGATATTTTGGATGGTCGTGGTCATTGTTCTTTGCTTCCTGATTTGCTCACTGGGACTGCAAAAGGGCGTAGAGCGCATTACCAAATGGATGATGAGCTGCCTGTTCCTGATTTTAATTATTCTGTGCGTGCGCAGCCTGACATTGCCCGGCGCGGCGGAGGGCTTAAAATTTTACTTAATGCCCGACTTCAAAAAAATGGCGGAAAACGGCATCGGTGAAGCGATTTTTGCCGCCATGGGGCAATCGTTCTTTACTTTAAGCATTGGCATTGGCGCCATGTCCATTTTCGGCAGTTATATTGATAAAAACCGCACCTTAACCGGCGAAACGCTAAGCATCTGCGCACTGGATACCACCGTTGCGCTGCTGTCCGGTCTGATTATCTTCCCCGCCTGTTTCTCCTTCGGCGTGGATCCCGGTGAGGGACCGGGGCTGGTCTTTGTTACCCTGCCAAATATTTTCAACCAGATGGCAGGCGGTCGGATTTTCGGTACCCTGTTCTTCATTTTTATGTTCTTTGCCGCCATATCCACGGTGATTGCCGTCTTTGAAAATATCATCAGCTTTTCCATTGACTTATTCGGCGTCAGCCGCAAAAAGGCGGTGGCGGTCAATCTGGTGCTGATGATTCTGCTTTCGCTGCCCTGTGTATTGGGCTTTAATGTCTGGTCCGGCTTCCAGCCGCTGGGCGAGGGAACCACCATTCAGGATTTGGAGGATTTTATCGTATCCAACAACCTGCTGCCGCTGGGAAGTCTGGTTTTCCTGCTGTTCTGCACCAGCAAAAAAGGCTGGGGCTGGAAAAACTTTATTGCGGAAGCCGATGCCGGCAAGGGCATCAAATTCCCCAAATGGGCGCGGGTCTATGTAACCTATATACTGCCGGTAATTGTGCTGTTCATCTTTGTTATGGGCTATTACCAAAAGTTTTTTGCAGCATAAAAGCCGTGGTTTATCGGACAATCTTCGCCGGTTGGTCGGTTATTTGCCGTGCAGCCGGCGTTTTTCTTTCACAAAAACCATCGACAGATGGCGGCAATATTCGGGAAAAACTGCAAGGAAAAAAAGATTGCTATTTGCACAAGCCTGTGCTATTATAAGATAAAATATTAGGGTTGTTTTTTGGTGCGCAGACAGCACCGTTTTTTCCGGCTTTCCAAAACGACCAAAGGAGTTTGCCATGTCCCTCGTCCCTATGAAAAAACTGCTGCTTGACGCCGAAAAACAGCAAAAAGCTGTCGGCGCGTTCAGCGTCGGCAATATGGAAATGGTGCGCGGCGCACTGCGCGCTGCCGAAGCGCGGCAGGAGCCGATTATTTTACAAATTGCCGAAAAACGCCTGACGCATTCACCGCTGGAATTGATGGCGCCCATGATGGTATCCGCGGCGGAGCACGCTTCGGTGGATATTGCGGTGCATCTTGACCACGGGCTGACGCTGGACTGTATTGATAAAGCGCTGGGCTACGGTTTTTCCTCGGTGATGCTGGACGCCTCCCTTTTGCCTTTTGAGGAAAACATTGCCGTCACCAAAACCGTTGTGGAAAAAGCCGCAGCCTATGGCGCGACCGTAGAGGCGGAGCTGGGCGTTGTCGGCGGGAATGAGGGCGATAGCGCCGAGCATATCATTCAGTGTACCGACCCAAAGAAAGCGGCGGAGTTTGTAAACACTACCGGCGTGGACGCGCTGGCGGTTGCCATCGGCAATGCCCACGGCAACTACCCCACCCTGCCCGAGCTGCGTTTTGATGTTTTGGAGCAGATTCATCAAACCGTATCCATTCCGCTGGTGCTGCATGGCGGCACGGGCATGTCCTCCGAACAGTTCCGCCGTGCCATCTCGCTGGGCATTTGCAAAATCAACATTGCCACCGCGAGCTTCGACGCATTGGCAAAAGAAGCCAAGCAATATCTGACTTCCGTTTCCACCCCCGATTACTTTCAGCTTTCGGAAGAAATGGTGCGCGGCGTTTACGAAAATGTCGTCCGCCACCTTCAAATATTTTCAAACCAGTAAGAAGAAAGGAGTATTTTTGTGCAGTACATCACCTTTGACCAGAGCAAAGAGTATGACCTGATCCTTTTAGGTCGCGTCGCCGTGGATTTTAATCCGGTGGATTATTATTGCACCCTCGACAAAAGCACGACATTCAAACGATACCTGGGCGGCTCACCCGCCAATATTGCCGTAGGTCTTGCCCGACTGGGGAAGAAATGCGGCTTTTTTGCGCGGGTATCCGACGACCAGCTGGGCACATTTGTCACCGATTATTTTAACAACGAGGGAATCGACACCTCTCATATTGTCCGCTGCCAAAACGGCGAAAAGATTGGTCTGACCTTCACCGAAATCAAAAGCGAAACCGAGAGCAGCATTCTGATGTACCGCAACGATGCGGCAGACTTGAAGCTGGATGTGGCGGATATTGACGAAGAATATATTAAAAAAGGGAAAGCGCTTTTAATTTCCGGTACGGCTCTGGCGGAAAGCCCATCCCGCGAGGCGGCGCTGAAAGCCGTTATGCTTGCGAAGCGGAACCATGTGCCTGTGATTTTTGACATTGACTACCGCGCCTATAACTGGAAAAATACCGATGAAATTTCCATTTACTACGCGGCGGTCGCCAAACAGGCGGATATTATTTTAGGCTCCCGCGAGGAGTACGACTTGACCCAAAAGCTGATTCGCGAGGGCATGGACGATAAAGAAACCGCTGCCTATTGGCACAGCCAGAACGCGAAAATCGTTATCATCAAGCACGGCAAGGACGGTTCCACCGCCTATACCAACGACGGTGAAAGCTATTCCATCAAGCCCTTCCCGGTAAAACTGTTAAAATCCTTCGGCGGCGGCGACGGCTATGCCTCGGCATTCCTGTATGCGCTGTTCGAGGGCTACGACATGATCGATGCGCTGGAATTCGGTTCGGCTTCGGCGGCTATGCTCGTAGCCAGCCACGCGTGCAGCGAGGATATGCCCTCGGTAGAACAGGTAAAAGAATTTATTAAAAAGGAAAAAGAAGAATACGGCGAAATGATCGCCAGAGCGTAAGGTGAAAAAAATGTTTGCAAAACCTTCTTTTGATGAAAACGGCTTACAGGTTGTCTGCGAAATGAACGGCAGCCATGCGGACATGATGATGAATATTTATGTCAAACGGCTGAAAGCGGGCGAAACCTACCGCCTTTTGGATGAGCAGAACGAAACCGCCGTGCTGCTTCTGGGCGGCGAGGTGGAATTTGCCTGGGGCGATAAGACAGCAACCGGCAAACGCGCCAATCCCTTTGAGCGCAAGCCCTATTGCCTGCATGTGTGCAAAAATACCGCTTTCTCTGTGAAAGCGCTGGCGGACAGTGAAATTCTGATTCAGCAAACCAATAACGACGGCACCTTTGACCCGGTGTTCTATACGCCGGAGACCTGCCTGTATCAGGAGTTCGGCAAGGGTCAGTGGGGCGGCGCGGGGCACCGCATTGTATCCACCATGTTCGACCCGGATAACGCCCCCTATTCCAACATGGTCTTAGGCGAGGTGTTCAACCAGCCGGGCAAATGGTCGAGCTATCCGCCGCACCACCACCCCCAGCCGGAGGTTTACTACTACCGCTTCGATAAGCCGCAGGGCTTCGGCGCGAGCTTTATCGGCGACGATGTGTATAAAAGCGTAGACGGCGCGGCTTCCTATATCGAATCCAACAAAAACCACCAGCAGGTAACGGCGCCGGGGTATGAAATGTATTATGTATGGATGGTGCGCCATTTACCCGGCGACCCCTGGTACAAAACCACCCGTTTTTACGAGGACTGCCATACCTGGCTTTTGGATGAACAATAAGGAGGAGTTCCATGGCTAAAATGACAATGGCACAGGCGCTTGTCAAGTTCCTGGATAACCAGTATGTTTCCTTTGACGGAAAAGAGAATAAATTTGTAGACGGCATTTTTACGATTTTCGGGCACGGCATTGTGGTGGGGCTCGGGCAGGCGCTCGATGAAAACCCCGGCGCTTTACGGGTCTATCAGGGTAAAAACGAGCAGGGCATGGCGCATGTGGCTACTTCGTTCGCCAAACAGAACAACCGCAGAAAAATCATTGCCTGCGCCTCCTCGATAGGGCCCGGCTCCGCCAATATGGTAACGGCGGCTGCCACCGCCACGGTAAACCATGTACCGCTGCTGCTCTTCCCCGCCGATGCGTTCGCGAGCCGGCAGCCAGACCCGGTATTGCAGCAGTTTGAACAGGTCAATTCTCTGACAACGACTACCAACGACGCGTTTCGGGCGGTCTGCCGCTATTGGGATCGGATTCAGCGTCCGGAACAGTTGATGAGCGCCATGCTCAACGCCATGCGCGTCTTGACCGACACCGCCGAAACCGGCGCGGTCGCCATCTGCCTGCCGCAGGATGTGGAGGGCGAGGCGTATGACTATCCCGATTCTTTCTTCCAAAAGCGCGTACACCGCATCACCCGCCCGCTGCCTGCGGCGGAGGAAGTGGCGGACGCGGTTTCGGTGATCCTCGGCGCCAAAAAGCCGCTGGTTATCTGCGGCGGCGGCGTGCGGTATTCCGAAGCGGGCGAAGCGCTGGAGGAATTCTGCCGGTCGTTCAAGATTCCCTTTGCCGAAACCCAGGCGGGCAAATCCGCCTGCCTGTCCTCGAACGACTATAATCTCGGGGGTTTGGGCGTAACGGGCAATTCCGCCGGCAATGATATTGCCAAGGAAGCGGATGTGATTATCGGCATCGGCACCCGTTTTTCCGATTTTACCACCGCCTCCAAATCGCTGTTCCGTGCGGACGCGAAAGTCGTTACCATCAACACCTCCCGTTTTGACGCCTATAAGCTGGACGCGGTCAAAATGGTCTGCGACGCGAAAGAGGGTATTCTTGCCCTTGGGAAAGCGCTGGCGGAAAACGGCTATCGCTCCGCTTATACCGATGAAATCAAGAAAGCCAAAGCAGGCTGGGACAAAGAGATGGATTTCCTTGCGTCCTATGCCTATGACGAGAACTTCAAGCCGCTGATTGCCGCCCGGGACGAAAAAACCATTCCGGAATTTGTCAAAATGACCGGCAGCGCCCTGACGCAAACCGCCGCTGTGGCGCTGATTCGTCAGGAAATCGACAAAGACGCCATTTGCGTTGGCGCGGCGGGTTCTCTGCCCGGCGATTTGCAGCGGATGTGGACGACCGACTGCCGGGACTCGTATAATATGGAATACGGCTATTCCTGCATGGGCTATGAAATCGCCGGTGCGCTGGGCTCCAAGCTCGCTGCTCCCGACCGGGAAGTATACGCCATGTGCGGCGACGGCAGTTATCTGATGCTGCACAGCGAGCTGGTCACCAGCGTGCAGGAGGGCAAAAAAATCAATGTGATGCTCTTTGACAACAGCGGCTTCGGCTGTATCAACAACCTGCAAATGTCCAACGGCATCGGCAACCTTGCCACCGAGTTCCGCAAACGGGACAAAAGCGGCAGCCTGTTGGGCGAGCTGCTGCCCATTGATTTTGCCAAAGCCGCCTCGGGCTACGGGGTAAAAACCTATACCGCCCGTACCCTTGACGAGCTGAAAGAAGCCCTTGCGGACAGCAAAAAACAGACGGTTTCCACCCTAATTGATATAAAGGTTCTGCCGAAAACCATGACCGATGGCTACGGCGCCTGGTGGCATGTGGGCTTGGCGTCCGTATCCGAAAGCGAAGCGGTACGCCGCAGCTATGAAGCAAAAGAAGAAAACCGAAAGAATGCGAGGAAATATTGATGTTGGATAAAAACAAAGTCAAGCTCGGCATTGCGCCGATTGCCTGGACAAACGACGATATGCCCGATTTGGGCAAGGAGAACACCTTTGAGCAGTGCATTTCCGAAATGGCGCTGGCGGGCTTTACCGGCTGCGAGGTGGGCAACAAATACCCCAAAGACACCGCCGTTTTGAAAAAAGCGTTGGATTTGCGGGGGATGCAGATTTGCAACGCCTGGTTCTCCACCTTCCTGACCACCAAACCTTATGAGGAAACCGAGAAAGGCTTTATTGAACATATCACCTTCTTAAAGGAAATGGGCGCGAAGGTTGTTGGTATTTCCGAGCAGGGACATTCCATTCAGGGTACGGATAAATCCATTTTTGACGATAAATATGTGATGAACGACGAGGAATGGGACAAGCTGTGCACCGGCGTGAACAAGCTGGGCAAAATCGCCAAGGATATGGGCATTCGCCTGACCTTCCACCACCATATGGGTACGGTGGTGCAGACCGAAGCGGAAATTGACCGCCTGATGGAAAACACCGACCCCGAGGTGTTCGGTCTGCTGTTCGATTCCGGTCATCTGGCCTACTGCGGCGAAGACTATATGTCCGTTTTAAATAAATACATCGACCGGATCTGGCATGTGCACCTCAAGGACATCCGCCCCGAAGTGATTGCCAAGGTCAAAGCGGAACATCTGAGCTTTTTGCAGGGGGTACGCCTGGGCACCTTTACCGTACCCGGCGACGGCGCCATTGACTTTGCGCCGATTTTCCAGGTGCTTGCCGACCACGATTACGAAGGGTATGTGCTGGTAGAGGCCGAACAGGATCCGGCGGTAGCCAATCCCTTTGAATACGCGCTGAAAGCCAGAAAATATATTGCGGAAAAAGCTGGGCTGTAAGCCATTTTCACCACCCGGTAGGGGCGGGTCTTGTGCCCGCCCGGGGAAAGGGCTGAAAAATACCTGTATGCACCAAGCCAGAGAAGACGCAAATCAAAAAAATGATCATTTTTATGGTATTGGCAGAGGTGCATAGGGTATTTCCAACGCTCGAACCACGCCCAATAACCGGCATTTTCTGCCACGCGCTCGGGCGGGCACAAGACCCGCCCCTACACAGTGCAAATATTATCATATTGTATGCGTTATCTTATATATAAAGAAAAGGAGTTTCCAACATGGCAGTTGAAAAACTGAAATATTTTGTCAACGGCGAGTATCGCCTCTCCAACACGGAGAAATGGACGGAGCTGCACAATCCGAGCACCGGTGAGGTCACCGGACAAGCTCCCTGCTGCACCAACGATGAGGTATTGGAAGCCATTGCCGCCGCCAAAGCGGCATTCCCGGGCTGGAGCAGCACCCCTGCCATCAAGCGCGCGCAGATTCTCTACAAAATCCGCGATTTGATTATCGAGAACATGGAAGAGCTGACCCGTCTGGTTGCCGAGGAAAACGGCAAGGTCTGGGCGGAAGCGGAGGGCGATGTGCTCAAAGCCAAGGAAGGCACTGAGCTTGCGACCCAGGTTCCCTCGCTGATGATGGGCGAGAGCACCATGGACGCTTCCCGCGGCTATGATACGGTGAAATACCGCGAGCCCATCGGCGTTTTTGCCGGTATCGTACCGGTGAACTTCCCCGCTATGATTCCCTTTGGCTGGATGGCGCCCACCTGCATTGCCTGCGGCAATACCATGGTTCTGAAAGCCGCAACCCTGACCCCCAAAACCGCCATGCGCCTGGCGGGCATTTACAAAGAAGCCGGTGTGCCGGACGGCGTTATCAATGTGGTCACCTGCTCGAGAAACGAAATCAATACCATTCTTGACCATCCGGATGTCAAGGGCATTACCTTTGTCGGCTCTACGCCGGTGGGCAAGCTGATTTACGAGCGCGCCGCCCGTGCCGGCAAGCGCGTACAGGCACTCTGCCAGGCGAAAAACCATGCGCTGGTGCTGGCGGATACCCCCATCTCCCGTACCGTTGCCGGTGTGGTCAACTCGGCGTTCGGCTGCGCCGGTCAGCGCTGCATGGCGCTCTCCTGCTGCGTGGTGGAAGAGTCCATTGCCGATGCATTTGTTGCGGAATTGAAGAAACAGGCCTCCGCCATTAAGGTAGGTCCTGCGGTGGACAAGACCTCCAAGCTCGGTCCGATAACCTATGAAAAGCATTATCACGAAGTTTTGGCAGATATTGACAAGGGCGTTGCTGAAGGCGCCGAACTGGTGCTGGACGGCAGAAATTACAAGGTTGAGGGCTATGAAAACGGCTACTATGTGGGTCCGACCGTATTCGACAAGGTGACGCCGGAAATGAGCATCGGCACCGAGGAAATTTTTGGACCGGTGCTGTGCATTAAGCGCGTCAAGGACTTTAAGGAGGGGCTTGCGGTCATGAACGCGAACCCATATGCCAACGGATCTGTTATTTTCACCCAGAATGGCTACTACGCGCGGGAATTTGTCCGCCATACCGACGGCGGCATGGTCGGCGTGAACGTGGGCATTCCGGTGCCGATTGGCTTCTTCCCGTTCTCCGGTCATAAAAATTCTTTCTTCGGCGATTTGCACTGCCTGGGCAAGGACGCCTACCGCTTCTATACCGAGAGCAAATGCGTCACCACCCGCTGGTTTGATGAAGAGGAAATGAAAAAGACCGAGGTTTCCACCTGGGACGGAACCATCTGAGCAGCGTGAAGAGTGGAGAGTGGAGATTCGGAAGCCCTTCGGGCTTGGATGGATAGAAGTTTTTGTTTCTATGTATCCGCATGGGTGGTTTTCCACACCACAAGGAGATTCCCCCACCTCGGCTATTTGTAAAACAATATTATGAAATAAAGGAGATCCCCCAATGATTCAAGTAGGCATTATCGGTGCGGGACGCATCGGCAAGGTGCACCTGCAATCCATCAGCTATCAGGTTAAAAACGCCACGGTGAAAGCGGTTGCCGACCCGTTTATGAACGACGAAACCCGTGCCTTTTTGGAGAGCTTCGGCGTAAAGGATATTTACACCGACTACAAAAAAATCCTCGCAGACCCGGAAATTGACGCAGTGTTGATTTGCTCTTCTACCGACACCCATGCGGCCATTTCCATTGAAGCGATTGAAGCGGGCAAGCATGTATTCTGTGAAAAACCCGTGGATCACTCGATTGAGAAGATTAACGCGGTCAAAAAAGCGCTGGCGGGCAAAAACCTGAAATTCCAGGTGGGCTTCAACCGCCGCTTTGACCACAACTTCGCCGCCATCCGCGCCGCTGTGGACGCGGGGAAGATTGGCGATCCGCATATTGTAAAAATTACTTCCCGCGACCCGGAGCCGCCCAATCCGGCGTATATCAAGGTATCCGGCGGTATCTTTTTGGATATGACCATCCATGACTTTGACATGGCGTGCTTCCTCGTAAATAGCCAGGTGGACGAAATCTATGTAAACTCCGCCGTTCTGGTTGACCCCGCCATCGGTGAACAGGGCGATGTGGACACCGCCATTATCACCATGAAAATGAAAAACGGCGCCCTGGCGGTCATCGACAATTCCCGCCGCGCCGCCTATGGCTATGACCAGCGCGCCGAGGTGTTCGGCTCCAAGGGCATGGTTGCCACCTCGAACGACACCCTCTCCAGCGCCGTTATCGCCGATGAAAACGGCGTAACCGGTGAAAAACCCCTGTATTTCTTCCTGGAACGCTATATGCAGTCCTTTGCCACCGAGATGAACCAGTTCATCGACGCCATTGTGAACGACACCGAGCCGCCGGTAGGCATCGAAGCAGGCTTGCAGTCGGTGCTGATTGCCCTCGCCGCCAAAAAGAGCGTTGCGGAGCACCGCCCCGTAAAGCTTGAAGAGCTGCTGTAACGCCCGTTCAAACAACATAGTAAAAGACGGCAAAGCGTAATGCCCTGCCGTCTTTTTGGTTGCAAATAAGAAAATATCAGCTCGCCATCTGCTGTAAAAGCCAGTCCGGTGTTTTGAAGCCGTATCCATCGCTCCAGAACATACTGGCGCCATCCGACCTGTAATAGGTATTCCCCTGTTCAAGGCCAACAGCAATGCGCAAAGCCGTTCGCGCGTCATCGGTGGTCAATCGGCCATCCAAATCCGTATCGCTCAAAACAAAGAACCGTTTGCCCAATTCAATATCCTCCGGCGGCTCCTCCAAATCAACCGCATAGCGCAAAATTTTTCTTGCATCCGCTGTGGTGGGCGCATAGGTAATGTCTAATATATCCGCCGTTACCACATTGGTCTGGGATGTAACAGCTGGGAACGATAGTTCCACGGCGGCGACTGCCTCTGAGGCCAACAGGGCGTCGATATCGCCATCGGCAAGGTAAATCATCACCACCGGCACCTGGTCGCAAAATACCAGGATATCCTCCTCGGGCAGCGCCAAAGCAGCTGCTGCCGCTGCGGCGTCGGCAGCCTGACTCGTCATGATAACGGTCATATACCGCTGGTGCGGATCGGATTGGATGGATTCATAAAAATCGGCGTCGATTTTTTCTGCCGGTGGCTCGCTTTGATAGGCATCATAATAATAGGCACCAAAATCGTTTGCATAAGCCCGATAATACTCGTTGCGCACAAAACTGGTTTCCACCCCATTGACCAATAGCGTTGCCGTAAGCCAATTCGGCGCTTCCTGCCCTCCTGCATCTGCCGCGAAAGATAAAATACAGCCGCCAAACACCACCACACACAGGCAAAGGGCACAAATGATTTTACACTTTTTCATCTTCTTTCCTCCATTCTTTTTGCTTTTCAGAGCAACAGAAGCGACTTTCTGTTTTACCCTTACATCTATATAACAAAACAAACCGTAAAAATCCTCAGTTATTTATAAAAAAATATAAAACCGGCAGTCCGCCGCATGGACTGCCGGTTTCGCCTGTTTCCGCTCAGAAAACAGGCAAATAAGGAGATAAAAAGATGTTTGCAATTGTCGTACCGCGCAAAAGCCGTATCCGCCTGCGCACAATCAAGCGGCGGTCAGCGAAGTGAGCAGCTCTGTGAGGGGACGGAACAAATCAACCAGATACTGCACCAGGCATTTGAGCACATACGCAACACCCCAGCCGGCGCCGTCGATATAGGCTTCTGCCTGGTCGGCGATGGTTTCATCGGGGTACATTTCGGTATACAGCGTTGTGGTAAAATCGAAATCCTGCGGGTTATCCTCGCTGAGAACCACGGTGTGATACCCTCGGGTGCGATCATCGTTGCGTGCCATAAACGCCATGGCAGAACACTGAATCAATTCTACGCCCTGCACTGTGGCGCGGAAATTGTTGGTATGGTCATGTCCGGTGAAAATTGCCATCACATCGCCGCGCTCGGCAACTGTGGAAAGCTGCCCGCCGTTGACGGTAGAGGGGCTCGGCGATTCGAGCATCAGACCTTCGGCGTCGGCATCCTCCCGGAAAGCGAGATAATATTTCTGACCGTTGTATTCACAAACGTTTTCGCCCTCCGCGTCCTCCGGCGCGATTTCCAGTAAATCATAAATTTCCGGAACAATAATATGCTGGAACATCAGCGAGGGCACCTGATGCCCCTGCTCGCGGGCAATGGCTTCGCTGGTGCGGACATACCAATCCAGCTGATCCTGGTGGACATAATCATATCCCTTGCTTTTGTCGCCATCAAGATACATATTGGAATCCATCAGCCAGAGGTTAAAAACCATGTCGTCGCTGCCGTCCGACGCATAAATCGGCAGATTACAGGTACCAAAGCCGGTCAGAGCAGGTTCGGCGTCATGGGTCAGGCAGGTACCGTAATGACTGTAAATGGCGTGCATATTCTCTTTGGTATTATATTCGCCGTCGTGATTGCCCCAGACATAGGCGTAAGGAATACCGCGCTCCACCAGCGGGCGCAGAATCTGCTCAATGCCCGCCTGATTGAAAGGCTGGAACTCCTGCAAAACATTATCGCCAAGGAAAATCACCATATCCGGCTGTTCCTTATCCAGCGCGTCCGCCATGAATTTGGTCATGCGACCGTTGGGGATAATGCCGTCCTGACAGTCGGCAAAAATAACAATCTTAAAGCTGCCATCCTCGTTGAAACGCAGCGTATAGCTGCCCGCCCCATCTGGCAGCACCGCCGCCGAGGCAGGCACGGCAAGCCCCACTGCCAGCAGCGCTGCCAACAGCCATGCAATTGTTTTCCTAAAAAGAAGCCTCATTCTTTTTCCTCATTTCTTTTGCACAAAGCGTTTGCGCAAGCAATGCTCCGTTATGCCGCTTTCAGCATGGCAAACAACTCGTTCAGGGAATCCATGATGCGCTGGAACATCAGCTGCAAGCTGCGAACAAACGCTTGCAGAACCGTTTCCGCCTCGTCCAGCACCGAGGAATCCGCGTACACATCGCTGTACTGCACGGAATACGCCTCGTAGGAATCGGTATTGTCTTCATCAATCACAATCACACCGTAGCCGCGCACCGCATCATCGCCATAGGAGGCAAAATTGATGCCGGGGAACTGAATGAAATCAATGCCCTGATACGAGCCGATAAAATCATTTACATGGTCGTGACCGGTAACAATACCAACCACATCCCCGCGGGAAAGCAAGGTATCGAACTGACCGCCGTTTACTGTCGGCGGACAGGGGAACTCCCCTAAATACCCTTCCGCGTTCTCATTCAGCTGTAACGCATAGGTCTTACCCTGATAGGTGCGGGTGTTGGTATCCTCCGCCGTTGCCTCCCGCAGACATTCATAGATTTCGGGAACGACAATATGCTGGAACATCATGGACGGCACTTTGTATCCGGCTTCCGCTTCCAGCGCTTCGCTCGTTTTTACATACCAATCCAGCTGGTCCTGATGCACATAGTCATAGCCGCCGTTTTCCTCGTCGTACATATTAGAATCGATTATCCACAAATTATAGGCAATCGCACTGCCGTCCGATGAATATACCGGGATATTGCAGGTGCCAACGCCGGTAAGTGCCGGATCCGCATCATAGCTTAAACAGCCGTCAAAGGACTGGTAGTAGGCAAGCATTTCTTCTTTTGAAAAATACTCTCCGTCATGATTGCCAAAGGTGACGGCAAACGGAATCCCGCGGGACACCACCGGCTCCAAAATCTGGTCGATAGCCGCCTGATTTAAGGGCTTGACGGCCTGCACCACATTATCACCGGTAAAGACAACCAAATCGGGCTGTTCTTTGTCCAGCGCATCGTTCATCAGTTGCAGCATCCGTCCGTCCGCAAAGACATCATCCTGACAATCCGCAAAGACAACAATTTTCAGTTGCCCGTTGTTAAATTGCAGCTGCGGCGTTTCGGCAGCGCCGGTTTCCGCCGAAGCAAAAGCCATGCAGCTCAGCGCCATTACCAGAGAAAGCAGCAGGGCAAGAATTCTTTTGCTCATTTTTTTCATATCTAATCTCCACCTGTCTGTATCATTTATTTGTATTTACAGTAATTTGATCAAAAAAGCTGTTCAAAAATAATCATTAAGCTGGAGAACAGCCCGCGCAGCTGTTTGATGAAACCGGTAAATACATTTTCATCTGGATACATCGATGCATACGACACCGTATCATACGAATAGGTTGAAAGGTCGGATTCATCCAGTGTAATCACACCATAGCCGTGTACATCCCCGTAGCTGTCCAAAGCCGCATTCGCCGTTGGGCAGGAGATCAGATCGATGCCGCCCTCATGATGGGCAACCATCGCATTGACATGGTCGTGACCGTTTACCACCGCAACCACATCGCCGCGCTCCTGCAGCACAGCAAACTGACCGCCGTCCTGCGCCGGTGCGCCGGGGACGCTGCCGGCAAAGCCTTCCACATCCGCGCCCTCAATCAGCCTGTTCGTATATAGCTTGCCCATATATTCCCAGGTAACGGTATCGTCGGGGGTGGCTTCCTGCACAAAGTCATAGATTTGCGGCAGCGGAATATGCTGGAACATCATGGAAGGCACTTTATGCCCCACCTGTTCTTCCAGCGCAATGCTGGTTTCCCGGTACCAGTTCAGCTGATCCTCGTGGACATGGTCATAGTACGCGCCGACTTCCTCGTCGTAGTTATTGGCATCCAAGAACCAGAGATTATAAACAATCTCGCTGCCGTCCGAAGAATAGACCGGCACATTGCAGTTGGCAGTACCGAAAATTTCGGGATCCGCGTCATAGGTCAGGCAGCCGGGGAAGGATTGATAAAAGGCGAGCATTTCGTCCTCGGAACGGGCTTCGCCGTCATGATTACCAAACACAAAGGAAAAAGGAATCCCGCGCGAGGTGACCGGCTCTACAATCTGGCGAATGGCCGCTTCGTTCAGCGCCTTGCCGACCTGCACCACATTATCGCCCAGAAAAACAACCAGATCCGGCTGCTCGGCGTCCAGCGCGTCGTTAATCATTTGAATCATACGACCGTCCGGTACAGCGCCGTCCTGACAATCGGCAAGCAGCAAAATCTTCAGCTGCCCATTATTGAATTTTAATGCCGTGTCGGAGCCGTCCGCCGCCAAAGCACTGGTCATCATGCCAAAGACCAATACCAGCGAAAGCAGCAGGGAAAGCAGTCGTTTTCCGTTTTTCCGCATAAAATCTACCTCCATTTTCATCGATTGCTATTGAAGATTTTAACACATTTCATTAAAAAAGTCCATAGTTTTATAAAATTTTATGAAGCTGAACCAAAAGTGCATGCCGCGCCTGCCGGCGTTGCGCTGTGGTGAACACCCGTTGCTTGCCGGAGCGTAAGAGATATGCTATGATATAGGCACGAAAATGTAAAATGAAAAGGAGGTTCTCCTATGTTGGGAGAAAAAATCCAGTATTACAGAAAGCAAAAGGGCTTGTCCCAGGAAGAGGTAGCAAAGCGCCTTTCGGTGGTACGGCAAACCGTATCCAAATGGGAGCAGAACCGATCGGTACCCGATGCGGATTTATTGATGCAGCTGGCAGATGTTTTGGATATTTCCGTATCTGACCTGTTGGGGGAACGGCAGCAGCCGCCCGCACAACCGGACGCAGAACCATCGTCTGCCCAGCCGGAAGACCGGGCACAGCTCGCAACAGATGCACTTGCCTGCCAGTTGGCGGAAATCAACCGGCAGCTGGCAGCAAAAAACCGGCGTGCCCGCCGCATTTGGAGAGCCATTGGAATAGTTCTTCTCGTTTGCCTGTTGCTGAATCTCGTCGGCATCGCTCTGTTCAGCATATTACGCACAGATAATGTCACCGCCAATACGGAAAACATACAGGAAGAAGTCTTTTTGGAAACACCGTAACCGCTGTACAAAAAAAAGGAACCGGTCACAAGCTATTCGCCTGATACCGGTTCCTGCTTTATTTTTCTTTTATTCCATTGACTTAAACGACTCAACCATGCTGACCTTTTTCAGCTTACGGTGCAAAATCAGGTTGACCGCCAACGAGAAAACCAGCGTGGAAACCAGAGCGATGATATAGCTGAAAACGCCGGCTGACGCACCGTAAGTAACAGAATCAATCACAATATAGTGCAGCATCAGCTGATGCAGGATAACACCCAGAAGCAGCCCTATCAGAGCGCCCAACACCGTCAGAATCATATTCTCGCGATATATATACGAAGAAACCTCTTTATCGTAGAAGCCAACAACCTTCAGCGTGGCAATTTCACGCAAGCGCTCGTTGATATTGACATTGGCAAGGTTATACAAAACAACCATTTCCAATACGGCAGCAGCCACAATCAGCAGCGCGACCACAATACTCATTGCCTGAATGACTTCTTCAAAGGTCGAAACCGTATCGGAAGTATACGCCACCGCCGTAACACCGACCTTATCCATTAAATCAGCTGCCAGCTGCGCCTTTGCGCTGACGGTATCGCCTGACGCGGCAGCGGCGTCCGCCTGTGCAACCGTATCCGACAAAGTTGCCATCGCATAATGGTAGGCAGGCACAGAGCCGAAAACCGACTGATAGACCGTGGGCGTCATATAGACATAATCAAAAGTATAGTTTTCTACAATCGCGCTGACCGGCGCGGAATACACATTGCCATCCGCCGTTTGCAGCGTAACCGTATCGCCGACGGAAACCCGGGCGGTGTCAGCAAATTTTTTCGTAATCACCACGCCGCTGTCACTAAGCGTAACCGCATCGTTTCCATTGGCATTGACTAAATTTACCATAGTGGGGAACAGGGCGGTATTTTCCGGCACCAGCACATAGACATCCAGCGTATCGCTGCTTTGCTCTGAGCCGCCGACCAACGAGGTCATAGAGGTCAGCAAAATGGAATCCAGACGGTTATCCCGCGCAACAGAGCTGATAACCGAATCCTGTGCGGATGCTTGCGGATCGTCAAATACAATCTGCATATCGTAACGGGAAATGCCGTTATCCCCATACTGGTTAATCATAATGGCGCGCACGGAATTGTACATGCCCAAGCCCGCGAACAGCAGCGCTGTACAGCCGGCGATACCAACAATAGTCATCAGGCAGCGCTTCGGGGTGCGGAAAGTATTCCGCAGCGTAACCTTGGAGGTAAAGCTCAGCCGGTTCCATATAGGCTTAATTTTCTCCAAAAGCACCCGTTTACCGTTTTTCGGCGCTTTGGCGCGCATGAGCACGGCGGGCACCACCATCAGCTCCCTGCGGCAGGCATACCACGAAAGCAGCACCGCCATGACACAGAACACAATAAAGCCGACAACCACCGTCACCCAGGGGATACTGATAATCAACGGCGGCATTTCGTACATAATGCCGTAGGCGGCAAAAATAGCATAGGGAAACGCATAAATACCAACCGCAACGCCGATGACCGATCCCAAAACGCTTGCCAGCAGCGAATAGGTGATATATTTTCCTAAAATCTGCCCATCTGTATAGCCAAGGGCTTTTAAGGTACCCAGCTGAATCCGTTCATCCTCCACCATGCGCGTCATGGTTGTCAGGCTGACCATTGCGGCAACCAGAACAAAGAAGACCGGGAAGATGTTTGCCAGCGTATTGACATTTTCCGCCGCTTCGCCGAAGCCGGAATAACCCGGCGTATCGCTGCGGTCGTACACATTCCACTGCGCCGTGCTGATTTTATTTAAGGTATTTTGCCCGTTGGTGATAATGGTCTGGGCATATTCGATCTGCCCGTTCACTTCGGCTCTGGCCTCTTCCAGTTCACGCTTGGCAGTTTCCAGATTGGCGTCAGCATCCTCTACCTGCGCCTGCAAGGTCGCCAGCTGCTGCTGCGCCTGCAATTGCTGCAAAGACAGCTCATAGCTGCCGCTTTGCAGCTGCACGCCGGCAGCGTCCAGTTTTTCTTTTGCGTCGGCAAGCTGCTGTGTATATTGATCCAGCAAAGCCTTTGAAGAGGTCAGGGCAGCGTTGGTCTGCTGCAAGGTGGTATTCGCCTCGTTTAGCGCCTCCTCCTGCTCTGCGTATTCCGCCTGCCCCTGCTCCAGTTCTGCCTCCGCCTGAGTCAGCTGGGCTTCATACGCCTCCAGCTGGGGCGTAATCAGAGCCAGCGCGTCTACTGCCATACCCTGCGCCGTTAAGGAGCGAATCGCATTATACAGCTCGGGATTCACAGCCTCCAGCACGCCGACAATATTTTGAATATCATCCTGATTGAGCGCCGCCCCCTGCATCGCGGACAGGGAATCGAATACGGAACGGGTGGTATTAATCATACTGCGCAGAGTAGCAATATTATTTTCAGCACTGGTAATTTCCGCATTCGCAGCCTGCAGCTGCGCCTGTTTTTCGTTATACTCCGCCAGCGCTGCCTGATAGGCGCTGTTGTTGGCATTCCATTCGGTTTGCGCCGAGGCAACATAAGCCTGCAGCTGGTTATACAGGTTCACCTGTTCGCTGTATTCGTTCTGGCTGTCAGACAATACCGTGCTCTGTTCCGAGAATGTTGCGTTATACTCCGCCTGCGCCTGCGCCAAAATGGCATCGCCGTTGGCCGCAAGGCTCTCCAGGAAACTGACATTTGCCTCCGCCTCGGAGAACTGCGCGTCCGCCTGCTGCACCAAGGTGTTCAGCTGGGTTTGGGCGCTTGTAATCTGCGCGGGAAGCGTGCTGTTCAAATCCGCCGCCCGCACCGAAAGCCGCTGAGGCGCGATGGCGGAAATACGCTCCGCTGTTTGGGCAACATAGTCATAATACTCGTCCGAATACGGCTCATAGTTGTCCGCATTCTGCACGGTAACATAGATTTCCGAATAGTAATCCGCCAAAATGACGCTGTCCGGAATATAAATATAGGTACCAATCTTACCGCTGCCGACCAGAGAATTGCCCCGCTCAAAGGAAACATAATAGGGCGAACGAATGATGCCGACAATGGTAAACTCCGTCACCGACAACGACAAATCAATGCTTGTGCCGTCGCCGCCAAGGGTAATCACATTGCCAATCTGGTAGCTGTCCGGCGTAGAGAGGGCGCTGGCGTCCACCAAGCACTCGTTTTCCGCGGTGGGATACCGCCCCTCCAAAAGATCCGGTCGGTTAATAAACGCGGGATCTTTTACGCCGGAAGCATAAGTGGATAAAGATTGTAAATTGATGCCGTAAGCGCGGGCGCTGATCTGTGCGCCGTCAATATCTGATTCCACCGCGCCGTTGACCCAGACCAGTGCGTCCACAAATTTCTGCGGCATTACATAGTCCACGCCCTCTACGGCGGAAACAGCCTGCGCGTCCGCTGCGGTCAGCCCCAAATCGGACTGAATGCGCAAATCCATCAGGTTATTATCGTTATAATATTTTTTTGCCGTTGCGAGCATATCCGGACCGGCCGCTTTAATACCGGCAAAAAAAGCAAAGCCCGTTGCCACAATAATCATAATGGCGAGGAATCTGCTGAAACTGCGCCGGATGGACCGGAGTGTATTTTTAACCAAACCTTTTTTCATATGACATCTCCGCTGACATTCTTACAGCTTATTACCATTCGATCTGCTCTACCGGCATGGGGTTGTCGTTGACGGTAATGCGCTGCACACGCCCGGATCGCATGGTAACCACCCGATCCGCCATGGGCGTAATCGCCTGGTTATGGGTAATGATAATCACGGTCATCCCCGTTTGAATACAGGTATCCTGCAAGAGCTTTAATATGTTTTTACCGGTAGCGTAATCCAGTGCGCCGGTTGGCTCGTCGCACAAAAGCAGCTTGGGGTTTTTCGCCAAAGCACGGGCAATCGACACGCGCTGCTGCTCACCACCGGAAAGCTGCGACGGGAAGTTGTTCATTCGGTCGCCCAGCCCCACATTATCCAGCACCTTGACCGGATCCAGGGCTTTTTTGCTGATTTGGGTCGAAAGCTCTACATTTTCCAGCGCCGTCAGATTGGGAACCAGATTGTAGAACTGAAATACAAAGCCGACATCGAACCTGCGGTACTCTGTCAGCTTTTTGCGGTTAAAGGAATTGATAAGCTCCCCCGCGACACGCACTTTGCCGTCGTCACAGTCATCCATGCCGCCGAGAATATTTAATACGGTTGTTTTGCCCGCGCCGCTGGGTCCTACGACCATACAAAGCTCGCCCTGTTCCACAGAAAAAGTCACGCCGTCTGCGGCGCTGATGGTTACCTCGCCCATTTTATAGCGCTTATAAACCGAATCCAATTCAATAAAACTCATGCTTATCCTCCCGGCGCCGTGCACAAAATATAGTACAAAATGGCGCTGATATACACAATAATCATTGCACTTTAAGTATAATATACGATTTTCCCGATGTCAACGCGATTGAGAAATATTATTACAATTTTCACAAACGGTAAACATGTAAATGCCGCTCCCAGCAAGCGCCGGAAACGGCAACAAACATCATAAAAATCCCTATGCCTGCACAAGCAGCATGGTCGAAGCATGCGCGGGCAGCAGAATGGTCAGGGTACCGTTTTCGGTCGGCGTGAAAGCCTTTGTCCAGAGGTCTTTTACCGCATACAACGCGGGAAGCCCCAGCTCGTGCGCCGTGACGGTAATCTCCCGTTCCTGCTCTGTCAGGTTAAACAGCGCAATGACACATTGCCCGTCCGGCAGCTGCGACTGCCAAACCGCTTCTTCGGCGCTGCTTTTCACCGGTTTTTGGTTTTGACCGGTCTGGTTGACAGCAATCACCTCCCGGTTGGTCAGAAGCGAAAGGGTAAAATCGTCCATCCCCTCGGTTTCTGCCCCCAGCATCAGAGGGGAGCGGAAAATGCACCACAGGTTCATCATGGTGCGCTGCTCCGCTTCGGTCAGGCGGCAGCGCCGGTCGGGCTGTTTGCGGTCGGATACGCAAAGCCTTCCTAGGGGCAGCATATCACAATCGGGCCAACAGCCGTCTTTTGCAAAGGCATACCACTGCTCACAGCGGCGGAACATATCCTTCAGCTGCGGCCAGGTATCCCAAAAGTCATCGGTTAAACGCCACATATCCGCGTTGGTCGCCAGATGCCAGGCGTTTTCCAAGCGTGCCGGACCGGGGGACAGGCTCAGCACCATCTCCCTGCCGCAGCAGTCTATTGCCTTACGAATCATCTCAATTTCCGCTTTGGCGGAATAGGGGTTCTGAGAATTAAATTTGGTATCGCAAATATCATCAACTTTTACAAAATCAACACCCCAGGACGCATACAGGGAGAACAGGGAATCATAATACGCCTGCGCCCCCTCTTTTGTAGCGTCCACCCCGTACATATCCGTGTTCCAGGAACACAGGGAAAAGGACGAAGCAATATCCCGTGCGGTGGCGCTGCTGCCCAGAATGGGCGCGGCGGCGTGAACCGCCTGGCGGGGGATGCCGCGCAGAATATGGATGCCGAACTTCAAGCCCATGGCATGAATCTTTTCGGCAATGGGGGCAAAGCCCTTGCCGCCCGCAGACGAGGGGAACCGGTTTTCAGCGGGAATCAGGCGGGACCAGGCGTCCATGCAAAGCGGGGCAAAATCGTGATAGCGGGTGTCCACCGCCGTCGGCTCGTACCACTGAATATCACAGACCACATATTGCCAGCCGTACTCCTTCAGGTGCTGCTGCACAAAGGCGGCGTTTCTTAATAAAATCTCTTCGGTCACACCGGCGCCGTAGCAGTCCCAGCTGTTCCAGCCCATGGGCGGGGTCGGCGCGGCTTTTTTGCGGTTAATCATCGGCAGCGTCTCCCTGTTTTTTCTCTTTATAAGAGACGGCGATATACCAATAGTAGACCAGCGCCACCAAAAACAGTACCCAGGCCCACGCCCAGCCACTGAAGAAAAAGCCAATCACCAAAAACAGAATCAAGGCGACCTCAATCACCGGCAGCCCCAAAAGAAACTGCTTTTTACTCGAAGCTCTTGCAGAAATCAGCGCAAAATGATAATACGCGGGAATCAGCAAAAACAGAATCCACATCGGGTGCCAGAGCTTTGCCACAAAGCCCAAAAGCAGATAAATCACAAGAACAATGATAGGAAACGGAAATTTCAGCAATTTGCTTGCAAGATTCGGATACAGCAGCGGCTTTTGCTGGCGTTTTTTGCGCCAATTCTGCGCGGCTTGGGCAACAGACGGTGCCTGGGGCTGAGACGGCGTTTGCTGCTGCGGGGACGGCGTAAAAACAGGTGCCTCGGTCGGTGCAGTCTGGGAGGTCGGGGTATGGTTCACCAGATCATCCAGACTGACGCCGTAAATTTGCGCCAGGGCAATTAAAGTATCGGTATCGGGCGAGGATTCGCCGCGTTCCCATTTGGAAATGGCCTGGCGGCTCAGTCCCAGCTTTTCGGCAAGGGCTTCCTGGGAATAGCCGTGCCGTTTGCGTAAATCTGCCAATTTTGCGCCGGTTTTGATACTCATATGTTTTCACGCCCCGCTTAAAATCATAATGTTTAATTATAAACGAAATGGCTGCCGGTTGCAACCGAAAATTCTGTAATTTTCAGTAAAAAATCGGCAACCGGCAGGCTGTTTTTTCTTCGCTTTCGGCATTACTGAATCGCTGAGGCTGTTTTTTTCAAGAAGTCGCAGGAGGCGCGAAACTTTTGCAGCTCGTCTTCCGTCAGCGACAGGGTGATGATTTCCCGCACCCCGTCCCGTCCGATGATAGCAGGCACACCGGCATAGACATTTTGCACCCCGTATTCCCCGCGCAGCATGGCGGAAACGGTCAGGATGCTCTTCTCGTCCGAAAGAATGGTTTTTACAATGCGCACCAGCGCCATACCGATACCGTAATAAGTCGCCTTTTTTGCCGCGATGATCCGCTGCGCCGCGCCGGTCACTTCTTTTGCAATACCGTAGACCTCCTGCTCGTCATAGGCAGGATCGCCGTCAATAATATCGCGGATGGACTTGGTGGAAATGAACGCCTGCGACCAGGGGGTAATCTCGCTGTCGCCGTGTTCGCCAATCACATAGGCATGGACATTTTTCGGGTCAACAGAAAAATAATTACCCAAAAGGTACCGCAGGCGCGCCGTATCCAGCGTGGTGCCCGAACCAATCACCCGACGGCAGTCAAAGCCGGAGAGCTTTTGGGTAATGCTTGTCATAATATCCACCGGATTGGTTGCCACCAGAAAAATACCGTCGAACCCGGACTGAATGATAGGGGTGATAATAGACTGAAAGACCGCCGTATTTCGTTGCAGCAGCGAAATACGATCCTCGCCGGGCTTTTGGCTGACGCCCGCGCAAATAATAACAATATCCGCGTCCCGGCAATCCCGATAATCCCCGGCGTAAATTTTCATATTGGTTTTGGCAAAGGACAGGCCGTGGCTCAAATCCATGGCCTCCCCCTCCGCCTTCTGTTTATCAATATCAATCAGCAGCATTTCATCACAGCCGCCGTCGCAAAGCATGGCATAGGCAAAGCTCATGCCCACAAAACCGGTGCCCACAACGGCAATCTTTTTTGTAAAATCCATATTAAACATACACAAACCTCCTGTTATTCCTGTTTTTTTGTTTACTTCTTCATCCGTCTTAACCGGCAAAGAACAGCGCGGAAATCCGCATGATAACCGCTGATTTCCGCGCTGTTTTTTTATTTTATTCTGTCTGCCCATCCTGCCCGGCGGAGTCGTTCCCGGCATCGGGTGCGGGTTTATCCTCCGGCAAAGAAGGCGCATCGACCGGTTCGGGAAGCACAGCAGTGGGCACATCCGGCTCTTGTGGCACGGCGGGCGCATCGGTATGCTCCGGCGCCGGGGGCTCGTCGGCGGAGAGCACCGGTTTTTCAAAGGGTCTGCCCTCCATCATCGCGCGGAACTGGTCGCCGTCAATTTTTTCGTACTCAATCAGATATTCCGCCAGCTCTTTGAGCTTATCGGCATGTGCTTTCAGAATCTCTTCGCAGCGGCGATAGCCGTTTTGAATAATTTTATTGATTTCCTCATCGATTTCCGCAGCCACCGCCTCGGAATAATTGCGGACATTGCCGTAATCCTTGCCGAGGAATACCTCATGGTCACCGCTGCCGTAGCTGATGGGACCGAGGGTATCGCTCATACCGTATTTTGTCACCATATTGCGCGCCATTTCGGTTGCACGCTCGATATCATTGGAAGCGCCGGTGCAGATATCGCCGATAAACAGCGCCTCTGCTACACGACCGCCCAACAGCACCACAATGTCATCCAGAATATGCTGGCGGGACATATGCAGCGAATCCTGCTCCGGTCGGGAAAGGGTAAATCCGGCAGCCATACCGCGGGGAACAATAGAAACATGCTGCACCGGATCCTGCCCCTCCAGAAAATGGGTGGCAATGGCGTGACCGGCCTCATGGTAGGCGGTAATGCGTTTATCCTCCATGGTGCGTTTATGCGACTTTTTCTCCGAGCCGACAATGACCTTCATGGTCGCCTCTTCGATTTCGTTCATGGAAATGGCCTTGCGGTTTCTGCGCGCCGCCAAAAGCGCGGCCTCATTTAACAGGTTTTCCAAATCCGCGCCGGTAAATCCAACGGTCTGCTTGGCAATATCTTCCAGTTTCACATCGGGCGCAAGGGGCTTGTAGGGGTTCTTGGCGTGAACCTTCAAAATCTCGGCTCTGCCCTTGACATCCGGGTAACCGACCGTCACCTGCCGGTCAAAACGACCGGGGCGCAACAGCGCCGGGTCGAGAATATCCGGACGGTTGGTCGCCGCAATGACAACCACGCCTTCGTTATAGCCGAAGCCGTCCATTTCCACCAGCATCTGGTTCAGAGTCTGCTCGCGTTCATCGTGACCGCCGCCCATACCGGCGCCCCTGTGGCGACCGACTGCGTCGATTTCATCAATAAAAATAATGGACGGGGCATTTTTCTTCGCCTGATCAAACAAATCGCGCACACGGGACGCGCCGACGCCCACATACATTTCCAAAAAGTCCGAGCCGGAAATGGTGAAAAACGGCACATCCGCTTCACCCGCCACGGCGCGTGCCAACAACGTTTTACCGGTGCCGGGAGGGCCCACCAGCAAGACGCCCTTCGGGATACGCGCACCCAGAGCGTTAAAACGCTGGGGGTTGCGCAAAAGCTCGACAATCTCCTGTAATTCCGCTTTTTCTTCATCTGCGCCTGCCACATCGGCGAAGGTGGTTTTGCGCTTTTCATCCTTGCCGTTGCGAATCCGCGCCTTGCCGAAGCTGATGGAGCGGTTGGTTTCGCTGGTGATGGCCTGGTTCATTTTGCGCATCATGATATACATTCCCACGCCCAAAATGGCCATCAGAATAATCGTAGGCAGCAGGCTGACCCACCAGGAATTGGCGGAACCGCGCTCATAATCGTACCGAATCTCCTGCCCGGCGGCGGCGTTGGCATTATATTCCTTGACATAATCTTCAATATCGCTGATAAACATATTGACATTGGGCACGGTATACGTCAGCCGCTCGTTGGAGCCCTGTAAGCGATATTGCAGCTCGCCGCTGCTCAGATTCAATGTATACTCAGCGACCTGATTTTCTTCAAACAGTTCGATAACTTCGGAATAGGCAACCCGGTCGGTGGTCTGCCTTGTAGTCAGAAAAAGGAACATGGCAACAAGCAAAAGCGGAATGGCAAGATACGGGATGATCTGTTTCCATCGAATACTCAAAAAAAGTTCACTCCTATCGGGAAGCAGCAATGATAATCGGCTTCCTCTGTCAATATCATAAGCTAAAAATCTGCCTGTTATTATAAAAAATGATTGCGGTTCTGTTACTTTTCGTAGACAGACGGCTTCAAAATGCCCACATAGGGCAGGTTGCGGTATTTTTCGGCATAATCCAGCCCATAGCCGACCACAAACGCGTCGGGAATCTGGAAACCGCTGTAATGGGCAGCCACATCCGTAGCTTCGCGGCGGTCGGGCTTGTCGAGCAGGGTGCAAATGCGGATGCTCGACGGGTTACGGGCAGCCAGAACCTTCATTAAATAGGAAAGGGTTTTTCCGCTGTCTAAAATATCCTCGACAATCAAAAGGTCATAATTTTCAATTTTACGGTCAAGGTCTTTTTTTATCTGCACCTCGCCCGATGTTTTAACGCCGTCTCCATAGCTGGAAACCGCCATAAAATCAATTTCACAGGGCACGGTAATCGCCCGCATCAAATCGGCCATAAAGATAACGGAGCCTTTGAGAATGCTGACCAAAAGCAGCCGGCGACCGCGGTAATCCTCGCTGATCTGTCTGCCCAATTCCTGCACCTTTTCGTGCAGTGCTTCTTCGCTAATTAAAATGCGTTCAATGTCATGTATCATTTGTGCCTCTCCGAATGGTCACATATAGTGTATTTCCCGTATTCTCAGCCGGCTTTACCCGCTCGTCAATGCCGAAGCCCTCAGCGCAGAGAATCCCCTGCCCGTCACACAGCAACAGCACTTCATCCCGCTGTTCGCGCGGTGTTTTCGCTTCGCAAAACAACTGCCGGAGCGTTTTGCCGACACCCCGTCCGGCGGGATGGAACCGGTCGCCGTCGCGGCGGGTTCTGATGATTACAGGATATATTATTCTATCATGATTGATAGAATATTGAAATACCCCTTTGCTAATTTTTTCCCAATTTTCCGGTTTTTTTAAGGAAAACGTTATGGTTTTTTCTAAAACCGTTATCCTTTCCGGCAAACGATGCAAAACAACCGGCTCCATTTGTTGTAAAACCGCCTGTTTTTTGCAAAACAACCTCTTACCGTCCGATACCATGACCGCGCCGCCGTTCATGGTATCGCTGCCGCCCTGCCGCAGAAAAGATGCGACACGCTGTACATGCTTATCCTCCGGCGCGGTTCCGCCCAGCTCCCGCAGCGCATATACCAGCACCCGGGAAAACAGCGCCTCGGGAACCGCCAGCAGACCTTCGACCGAATACCCGCCTGCTGTACGGCACGCGGCGGCGGCGTTTCGCGTCTGCTGCCGCAAAAACGCCTCATCTGCCTGCAAATGTGTCAGACACCGCTGAAAACAGCTGAGAAAGGACGGATTGATTTCTTCTAATACCGGCAGCACCCGGTGCCGGATGCGGTTGCGCGCATAGTCGTCCGACAGGTTGGTGCTGTCGGTGGCAAAGGGAATTTGATTTTGCTCGCAATACTGTAGAATTTCCGCCTTGGTGCAGGTAAGCAGCGGACGAATGATTTGCCCGCGCACCGGCGGAATGCCCGTAAGCCCCAAAAGACCGGTGCCCCGCGCCAAATTTAAAAAGAAGGTTTCCGCCGCATCCTCCAAATGGTGCGCCGTAGCGACAAGCGCATGCGGGTCGATGCGATTGAAAAATTCATACCGCACCCGCCTGCCGCAAATTTCCTCCGACTCGCCGGAAGCCTTTGCCATTTCGGGAATATTGACCCAAAGCGTCTGGAGGTTCACGCCCAACGTTTGACAATAGGCACGCACCAGCTGTTCGTCCCGGTCGGCCTCTTTCCCCCGAATGCCGTGGTTGACATGGGCGGCTGTCAGGGTAAAGGATTCTTCTTTTTGCAAAAAGGCAAGAAAATGCAAAAGCGCCATGGAGTCGCTGCCGCCGGAAACGGCGGCAATCACATGACGCCCCGTAAGAGAGATTTTGTAACTTTGGAGTGCGTTAAGCGCTTTCGTCTTCATCTAAATTGCGTTCCTTGGTGGTAAACAGGGTAAATTCGGGAATCCAGTTCAAGTCAATATCGGCGGTGGGTCCGTGACGGTTCTTTTGAATCAGCACCTGCGCCGAATTCGGCAGCGCCGGTCCGTCCTCGCCGGTATCGGAATAATAATTATCCCGGTACAGCATCATAACAATATCCGCGTCCTGCTCAATAGAGCCGGACTCTCGCAGGTCGGAAAGCTGCGGTTTATGGGATTTGCCCCGCGCTTCCGTGCCGCGCGCCAGCTGGGCGCAGGTGATAACCGGAATATTCAAATCCTTCGCCATCAGCTTCAGGCTGCGGGTAATCTCGGTAACCTCCTGTACGCGGTTATCGGTGCGCACAGCCGATTTCATCAGCTGCAAATAGTCGATAATCACGCAGTCCACGCCTTTCAGGCGGCGAATGCGCGCTTTCATCTCCGGCACGGTAATGTCGGAGGTATCGTCAAAATAAATATCAAAATCCGAAAGAAAAATGGTTGCCTGCGCCAGCTTCTCCCATTCGGCAGAGGAAAAGCGGCCGGTGCGCATCTTGGTGCTCTCCACCCGCGCTTCCGTTGCCAGCACCCGCTGCGCCAGTTGCTCCTTGCCCATTTCCAGCGAGAAAAACAGCACCCTTTTATGACCGCGCACCGCCACATTCCGCGCCAGGTTCAGCGCGAAGCTGGTTTTACCCATGGCCGGGCGGGCGCCGATGATAATCAAATCGGACTTATTTAAGCCGGTGGTCACTCGGTCAATATCCTCAAAGCCGGTTTTCAGCCCCATGTATTCCTCCCGCTCGGGCGAGGAGAGCTGATAGAGCCGTTCATACACCCCAGGCACAATATCGCTCAGGCGGGTAGGTCCCGCCACGGTATGCCCCTGGCGGATATTATAAATTTTCTGCTCCGCAAAATCCAGCAGCAGATCCGCGTTTTCGGCGCCGGACACGGCGCTGTCGATGATTTCCCGCGAAGCGGTAATCAGGCTGCGGATATAATATTTTTCCTTAATAATACGCGCATAGGCTTCCACATTGGCGGTGGTCGGCACATTCTGCGAAAGCTGATACAAATAGTTTTTACCGCTTTCATCGGTAAAAAGCTTATCCTCTTTCAGCCGATTCAGCAGCAGCAGCGCGTCGATTTTACCGCCGGCGGCGGAATCCAGCGACAGCATATGGGTATAAATATCCCGGTGCTGTTGCAAATAGAAATGCTCCGCCTTCAGCGTCATGGCAACCGTGTTCAAACAGGACGGATCCAACAGAATCGACCCCAGCACCGCCTGTTCCGCTTCCAGGGAAAAGGGAAGCTCGCCCTCGGGCGTAAAGCTCAAATCATTCGCCAAAGCAAACTCCTCCGCCTTATTCGCCTACGCGCACAAAGCACTTCGCCGTCACATCCGCGTGCAGCTTGACTTCGCATTCATAGGTGCCGAACGCCTTAATTTCGGCGCAGGTAATCTTTCTTTTGTCGGCAGAAACGCCGTACTGGCTTAAAAGCGCCTCGGCAATCTCCTTGCTGGTCACCGAGCCGAACAGCTTGCCGTTTTGACCGGCTTTGGCGGTGACGACAATGGTTTTTCCCTCCATTTTCGCGGCATCTTCTTTTGCTTTTTTCAGCTCCTCCGCTTTTTTATAGGCGGTTGCCGCTTCGCGGTTCTTCAGCTCGCTTATCGCCTGCGCGTTCGCCTCTTTGGCAAGACCGCGGGGCAGCAGAAAGTTTCTGCCGTAGCCGTCGTTCACACGGACTTTTTCGCCTTTTTTACCAAGGCTTTTGACATCCTGAGTCAGAATCACATCCATTATGTATCATCCTTTCCGGAAAGATTTCAAGTTTCGTCGGCAACGGATACAAGGTCGGTGGTCTCCAGTTTCATGATAACCGGCCGTAGACCGTCGTTGCAGCTGCAAATGGCGACGCCGGGGGTTTTAATCCAGTCGCCGTAATAAAACAAATCTTTTTCCGCGCCGTGTGCAAGCGCGAACACATATTGGTAAATCGCTTTCCACGCCTCATCACAGAACCCATCGGGCTTGGCGTAATCGGCGAAAAACACCTGCCCCTGACGCATCAGCGGGCAGACCGTAAGCCCGGGGATACCGTACTCGGTCGCCAGCTCTTTGTCCAGCGTGGTTTTTAAGATGGTAATCTTTACTTTTTTCATCATACAAGCACCTTACAGCTCCAAAAGAATCGGCACAACAATGGGGCTTCGCTTGGTGCGCTCATACATAAACCGCGCAACCTCATCGCGAATATGGTTTTTGGTGGCGGGAATATCAATTTTGCCGTTGCGGGTATAGCGGGCGGTAATCTCCTCTACCAAATCGCAGGCGTCATGGAACAGCTCGTCGGAATCACGCACATAGACAAACCCGCGGGATTCCATCACCGGACCGGATACAATTTCGCCATTGACCGTATCGATTGCCATGCTGACAGCCACCAGACCGTCCTCCGACAGCTTTTTGCGGTCGCGCAGAATGATATTGCCCACATCGCCCACGCCGTAACCGTCCACAAACACCCGTCCGGCGGGTACGGTGGTATCGGCTTTGATTTCCTTTTTCGTTAAGGTAACCTGCGTACCGTTTTCCACAAGCAGGATATTGCTTGTGGGAATACCGATTGCCTCACCCAGGGCGGCGTTTGCCGTTAAGTGCTTGCGCTCTCCGTGCACGGGAATAAAAAATTTCGGGTGCACGATGCTCAAAATCATTTTCAGCTCTTCCTGGCGGGCGTGACCGGACACATGTACATCGTACATCTGGTTATAAAAGACTTCCGCGCCCAGTTTCAGCAAATCGTCAATCACCTTGCCGACGGTTTTTTCGTTGCCGGGGATGGGGGTGGCGGAGATAATGACCACATCATTCGGCGTAATCTGCACTTTGCGGTGGTCGGAGGAGGACATGCGCGTCAGCGCCGACATCGGCTCGCCCTGGCTGCCGGTGGTAATCAGTGTAACCTGTTCATCCGGATATTTTCTGACCTCATCCACGGATATGATAATGCCGTCCGGCACTTTCAAATACCCAAGCTCCGCCGCTACGGCAACGACATTTTCCAAACTTCTGCCGGACAGGGCGACTTTTCTGCCCTGTTTTTCGGACACATCGATAATCTGCTGCACCCGGTGGATATTGGACGCAAAGGTCGCGACAATCACGCGCCTGTGCCCCGCCAAACTGAACAGATGCTCCAGCGAGCCGCCGACTTTTCTCTCGCTTTCGGTATACCCTGCCCGCTCCGCGTTGGTGGAATCGGTCATCAGGCACAAAACGCCCTCTTTCCCCAGCGCGGCAAACCGCGCCAAATCGATAATCTCACCATCAATGGGCGTAGAGTCAATCTTAAAGTCGCCGGTATGAATAATCGTACCCGCCGCGCATTTAATTGCCACGCCTATCGGGTCGGGGATGGAGTGGTTGACATGGATCGCCTCGACGGTGAATGCGCCCAGCTTTATGGTATCACCGGGCTTAATCACCTGCAAAACGGCGGTTTTGTCCAGATTATGCTCCTTGAGCTTGCCCATAATCAGACCGGCGGTCAGGCGGGTGGCGTAAACCGGCGCGTGAATCTCTTTCAGAAGATACGGCAGTCCGCCGATGTGGTCTTCGTGACCGTGGGTAATCACGATACCGCGAATTTTGTCCGCGTTTCTTGTAATATAGGTAAAATCCGGCAGCACCAAATCTACGCCGGGCATATCGGTATCGGGAAAACAAAGCCCGCAGTCCAGGATGAACATATCCTCATCATATTCAAAAACCGTTATATTCTTTCCGATTTCATTCAAACCGCCCAGGAAAGAAACACGGATGGGCTTTTCCGCTTTTTTGGGTTTGCCCTCTTTTCTTGTGCGCGGTTCGCGAACCGGACGACCTTTGCGGGCAGGCGTCATTTTGGTTCCAACACGCACCGATGCTAAATCATTTTTCTGTTTTGGCATGTAATTCTCCTTTTTGTCAAAAAACTACCGCTTCGCCGCACGACAAAAAAACCGTCCTGCGGCAAGCCATTTTTGTTGTTCTATTTTTTTCTATGTAAACCGCCGAACGCTCCGATCGGCGGCACCAAGTCCACAGCAAAAGCGCGCCCTTCCCCCGGCGCCGAAGCGGCGCTGCCGCACACTTTTGTTATATGCCACAAAAAAGCTGTCATAGCTTAGCTATCTTATCTTACTATTTTTTTCATCTAAAGTCAAGTCTTTGCCTTACCGCCAGAAGAGCGTGCGGCTGATTGCCGCCGCTTTGACGCAGTGTCAGGAGAACTGGTTCATCATGGCGCAGATTTTATCCTCCATTTCGCCGCAAAGCTCCATAGCGGTTTCCTCGTTTTCCGCCTCGGTCAGAATGCGGATGCGCTGCCCCTGGGAGGCCGCCGTCAGCAGCACATCGCCCTTTTCACCGGACAGACGAACACCGACGCCGGTTTTCTCATCGCTTTCCTCACCGAACCGGCGCAGGATTTCTCCGGTAAACGCGCCCTCTCCGGGCACGGACAGGGACTTTTCGTACACAAAGAACACCGGCAGGCGCTGCAACAGCCCGTGTAAATCGGTGGCATAGCGAATGCTCATGTCCAAAAGCTTTACGCACATAAACAGCGCGTCCCGGCTCCATACGCAGTCGGCAATCAATTTCGCCGCCTCCGGATTTACGGTATCATCCTCATCGCAGCAGCGAATCACATGGCAGCCCTTTTCCGCCGCCAGACGATTGATTACCTTTGGCGCGTCATAGGGCACCGCCACATCGCTGCCCTGCATAAACGCATCGTAACAGCACAAAACCAACAGGCTTTCATACGACGCCAGCTCGCCCAGCTCGTCGGTCAGGGTCATTTTCATTCCGTCCCGCGCAATATGAAAGGTGGGCAGTCCCTCCTCCTCTACGCAGTGTCGTCCGAAAAACTCCCGGCAAAAATCCCGAATGTCCTGATTTTCGCTGGCGATATGAAAGCTGCGCCCGCCGTAGTACTCATTCTTAAACAGCCCCAGCTGCCGCCGGTACATGGGAATTAAATAGGACATATCCCGCACCGAACCGCAATGCTCCGGGTTGCAGGGGGTAAAATCCGAGCGCCGGAACCGATAGGCGCAGTCCCGCTCGGTTTTGCGGTCGGGCGGCAGCGCGTGTTCCCCGCGCAGCGAAATCGAAACCTCACCCGCCTCGGTGGAAACATAAACACCGCCGTTCATGCCGCTGTAAGTCAGCATATATAAAAACTGCGAACAAAAGCTGCGTCCCATATGCCAAATATTGGCGCCGGCGGAAATCAATCCGCCGCAGATAGCGGATAGAATGCTGTCGGAACTGTTTTTGCCATCGCTGCCCACGGCGATATATTTGCCGGATTTCGCGCTGCCGAACGCAGCCCCCAGCGCCGCCGCGGACTTGACGGAGATTTCGGTAAACGCCGCCCCGCGCCAATCGCCGTTTTCCGGCAGCTGCGGCTGCTGGAAGCCCTCCGAAATATTTTCCGATATGATGGAATTTTTTGCAATATTTTTATCGGAGCTGATATAAACATTGCTCCCGACCGTTGACCCCGCGCCGATTACCGTATTGGCGCCAATCACCGCCTGTTCAAAAATACGGCAGTCCTTTTTCACCGAAACGCCCTCGCAAAGAATGCTGTCGCTGACCAGCGCCCCCTCGCCGCAGAACACTTTGTTTTGCAGAACCGATTTGCGCACCGAAGCGCCGCCCTGCACGGTACAGCCGTCGCCAATGACCGTATACGGACCGATGACCGCGTCTTTGCCGACGCTCACCCCTTCCCCGAACCAGACCGGGGGAATGATGGTATAGCTGCCAGAAGGGATTTCAGCGGGGGAATATACATCTTTCTGCACCTGGGGCAGCGACAGGTCAATCTCACCGTCAAACGCGGCGCGGTGACAGGACTTATAGCTCTCCGGGTCGCCGATATCACACCAGTAGCCGCTTTCCTGATAGGCATAAAACGGCGTTTGATTCTGTAGAAGAATCGGGAACACATCCGCCGCAAAATCCACCATGCCGTCATCGGCAATCAAATCAAGCACCGCCGGGTCGCAGATATAAACGCCGGTATTCGCTAAATTCCCGTCGGTTCGGTTCCAGCTGGGTTTTTCAATAAAGGATAAAATTCGATTGTCCTCGCTCTTTTTTACAAGCCCGTATTCACCGGGCTGGCGCACTTCGTGGCAAACCACGGTAAACTGGCTGCCGGCGGCTTTGTGATAGGTCAAAATACCGTTAAAATCAAAATCGCAGACCCCATCGCCGCTGACAATGAAAAACGGCTCGTCAAATCCTTTGGCGGCGTCCTTCACTGCGCCGGCCGTCCCCCGGGGGGATTCCTCGGTACGATAGTGCAGCTTCATGTGTTTGAATGATTCCCCAAAGGCATGGGGAATCACCTCCGGCAGAAAGCGCAGCGCGATTATCGCTTCCTCCACACCGCATTTCTCCAGCTGGGACAGCAGATAAAACAGCACCGGTTCGGAAAACAACGGCACCATCGGCTTTGGCGTATGGTCGGTCAGCGGACGCAGGCGCTTTCCCTCGCCGCCTGCCAGTATGACAGCCTTCATACAATCATCCTTTCAAAATGCTTACTGCTCCTATTTTTACCCGCCGCTTGCAAAATAAACCTGCGTTGACAAAAATTCTTTCAAAAGCTATAATGAAGAAAAGCATACCCATACAAAACATGGGGAAAAGAGGAAACCATGACAGTTGAGCTATATACCGACGGCGCCTGTTCCGGCAATCCCGGTCCCGGCGGCTGGTGCAGCATTTTACGATACGGAAAATATGAAAAACGAATCAGCGGCGGCGCGGCCGAAACCACCAACAACCGCATGGAGCTGACGGCGGTGATCGAAGGTCTGCGGGCGCTGAACCGCCCCTGCGAGGTGCTGATTACCACCGATTCCAAATATGTAGCCGACTCGGTTTCCAAAGGCTGGGTTTACGGCTGGCAGAAGCGGGGCTGGAAAAAAAGCGACAACAAGCCCGTTCCCAACCGGGAACTGTGGGAAGCTTTTTTGCAGGCGGCGCGACCGCATAAGCTGACTTTTCACTGGATCAAAGGGCATAACGGACACCCGGAAAACGAGCGGTGCGACGCGGAAGCGGTGCGGCAGACGGAAAAATACAAAACCGCTCCGTGAAAATCCACCTATTTATAGTAAACTTTGGTAAAATAAAAAAGGCGGCTGCCGTCGCCTTTTTTTATTTCTTTTTTACTTTGCCCGGGGCTTTGCCAAAAAGGACACCGCCAGACCGCTCATAACCGCCGCCAGAATGCCCGCCGCACCGGCGCTCAAAGGTCCGGTCATGGCGCCTATCAGGCCTTTTTCCTCAATCGCCTGGCGCGTTCCCTGCACCAGCGTATTGCCAAAGCCGGTCAGGGGCACGGTTGCGCCGCAGCCGGCAAATTCCACCAACGGTTCATATAAACCAATCGCGCCCAATACCACGCCGAGCACCACAAAGCCAACCAAAATCCGTGCCGGGGTCAGTTTTGTCCAATCGACCAACAGCTGTCCAATCATACAAATCAGTCCGCCAATTAAAAATGCTTTCAGATACATCATATGTCTGCTGCCTCCCATCCCATGCGCTGAAAACGGCAAATCATTGTTTGCCATTACCTTTTCCGAAAGGAGAGCATTTATGCTGATTTTTCAAAATGCAAATTTTACCGTTTCCATTTTGCCAATTTCTTCCGAAACCGCCGCTCTGCCCCTGCTGCCAGAGCGATACGGACAGAGCGATGCGCTGCCCTCGGTTTGCGGCAGGGCGGCGGCAGCAGAATGCTTTGGGGCGTACTATAGGCGAACCTTTCACCGACAGCCGTCCGAGGATATCCTTGCCGGGCTGCAAGTATGCGCCGCCCGTTCGGGCAAACCGTATATCGCGAACGCCCCCGGCTTTTTTTATAATGTCACCCATTCCGGCGATTATGCGGCAGCGGTCTTCAGCAAAACCGGCGAAGTGGGGATTGATTTACAGAAAATCGTCCCGTACCGGCTTCGCTTGACAGAACGGATGCTGACAGAAGCGGAGAATGCCGCTTTGCGGCAGCTGACCGGCCACAGCCGGGACGAGCGCTTCACCCTGTACTGGACTAAAAAAGAAGCGATGGTCAAGGCGGGCGGCTATGGACTGTTTGCGAAGCAATCCGCCGCCAACTCGTTCGGACAGATATTGTCCTTTCCCTTTCCCAGCGGCTATTGGATGAGCATTGCCTTACAGGCAAAACCATAAAAACAGATATAAAAAACGGGACGCAGAAGAAAATTCCTGCGCCCCATACAAGGAGGATCTATATGAAAACCGCCGAAAAGCGGGAATTGGTTAAGCGCGTTCCACCGTCACCATAAGACCGTTTTCGCCTACATCCAGCACCAGAACAGAGCCCGCGGTCAGGTTGCCTTCGATAATTTTGCGGCTGATTAAATTTTCCGCCGTACGCTGAATGTACCGGCGCAGCGGACGCGCACCATACACCGGGTCGTACCCGTTTTGGGCAATGAAATCTTTGGCGGCATCGGTAAACCGGCAGGCCAGCTGCTGCGAAGCCAACCGGCGGTTCAGCCCGGCGAGCATCAAATCCACAATCTTGCGAATGTCCGTCCGCGTTAAGGGCTTGTAGAACACAATTTCATCCAGCCGGTTCAAAAATTCCGGACGGAAGCTGTGTTTGAGCAGCTCCTCAACCTCGGCTTTCGCCTCTTCGGTAATATTGCCGTCGGCATCGATGCCCTCCAGCAGCGTCTGGGAACCAAGGTTGGAGGTCAGAATGATAACCGTATTCTTAAAATCCACCTGCCGCCCCTGCGAGTCGGTCAGACGACCGTCGTCCAGCACTTGCAGCAGAATATTAAACACATCGGGATGGGCTTTTTCCACCTCATCGAACAACACCACCGAATAGGGCTTGCGGCGCACCGCTTCGGTCAGCTGACCGCCCTCTTCATAGCCCACATAGCCCGGAGGCGCGCCAATCAAACGCGATACCGCGTATTTTTCCATATACTCGGTCATGTCGATACGAATCATATTTTTTTCATCGTCAAACAATGTCGCGGCAAGGGTTTTCGCCAGCTCCGTTTTGCCCACGCCGGTGGGTCCCAGGAACAGGAACGAGCCAATCGGACGGTTCGGGTCCTGAATGCCCGCCCGGGAACGCAGGATGGCATCGGTCACCGTGGAAACCGCTTCGTCCTGCCCGATAACCCGCTGGTGCAGAATTTCGTCCAGCCGAAGCAGCTTTTCCTTTTCGCCCTCCATCAGCTTGGTGGTGGGAATCCCTGTCCAGCGTTCAATAATCTTGGCGATTTCCTCTTCCGTCACCTTATTGCGCAGCAGCGAATCCGTATTTTTGGCGCTCTCGCCTTTGCTCTCTTCCTCCTGCAATTCTTTTTGCAGCTGAGGAAGTTTGCCGTATTTCAGCTCCGCCGCCTTGTTCAAGTCGTAGTCCCGCTCGGCTTTTTCAATCTGCTTGTTCAGCTGTTCAATCTGCTCGCGCAGAGCCTGGGCTTTGCCGATGGCGGATTTTTCATTTTCCCACTGGGCTTTCATGGCGTTGAACTGCTCGCGCATTTCCGCCAGTTCCTTTTGAATCTCTTCCAAATGGGAGATAGACAGCGGGTCTGTTTCTTTTTTCAGCGCCGCTTCCTCAATCTCATGCTGAATGATTTTGCGGCGAATCACATCCAGCTCGGTGGGCATGGAATCCATTTCGGTACGAATCATGGCGCAGGCTTCGTCCACCAGGTCGATGGCCTTATCCGGCAGGAACCGGTCGGTGATATACCGCGCCGACAAGGTTGCCGCCGCAATCAGCGCCTGGTCCTGAATTTTCACGCCGTGGAACACCTCGTACCGCTCTTTCAGACCACGCAGAATGGCTATGGTATCGTCCACCGACGGCTCGTTGACCATAACCGGCTGGAACCGGCGCTCCAGCGCCGGGTCTTTTTCGATGTATTCCCGGTACTCGTCCAGCGTAGTCGCGCCGATGCAGTGCAGCTCACCCCGCGCCAGCATGGGCTTTAACAGGTTGCCCGCGTCCATGCTGCCCTCGGTTTTGCCCGCGCCCACAATGGTATGCAGCTCATCGATAAACAAAATGATTTTGCCTTCGGACTTTTTCACCTCGCTGAGCACCGCTTTGAGCCGTTCTTCAAACTCACCGCGATACTTGGCTCCGGCAATCAGCGCGCCCATATCCAGCGAAAAAATGGTTTTGTCTTTCAGGCTGCCGGGGACATCGCCGCTGACGATTCGCTGCGCCAGCCCTTCGGCAATGGCAGTTTTGCCCACGCCGGGCTCGCCAATCAGAACCGGGTTGTTTTTGGTTTTACGGGACAGAATGCGAATCACATTCCGGATTTCCTCATCGCGCCCAATCACCGGGTCCAGCTTTTGGCTGCGGGCGCGCTCAACCAGGTCTGTGCCGTATTTTTTCAGCGCATCGTAAGTGCTCTCCGGGCTGTCGGAGGTGACGCGGGTATTGCCGCGAATGGTCTGCAAGGTTTTCAGCACCTCGTTTTTGCTGATACGATATTGCCGGAACAGCGCTTGCAAATCGCTGCCGCCGCATTCCATCAGCCCTAAAAAGATATGCTCGACGGATACATATTCGTCTTTCATATTTTGCGCAATTTTTTCCGCCCGGTTCAGCACCTGATCCGTTTCGGCGGAAATATAAATTTTTCCCGCCTCCCGCGCCGTACCGGTTACCGAGGGCAGTTTATCCACCAGCGCATCCACCGCCGCAGTCAGCGCAGCGGGATCCGCCCCCATGCGGGTAAGCAGCTGGGGAATCAGCCCCTGCTGCTCCGCGAGCAGCGCCGACAGGATATGGCAAGGCTCCACCTGCTGGTTTTGGTGCTCCACCGCCAGCGACTGGGCGCCGGCAATGGCTTCCAAAGATTTTTGGGTAAATTGGTTTGTATTCATATCAAACACCGCCTTTCAGCGGAGAGTTTCTCTCCGATTTCAATTATATCTTACCCGCATATTATGTCTTTTTTATTACTAATCTATGTCCAAATAGTAAATATTAGCACTCTCGATTTGAGAGTGCTAAAAAAATAAACCGTTTGCATTTTTTCTGCTTTTCCTTTATACTATCCCCCGTAACAATCAAAAAGGAGCGCTTGCTTATGAGAAGAAAAGACCGGGAAATGTCCCGCGCATTTGCCTTAGAGGTGACCGATACCTGCCCTTACGGCGTTTTATCCATGACGGACGCCGACGGCGCGCCCTATTGCGTACCGCTGAGCATTGCCCGGGAGGGGGAATGGGTTTATTTTCACGCCGCCGCCGAGGGTACAAAAACGGACATCCTGCGCCAAAACCCCGCCGTCTGCCTGTGCTGTGTCGGGCATGTTAAACCCGTGCCCGGTAAATTTACCACCGAATATGAATCTGCCATTATTCGCGGCACCGCCGGGGAAGTGACGGACGAGGCGGAAAAAATCCATGCCCTGCGCCTGATTTGTGACCGGTATACCAAAGAAAACATGGTCGAATTCGACCAGGCGATCGCCCGCAGCCTGAAAGTAACCGCCGTATGGAAAATTCACATTGACGAAATCACCGGCAAAAGCAAACAGCCGAAATAATACCGCTACACAGCAAAAACGCCGCTTTTCCCTGCGGCGTTTTCTTTTTATAAAGCTATTCGATTTTCTGCACCTCGCGCACGGTCAGTGTATCGCCGTTTACGGTAAAGCGGATGTTATAACCGGCAAATGCAATACCGTACACCCGCGCCGGGTCATCCTGGTATGCCGGGCGGGGGTCCTGGCGCAGAACGCCCAAAAGCGCCGCCTGTTTCTCTTCCGGAATCTGCGAGAGCAGCTCCCACGGGAAATTGACCGAAAGTTCATATCCATACGCCGCCTCGGCAAAGCCGTAGCGCGCGTCCGGGTGGCTGTCGGTAAACGGCAGATAAGGTTTGATGTCCAGAATCGGCGTGCCGTTTCGCAAATCCGCGCCGGACACCAATAAAACAACGCCCTCCGTTTCGGTCTGTTCCAATCCGTCCAGCCGCACCGAGGAAAGACCGATGGCGTTGGGGCGAAAAGGAGACCGGCTGGCAAACACACCGATTTTCGCGTTGCCGCCCATGCGCGGCGGGCGCACCGTCGGCGAAAAATGACCGCGCGCCACCCCCTGGAACTGCCACAGCAGCCAGATATGGGAGAACCCCTCCAGCCCCTTTACCGCGTCGGGATGGCGATAGGGCTTTTCAAACACAATCCGCCCTTTGGTCTCCTGTACCAGACCGCTTTGGCGCGGCACACCGAATTTTTCGGAAAAATCCGTATAGATGGTCGCAATGACTTCCAAAAGCAGCGCCCCTTTCAAAAAATCCATCCCGGCAGAACGATATAGGCTATCCTATCGCATTTTTTTGAAAAAGTCAACGCTGCCGCTCTTTTTTGCCTGTCACCAGGCGCAATGTCTGCTCATTGAGCAAAAACAGCAGCACGCAAAGCCCCAAAAGCACAAAGGGCAGGATATAAAAACTGGTTGCCGATGCCACATAGCCAAAAATCAACTGCACACAAAAGCCAAGCGCATAGGCGCCGCTCATATGATAACCGGTTAAATCGGCGGCGTACGCCGCACCGAAGCGGGCGGGGACGCTGTGCAGCACGCTGGGAAAAATGGGGCCAAACCCCATGCCAATGAGCAAAAGCCCCCATACCGAAAGGCTGCCCAGCGGCAGTAAAAGCCAGAGAATCCCCAAAAACGACACGCCGATGCCGCAGCGAATCAGCGCCTTGTCCGAAAGCTTCAGCGCAAGGAACCCCGCAAACAGCCGCCCGAGCATAATCCCCGCATAATAAAGAGAAATCCGGCGGGCAGCCTCATCGGGCGAGAGCGCGTAGATATTGACAAGATAGGTAGCGCCCCAGGTGCTGACCATAAATTCCATGCTGCTGTACATGCCCAAAGAGAGAATGCTGGTCAAAACACCTCTGCCGCGCAGCAGCTCCAAAATGGATTTTCCGCCGCCCGCCGCCGGCTGTTCGGGCTGTTTTTCCCGCTCCATCCGGTTCCACCGGCGCAGGACAAAAATGACAAAACAGGCAATCAGCACTTCCAGCAGCGCTATCACCCGATAGCCGCTGCGCCAGCCGCTGCCGTCCCCAGAGAGGAACAGCGACAAAATCAGCGGGCTGACCGTCACGCCGACTCCCCAAAAGCAATGCAGCCAGTTCATGTGCTGGGCTTTATAATGCAGCGAAACAAAAGCATTGACGCCGGTGTCAATGGCGCCCGCGCCGAAGCCGAGCACCACCGAAAAGGCGATAAGACAGACAATATTCGGCGCAAAGCTGATGCCCAAAAGCCCGACCGCCGTCACCAGAACGGAAACAAAGGTCACCGCTGCCGTACCGAAGCGGCGAATCAGCTTTCCCGCAAAGAAGCTCACGCTGCCGGTACATAAGCCGATGATAACGCTGCATACCGATGCAAAGCTTTCCGCCACCCCCATCTCCACATGGATAACCGGCCATGCCGCGCCGAACAGGGAATCCGGCAGTCCCAGAGAAATAAATACAATATATATGACAGCCAAAACCGCCATCATAGTCTTCACCCGCCCGCAAACTGTAATTTATCGCCATTGTAACATGGCGCTTGCCGCCGGTCAAGCGCCGTTTACAACCGGTCTGCGGGTTTATGGCAATATATCTGAATCATGATACTTTTTATTCCCCGGATATTGCCGTTGTGCCTGTTTCTTCCAATGCGGATGCCTGAGGCAGCAGCTGTTCGGCAATAGCGCGAAAAATCGGTGCGCAGTCGGCAATGGGGCTGTTTCCCTCCTCTTTTAATACCACAACCACATATTCCGGCTCTTCGGCGGGGAAATACCCGCAAAACCAGGTACGCAAAATCTCTTCGTCCTGCTCGTAGCTGCCGCTTTGCGCCGTAGCGGTTTTGCCCGCCGCCGTGCCGTTTGCCGGTTTGGCCGCCTGCCCGCTGCCCTGCTCCACGGTGCTGCGCAGCAGGTCTTGCAATGTTTGAGCCGTCTGCGTGCGCATCACCCGCACGCCGCCCTCCGGCACCCACTGGGCAAACGAATCACCGTTTTCATTCAGCTGTTCCAGCAGCAAATACGGCGTATGATAAACGCCCCCGTTGGCGATACAGGCATATACCGCCGCCATATGCAGCGGCGTTGCCGAAAGGCTCCCCTGTCCGAAGGCAAAATTGGCCAGCCCGCCGGCGTTCTGTAGCTCCGCCGTATCGGGCAAGGTGCCGCTGTCCGCCGCAAAACCATCCGCCAGCTCGATAGCCTCTCCCAGTCCCAGCGCCTCGGTCATAGACAACAGCGTAGCGGAACCGACCTGCTGCGCCAGCGCAATAAAATAGGGGTTACAGGAATTTTCCATGGCGCTGCGCATATCCATCAGCCCGTGCCCCTGCCGGTGGTGGCAGTGAAAGACAATGCCGCCCACCTCAATACTGCCGGTGCATTCATACTGCCAATCGGCGGAAATGCCTTTTTCCAGCGCCGCAGCCGCCGTAATCACCTTGAATACCGACCCCACGGAATAACTGGTCAGCGTGCGGTTAAGAAACGGCGCGTCCTCGTCCTGCAAAGACGCGGCAAGATTTTCCGGGTCATAGCCCGGAACGCTCACCGCCGCCAAAATCTCCGCCGTATCGCTTTTCAGAACCAGAACGGCGCCCTTGTCCAGGTCATTCTCCTCTGCCGCCGCCTCACAAATGGTCTGTATATCCGCGTCAATGGTCAGGCGCACACCGCCTTTGCTGTCGTAATTTTCATCAATCAGCTGTATTTCGCTTTGCGGCAAGGCCTGTCCCTTGCCGTCCGTTTCAAAACGCACCTTCAGCTCCCCGCTGCATTGCGCCAGCAGCGTTTCAAAGCTTTTTTCCAGCCCGGCGGCGCCAACGCCGTCCGCATTCAAATACCCAATGGTATGCACAAGGCTCTGTTCTGCGGCATACCGGCGGGTAATATCAAAATAACGAATATACTGTGTATTCACCCGGCGGGCATATACCGGAATGACGCAAGGCTTCCCCTCCTGCAAAAGCGCCAGGGACGCGGCGTCGGTATTGTCCGCAAGCGCCTCCTCCACGCCGTCATAGGGAATCACCGCCGCCATATGCACAGCCGTTCCGTTGACCAGCGGTCTATAGTCCCGGTCATAAAAATACCCGCGGCTTACGGCTGCCGTTATGGTTTTGGCGGACTGCACCGCGTATACAGCCGTATCCTCCCCATCGGATAGAAGCGCGACCCGCAGATTCAGCCCCCAGATGCAAAGCGCAAAAACGGTATAAAGCAGCACGGCTCGTTTCATTTGATCACCCCTATCAGTGTTTCCGCTCCTGCCACAAATAACCGGCCGCGCCCGCCGGGCAATCTCTGGAAAAAATCTTCCATTCTTTTTCAATCTATTCGTGGAAAATAGGAACGGCAATCCCATTACCCGCCATGATCCCGCCTTTAAATGTTCACAAATTTGACAAAAAAAGGCGTTTCTGCTATAATGGGGCGGTATTTGGTCAAAACACGGAGTGATGATATGTTGAAAAAACCCGTCTTCTCGTTTTTGACGGCGCTGCTTTTGCTTTGCACCGCCTGCTTTCCGCTGGGCTATGCCGCCGGCGGCGAGCCGAACGAAAGCCTGCTGGAAGAGGCTGAAGCCGTTTATGACGAAGCCATCGCCCTTTATCAAAGTGTGTCGGGCAGGCAATCTTTTTATGGAAATTGCGGTACTTATATTTCCTATACGCTTTGTACACTGGGTCTGAGTGATTACCTGGGCGGTCATAACGGCAACCAATGGTTCGACGCCTATGAAAACGGTGCAACAGCGGGCAGCTGCACCGCTTACACCTTTGCCGGACCGGAAGCCGTGGGAGCGCTGCTGCAAGATGACCGTTCCTATGTCTTAATCAGCTATACCCACCAGACCGGCTATACCGATGAAAATCCCGGCGCAGGTCACGCTGTTTTTATTTACCGCATAGAAGACGGCATTGCCTATTTCACCGAGAGCTACGCCATGTACGGCGTCCCGGAGGGCGAAGCGCACGCATGGGAAGTGGAGCGGCTTTTGGACACCTACCAAAGCTGGTACGGCGACCCCATCGGCGCGGTCTGGTTCGCCGACGGCGAACCAGCGGACGACCTTTTAGATGACGCCGCCCCCAGCGAGGCGACTACCCAGCCTTCTTCGGCGGAATTGCCTTACACAATAGACAGCGACATGACCCTGCTGTCCGCCATTCCGCCGCAAACCACGGTAACAGCTTTTATTGAAAGTCTTTCGCAACAGGATTTCTCTGTCACATTGTCGGAACCGATAGAGGAAGCAGAAACCACCTATATAGCAACCGGCATGACTTTTACGATAACCTATGAGGGTGCGGATTACGAGCTGACCTCCGCCGTTACCGGCGACTTAAACGGCGATGGCAGAGAAACCTCCTCCGATGCACGCACAGCGCTTCGTATTGCCATTGGCATACATGATGACCCCCTCACGGACTGCCTGCTGAAAGCCGCCGATTGCAACGGCGATGGTCTGGTCAACACCACAGATGCCCGCGATATTTTACGAGCAACCGTTTATTTTTCCGATTAAATAAAAAAACGCGGAAACGCCCCGAACGGCGTTTCCGCATTTTTTATTCCACCGTTACAGATTTTGCCAGGTTCCTCGGTTTATCTACATCACAACCCCGCCGCAGCGCACCGTAATAAGCAAACAGCTGAAAAAACACAGCGGCACAGAGCGCGAACAAATCGCCGCGCAAAGGAATCGTATATACATCATCGGCAATGGTCGCCAGCTCCGCCGACGGATTACGGTCGGTCACCAGAAGCACCCGCGCGCCCCGGGCGCGCACTTCTCGCAGGTTGCTGACCGTTTTTTCATAGGTTCGCTCGCCCGATGCAATGGCAACCACCGGCACATGCGGCGCAATCAGCGCAATGGTGCCGTGCTTGAGCTCACCCGCCGCATAGGCTTCGCAGTGGATGTACGAAACCTCCTTGAGCTTCAGCGCGCTCTCCTCTGCCAAATCATAGTCAGCGCCCCGACCGATGAAGAAGCAGCTGGCGTTATCGGCGCAGTAGACATCGCTGAGCGCCTGAATGGTGCCGCAGTCTGCCAATATATTCGCCATTCCCACCGGCAGCCGGCTGTCCAGCTGCCGCATATTTTCCCGCACCGCAGCCTGCGTCAGCCGCCCCTTTCGGGCAGCAATTTCATTAGCAAGCATATAAAGCAGCGCGGTCTGGGCAATATACGCTTTGGTGCTGGCAACGGCGGTTTCCGTACCCGCATGGGTATATAACACGCAGTCCGCTTCCCGGGCGGCGGCGGAATTCGGCGTATTTACCACCGCCAAAGTGGGAACGCCCTGTTTTTTTGCCTCCCGCATGGCGGCAAGGGTGTCGGCGGTTTCGCCGGATTGGGTGATAAAAATCAGCAAATCCCCAGGCAAAAGCGGCGGCGTATAATAGCGAAATTCCGAAGCAATTTCACAAAACACCGGAAGTCCGGCAAAGGTTTCAAAAAAGTACCGCCCCAATTTCCCGGCGTTCAAAGCCGTTCCGCAGGCGACAATGCCGATGCGTGAGGCCTGAAAACGCAGATTTTGCGTATCAAACGCCTGAAAATCCGGTAATCCGTCCCGCATATAGGCCTCGCAGGTTTTCCGCACGGCGTCGGGCGCGTCAAAAATTTCCTTCAGCATATAATGCTCAAATATTCCCTTGCCGGTATCCCGGCTGTCCGGCTGCACCGTATAGACCGGCTTTACCACCCGCTCGCCGTTTTCTTTGCAAATCAGCAGTTCCTCTTTTGTCAGAACAACAACCTCGTCTTCTTCGGGTATCATATACCGGTCGCCGTATCGGCTGACCGCAAAAAAGTCAGAGGCAAGGAAATTACCAATCTGCGTTTTCGCGGCAATCAGCGGGCTGTCTTTGCGAAACGCATAGACCACATCCCGCTGGTCAGAAAACAGCGCCGCGCAGGCATAGGAGCCCACCACCCGGCTTCTGGCATAGCGAATGGCGCTCAGCGCTTCTCCGGTGCGGGCATAGGCGGCGTCCAGCAGCACTGCCAGAATTTCCGAATCGGTATCCGAAAGCAGCGGGTACCCCTTGGCGGCAAACTCTGCCCGCAGGGAATCTGCGTTTTCGATAATGCCGTTATGCACAATGCAAACCTGCCCGGCTCGGTGCGGATGGGCATTGCGTTCCGTCGGCGCGCCATGGGTCGCCCAGCGGGTATGACCGATACCGCAAAATATATCACCCTTTGGTTTTTGCCTGTCCCACTTCTCCTCTACATCCGCCACCCGGCCCGCTGTTTTTACAATTTGCAGACCGGTCGGCGCAAAAACAGAAAGTCCGGCGGAATCATACCCCCGATACTCCAAATCCTTCAGCCCCCGCAGCAAAAGCGCCGGCGCCTGCTCCTGACCGCAATATCCGATAATTCCGCACATACCATTCGCTCCTTCCGAAAAATCACCGCACCGCTCGGTAAATATCAAAGAATCCACCGGAAAGTCCCGATTCTTCCCTTGACAAAACAAGCAGTGTTTGCTAAAATAACTAAGTCAACCACAAAACTGTTTTACGGCGGGTCAATATCGATTGGTATTGTATGCAAAAAGTATCTGCCTTATGCAATACAAGCCCCCGCCACAGAGCTAAATCCATACGGAGAGTTGTCCGAGTGGTCGAAGGTGCAGCACTCGAAATGCTGTAAGCCGAAAGGCTTCTAGGGTTCGAATCCCTAACTCTCCGCCAAACCCGCCGCAAGCTGTATGTCGCTTGCGACGGGTTTTTCTTGAAAGGAGTCCCTGTTATCTCAATTCCCTATATTTACACTTCCAATTATCATACTGCTCTCCTGCCCCTATGAGATACGGTTCTATCAGATTCTGATTTTCACTTTATTTTTTACAGTCCTTTTCTACATCACGGAAAGGGCTTTTTTCTTTGTTTCTATTATCACAAGACGGCAAAAGGAACACCTGCACTTGTTTATTCCTCTTTTTGCATGCAGCAATCACATAGTTTGTTCCTCTGGATTTCCCGTCCCGAAACGCAAGGACCAAATCGGCATAGTTGATGATCTGTAAATTCCGCTTGAGCGGCGCACCTTTGCCGTATCTTTGATATTCCGGCAGAAACTCGGTAAGCTTTAGCTCGTTTGCGAGAGCATATTCTCGCGCACAGGTGTCGATCCCTTTCGCCCCGCCGGACACGATCTCTGTGGTTTCTTCGGGCAGATACTGTCCCAAGTTTTCTGCCGTTAAATTTCTTGAGCCGACGATTGCAACTTTCATAATAAACTACTCCTTACATGTCCTACTAGTAGGACATATTTTCATGATTATTAGTATACACTAAAAATGTCCTAATTCAAGACATCAAGGTGTTATTATGAAACGAATACTTGATTCTGAGAAATTAAATATAATCGGCGCAAGGGTAAAAGAGGCAAGAACAAAGGCGGGTTTGAGCCAGAAGCAGTTATCCGAAAAATTAGAACTGCTTGCCGTTTACACCTGTCGCGGTTCTATTTCCCGCATTGAAAATGGTCAACGAGCGATTACAGACATCGAGATCGACGCCATCTCAAAGGTTTTAAATGTTTCCCTCGACTATCTATTCGGACGGGAATAATATGTTTTTGGAGAAAAACAGAATGGACGATAAATTATTGCGGTATACATTGCGTGTCGATCGGCTGCTTTTTCAAAAGTTTCGTTACATTGCGGAATCGGAAGGTCGCTTAGCGAACAAGGAAATTGAGCAATATCTGAAAAAACGCGTTGCCGAATATGAAGCGGCAAACGGTAAAATTGAAATCAATCATAAACTTTTCGGACGGGCAATCGAACGGATTGCCCGCTATTTTTATCTTGCGTCCCTGTCACGTTCCCATCTGCGCTGCCATTGCTCCAACAGCTTCAAAACCGTATCGCAGACCTGCTTGTTCGTGTAGCTTTTTGGGAAATAATTGATGACACTGACTTTCGGGATTTTGAAACTATTGCCGATTTTGATCGCCTGCAATTCACCACCATTGATGAGGTCATAAGCAAGCTGTCGGCTGATGCCCAGCATTTCCCGAAGCTGCCGGACAGTCACGATGTCCGGATATTCCGGGAACATCATCTGATAAAGCTCTTTGAGCTCCGATTTTTTCATAGCGCTTCAATCCTCCTTTTTTATGGCTATGTAAGGCAGATATCGGCGTGAGGATCATAGTGCCTTCCGATATCTGATGTGTTTTTCCGAACCCTTTTTTCTATCCCTGCCCCCGTCAAGCGGCGTCGCTTCGCTCCTGTCATCGCAAAGTCATATCCCATTCGGATCGTTATTCAATTTTCAAGGTACAGTAAGAAGGTCTTTCACTTATTCCCACTGAGAAGCGGCAAGTGGCAAGTCTAAATCAGAAAATATTTGAGAATTTGAAAAGTCCTTTCACTTGTTCCCACTGGGAAGAGCAAAATTATCGGGTGTTTTTGAAAATTTTTTTGTTTTGCAAAGAACCCCTTCACTCATTTGGACAAAGGGTGCCGAAATGCACACCCATTTCCGGATTTTTTCTCGAAAAATTTTTTAAGAAAAAATTTACCCTTCACTTATTTGGAATTACAAAGCCAAATGACACCCTATTTCACAGAAAAATGAGAAAATATTTTTTTCGGTTGCAGGTGCTTTATTTTGCTTGCCAGAAAAAGTCCCTTCACTCATTCCCACTGAGAACGGCCAAATGCACACCCTTAATCCGAAAATTTTTTATCCCTTCACTCATTTGGAATTGAAACGCCAAAACGCAACCTGTTTTTCAGAAAAAACAGGAAAATTTTTTTGAAAAGACTGTTTATCTCAAAAACATCCCCTCACTTGTTCCCAATGGGAGAGGGCATTTGGGGATAGTAATCCCGAAAAAAGGCAAAAAAATTTGCCCGCCGGATATGGCGGGCGTTTTTGTATTTTGAAGAAAACAACAACACGGCTTGTTTATAATAAATCGTTAAGAAGATTCATGCACTTCACTTTCTGTTGGAGATTTGCACTTCCATAGACATTCAAAGTAAAAGACACATTCTTGTGACCAAGGATTTCGGAGAGCGATTTGATGTCGAACTCCGGTATCTCGATTGCCCGTACTGCGAAAGTGTGCCTGATCTCATGAAACTTTACCTTTTGCAGTCCATTACGCTTGAGAAAACGAGCGAAAAACTGTCGGTATGTACGAGGCTCAGTCGGTTTTGTCTTACCTGTCAGGAAGTAGTGATTCGGATTCTCCGTATAAAACTTCTTGATAATGTTCATGAGTAGTGACGGAACCGGAATTATTCTTGCGGATGTCTTTGTTTTCGGCGGCCCTATATGGAGATAGGACGATCCCTTTCGCTTGTCATAGATGCGCTGGACAGTCTTGTTGATATTGATCGTTTTCTCCGCAAGGGAAATATCCTTCATCTGGAGTCCACAAAGTTCACCAATTCGAATGCCGGTAAACAGCGCAATTAGAATTCCAGCCGTTTTCCTGCTCAAATTCATATAGATGCACTGAATAAGCGCTTGTTCCTGATCTTTGGAGAGCGAGTTGACTTTCTTAATGCCCAACTCTTTTGGGTACTCAATCAAGTCCCAGTTCAGCAAAGGAATCGCCCTTTCCTTGTAGGCATATTCCATTGCAAGCCTGAGAACGAGGATAACATCCCGTATGGTCTTTACGGTTAGCCCTCCCGTGTTATCCAGCCGACCGGCATTGTAGAGATACGAAATGTAGCTCTGAATGTCCGTTTCGGTGATATTGCCAATCTTACGCTTACCGAAGTATGGGATTAAGTGATTTTCGGCAATCAGCGTGAAGCTGGCATGGGTTGACGGCGTGATCATTGGCTTTTTCTGATTTAGCCAAGTGTTCAGCAACGTCTTGAATTGTGTATTGTTAGTCATATTGACCACCTCCACGAACATTATCTGATGGAGGAATAATCAAGGCATTATAAACCTCAAGTAACGGTCTCGAAAAGCGCCCGAAACTGCGTTTTCCGGGCTTTGATGAGCCGCTGGTTAAGTTTGAAATTGGTAATGCTTGTGAACAGTTAAAAGAAACGATTGATCCAAGAACTACGCCAACTAAGTTTTATGCCGAATACAGTATGCCCGCTTTTGACAACAATAGGAAGGTAGCAAGAGTTCAAGGAAAGGATATGAATAGTGCCAGAAAAATCATGTCAAAACCGTGTGTTCTGATCAATAAACTCAATGTACGAAAAAAACGCATTTGGTTGGTTGAGCACCCAGAAAAAAACGCAGTTTCTTCAACCGAGTTTGTGCCTCTAACATCGACCATGATGAGTCTCGGCTATTTGAATTATGTGGCTTTGACTGATAGGTTTACAAACTATATGCTAAATTGTTCTTCTGGTTCATCTAATAGTCAAAAGCGTGTAACTCCTGATGATATAATGGATTATGTTATTACAGTTCCTTCTCTTTTAGAGCAAGTAAGAGTGGCAAGCTTTCTTGAAACGATTGACTCTAAAATCCAAGCTCAACAAGATTTAATAGAGTTGCTCAAGAAGTATAAAAGAGG
>CASFEZ010000011.1 GCA_949293815.1 uncultured Eubacteriales bacterium | reverse complement strand
CCGTATCTTGGCATTTCGTGGTCTTTCAGCGTGTCAAGGCTCACTCAACAGTAGTAAAATCGTAGTAAATGAGATGGTTTTGACCTGTCTGAAATGCCCGTGGATACAGTGTTTTCAAGGGATAATCAGATTTTGGCTTGATTTTTCTTCAAAAAGGTGACAAAATGTTAAAGAACGAAAGAGAACTCTCGTTGTTGAACTTCCATTTTTCTATTTTTTCAGGTTCATCGCAACAACCTTAAGCCTAAACCAATTGGTCACTTGGTTTAGGCTTCTTACTCTTCATCGTGCTCTTCAGCAATTTCCTTATGAAGCTGTTCTTCATAAGTCCTTACGGTTTTCGGCACATGAACTTTCATTTGTTTTTTTGGACGGTTCGCGTTGGGCGTTATTATCCGCCCGCTTTATCTTGCGCTTGCTTCCTTTTTAGACCGGATCCGTCGGGTCAAAGGAGAAAAGCAGGCTGCTTTCATAAAAATCGTCCGAAAACAGGGCATTATGTTGATAGCTGCTTGTAATCGTGGTTCTTGCCTGCCTGTACAGCGGGTCGCTGCTCTGGAATTGGGCGGCTGTGACAACATATATCCGCTTGGCCTTGTTGGTCAGCGGCAGCGGTACTTCCGTGTATAGGGCGGCAGTGGTTTCTGTAATCTCGGCGCTGTTTTCCAAATATTGGTACCCGCGCTCATTTTCGCCTTCCGTGACCAGAAGACCGTAGCCGCTGCCGGTCACAAAGTTTAAGCCGCTCGCGAAAAGGCTGCTCCGGTCGGTCAGGCGGACGGCGGGCATTTCGTTCTGGGTCCAAAGCCTCGCAACACTGACGATGCCCCGTTCGGACTGAATAAACACCAGCAGCGTATCGGTCGCCGCGGCGTTTTCCGCGATGCTGTCAATCTCGCCGGTTTCCTCTTCGCCGATAAGCTCGACCTGCTCGTTTTCAATCATATAATGGGTTTCGCGGCTCGCTTCGATACCGGTATCGCTGTGCCATTTTTTCACGCAATAGAAGTGGTCGGACGCGATCATATCTTCCGCCAGCTCGCCCGGCAGGTGGCGCACCAGCTCTTCCTCCACGCCCCAGGCAGATAAGGTAGCTCTTCCGAATTTTATCTCATCGTCGAAGCCGAAGGAGTTGTCAATCGGCGCGTTTCTTGCAACAATAAGCGCAATGCAGCCGATCATAAGAAGGACGCAGAGCACCAGGGGTACAATCAGAAACCGCCGTTTTTGTCGTTTCATTCTTCTCCCTCCTGTTCCAGTATCAGCTTTTTCTGTGTAGCTGAAGCATAAAACTTTCCCTTGTGGTTTCATTGTAACATAAAAATAAAAAAAAGCAATATCATTTTGTATATTTTGCTGCCATCATATCAAAAAGCCCGCCTATGGCAGGAATCTTTTGCCATAGGCGGGCTGAAAAGTTTATATATGGTTTATTTTAACAGAATCGTCACAAGGCTGTTTTCGGGCAGGGTAATCTCCTGTACTGCGCCCTCATAAACCGTTTCCTCCTGCCGGGTGGCGTCGGTTTGAATCACGGTCATTTGGGTTCTGTCGGTGCGAACCGTCAGATTCCGCTCGCCGCCCTCGTTGACCACCACCAGCACCGTGTCGCCGTCCGGGGTCAGGAACGCGGCGTAGTTGACCGAGGTGGAAAACAGGGTTTTGCCGTCATCGGTTTTGGTGGTCACCAGCGGATAAATGGTAGAGCTTGCGCCGATGCGAACACTGCCGGCAGGGATGTATTTGGCGTAATGCGCCATGGCGTGGTAGCGCATGGTCACATCGTATTCGCTGAAATCATCGGCGGCGGAAATCATGCCGTCCGAAAAATCTTCCCCGGCGGCAGGGCGCTCGGTGCCGTGCTGGTTCACCGCTACCCACGCCGACCAGCTGTTTACACCGGTACAGGTCAAATCCTGGGAAATGACCCGCGCCATGCGCAGCGCCGCTGCGATGGAGGTGGTATCGTTCACACAGGGCAGCTCGCACCATTCGCTCATGGCAACCGGAACCCCTTCGGCGTTGCTGTCAAGCCACGAGCCGAGCTTTACCTTTGCGGTTCGGTCGTCGTCGGAAAAATAGCTGTGATAGGCCAGGGTGCCGATTTTGCTGCGAATGGCTTCATCGGCAAGCATATTTTCAAAATACCGCTTGGTGGTATCGCCGATATTGCCGCTTTCCGGGGCGCAGAGGGTGACGGGCAGATTCCGCGCCGCAAGCTCCTCGGCGAACAGGTGCATGAGGCGCAGCGCCTCGTCCTCTTCATAGTGGCAGCCCTCCTGCCCGACCCAGTCGCCGCCCCAGCTCCATTGGGGCTCGTTGATGGGGGAAATCATTTTGACGGGCACGCCTTTATCGAGAAAATATTCGGTAATGGTCAAAAAGTAATCCACATATTCTTCGTAGGCATCTTCCCGCAGATTGGAGGTGTAATCTTCTGTCCCGCCCGAGGACATACCGCTGACGGTCATGGTATAGTGGGGGGAGTTGGCGAACAGCACGACCGTATCGATACAGCCGTAGGAAAGCGCCGTATCCAGCATCGCCTGGGCGTTGGCGTCCCGGGTGAAGTCGTATTCCCATGCGCCGCTTTCCTCGTTATAATAATAGAAACTCTCGGTCAGCCGCCATGGGTTTTCCACCCGCTCTACCTCGGGGGCATAGCCGCCGCCGATATTATAGCGGTAGATATTCAGTCCCAGCCCCTCTTCGGAATATAGGAGCCGGGCAATCTCCTCTCTGTCCTCCTGGTCGGTGACCATCTGGCTCCACCAGCAGGCAGCGCTGCCCCAGCCGGTAAAGGTCTGGTATGTTTTATCCTCGTTCAGGCGAATGGTCATGTCCGCGTTTCTGGCGTAGGCAAAATATCCGGCCACGCCGCCCGCGCCGACCGCCAGCGCCAGCACCGTACCAAGCACGCCTTTTCCAAAGCGGCGCAGTATGTTTTTCCTTTTTTCTTTCATGTCATGGCTCCTATCGGTTTAATATATACAGTTTGCCGTCTATGCTGACGGCGGTTTTTCCGGTAAAGGTATAGGAACCGGCGCAGACAGCGCCGCGGTTTTCCTCCGGTGTGATGAAAAAGGCAACCTGCCGTCCCCCGGCGGTAAACGCAATGGCTTTTGCCGGTTCTTCGCAGGGCAGGGTAGTCAGATTTTGCAGCTTGCCGTCCTCAGCAAGAAGTGTAAAACAGGCGGCATTGTCCTGCCCTTCGCTGGCAATGCAGACGCAGTTCCGTTCGGTTTTTTTGTTATAGCGCGGGGCATACAGGCTTTTATGCAGGGTAATTTTGCTGTTATCCCAAAACGGATAGAGCATCACATCAAATCCATCGGCATGGCAGCGCAATTTCCCGTCTTCCTGTACGGCTCCGATGGCAGGCGCAAGGTGAAAATAGGCGGTGTAGGTGTGCTTTTTCGGAGAATGAAATACATCGGCAATCAGATAAACATCCGGCTTCAGCCAAAGCACCTGACGGGTACAAAGGGTTTCGGCACCGCGCAGATAGCCGTAGTGGGAGCCTTGTGCAAACAGGAAATCCGCCGTTTCCCGGTACTGTATCGGCGATACCGCCGCCGGGGATGCCATCTCCCAGGAGGAGAGCGGCTTTTGGTAATCCAGACCATCCACGGTGCAGACATTGTGCGCCATGGCGGACTTGATTGTCAGCCGCTCGGGGCAGTCGCGGTAGGTATAGCGACCGCTGTCCGTCAGAATCGGCTGCCCGTTCAAAAACAAATCCAGATGCAGTTTGTCGCTGTGGCTGTGTCCGCCGCCGTAGGGGGTATTCATCAGGTGCATCAGGTTTGCCCGGCTGGCAGCATCGCTGCGCGACAGCAAATGTCCGCCCTCCGGCGCAAAAAAGGTCAGCTCCGTCAATGGCTGCGGCATCAGCGCGTCGTAATCCGTGACCATTGCCGCATCGGCAAACAGCAGCGTATCGTGGTCAAGCACCGGATAGCCAAAGGCTTTGTACCGCCCGTCCGATAAAAGCAGAGCGGCGCGGGTCATCAGATCCTGTACATCGTCCGTGTCCGCATCCCCAAAGGGCAAAAGGCGGTGATCCGGCGTTTGCAGATATAGCAGCGCATCGGCGCATTGCTTTGCCTGCTGATAAAGGGCGGTCGGCACGGCAATACCCTGTAAGCGGGAAAACAACAGCACATCCAGATAAAAAATCAGAATCGCTGCCTGATAGGTGCCGGAGGCCTCCCGGTGTACGCCGTCAGGGTCGAACTGATAGGAAAACCGCCGCTGCATATTCTCGAAAACCTTTGCCAGCAGGGGCATATCCTGAAAGTACAGGGCGGCGAAAAACAGCCCGTGGTCATGAAAATACCCCCAGTTGCTCACAAGGTTATTGGCTGATTCTGCCCGCAGGAGTACCTCGATATGCCGCCGCAGGAGCGCGTCTATTTTTGTTTTCAGCCTGTCGGAAAGAGCGTCCTGTAGCAAAAAAAGCGATTTGACCCAGTTGGCGCAGCGTTCGGCGGTATCCAGACTGCGCCAGACGGTACGGGCGGTCTGGTCGTTATAGACCGCAAAATCTGCCCAATCCGTCAGCAGCTGCCGAAAGCCTTTAACATATTTTTGCCTGCCGGTCAGCGCATAGCTTTCCGCCAAACTCAGCAGAAAGCGGTGGCGGTTGAGCTGGAACAGAAATTCCGCGTCGCCGTTTGCGCGCGCCTCCCAGTCAACAGGATCGCCCAAATAGACGGGAAAGTCGGTTGCTTCGAAATCCCAGGGGCGGTCAAAGACAAAGGTATGCAGCATGGCAAGCTCGGCAGCGTTCTGCTCCTCTTGCGCTCGGGAAGACCAATATTTTTTGAGTAAATCCTGCATCATAAAAGCCACTCCCGCAGCGTTTGTAAATCCTGCCGCCATTGGGCGGGCGCGTCATCCTTGACAAACTCCATGATATATGCGCCGGAAAACCCTTTGCCGCCCAAAAGAGCAAGCCAGCTTTGCCAGTCGGCTGCACCGTCCGCCAAAGCAAAACGGTGGTCATAATCCTGCCAGTAAAAGATATGCACATGGGAAAGACAGGGGAGCACCGCCTTGAGATTTTCGGTATCCTGTCCCCGGAACAGGGGCTGCCAATAGGTTTTTGCAGATGCATGGTCAATCGCTTGCAGCAGCGCCCGGCTTGCTTTTCCGTTGTCGTTTAAGGTGTTCTGGTGAAATTCAAAGGATACGGTTACGCCCTGCTTTGCTGCCTTGTCGGCGGCATAGCGGGCGTCGGCGGCGGTTGCCGCCCAATCTTCCGGGGAAGCGTCGGTGCTGCCCTTTTCGTTTGCCCAGATGCGGATATTTTTTGCGCCGGTGACAGCACAAAGGGGGAGCAGCCGGTCAAATTCACTGCGCGGATGTACCCCTGCCCGATAGTAGCTGCCCAGCGACAGCACCTGTACGCCGGTTTTTTGGGTCAGATTGGCGGCAAGATACGCATCGTCCATGTTTTTCAGATGGACATCACATCCCAGCTCCAATGCGGGGAGGCGGTTCTCCTGCGCCAGGGCGAAGATTTGCGGCAGGGTCAATTGCCGAAAGGTAACACTCGTCAGAGAAATCATCGCTTCGCCTCCTATGCCAGCGTGGCAAGCTGCTGCGGCAATACCTCGTGTATGCTCTGCCGATTCCTTTGCCAATCGCTGTAAGAATAGTACATATATTCCCCCATACGCAGAATTTCCTGCGACAGACTGCCGGCGATATGGGGTGTGATGATGGCATTATCGCACAAAAACAGCGGGTCATCCGGCTTCAGAATTTCCGGCTCGGTGACATCCAATATCGCGGTGCGCCCCGGCTCTTTGCGCAGCGCCGCCGCCAGAGCAGCGTTGTCTACCTGTGCCCCGCGTCCGGTGTTGATGAAGGTGGCAAAGGGGCGCATTTTTGAAAACAGCGCTTCGTTCAGCACCCCGCGCAGCTCCGGTTTGTTTGCCAGATGGTTGGAGATGACATCGCACCGGGCAAAGAGTTCCTCCAGCTCCGCTTTTTTTGCACCGCAGGCGGAAATTTCTTCTTCGGATAGAAACGCATCGTATGCGAGAACCTGTATCTCGTTTGCCTGTAATTTTTCACAGACCATTTTTCCAATGGCGCCCAAACCAATCAGCCCGACTCTGGCGCGGTAAACGCCGGGACGGTCGAATACCGCCTGTAAGGCGGCGCGGCGGTCGGTTTTTGACAGCATGGCGCTGCGTTGTACGCCTTTCAGCGAAAGCAGGATTTGGGCGTAGGTGTATTCCGCAACGGGAATGGCGTTGGCGCGCTGTGCGCTGAAAACCCGTATCCCGCAGCGAAAAAACGGCAGGGCAAATGCCTGTACGCTGCCCGCCGCGTAAAACACCGCCTGCAAACGCGGAAAACAGGCGCGGATTTCTTCTTCGGTAAACACAGGCATGCCCCAGGTGGAAAAAACCGCTTCACAGTCCCGAAAAGATTCGGGTGTTTGCAGAACCTCCTGTTTTGTATAAACACGCAGTGGCTGCTGCGGCGAAAGCGCAGACCGCAGCTGCTGGCTATACGCATTGGCAACGGCGTCCGGTTGGTCACAGAGAAAAATGTTTTTCATGGTTCCTCGTTTCCCATAGTTGATTTTTCAGATGGATTTGCTATACTATATATAGTATAGTATAAAATATGTTTGCAAGACAAGGGGATTTTTTATGGAATGCGATACCTGCCGCTACAATGCCTATGACGAGGGGGCGGATGAATACTACTGCTCGCTGGAACTGGACGAGGACGAGCTGGTGTCCTTTTATGAACAGAGAACCACCGTCTGCCGGTTCTACCGTCCGGCAGGGGATGAGTATGAAATTGTCCGCAAACAAAATTGAACAGACCGCAAAAAACGGCTGTACCGAACCGCCTTGGTCGGTACAGCCGTTTTGCTTATTCGCCGATAACAACTTCCCGGTGCAAATCCGAGGAGCGGTAAATGGCATCCATAATTTCACTGGTGTGAACGCAGGGGTCGATGTCGTTGCGGGTGCGCGCACCGGTCATAACATGCGAAACAAAGTCCAGTACCTCGTCTTCGTGGATGTTGTTGCCCTCGATGCCGGAGGGGGTGCCGGTCAGTTTGCCGTCTATGACGGTATAGTACACAAAATCGCCGCAGTAGGTCAGGCGAATGCCGCCCTTGTCGCCCATAAAGTCGATATAGGTTTCACTCTGCCCAATGTTCTGCGCCCACGCACCGTTGAAGGTAATCACCGGTCCTTCGGTGCGCACAAGTCCGGTAACCGAATCGTCTACATCAAAGGTGCCGTTTTCATCTTTTGTCGCTTCCGCCCACATACTTTCATAGGCATAATTTTTGATGTCCACGCCCAGCTTGCAGAAGGCTTCGCCGCTGGCGGTCAGGGGCTTCGGGTCGCCGCAGCAGTACAGGATAAGGTCGATATAATGCACGCCCCAGTCAATCAGCGCGCCGCCGCCGGATTCGGCTTTGGTGGTAAAGGGACCGCCGATGCCCGGAATGGAACGGGGCGCACGGAACGAGGCGTAAACATGGAACACCTCGCCAAGCTTGCCTTCTTCGATATATTTTTTCACTTCGTTGACATAGGTGCCGTAGCGGTTGCACACGCCGATAGCCAGAATCCGACCGGTTTCGTGCGAAACTTTCTGCATCTCATAGGCCTCGGACAGAATGCGGGCGGCGGGTTTTTCGCAGAGCACATCCTTGCCGTGACGCATAAAGTCAATGGAAATCACGCTGTGTAAATCGTTGTGGGTGCAGACAGATACCGCGTCCAAATCGGGATCGTCTAAAAATTCGTGATAGTCATATACCGCTTTGCCGCAGCCGTATTTTTCCACGCAGGCGTCCGCGCGCTCGGGGATAATGTCGCAGAAATACTTGATGGTCGCTTTGTCCGACTTCATATATGCCGGAATATGGGCGCTGTTGGCAATGGCGCCGCAGCCGATGATGGCTACCTGAATGTGGTCTTTCATTTTTTTTCTCCTTTTTTCTTCTGATTCAGCAGGACTTTGCACCCCTATTGTAGCATACCCGTCCATGCTGTCAAGCGTTTTTTTGTGTTTTTTCAAAAGCCGCTCTCGACAAGGGAGAAGACATTTGTTATACTTTTTTCAGAGGTGATGACCATGGTTGCGTTGGGGTTGGATATCGGCGGTACAAAATGCGCTGTTCTGCTTGGAAAGCTTGAACGGGGCAGATGTGTGATATTGCAAAAGGAACGGATCGCAACCCGGGATTATCCAACCTGGCAGCTTTTGCTCACGGACTTAATCGACCGGGCAAGGCGTCTGCTGGCGGCGGAAAAAATAGAAAAAACCGCGCTGTGCGGTATTGGCGTCAGCTGCGGCGGTCCGCTGGATTTGAAAAACGGGCTGATTTGCAGTCCGCCGAATCTGCCGGGGTGGGACAAGGTACCCATTGTGTCGCTTTTAGAAAAGGCGTTCGGCGTGCCGGTGGTTTTATGCAACGATGCGGACGCCTGCGCGGTGGCCGAATGGCGGTTCGGCGCGGGGCAGGGCTGCCGGAATCTGATTTTTCTGACCTTCGGTACGGGTATGGGCGCGGGACTTATCTTAAACGGCGCGCTGTATACCGGCGGCGGTTTCGCGGGCGAGGTGGGGCATATGCGTCTTGCGGCTCAGGGACCTGTGGGTTACGGCAAAGCCGGTTCGTTCGAGGGCTTTTGCTCCGGCGGCGGTCTTGTGAAAAGCGCGGTCTATTATGCCGATGCCTGCCGAAAGCAGGGCATGCCCTCCGCTCTTTACAACCGGTTATCGGAAGTAAGCGCCCAAACGATTGCCGAGGCGGCGGCAAAGGGGGATGCTTTTGCCCTGTATATCATGAAAAACTGTGCCAAAAAATTGGGGCAGGGATTGGCAGTCCTGATTGATATCCTCAATCCGGAAAAAATCATCATCGGCAGCATTTACGAGCGCAACCAGGCGTTTTTTGCGCGGGAGATGCTGCCGGCGCTGCAAGAAGAAACGCTGCCCGCCGCACTTTCGCAATGTGAAATTGTTCCCGCCGCACTCGGAGAGACCATTGGCGATGTGGCGGCGCTGAGCCTGGTTTTGACAAAGGAGGATGCATGATGAATTTTCAGGAAGCGCTGGCAGAATTTATGCAAAAATATCCGTCTCTTGCCCCCTGTGAAGCATCGCTTGCCGAGGCGTATCACATCTTGGCGGATTGCTTTGCACAGTCCGGTAAATTATTGATCTGCGGAAATGGCGGCTCAGCCGCAGACAGTGAGCATATTGTTGGCGAGTTGATGAAGGGATTTGAAAAAAAGCGTCCGCTGACAGACGAGCAGAAAGCGGGTTTTGCCGCCGTTGCGGATGGGGAGGCGCTTGCTTCCCGGCTGCAAAACACCCTTCCTGCGATTTCCCTTGTCAGCCAGACGGCGCTTTTGAGCGCCATTGCCAACGACAACGGCGCCGAGATGGTCTATGCCCAGCAGGTTTGGGGCTATGGGCAGCGGGGGGATGTGCTGTTGGCACTGAGTACCTCCGGTTATTCGGAGAATGTGCTGCTGGCTGCCAAAACCGCCGCCGTAAAGGGAATGTCCTGTATTGCCATCACCGGCGAAGGGGGAAGCCCTCTTGCTGCCATCGCCTCGCTGACCATAGCTTTGCCTGCAAAAGGGGCGCGGGAGGTGCAGGAGCTGACAATGCCGGTATACCATTTTTTATGTAAGTGTTTAGAGGATTCCTGTTTTCTTATTTAAAAGCCATCAAAATATAGATAAATAGTCAAAAGTCGAACCGTCCGGAAAAACGGCTCGACTTTTTTATCGGCGAAATTATACACGGAAAAATGAATCCTTGTTGTATCCGTAAACATGGCAGTCTTTTTCGGACAAGGACACCGGCGCAATGGTAAATTCGGTTATCTCTTTTTTCGATAGTATGACATGCTGTCCTTTGGGAATGCGCAGGCGAAGCCCTTCGGCAGGCAAAGTCAGCGGCATGGCTTTTTCGTTGGCATAAAGCAGCAGCTCTTCTTCCTGTGCAAAGGGGGCACAAACGGTGCAAATGCCTGCCTCGGAATTTTGGTTGCGCACCGACAGCCATTGTATTGCTCCCGCTTTCATGACGGCGCTGACTTCAAATCCGCCTTCGCAGAGCAGCCGGTCGAAACAGATATCCGTCCAGACGGCGGGTATGGCAGGAAAAACATGAATGCGCTCGCCGTCCCCTTGCAGCAGCATATCCAAAATCGAGCAGGCGGCGGCACAGGGCGTTTCCAAAACCGGACAGCCGCCCTCCTGGTACATGGTGTTCGGGCGGATAAAGCCGTCTTTCCACAGGCGTGACAGGTGCGCATAGGCGGCGTCGCCGTCGCCGAGCATGGCGTACATCGATGCTGCGCCGGTTTGGGAATAGCCTTGCAGTGCCTCAGGCTTGCTTTGCCAGTGGGCAATGGAGGTCAAAGCCAGTTTGCGGTTTTCTGTATCCTGTAAATCCAGTGTGCGCAGGGGGTAAATCATCAGCAGGTGCGAATAGTGCCGGTGGGAGACGGCGTAGGGCAGATCCGCGGCAATATAAAATCCGGTCTGCGCGTCGGCGGGGTAGGGGGCAAGATGCGCTAAAACCCAGTGCCACTCTTCCTCTTTTTCATCGCCGATCCCTTCTTTTTCGCAGATGGAAATCAGTGTTGAAAGTCCCCATTTCAGAAGCGACAAGTCATAATTGGTGTCGCTGCCCATCTCCGGATATTCCGGAGAAAGAGTGGCGGGGATATGCAGCATCTGTTGTTCATCCAGCAAGAGAAAATGCAGATAATAGCTGACCGCGCGCCGCAGAAGCGGATAGAACAGCGTCAGCAGCAGCGGTTTGTTCTGCGACATACGGTAATACAGCCATAAGCTGTGCAGCGCCCACAGCAGGTTGCCGATTTCGTCCGTTGTTTCCGTATCGCCGGGAACGGACACCGGCGAACGGAGCGTGTCAGTGGTACAGCGTCCGATGGCGGCGCTGTCGTAACGGTATTCCGGCGGCACATTGGCAATCAGCTCGTCCATACCATCGTACAGCGCCGTTATCAGCGGCTTGACCAGCTCCAGATGATTGGAGGCGAACAGCGGCGAATAGGTAAGCTGTACATTTAAGTTCCACCATGCGCCCGGCCAGGCGGTGTTATCGGTCAGCCACGGTCCGCAGGTATCGTAAACGCGACCGTTTTCGCAGCCGGCGGAGGCGAGCTTATATAATTGAATCCAGTAAAACTCCTCGGTCGCCGCATCATTGAGCGAAACAAAGCTCTTTTGATAGAAAGTATGCCAATAGTCCAGGTGCTCCTGTAAAATGGTATCGTACCGGCTGATTGCCAAATCCAACTCATAGGCCAATTGTCGGGTAATCAGGTTTTCCCGGGAGCCCTGTCCAATGGTGATGAACATGCGTACGCCGGTTTCCATGGGCACGCTTTTATACGCCAGAACATAAAACCCGCCTGAGAACAGCGGATAAATGCAATAGCTGACATCCCGATGCTGATAGGAATAGGGCTTGTGCGGCGGCGGATAGTCCCGGCTGGCGCGTTCGCTTTTGAGTTTTTCCAAACGGCGCTGGCGGGGGCTTTCAATGTCGGAAGCAACCCAGTCAAACCGGCATTCGGTAGAGTCCCGAAAGGTTTCAAAAATAATCAGCCGTTTGCCGTGCGGTGAAAAGCATTTATATTTATAAGTGCCGACCATGGTTTTTGACCAGCCGTAGGCAATGGCATCGTATAAATCCAGCTGCATGGAAGCAGCGCCGGTTACGCCGCCGATGTGAAATGCGCCAATGGGCAGCCGGGGTGTCAGAAACAGATTTTGCTTTTCTTTTTCCGTTGGCAGACGGTTGTCGTAAATGCCTGTGTCGCCGATGGCAAGCGTCAGACGGCTCTTATTATTAAAGAAAAGGGATGCGCCCATCAGACCGCCGCCGATAAACGGTCCATCGTCCCATGCGTGGGGCTTTTTTTCCCAAAGAATCATGTGGCGTTTTAAAAAGATACCCATATCGACGGAATTTTTAATTGCCGAATCCACGGATGCAAACCTCCTATGCTGTTTTTGCTTCCCTTTCAACAAGGATATATATAATATGTATCCTTATTATAAGACAAGCCGTTCTTTTTTTGATGAATAATCTATGAAAGATGCCTGAAAACGGTTTGTTTGGGGCAAAGCGGCAACAGCGCTTTTCATGCGGCATGGCAGCTTATTGTGATTTTGCACAAAGGCTGTTGGCTTCAGCGTGAAAAGGTCAAATGTCCTATCGTTAAAATTTAGAACAATTTTAATTTATCGCAGCCGCTTTATAGCCCCTCCATCACGGTGCGCCTGTTTTAGAGAATGCGTTAATTTTTGTAATAATATGGATTCTCTCACCCCACGGATAGAATATTGCGTTGAAATTGAAGATAGTCTCCCCACTTTTCATAGTTTCTTAAAAATAATGTTTCGAAAAAGCATAATAAAGAGCAAAAACCTGCCGAAAAAGGTGTTTTTGTGATTTCTATGATATGCACAAAAAATCAAGGTAAAAAATTTCGTCGAATTAACCAAAAGCCGTTTTTTGCCCCAAGATGTTGCGGAGAAATCTTTACAAACGAACAACGGCGGTTGTGCATCTTATACAAAAAACGATTTGTTTTTGATTTGACAAACCGTCATTCGGTAAATATAATGCAATCGTTTTCTGCCTATAATGTATTAGGTGCCTCGCGGGATGCTTGTCCTGTCAGGCAAATAAGAAATTAAAGGAGATTCACATGGAGAAAAAAAGCCGGAGCAGGGTTTTCCTTGTAAAGCTTTGCTCTCACGAAAAAGCGATTATCCGCAGTATCTGTCTTTTGATGGCAATGCTTGTGGTTAGTATGGCATTTTCCGGTTTCTGTTCCGTAACAACAACAACCGAGTATAAGCAGATTAAATCCACCACGATCGACTTTGCAGCCTCGGCAGAAAACAACGCAGCATTCCTCAAACAATATAATACATTACGAACTGGCACAAGCAATGCGATTGCTGATTCCGATGACATCAAATCTTCGAAAGATATGATTGGCGATGCGGTAGCGAATATGTATTCCGCCGCCGTGTCCCTGAACTTTCAGAAAGAAAAAATGATGGAGCTTACCGACGAAGAGCCGGAATCCGCGCAAACAGAAGCCGAAACCGAACCCGAATCCACATCCGCTGCTGCGGACGAAGCGCAGACGCAGCCCGAAACCCAGCAGCCTGCCACGGAGCCGGAAACAGCCGCACCGCAGACGACTGCCGCTGTTCAGGCAACAACCACAGTTCCGCAGACAGCGCAGGAGCAGACCACACAGACCTCCGGCTCTGTTCTGACAGCTGCCGCAAGTGTAAGCACTATATCGGTGAAAACGCCGCCCGAAACGCTGATGCTCGATGAAAACGGCGTTCCGGTCAATTACACAAAGGTGATTAAAGGCAACGCCAGCGCCTATGCGGGCGATGGCAGAACCGCCACCGGTACCGTCCCGGTGCCCGGCTCGATTGCGGTAAATCCCAATATCATTCCTTACGGAACAAAAATGTGGATTGTTTCGGATGACGGCAGCTATGTTTACGGTTATGCCGTGGCGGAGGATACCGGCGGTTTTATCCACTGGTCAAACGCGCCGATTGCCGATTTGTTCTTCGACAGCGAATCCGCCTGCTATGCCTTCGGCAGAAGAAATATTACCATTTATATTCTTGAATAAAGTTAGACTTTGATTTTTAATCTGCTTTCCCGAAGCCTTCGGCTTCGGGATTTTTTTTGTGTCCTCTTTACATATGGCATAAAATGCTGTAAAATGGAGCAGAACAAAAAAGAGGAGGGTTTCTTTATGGCTCCTGTTTATAAAAGAATTATGCTGAAGGTCAGCGGCGAGGTGCTGGCGGGTGAAAAAGGGGTTGGTTTTGACTATCCGACCGCCGCTGCCATTGCTGAAAATATCAGCGAATGTGTGAAAGCCGGAACCCAAGTTGCCATTGTGGTTGGCGGCGGCAATTATTGGCGCGGACGGTCGCATCCAGATATGAATCGGGCGCGGGCGGACAGCATCGGTATGCTGGCTACTGCCATGAACGCGCTGGCGCTGGCAGATGCGCTGGAGCAAACCGACCTTCGCGCCAAAGTGATGTCCGCCATTGATATGCCGAAAATCGCTGAGCTGTTTACCGCCGAGAAGGCAAAAGAATATCTGGATGCCGGATATGTTTTGATTTTTGCCTGCGGCACCGGCAACCCCTGCTTCAGCACCGACAGCGGCGCCGCGCTGCGCGGCGTGGAAATCGGGGCGGATATTTTCTTTAAGTCCACCAATGTGGACGGCGTTTACGATAAAGACCCCAACCGTTTCCCCGATGCGGTCAAATACGACACCATCAGTCACAGCGAGATTCTTGCCAAAGGGCTTGGCGTGATGGACGCTTCGGCGGCTGCCATCTGCCGGGAAAATGGTCTGGCAACGCTGGTATTCAATTTAAATGACCCGAAAAACATTGTGCGCGCTGTCGCCGGAGAAAAAATCGGTACAGTCGTAACATGTGAATAAAAAACGGTTGCAATTACAGGAATGATTTGATACAATATTTACATAAATGACGGAGGTAATGATTTTATGGAAACAGTATTTGCTACAGCGAAAGATAAAATGAACAAAACCCTTTCCAACCTGAATTCTGAATATGCTTCCATCCGCGCCGGTCGGGCGAGCGCTGCCGTGTTGGATAAAATTACCGTGGAGTATTACGGCGTGCCTACGCCGATTAACCAGCTTGCCAGCGTTTCCGTGGCAGAGGCGAGAATTTTGACCATTCAGCCCTGGGATAAAAAAGCGTTAAAGGACATTGAAAAAGCCATCCAGGCGTCTGATTTGGGCATCAATCCCCAAAACGACGGCAATGTCATTCGCCTGACCTTCCCTCCGCTTACCGAGGAGCGCCGCAAGCAAATCGTAAAAGATGTTAAGAGCATGGCGGAAAATGCCCGCACTGCGGTGCGTCAGATTCGCCGGGACTGCAACGATAAATTAAAAACCAAGAAAAAGAACTCCGAAATTACCGAAGACGATTTGAAGTACGGCGAGGGCGAAATCCAGAAGATAACCGATGAATACATCGGTAAAGTAGATGCAGCTGCCGCTGACAAAGAAAAAGAGATTATGGAGATGTAATATGGGTACCTTTTCCGTTCTGCCCCGCCATATCGGCATTATTATGGACGGCAACGGTCGTTGGGCAAAACAGCGCGGTCTGGTGCGCACGGAAGGGCATAAGCAGGGCGCAAAGGTATTCCGCGATATTGCCACCTACTGTTCCGAATTGGGCATCGAGGCGGTTACCTTTTATGCGTTTTCCACCGAAAATTGGCGCCGCCCGGAAACAGAAGTGGATGCCATCATGGATATTTTTCGTGATTTCCTGGATGAGCTGGAACGGCGGGAGAGCGAAAATGAGGAAATGGGCTTTCGTATCCGCTTTATCGGCGATATGAGCCGCCTGCCTGCGGATATTGTTTCCCTGATTCGTATTACCGAGCAGCGCAGCGCCGACAAGCGCCGCACAACGGTCAATGTGGCGGTCAATTACGGCGGACGGCAGGAGATTGTGCATGCCGCCCGGGAGCTGGCGGAGCTGGCTGCGGCGGGAAAGCTGCAGCCCGATGAGATTACCGAGGAGCTGTTTGCCCGCCATACCTATACCGGCGATTTGCCCGACCCGGATGTGATTATCCGTCCCAGCGGCGAACTGCGCTTATCCAATTTTTTGACCTGGCAGAGCGCCTATTCGGAGCTTTGGTTTTCCGATGTGCTCTGGCCGGACTTTACCCGAGCCGATTTGGATCAGGTCATTCATGATTTTGAAAAAAGAAACCGTCGGTTCGGCGGTGTGTAATTGTTTTGTTTTGCCATAATAAAACCCCGTCGGCATCTTCACCGGCGGGTTTTCATCATACTAAGCTGTCGTGATGCGATGTAAAATGCGCTTCCGTAGCTGAAGGAGGATATAATGGATCCCTTGTCTGTTCATTTGCAGCAAATTGAATCGGTGATTCAAAAAGGTCCGTATCGGGACAGTTGGCAGAGCCTGGCTGCCCACAAAACGCCGGCATGGTTCACCGCCGGAAAATTCGGTATTTTTATCCATTTCGGGGTTTACAGCGTTCCCGCCTATCGGGGCGAGTGGTATTCGCGGAATATGTATGACAGCACAAGCGATGAATACCGCTATCATATTGCGCATTTCGGCGCGCATAAGGATTTTGGCTATAAAGATTTTATTCCGATGTTCCGCGCCGAAAAATTTGACGCGAACCAGTGGGCGGAGCTGTTCCGAAAGGCAGGGGCGAAATATGTGATGCCCGTTGCCGAGCACCACGACGGCTTTGCCATGTATGATACAGCGTTCAATCGCTGGAATGCGGTCAATATGGGACCGAAGCAGGATATTGTCGGTGCATTGAAAAACGCCTGCGCGCAGCAGGGGCTGACCTTTTGCTCCTCCACCCACCGGGCGGAGCACTACTTTTTTATGAATATGGGCAGAACCATCGACAGCGATGTAAATGACGAGCGCTACGCCGATTTTTACGGTCCGGCGGTGGCCCGTCCCGACCTTTTGGGGGATAAACAGGGGGAAGCTACGGAAGATCCCTATTCCGAGGGACCCGACGAGGCATATTTGCAGGACTGGATGGTGCGCACCTGTGAACTGATTGACCGATATCGCCCAAAGGCGTTGTACTTTGATTGGTGGATCCAGAACCATGCCTTTAAGCCCTACTTAAAGAAAATTGCCGCCTATTATTATAATCGCGCCGCCGAATGGGGCGAGGAAGTCGTGATTCACTATAAGCACGAAGCGTTTGCTCCCGGTACGGCGGTGTTTGATGTGGAGCGGGGCGCGCTGTCCGGGATTTCGCCGGTGCCCTGGCAGACGGATACCGCCATCGGCAAACGCTCCTGGGGCTTTACCAACGACAATGAATTTAAGAGCGCGGAAAAAATCATCTGCGACCTTGTGGATATTGTCAGCAAAAACGGCAACTTGCTTTTGAATGTGGGTCCGCGTCCGGACGGCACCATCACCGAAGCGGAAACCGATGTGCTGTTGAAGATTGGCGCATGGCTGGAGAAAAACGGCGAGGGGATTTATGATACGACCTGCTGGAGAACCTACGGCGAAGGGGAAACGCAAATTTCCGGCGGCTATTTTCAGGATAACGCGGAGCTGGCCTATACCCCCCGGGATTTTCGCTTTACCTATAAAAACGGCGTGATTTATGCCTATCAAATGGCGCCGGACGGGAGCGATGTGAAGATTCGCTCTCTTGCCAAACAGAAGAAACGGGATTTGCTGATTCGCTCGGTGCGCCTTTTGGGTGATGACGCGGCGCTGCATTTCAAGCGGACGGAAGAGGCGCTGGTCATTCCAGCCGCGCCCCGTTTCCGGTCGGATACGCCGATTGGCTTTGCCATTGAGCTGCTCTAAAAAAGAAAAAAAGAGCGAAACCGCTCGTTCGGTTTCGCTCTCTGCTTGTTTTTCATTACGGGTTATACGCCATGGTCAGGTGGGAAACTACCGGATAGTGGTCGGACGGGTAGATGCCGTCGATTTGATTGTCCAGAATCTGATAGCTGGCAACGCTTGTGCAATAGCCGTTGACAAAGATATAGTCAATCGGTTCATCGTTCCATTTGTCCAACCATGCGTAGCCGTGATAGGTTGCGCCGGAATCGGATGATAGCGCTAAATATTTGGTATCCCGAAGACCGCTGTCCAAAATCCGCTCATACATCAGCGTATTTTCTTTGGCGTTTAAGTCACCGGTAAACACACAGGGCAGCGCCAGCTCGTTGATTTTCTGGCTGATGATAGCCACGGATTCGCAGCGGGCAATGGAACCGGTATTATCGAAATGGGCGTTTACATGCGCATAGGTGAAGCCGGTGGTTTTATCACGCAAAACGGCAATGGTGGCAACGCGGTTGAACATGGCGTCCCATCCATGGGAGGGCTTTTCCGGGGTTTTGGAAAGCCAGATGGTTTCGCTGTCCACCAGCTCATATTTTTCTTTTAAGTAGAACACCGGACTGGCTTCGCCCGCATCGCCGGCGTCGCGCCCAAGCCCTACCGAGGCGTATTCGGGCAGCGCCTCCGAAAGTCTCTGCCGCCAGCCCTCGTCCGCTTCCTCCACGCCGAAGGAATCGGGCATTTGGGAGCGAATTTGCTCGACAACGGCTGCCGTGCGGTTTTCCGGCGATTTTTTGCCGACACCCATGACATATACATTATAATTCATAATGGTCAAGTCCTGGGTAATGGCGTTGTCCGCCACCGGCTCTGTGGCGATGACGGTAACCGGCGTCATCCAGCCGCTGATAAGCGACAACAGAAACGCAAGAATACTGGCAAGCAGATTGTTCACAGTGATAACCTCTCTTTTTTATAGCTATGGATACCCTGTAACGGGAAGGATGGAATGGTATGAAAAAAATAATGTTCGTTTGTTTGGGAAATATCTGCCGTTCGCCGATGGCGGAATTTATCATGAAAGATTTGGTCAACCGGGCAGGGCGGGCGGATTCGTTCCAAATTGCCTCCGCGGCGGTCAGCTCGGAAGCGCTGGGCTGCCCAATGGATTCCCGGACGGTCGCGACCCTGCGCGCCCACAGGATCCCCTATGAAAACCGCCGGGCGCAAAAACTGACCGAGGCCATGGGCGATGAATACGATTTGCTCATTGGCATGGACGAGGGCAACCTTGCGCGGATGCGCCATATCGTCCGTAAAGAAGACCTTCCGAAGCTGCATCTTCTCAACGAATATTCCGGCATCCCCCACACCATAGCCGACCCCTGGTATACCGGCGATTTTGAAACGGCGTTTAAAGAAATCCGGAAAGGGTGCAGGGGGTTGTTGGATGGTTTAGTGTGATGAAAAGAGTGAAGAGTGGAGAGTGAAGATATGGAAGGCTTCGCCTTGATTGATAGACAGTTTTATCAAATTGGATAGATAGAGGGTTGAAGGGAAGATAGATATAAGCACGATGCTTCATAAACCATAAAATAATCTACAATTCACGCCCGAAGGGCGTCCGAATCTTCACTCTTCACTCTTCACTCTTAGCGCGACGCTCAGCGTCACGCTAAAATGTCATCGTCGCCACCACCGCAAAATGATCCGAAGGGTAGATGCCGCCGATTTTATCCCGCAGAATCCGGTAGCTTTTGACGCTTTGGCAAAAACGGTTGACCAATACAAAATCGATGATTTTGTGGTTGCTTTTGTCTATTCTTTTGTAGCCGTGGAAGGTGATGCCGCTGTCGGCATCGTTGGCAAGGTATTTTGTATCCTGCAAACCGCCCTCTATCAGCCGGTGGTACATTGGCGATTCTTCCACATCGTTTAAATCGCCGGTCAGCACACAGGGCAGATCAAGCGCATCAATTTTTTGGCAGACCATGGCTGCCGATTCCAGCCGGGCCACGGGACCGATATGGTCAAAGTGGGTGTTCATATGCGCGAAGGTCGCGCCGGTGGTCTTATCGCGCAGCACGGCAATGGTTGCCACCCGGTTAAAGCGGGCGTCCCAGCCGAGGGAGGGCTTTTCCGGTGTGGGGGAGAGCCAAAAGGTTTCGCTGCGCACAAGGTCGAACTTGTCTTTCAAATAAAAGACCGGGCAGGCCTCGCCCTTATCGCTTTCTTCGCGCCCGAGCCCCACCGAGGCGTATTCGGGTAAGACTTCGGCAAGCCTTTGCCGCCAGCTTTCGCTGGCTTCCTGTACGCCAAAGGAATCGGGGCGTTGGGAGCGGATAACGGAAACAATGGCAGGTGTGCGTCTTTCCGGCGTCTTTTTGCCGGAGCCGCCCACATAGATATTGTAGCTCATCACTTTCAGTTCCTGCATAACAACCTCCTGTAAAGCATAGGCGGCTTCTGTCGATTTGCCGCAAAAAAAGAAACAGAAAACCACCAGTATGATGTAAAATATTGTAGCATATAACCAATTCCTTGTAAAGGCAAAACCGGAAAAAGGATGCCTTTTTTCGTCCCGCCTGGAAAAAGCCGTCCCGCAGCCCCTATTTGGCTTGCGGAACGGCTTGTTGTTTGTGAAAAAGGTAAAACGATTTGCGCTTTGATGGCAAACCTGCCTGTGGCGCGTTTGCGCAGAAGCGGAACACTGCCAGCAGGCAAGATACGCGGCGCCTATTCGGATAGTTTTCCGTCTATGATGTGCATTTGCCGGGTGCAGAAATCGGCAACAACAGGGTTATGGGTAACAATCAAAAAAGTGATGCCCTCTTCGTTACATTTCCGAATCAGCTGCAATAATTCTTCCGTGTGCGCCGAATCCAACGCCCCTGTGGGTTCGTCCGCCAGAATGATTTGCGGTTTGTGAACAAGCGCCCGGGCAATGGCGACCCGCTGTTTTTGTCCGCCGCTGAGCTGATTGACCTTTTTGGTCGCCAGGGACGGAATGCCCATGCGTTCCAGTGCGCTTATGGCAGCTTTTTTCGCTTCTTTATGCCGCATTTTTCCAATCAGCAGCGGCAGGCAGACATTCAGCAAAACGCTTTCCTCTTCCATCAGTCCGAAATCCTGCAATACAATGCCGAAATAGGAATTGCGCAGATCCGCCTTTTTGCGCTCGGAAAGCTCGGCGACATTTTGACCGTTCAGGATATATTCGCCCGCATCCGGTTTTTCAAGACAGGCGAGGATGTGCAGCAGGGTTGTTTTGCCGGAACCGGACGGGCCGGTTACGGCAATCAAATCGCCGTCGTGGATGGTCAGCGATACCCCTTTCAGCGCTGTCACTTCGTTTGGTTTTGCTTTTTGATATATTTTTTCAATCTGTTTTAACTGTATCATGCTCATTCTCCTTGCATATATAGCTCTCGAATACTGGTTCTTCGCCACTGCACAACCGTGGCGACAATCGAAAACAGCACGCTGCCCAGAAACAGCAGCAGGATGCAAACAACCGTTCCGGGCGTGATGCCGGTGAAGGTGGTGTACGCCAATTTCCGGATGAGATAAGGCGCCGCAATCATTCCCAAAACCGTCGCCGGAATGGTAATCAGCAGGCTCGACAGCAGGTTCAGGCACAGCATCCTGGAAAAATACATACCGTTTATCATGAGAATGGAAAAGACTTTTCTCTTTTGCAGGGTGTTTATCACAATATAACCGCCGAAGCCAAAGAGATATACCAGCGCGAACAGGAAAAGCATCAAGCCATTCCATGCGCCGCCCTGTACGGTAATCATGTGGTCAAATTGTTCCGAATAAAAATCGCTTGTGGTTTGAAAGGTGCCAAGGGAGGAAAATTGCTCGCACAGCGCATCCCGGGTCTTAAGTGCATCGGCGTCCGGCTTGAGCTGTAGGAGAAGGGCAGGCGTCCAGCCGATTTCTTCCGGCAGAAGCGGGCTGGGAGCGCTGGCAAAAACATACAAAGCCTCCTCGTTCGGATTTGCCTGGAAAGAAAGTTCCGCAGCGCCCACATGGACAAATCGCTCCTTTAAAACGCCGGTGACAACGCAGTTGATTTGCGATACGAGTTCATGATGCAGCCCCACAGATTCCGCGGTAAAAGTTTCTCCGATGTCATAAAGTTCTGCAAAATGCGGCGATACAACAACCGGCAGCGCATTGTCCACGGGCTCTGTGGCAATTTCGCCCTGCTGCAATTGGGATTGCAGAAGCGCGAACAGCTCCGGGGAATCAAGGATAAAATTGGTTTGAATTTTCAGCGGTTCGCTACTCGCCTCGGAGGCATACGGCACATTCGCAAGAACCTCGCAAGACCGGTAGGCCGTTTGCACCGCATCGTTTGCCGCAATTTCATCCAGTAAAGCATCGTAATTTTCGTTATTCAATAAATGATTCTGCTGCATATTGGCGGTCGCGTTATACTGCACCAGCTGGCTTGTGTTCTCGCCAAAAACGCGCCGGAGGTTGCTGTAATCGGTATAAAAATTTTCAAACGGCACGATAACCATTAAAATGAATACGGTCATAAAAAATATTTGCACGCCCAGCAAAAGCTCTTTGAGCAGTTTTTTCGATAATAACAGGCGCGCCAGTCTAAAGGCATTCATGTACTTCCCTCCTCCCGAAGCGGTTTTAGGACTTGTCTTATATTTTTTATGGAAAATAGAACAGACAGAATATAGAACGCCGCCGGCACCAACACCGCATCCAGCGCATCCGGCATATAACCGGCGTTAAACAGCGAGAGCAGCGGCTGCAGCAGCCATTGCGCAAGAACCGCGAGCGCTGCCGCGAGGATAAACAGCAATAGCCATTCCCCAAGGATTTGCAGCAAAATTTTCCCCTTTGCCATGCCGCAAATCAGATAGACTCGATATTTTTTATGGTTCATTTTCAGCCATTCCTGCATCATGCCGGATAGCGAGCACCAAAGAATGGCCGCAAGAAACAGACCGGCAATGGAATGCCATAGCTTTTGCCCGGTATAATACAGCTCCGCGTTTACCCGCGGCATGGTAACGGTGGCGTCCGGAAAGTCCTGCTGTAATAAGGCTACTTTTTCTTCTAATTTCTCCGGCTCATAAAACTTGAATTGCAGCAAAACCAACTGCGGGGAATACTTCTCACAAAAAACCGTATACGGAATGATTTGCACCAGCGGGGCAAAGCCCTGCATATCTTCTTCCTGGGACAGAATGGTTTGCGGCGAATCCTTGTCGATGGGATAAAGCAAATTTGAAATGGCAATCCAGCCGCAGCCGACAACTGCGTACTCCTCGTCGTCAATTTGTATTCTGCGCCCGTTCGCCGTATTTGCCAGTTCGTTGTATTTCTGATAGTTGAGATAGGCAACCCTGCTGTGATTTTCAATTTCCTCCTTTGTAAAAATCCGCCCGTCCCCATGGGGAAAAAAGTAGGAAACATCGTCGCCGTTCCAGCCGATAATAAAATCATCGTCCGGTGCTCGTAAAATAAACAGCGCGGTTTCGTTATCGGCAAGATATTTCTCTTCAAAAACAGCCGCTAAATCTGCCCCCGGTTCGGCGCCCTCCGGAAAGGAAACCGCAATGGTCGTCATTTCGTGGCTGCCGTTTGTTTTTTCAAAATAATCCCGTGCGGCAGCCAATGTTACATTCATGCAGAAAATGGCGGTCACAATCCCGAGAAAAAGAAACAACACAATGACCGGATGGTTTTGCATATTGCGTCTGACGGATCGAAAAAAAATGGAATACATTTTATCACCTCCAAAATAAAAACGCGGAGAGACCGGAAAACCAGCCCCTCCGCCCTTCCTTTTGCGCGTTATCAATCAGCTTACAGTGTGCACACCTTTTTGCTGATAACAGTATAACAAAGGAAAAGAAAAGAAGTCGAACAAAATACAGAAGAAAAGTTAAAAAATAATAACAAAAAATTAATTTATTGTGTAAAATATCTATATGCTGCCCGGAAAAACCCTTTTCGGTGCAATAGAAACCGTAAATCTTTGCCATAGTTACGGCAGGGGCATATGTTGGGAAAACAAGCGGGGATCAAACGCCCGTACCCATAGCGGCGCTTTCAAGTGGAATTTCTACCAGCTGCTGCACAGGGTATTGGGTCACATGCAAATAAAAGGTGCGCCCGGCAATATCGCTAACATCCGCCAGATTGTTCAGCTTGTATGATAGATTCAGCGCAAAGGGCAGATGCATGTCGGCTTCGGTGTTTTCGCGAATCTTAAAGGAGGTGTCGCCCAGCATATGCGGATACAGGGCGTCCCATATGGTCTCGTCCACCCAAAGGTCAAGGCTGCCACTGATCAGGCGGGTGTGGTACAGGTCGATATACCCTTCGGTATTGCCCTGATTTTCGATGGTTACTTCCATATCGACCACATATTCCGGCACATAGAACAGCTCTGCCTCCGGGCTGCCCGCCTCGGGCGCTTCGGGCAGGGAAAAGCCCTGTTCGGCGGCAAAGTCCGTGGTTTTGACAAGCCGCACCCGGTTGACGGTCAGAAAATACCCGTTTCTTTGTTCGTCTGATCTTTCATAAAAATTATCTCCGTAAGCGACCCGGTCGCTGATTTGGTAGGTGACAATCTGCGGGCGCTCTGCGGCGATATTGACATAGGCAATGCGCACAAGGATGCCCAGGGTCAGAACCAGCGACAAGACAATCAGAATCTTGCGTTTCACGAAAAATCCTCCCTTTGGATGCTTTCGGTAATCCGTCCGTTTTCTATCACATGTACCACATCCGACAGCAGCTTGAGCGTTTCCCATTCGTGGCAGGCGATAATCACCGCTGCGCCTCGCTCTTTTTCCTGTTTTACCAGCTGCCGTACCATCTCTACGCCTTCGGAATCCAGCGCGTTGGTCGGCTCGTCTAATAAAACGATTTCCGGCCTTTCCATTACGGCGGCGGCAATCCCCAGCCGCTGTTTCATCCCCAGAGAATACCGCCTGTATTTTTTCTTCCCCGCGCCGGCAAGGCCGACGGTTTGCAGAATCTCGTCAATTTCCCGCTCGCCGATTTTTCCCTGTATGTCCGCCAGCAGCTTTAAGTTGTCCCTGCCGCTGTAGCCGTCCAAAAAGGCGGGATTTTCAATCAGTGCGCCGATGCTCGGCGGAAACGAGAGCTCCCGGTGCAGCTGCTTGCCGTCAATAAAAACCTGTCCCTCAGTGGGCAGAATCAGCCCCGCCACAAGGCGCATAAGCATGGTCTTTCCCGAACCGTTCACGCCCCGCAGTCCGCTGACCTGCCCGGCGGGGAAGGAGAGGGAAACATGGTCGATAATGGTGCGTTTTCTTATGATTTTTGTCACATCGCAAAGTTCAACTTTGGCCATGGGGATCACTCCTTTGGTAAAATGTCATAGCGCCGGAACAGGAGAACGCCGGCTATGACTGCGCTGAGCGCCAGCCCCAGCGCCAGAAGACAGCTCTCCGGCAGGTTCATGCCGCCTGTCTCAAAGGGCTCTGCGCGCAAAAACATCAAATAATTGCCCGGAATAAAGCGGTTCATATAAAAGGCTGCTGCCAGCAGCTCGGCGACGGAAAGCAGGAAACTGACCACCGGACGCAAAAGCAGGGATAAAGTCAGCTGCCAAAGACTCAAAGCTATGAGCATCAGCGGCGGCAGCAGCAGGTACCGCCCGAAATCGGGCGTATCCAGCGTGGTAAAAAAGCCGTCTACTGCGGCAATCTGCGCGGCACGGGCGGAAACGGTATCGGTAAAGCTGCCGCCGGTCAGCAAAGTAAACAGGGCGGCTACGCCGAACAGCATACAGAATACCAGCGCAATACAGCAAATGACCCATATGCATTTGGAAAGGTACCACCCGCTGCGGCTTTGGGTACGCAGCAAGATGTTTTTGCCGACCCCGGTCAGCTCCCGCAGCGGGTATGGCAGCGTCAGGTAAAAGCACAGGGCAAGAAACAGTGTCCAAAGCGCCGGAAAATCAAAATAGACCCCCGGCATGGGCACAAATTTGGTTTTGCCCGCAAATAAATAAAAGATATAATCGGTAAAGGTGGGTATCAGCGTTTCTATTGTGCCATCGCCCCGACCGTTGAGCAGCAAATCCACACAGGCAAAAAGGATAACAAAAAACAGCATCAAAAATCCTCGCCATGCAGCAGCGATGCCGTTTTTCAAATCATGCCGCAGCGACTTAAAAAACATCATGCTTTTTCCCCCGCATCCAGGTGGCGATAAAGGTGATGGCGAACAGTAGTACCGCTTCTGTGGCGGCAATCCAAAAATAACGCAGATTGCCGGTGGTACAGTGCAGGAATTTTAAGGGCGAAAGCTCGCCAATCGAACCGAGCTGCCCCATCAGTACATAGGTCAGGTAGTTGAAGCCCAAAAGAACCAGAAACGGTACCAGCACCGTCGCAATCGGATTGCGCAAGACATAAGACGCCGTCAGGCTCAACACCGCGAACAGACCGCCGAACAGCGCGGTCAGCAGCAGCATGGCGCCAAGGTAGCACAGCGGGTGCGAAAAAAACAGCTCGGCAAACAGCAGGCTGTAGCGATGGATATACTGTAGGTTATAAAACAAATCCGGCTGTACGGCGGGCACAAAGCACGCCACCGCCGCCAAATTCAGCAGCATCGGAATAGCAGTAATCAGAGCACCCGACAGAAACACCGCCAGATATTTGGACAAAACATAGTGCCGTCCCGTTACCCGCAGCAGCAGCTGCCTCTGGTAACCGTTCTGCCCTTCGCGTGTATAGGACCAGGCATAGCCGAAAGCGGCAAACAGCGGCAGCAGCACATAAAACAGATAGGGCAGAACCGAATATGCTTCTTCCGCTATCCAGAGATTATAAAGGCTGTTGACCGGCAGCCAGGGGTTTTCCTCGTACCCGAAGGAGCCGATCAGCGACATATTGTAGTAATAGTGATAAACCGCTACCCCGGCACTGCCCAGGGCAATCAGCGAGGCGGCCAGGGTAGAGAGCCGAAAAAACGGGCTGCCCAGCGCTTTTTTCAGTTCGATTCGATATAAATTTCTCATTCCCGTTCTCCAATCTCCTCCTGCGCAAGGGGAATATAATACATGATTTGTTCCGGGGCAGGCTCACCGTCAATCTGTATTTCACGAGTGCCGGAACCGACATAAAGGGAAATGGTCGGCTCCTCTTGCATTTCCCTGGGAACCAGAAAAATGACCGTCAACGGGCAGCTCTGCCCTTTTTGCATGGAAAAGTAATTATAATCCTTTCCCTGCAAAGCTTCCTCCCGCGCTAGGGTAATCTCCTCGGTCTCTTCAATCAAAAAGCCCAGATAGGTTGGTTCCCGCAGTTCGGGGTAATTGGATGTTTCCCGCAAAGAAAGACTGTTCAACAGATGCGTGTTGACGGCAGCGCCGGTGTAGTCCGTTGCGTCTGTCAACTTCGCCATGGTCATCTCAAAGACCAGAAAACGCATATCTTCTAAGGTATTGCCCCCGTCTTCCGTCAGATAAGAGGTTATAATATCGGAAGGCGGAAAATCCGACAAGGTAAAACCGGCGGTTTTGAAGTTGTCGGTGTAATACGCCGTATGAACGGTGTAGCGAAAATTAGCGCGTCCGGACTCTTTGATTTGTTCTACCACAATTTCATGATTGGCATTGGCGGTAACTTCGGTCGGGGCTTCAAATGACCAGTCGTCTTCGGTATTTACCTTTTCACCCAGCAACAGACTCATTGCTGCGTCTTTGGGATGGCAGGCGCACAGACCGAGGAGCAGGCAAACAGTCAAACCGATAAGCATGCTTTTTTTCATAATGGTTCCCCCTTCCTTGGGTAGTAAGCGATTCTTTTTTAGCCTTTCGCAGACGGCATCGGCTTATTGCCGGGTTCGACGCTATTGTATGACGCCCACAGGCAAGAAGTATGCAGGAAGTTGTAAGAGAAATGTAAAAATATTTTTTCGTGAAAACATATTGTTTCTTATCGGTGATTGGGGGGATGAAAAATTCCTTGACAAATCCCGATGGATGATTTACAATATTGCCATAAACAGAAACGCTGATGGGAAGAGCGGTTTGGTGCATGCTGCAGAGAGAAGCCGGGTTGGTGCAAGGCTTCGCCTGCCCTTATCGCAGCCGTCCCGGAGTTTCGCCGCGAGGAGCGGCGCGTATGCTCTGCGTTAAAGGGCGGTAAGAGTGGTGCTTTTCGGCACAATTCGGGTGGTACCGCGGTCAAGTTGACCGTCCCGTGTTGTTTCCGAGGGGCTTTTTTATTTGCCCTTTGGAGAAATTTTTCACCTGAAAGGATTATGTAACATGGAATGGACCGGATTGAACGAACTGAGAGAGCAGTTTTTAAGCTTCTTTGAATCCAAAGGGCATTTGCGTCTGCCCAGTTTTTCGTTGATTCCCCAAAACGACAAAAGCTTATTGTTGATTAACTCGGGCATGGCGCCCATGAAAAAGTATTTTACCGGCGAGGTCACCCCGCCGCGCAAGCGCGTGACCACCTGCCAGAAGTGCATCCGCACGCCGGATATTGAAAATGTGGGCAAAACCGCCCGCCACGGTACCTATTTTGAAATGCTGGGCAATTTCTCCTTCGGCGACTATTTTAAGCACGAAGTGACCCAGTGGGCGTGGGAGTTCTGCACCCAGGTTATCAAAATGCCGGTGGAAAAGCTGTATGTCAGCATTTATCAGGACGACGACGAGGCGTATGATATTTGGACAAAAGAGGTCGGCGTGGATCCGTCGCATATGGTGCGCATGGGCAAAGAGGACAACTTCTGGGAGCATGGCGCGGGTCCCTGCGGTCCGTGCTCTGAGATATATTACGACAGAGGCGTTGAGCACGGCTGCGGCAAGCCTGACTGCCATGTGGGCTGCGACTGCGACCGGTTTGTGGAGTTTTGGAATCTGGTGTTCACCCAGTTTGACAACGACGGCAACAACAACTATACCCCCCTTGACCATCCGAATATCGACACGGGCATGGGGCTGGAGCGCCTGGCGTGCATTTGCCAGAATGTGGACAATCTGTTTGAGGTGGATACGATTCAAAATATTTTGCAGCAGATTGTATCCATTTCCGGTATTCCCTATCACCAGAACCACGATTCGGATGTTTCCATCCGTGTGATTACCGACCATATCCGCAGCACCACCTTTATGATTGGCGACGGCGTCATGCCCTCCAACGAGGGGCGCGGCTATGTGCTGCGCCGCCTGTTGCGCCGGGCTGCCCGCCACGGTCGGCTTCTTGGGATTAATCGCCCGTTTTTGGCGGAGGTTGCCGAAACGGTGATTGCCGACAACGAAAACGCCTATCCCAACTTGGCGGAGAAAAAGGATTTTATCTTAAAAATTATTTCTATTGAAGAAGAAAACTTCAATAAAACCATCGATTCCGGCTTAAAGCTGCTGGAGGATATGATTGCCCATGCCGAAGGCGGGGTTTTGAGCGGCGACGATGCATTCAAGCTGTCGGATACCTTTGGCTTCCCGCTGGATTTGACCAAGGAAATTTTGGCGGAAAAGAATATGCGCGTAGACGAGGAGCGCTATAAAGAGCTGGTGACCGTCCAGCGTGAAACCGCCCGCAGCGCCCGAAAGGACGCAGGCGCGGACGCCTGGAAGAACGCGGGTTTGCAGCTGAACGATTTGCCGAAAACCGCCTTTACCGGCTACGAAACCTTACAATCGGACGGCAAGGTGCTCGCGCTGATTGGCGCGGACGGTAGCCGCCGGGAGTTTTTGGAAGCCGGGGAAGAGGGCACGGTGATTCTGGACAGCACTCCCTTCTATGGCGAAAGCGGCGGTCAGGTCGGCGATACCGGCGCTCTGAAAGGTTCGTTCGGCGTGTTTGCCGTGATCGATACCGGTAAAAATCACGAGGGCGTTGTATTGCACAGCGGCGTTTTAAGCGAGGGCGAAAGCCTGAAGGTCGGCGACATGGTAACCGGCTTCGTGGACGAAGAGAAGCGCCTTGCCACCATGCGCAACCACACGGCGGCGCATCTTCTGCAAGCGGCGCTGCGGCAGGTTTTGGGCACCCATGTCGAGCAGGCGGGGCAGCTTGTCAACGCTGACGCGGTGCGGTTCGACTTTACCCATTTTTCCGCCATGACAGGCGAGGAACTGAAACAGGTGGAACGGCTGGTCAACGAGACCATTCTGCGCGGGATCCCTGTTGAAACCAGGGAAATGCCCATAGACGAAGCGCGCAAGCTGGGCGCGATGGCGCTGTTCGGCGAAAAATACGGCGATGTGGTGCGCGTGGTCAAAGCCGGAGATTTTTCCATCGAGCTTTGCGGCGGCACCCATATGGACAATACAGCCAAGCTGGGGCTGTTCCGCATAGTGTCCGAGTCCTCTGTGGCGGCGGGGGTACGCCGTATTGAGGGCGTAACGGGCTTCGGCGTTCTGGCGCTGGACGATTCCCGGCTTGAAATGTTAGAAAAAACCGCCACGGCGCTGAAAGTCGGCAACCTTGCCGATTTACCCGCAAGAGCGGCGGCGCTTTCGGCGGAGACCAAACAGCTGGAAAAAGAGAACGAGGCGCTCAAAGCGCAGATTGCCGCTGCGAAAACCGCGGGGCTGCTCGCTTCCGCTGTTCAAGTAAAGGGAGCGCGGCTGCTGTGCTCCGATTTCGGCGAAGCCGCGCCGAACGATGTGCGCAAGGCGGCAGATACGGCGGTTCGGGAAAATCCTGACCTGATTGCGGTTTTTGCCTCCGTTCACAACGGCAAGGTCACCTTTGCCTGCGCCTGCGGCAAGGACGCTATCGCAAAAGGCGCCCACGCGGGGAATATTGTACGCGAGGTCGCCAAAACCGCCGGCGGCAGCGGCGGCGGCAAACCCGATTCCGCCATGGCGGGCGCCAAAGACCCTTCCGCCATCCCCACCGCGCTGGAAAAGGGCAAAGAGATTGTGGAGAGCTTTTTAAAAGCGTAAATAATTTGTGGTTCGTGGAGACAGGAACTGCAGTGGAAACGCTTTGCGACGCAGGGTGACGAAGAGAGTGAAGAGTGAAGAGTGAAGATTCGGACGCCCTTCGGGCGTGAATGGTAGATTGTTTGCAGGTATAAAAAATACCTTGTATATATCTTTCCTTCCCTTCAACTCTCTATCTTCCCAATTTGATAAAACTATCTATAAAATCAAGGCGAAGCCTTCCACATCTTCACTCTTCACTCTTCACTCGCCACTCTTACATTCAGCTCTTCACTCTGCGCCGCTCTGCGGCGCATAAGGCGCGTAAGATGATAATTATTAAATATAACGAAAGGAGCAACCCATGAGCGATTGTATTTTCTGTAAAATTGCCGCCGGGGAGATTCCCTCTACCAAGGTTTATGAGGACGATACCGTGCTGGCGTTTTTGGATTTGGATCCGCAGGCGCCGCAGCATATTCTGCTGATTCCCAAAACCCATATCCAGAGCGCGGCGGACATCACAGCCGCAAACAGCGCGGTGGTGGCGCATATTTTTGAGGTGGCTGCCAAAATCGCGGCGGAAAAAGGCTTTTCCGATGGCTTTCGCGTGGTGACCAACTGCGGCGAGCAGGCGGGACAGAGCGTCAAGCACCTGCATTTCCATCTGCTGGCGGGCAGAGATTTCACCTGGCCGCCCGGCTGATGATCTCCGGTCGGTTCGTAATTTTTGAAAGGGATGTTGAAGATGGCTGATACCTATAAAATGACCATTGCCGGTCTGGAGCGGGAGCTGCCGCTTTGTCGGCTGAACGATAATCTGCGCATTGCCGCCTTTGTCATTTTTGGCGATGTGGAAATTACCGTGGCATCCGCCGAAGCGCTTTTGAAAAAATGCCCCGCGTTCGACTATATTGTTACGCCGGAAGCCAAGAGCATTCCGCTGGCGTATGAAATGGCGCGGCAGAGCGGCAAGCCCTATTTCGTTGCCCGCAAAGGACCGAAAGGCTATATGACCGACCCGATTCATGTCAGCGTCAAGTCTATTACCACCGAAAAGGTGCAAACGCTGTATCTGGACGGCGCCGAGGGCGAAAAAATGCGCGGCAAGAGGGTTCTCGTGGTGGACGATGTGATTACCACCGGCGAATCGCTGCACGCGGTGGTGGAGCTTTTGCAGCCCTTTGATTGCGAAATCGTTGGCAAAGCGGCGATTTTGGCGGAGGGTGATGCGGCAGAGCGGAAAGATATTATATTTTTAGAGCCGCTTCCGCTGTTCTTTGACCAAAAATGAAGCGGCCGGCAGCCGTAAGCGGGGTTACGGTTTATTTTGTGCTGGTATGTTTATGTGGTAAAAATACCATGGTTGCGGCGGCGGTAATGCTCCTTTTTACTGCCGCCTTTTTGCTTTTTATTATATTATACCGTTTTTTGAAAAGTCATATCGCCGTATTGTCCGTGTTTGTGGTCATTACCGTATCCGGTATGTTTGCCTCCGGGGTCTATCTGTTCAGCTATCAGGTGCGCTATGCTCCCGCTTTAGAGGTAGCCGTGGGCGACGCAGCAGAACTTTCCGGTGTGGTGACGGATTGCCGTGGGTATGCCGATGGGCGGTTTTCCTATATTGTAGCGGCGGAAACCGTGAATGGCGAGGTCGTATCCGGAAATCTGCTTTTGTATTCCCCGGCGGATTTGTATGTAGAGCCCGGCGACCGGGTAACGGGCACGCTGCCTGCGCTGTATGGCTGTACAGAGGGCGAATACGGCAATTATTATCTTTCGGAAGATATTTTTTGGCGGGCGTATTCCATTGAAAACGTACAGGTGCAGCCCGATGCGCGGGACGGCTTTCCGGTGCGCACAGCCCAGTGGCGGCTGCTGCTGAAAAACAGAATGTTACAGGCGCTGGACGGGGACGCGGGCGGTCTATTGTGCGGCATGGTGCTGGGTGATACCTCCGCGCTTTCGCTGCGGGCGGAAAACAGTTTTACCAGAAGCGGGATCAATCATATTTTTTCGGTCTCCGGCTTTCATGTTTCCGCCTGGTCGATGCTGCCCTATCTGCTGCTGGGACTCTTGGGGGCGCGAAAAGGCATGCGCGCGCTGGTCTCATCCCTGTTTGTTCTGCTGGTAACGGCGATTACCGGTTTTGCGCCCTCTGCCTTACGGGCGGCGCTGATGCTGCTGCTCGTGTATCTTGGGCAGAGTATCCGTCTGCAAAGCGATATGCTGAACGGGCTCGGTTTTTCGCTATTGGTGATTTGCTCTTTCAATCCGTTCTCCGGCGGCAGCCTGTCGCTGCTTTTGTCGGTGGCGGCTACGGTGGGTCTGGTTGTATTTGCGGAGGTCATTTTTCCACCGGTACAAAGCTGTTTCGACCGAAAAATCAAATCGAATCTGCTTTGCGCCGCGCTGACCGCTGTTTGCTCCTCGGTGCTGATGAGCGTAACGGTGAGCGCGCTGATGACCCCGCTTTTAACGCTGTATTTCGGCAGCGTTTCTCTGATGGCGCCGGTGGCCAATCTGATTTTGGTGCCGCTGACGGAAATTGCCATGATGCTCGGCGGCATTGCGGCGCTTTGCAATTTGCGCTTCTTTTTGCTGATGGCCGGTGAAATCTGCCGTTGGGTTCTTTGGGGTACCGATCGGCTGGCGTCCTTTTCCCTGTCCGCTTTGCAGACGGAGCTTTCCGATTTATTGCCTGCGCTGATGGCAGTTGGACTCGCCATCGGGATTCTATTGCTTTGCAAACGGGAAAAATGGGCACCGCTTGCATGCGTTTTAAGTTTTTCTCTGGTCTTTTCCGGCTGCGGTCTGGTGCGGCAGATCCCCCAAACGGTACGGGCATCTTATACGCTTTCTGTCGATGACGGTCTTGCGCTGCTGGTGCAGTACCGGGGCAAAACGCTGCTGCTTAGCAATAAGGAGGCGGACTGGGGATTGGAAACGCTGCTGACCGAACAGGGCGTATACAATCTCGATGTGCTGTTTTATACCGACGAAGCGGTTTGTGATTCTTTCGAGGAGAATTTTGCGCCGCAAACGACCATATCCTATGGCAATGCGTCCTATACCACGGACAGTTTGACCATAGAATCATTGACCGGGGGCATCGGCTGGCGCATTACCGAGCGGGGAAGTTCGCTGGTACTGCTTTTCGAGCAGACGCAACCCGAAACATTGCCCGAGGGAACATATTTGATTTTGCCGCAGCTATCCGACCCCGCCCCTGACCTGTCCGCCTATGAATGGGTCTGGATTGGCGGCGATGGGGCAGATGGCGAAAATTGGCAGTATTTGGGCAGTGAAACAGAAATTGAATTGTTTGGAGGAATGACCATATGGCAGTGGGCAGCGAGCTGACGCTGAAAAAAGAGCTTGCGGCAGGAAAGCTGCGCAATCTATATGTATTGTGCGGCAAAGAGCCGTATTTGCGGGATTTTTATTTGCAAAAAATAATCTCGATGGCTGTTTCCTCGGGATTTGAGCAGTTTAATTTAAAAAAACTGGACGGCACCGCCTGCGAGGTATCGGATATCCGCGAAGCGGCGGAGCAGATGCCGCTGATGGGCGCGTACAATTGCTGCGTGGTCAAGGACTTTCCGCTGACCTCTTTGCGTTCGGCAGAGGCTGAAGAGCTGGGACAGTATATCCGCTCGGTGCCGGAAAGCACGGTTCTGATTTTTGTTTTGCGGGACGATACCTTTCCGCCCAAAGCCGCAAAAGATGAGGCGGCAGACGGTGAAAAGGATCGCAAGAAAAAGCGCAAGGAGATGTTTGCGGCGTTTACCGAATCGGCGTATATTGTCTCCTTTGAGCGGAAAAGTGAGCGGGAACTGGCAGCGCTTCTGGTTTCCGGCGCAAAGCGCCGGGGCTGCGTTTTAACGCCCCAGCATGCCGGATGGATGGTCAACCTTTGCGGCAATGATTTATATACGCTGCTCAATGAGCTGGAAAAGCTCTGCATTGCTGCCGGGAACGGCACGATTGACGAGGCGCTGATAACCAGAACCGTAGTAAAAACAGCGGAGGCGACCGCTTTTGAGATTGCCGATAACCTGCTGACCGGGTGGGTCGGACAGGCGCTGGCTGCCTTACAGATTTTGCTGGATCAAAAGACCCCGGCGCAGATGATTTTGGGGTCGCTGATTTTTCCCTTTGTGGATATGTACCGCATCAAGGTTGCCCAGCGCAGCGGGCATAACGCGCGAGATTTGATGAAATGTTTTTCCTATTCCAGCTCGTTTCGGCTGGACAAGGCGCAGAAAAACGGGCGGAACCTTTCGATGGCCACCGTGCGCCGGTGTTTGGCGATATTGGATGATGCCGACCGCTGCTTAAAATCCCGAAGCGGCTCCGACCGGATTTTGCTGGAGGAAACGCTGGTAAAACTGGGGGCGGTGCTTTGCTGAAAATAGAACAGGTCGTGCTGGTAGAAGGTCGGTACGACAAAATCCGCCTGTCCTCGGTGCTGGATGCGCTGATTCTCGAAACCGAAGGGTTCGGCATTTTCAAGGATAAGGAAAAGCAGCGTTTGATTAAGCGCCTCGGGCAGGAGCGGGGAATTTTGATTTTAACCGACAGCGACGCCGCCGGTTTTCGTATTCGCGCCTTTCTGGGCGGACTTCTGCCGCCGGAGCAGGTGTACCATGCCTATATCCCCGACCGCTACGGCAAGGAAAAGCGCAAGGAGCACCCGTCCGCAGAAGGAAAACTCGGCGTTGAGGGGATGGACAGCGCCACCTTGCGGGCTGCCATCGAACAAGCCGGGCTTACGACCGCGCATTCCGATAAAATCGCCCGGGCGGAGATTACCACCGCAGATTTATACGAATGGGGTCTGACCGGCCAAGAGGACAGCGCCGCAAAACGCCGCGCCGTGCTGCGCTATTTCGACCTGCCCGAACGCCTGTCCACCACTGCCTTCCGCCGTGTTGCGCAGGATTTCATCGGCAAAGACCGCCTTTCACATGCCCTCGCCGACCATTTTCCCCCGCCCCGTACAAAAGACCCTGTATAAGGAAAAACATACATACGAAAAACACCGGAGATGCCTATGATACATCTCCGGTGTTTTGATGATAAGGGATATGCTGCGCCTGTATTTTATCCCTCATTTTTTCGGGCTTTTCGTTTTTTGACCGCCTTGCCGATAATAAGCCCTGCGATAACCAGTACCACCGCAAGGCACGGCACGCCGATGGCAAAGCCTTTGGCGACCGGCGGCAGGTAGGTTACCGTGTCCGGCAGGTGGTCGGGCAGCTGCCAAAGTCCCTCGCCGCCATCGCTTAATGCCAGACGCACGATACTGACCGAATTTTTATCGCTGACAAACTCCATGGTATTGGCAGCGTCCAGCTGCCTTTGCTCGGGAACGATGGTATAGGCTTTGCCCACCTCGTTGCAGGCGCTCAGGTAGTTGTCCTGTAAATACACCATATCCGCGTACTGCACCGCGCCGAAGGCGGAAGCGTCCAGGTGTACGGTGCGCTTTTCGCCGGTATGATTGACGAGTTTAATGTATACATACCCGTTCTCCCGGTCGTAGGTGACCGAATGGTACAGTTCCGTCCAGTCGCCCTCATTTTCGGCGGTGATATATGCATCGCCGGTGTTGTTGGAATAGAGCATCTGCACATAATAGGAGGGGGAGAGCGCCACGCTTTGGGAATCGAACCAAATCATATTGATGGTCCAGCACTGGGCGTTCAGCTTGGCAAAGGTCGGGGCATAGGATGCCATTTTTACAATATCGCCGTTGCGCTCAAAGCCGGTCATAAAGGACGCTTCCTCAATCGCGCCAATGAGATTGCTCTTGGTTTGAATGGTGCCGTATTTCTGGGGCGTGACCGCGTATTCGCCCACAAAGACCCCCGCGCCGTTTCTGTCGTAGGAATCGTAGCGGTCGTTGTGGGAAAACAGGTAGCTGTCGCCGGTGTAGTAGTGTTCATCCACGATGGTGTCCGTATATGTTTCATTGGCTCGCCGCCAGGCGCCCTCAAAGGCAGTGCCCTCCAGCCAGGTGCCGGCGCTGGTGATGATGGTAATATCCGGGTACCGCTCCTTGACTGCCTGATACAGCGCGTCAAAATTGCGCCAGAATACCTGCCCCCAGTTTTCATTGCCAAGACCGATATATTTCAAGTTGAACGGCTCCTCGCTGCCGTTCTCAGCGCGAACGCGTCCCCATTCGCTGTTCGCGTCGCCGTTTGCGAACTCAATCAAATCAAAAATATCCTGCACATAAGCGTCCCATTCCGCCGTGCCCGGTCGCAGGGCAATGGTGTCCAGATACGCTTCCCACTCCTCTTCGGTAATCGCGCCGTCTTTGTAGCGGTTCGCCTGGTTCTCATAGTCGTTTCTGCCCTGACAGGTCAGCCCCACATTCAGAATCGGCAGCGGCTGGGCACCCAAATCCGCGCAGAGCCGGAAATATTCATAATACCCCATGGCGTTGGTGTTGATGTATTCCCGACCCGCTTCGTCGTCCCGCCACAGGTTATAGCCCTGCCGGCGCGTTTCGGTGGCGCCGATGGTCTGTTTCCAGTCATAAAGCCGCTCAAGGCTGTCGCCCTCGGCAAAGCAGCCGCCCGGGAACCGGATAAACGCCGGGTTCAAATCCTCAAGCGCCTGCACCAAATCTGCGCGCAGGGTCACATTTTTCCATTCCTCGGTGCCGAAGCCATAGCTGTTTTCGGAAACCAGCGTGACCATGTCCATATAGAAGGTGCCGCTGCCCTCTATCGTAAAAACCAGCGAGCCGTCCGCCGTCTTGCCGCTTGTGAGGGTGACGGTCTTTTTTGTCCAGTCCGCACAATCGGAAAGGTCAATGGTGCCCCCTTCGCCGTCCCCGCCGTTGTCGATGGCGGCGGTAATACTGCCGCCGAAGTCAATATTCTTAAAAAAAGCCGTCAGCTGGTACCGCTCGCCCTCCTGAAGGCCCATATCCGGCGTGTTGTGCTTTTCCTCGTTGACCGTCCAGGTTTTATAGTCATACAGCTCCGTAAAGCCAATGTTGCGCAGTACGCCGCCGCCGGTAACGGCAAGATATTGCGGGTTGTTTTCGTTCATACTGTCTGTATTTTCCACCACAGCGTCTAAATTCTCCAACCGCCAGGCGGAGAGCGCATTGGTTTCATATTCAAAGGAGTTGTTATTGACCAGATTCGCCACCAGTCCCCCGTCACAGGCATAGCTGATGTCCTCTAAAAAAACACCATAGAGCATATCGCTGATTTCCGTACTGTCCTCCGGCGCAATCCGCATCTGCAAATCGTCGGTCGCGTATCCAGGAACTAAACAGGAAAAAAACAGTGTCCCCAGCAGCAAACAACCAATTGTGCGGTAAAAATGGTCGCGATATCTGGCAGATTTCACAAAAAACACTCCCTATACTAAGATATTTTATATTTTAGCATAGTTTTTTTGATTGTCATCTGTTTTTTCACAATTAACGATAATGCATATTTCAAAAATGGTTTATCCGCAGCATTTATCGAGGGAAAGCGCCGCTCGGCGGCATGTGGCGTATCAGTGAAAAAAGTTTTATTCTTTATCAAATTCCTCGCGCATACGCCGCAGAATCTTGGTTTCAATCCGCGACACATAGGAACGAGAGATATGCAGACGCTTGGCAACCTCTGCCTGGGTCATGGGCGCATTCCCATCCAGCCCGTAGCGCATGGTAATAATCTGTTTTTCCCGCCCCGGCGGCAGCTGTTCGGCAAGCTGCTTGGCGCGCTGTACGCTCTGGCGGTAAATCATCTGCTCTACCGTATTATCCTCGGTAAAAAGAATATCCCCGATGGTCAGCGGGTTGCCCTCCGCGTCGGTTTCGATGGGGTCGTTCAGCGATAACTCCGAACCGCCGCGTCCCTTATTGCGGTAAAACATCAGCACTTCATTTTCAATGCAGCGGGCGGCGTAGGTCGCAAGGCGCGTGCCTTTTTCCGGGTTGAAGGTATGCACCCCCTTAATCAGACCGATGGTGCCGATGGAAATCAAGTCGTCCTGCTCGCTCTCATCCGCGTAGTATTTTTTTATCACATGCACCACCAGCCGCAGATTGTGGCGCACCAATTGCTTTTCCGCCTGGGTATCCCCCTGCGCCTTTCTTTGCAGCAGCTGGGCTTCTTTTTCCCGGCTCAGCGTTTTCGGAAAAACACCGTAATCGCTGATATGCAGCGCAAAACAAATCAAATCGGCAAGATATTCCAACATAACAACACCCCTTTCTCGGTATTCTATGCAAAGCGCAGACTGTCCTATGTTTTTTTGTAATTGATACAGTATATCAAGGCATAGGAAGGCGGGCAGATGCGTGTGAATCGCTCAGGGAAGCGCGAAAAACATATTTTTTGGTCAGATTATCTTGCAAGTTCTGCAACGCATGTGTTATAATTTATTGAAATTTTGGTTTTTGGGAGGATATTATGAAAATAATGCAGCGCAATGTCAAATCACCACTATGTAAAAATGACACATGGCGGAAGACGATTAAAATATATTCTGTTTTGTTCCTGGTTATGGCTGTGTTGTTATTCGGCGGCATCTTTCTGCTGTATGACCGGTCGTTGGTTTGGTCGATGGACGGGCTTGCGCAACACTGTTTATCGCTTGCCTATTACGGCGAATATTTACGGGATATTCTGCGCAATATTTTTGTTGAACATACTTTTCATATTCCGATGTTTGATTTTTCCATTGGTCTGGGAACGGATATTGTATCAACCCTGCATTATTATGCCATTGGCGATCCGCTGAATCTGCTGTCTGTCTTCTTCAAGCCCAGCCATACGGAATATTTGTATTCTCTTATTGTCGTATTAAGAATGTATTTGGCAGGCGCAGCCTTTTGCCTTTTTATGTCCTCCAAAAAATGTTCTTCGTCCGCCGTGGTCAGCGGAGCCATTGCCTATGCGCTGACCGGCTATTCTCTTCTGGCCGGTGTACGGCATCCCTTCTTCTTAACCGGTATGGTGTATTGTCCATTGATTTTTCTGGGCATTGATCGGATTCTTGATGGCAAAAAGCCGCTGCTGTATATTCTCTCCCTTGCGGTATTGATTCTGTCTAATTTCTACAGTGCGTATATGACCTGCATTTTTATGGTGATTTATGCAGCGCTGCGGTATCTGACCTCATACCGCAAGGAAGGCGCAAAGCATTTCTTTGCTACCGTTGGAAAATTCGCGTTGTATACCGTCAATGCTTTTCTGATTCCGATGATTATTTTTCTGCCGCAGATTGAGAATACGCTGGGAACCGATAGGCTGAATACGGATAATGCGGTAAACCTGTTCTATGAGCCGAGCTATTATGCCGGTATGCTGAACTATGTGACCGATGCCAACTCTATGAATGAGTGGCTGATTATGGGCTTTGGCGGGGTTACGGTGCTTTGTGTTTTGGCCGCGTTTGCCCGTGCCAGACAGCACAAGGTTATCGTATATGCCAGCTTGATTGGCGTTGTATTGATGTGCTTCCCGTTTTTTGGGCATGTGCTGAATGGTTTCTCTTATGTCACCAATCGTTGGAGCTGGATTTTGGCTTTAATTGCCGCCTCTGCTACGAGTATGCTGTACGATGAATTATTGGAACTCACGCTGCGGGAAAAACGGCGCCTTGCGCTGTTTGCCTGCCTTTACATTTTGGCAGTCTTTTGTGTGAACCGTTCTCGCACAGAAATTACCATGATGATGCTGGTGCTGCTCGCTCTTGGTCTAGGTTTGGTTTTTGGTTATCAGAATTTGCAGATAACCAAAAAACGAGCGCGGCAGGCACTGTCGGCTCTGGTGGTGCTGGGCGTGTTTATTCAGGGGTATTATGTCTATTCCATTCCACAGGGAAGATATATCGATGAGTTTATGCGTCTGGGCGATACCTATGATTATATGGTCGAAAATACAGCCTCTGCAGCGGTGAAAATGCTCGGCGAACGGGAGGAGTTCAGTCGATATGACACCTATTTTGTTCGCACCATCAACGATGCGCTTCTCAATGACGAATATTCGACCTCGTTCTTTTTCAGCATTGCCAATCCAAAGGCCAGTCAGTTCTTTAATGAAATTGCGCTGAATGTCTCCTTTGAGCAGCAAATCAACAATCTGGACAATCGGGTTATGCTGCAATATCTGACCGGTTCGCGGTATCGGGTAGACGGTGATGTCTTTATGAAGCAAAAATATTATAGCGATACCGGCCTAACCTGGGGCTTTTATAATGCGCCCAGTTACTCAACCTCCTCAAACGATTTAACCAATATTCCCGGTAGCGCAAATCGGGAGTATGCAGAATTAACGTTGTTGTCGCTGTATGAAACAGCGTATTATCTGCCGATGGGGTATACATATGATACGACGCTGAGCCGTCTGGATTATTTGTCGATGACACCGGCCGAGCGGCAGAATTGCCTGTTGCAGACGGCTGTAACCGATGCGGTAACCAGTTTGCCGAAGGGTGAAATTCAAAATGCTCCTCAAGAGTTCGATTTGTTTTCGCTGTTGAACAGCACCGAAGGGATTGAAGTAGAAAACGGTAAAATTACTGTGACCGATGCCAGCAAAACCTTGCAGGTGACCTTGCCGGTACAGTATGATTCCGAGGTATATTTGAGTGTGACCGGTATGGAATATGAGGATATTTCTGTTTACGATGCTGTACGCGAAAAGCTGGACGCCTATGTTGCCGCTGCTGAACAGGAGGGCAACGCGGTATTGTCGGATTTCGATCCGCTGGGCGAGCGGCTTCTGGCCGAACGTGAGTATTATTATTCTGCGCCAAGAACCGCAGGTATTCGCGTCTCTTCTGATATGGCAAATATCAGCGGCTATATTTGCTACTACACCCCGGAAAACAGTTTTTATTCCGGCAAACATGACTTTTTGGAAAATATGGGATATGTTTCCGATGGGGAAATCATCGGAAATATATCTGAACAGACGCTGACCATCTCCTTTGACCACGAGGGCGTATATACCTTTGATTCGCTGATGGTTTGCAACCAGAGCCTGTCCGGCGTGTTTGACGATGTGGAGGCCAGGCGGCAGGATGTTTTGGAAAATGTTGTTGTTTCAGACAATACTGTCAGCGGCACCATCTCTCTGGACACCCCGAAGCTTCTGGCCACGCAGATTCCCTATTCTGAGGGCTGGCGCGTTTTTGTGGATGGAGAAGAAGCGGAGCTTGTGGATGTAAACACCATGTTCTGCGGCGTGATGCTGGATGCTGGGGACCATACCGTCGAGTTCCGCTATGCGACGCCCCATTGGCAGCTGGCTGTCGCTATGAGCGCAGCGGGACTTGTGATGCTGCTTGTCATAGCGCTGGTTTGGCGTAAAAAGCACCCGAAGGCGGCACCTGCCGGTATTGCTGCGCAGCCTGTCGCGGAGTCTGCTGCTGAAGAGTCTGCCGTTTCTGATGCGGCTGCGACCGCTACACAAGATGATGCGGTTGCTCCGGATGAGATTGCCGATACATCTGCGACACCGGATAAAACCGCAGGTGAGGAGCAGACCGCGAACGAGGCATAAAAAACAATTATAAATAGTAAAAACCGGACGCCAAACAGCGGGCGTCCGGTTTTTTTGTTCGGTTAAGGGCGTGCAGTCAAAGGATATACACGCCGGAATTCAGCACGGCAAATTCTTTGCCGGCGGAGCGCAGGTATTTATGCACCGGCTCTTCAAATTGCCGGTAGTCGCTGACCGAAAAATCCCGCAAATCAATGGTTTTAATGCGGTAATTTTCCCGGTCGCAGACATATAAAATATCATCATATTGGGCTATGGCCACGGGTTTTGCAAAGGTACCCGCCGCGCCGCCGCCGATGCGCATCACCACTTTATTGGCATCGATGGCGTAGCGAATCACCGCCCGCTGGTCGGGAACGGCGCTCCAGATATGGCGGTTCTCTACCGCAACATCCCGGGCGGGGGAATTGTGATAAAATAGGTCGCCCGTCCACTTCAGCTCGCCTTTTTCTGAAAAAATACCCATTTCGCCGGTGGTGTAAATCACCGCCGCGCCGCCGCCGGGCAGCTTGCCCGCATCGCAGGAAACATAATCGCCCAGCTGTGCGGCAATCGGCTGAAATGCAGGACCGAATTTGTTTAAAAGATAGGCGCTTTTGGTGATAGGCGCAATTTGCTCTGCGACCGCGTCATAGCCGAAGAAGGAGACCTTCACATCCCCGCTTTTCAGGGTTTCCTGCCGTACGAACAGAATCCCCTTGGAAAACGGAACCATGTCGGTAATATGAATTTTCAGGATTTGTTTCATGCTTTCAATCAGTCCCCAAATTTTGTTGTCAGGGTCTGCATTACATATTCGGCAAACTGGGCGCAGGTGCAGCCGTCCTCTCTGCCGGTAATGGTGTATTTTTTGTCTTCAAACATACAGTAGTCCAGCGCTTTTTCCAGCCGGTCGGCTTCGCTGTGTTTGCCGATATGGTTCAGCAGCATCACCGAGGCGCGCAGCATGGAGCAGGGGTCGGCGTACTGCCCGCGTCCCTCTTTGACCATGCGGGGGGCGGAGCCGTGAATGGCCTCGAACATGGCGTAGCGCTTTCCGATATTGGCGCTGCCCGCCGTACCGACGCCGCCCTGCATCTCGGCGGCTTCATCGGTGATAATATCCCCGTACAGGTTCGGCAGCACAATGACCTTAAAGTCTTTTCTGCGTTTCGGGTCAATCAGTTTGGCGGTCATAATATCAATATACCACTCGTCGGTCACAATATCCGGGTAATTTTCGCCCACTTTTTTGCAAAGGTTCAGGAATTTACCGTCGGTGGTTTTAATCACATTGGCTTTGGAAACAATGGATACGCGACCCTTGTTGTTGTTTTTCGCGAACTCATACGCCAGCTTCGCCAGCCGCTCGGTACCCTCGGTGGTAGTAACCACAAAGTCCATGGCCAAATCATCGGTTACCTGTACGCCGCGGGAGCCGACCGCGTAAGCGCCCTCGGTGTTTTCACGGAAAAAGGTCCAGTCGATGCCCTCTTCCGGAATTTTTACCGGACGCATATTGGCGAACAGATCCAGCGCCTTGCGCATGGCAACATTGGCGCTTTCGATATTGGGCAGACCGTCGCCCGCCTGGGGTGTGGTGGTCGGACCTTTCAAAATGACATCGCAGGCTTTCAGCTCTTCGAGCACATCGTCAGGGATAGCTTTCATCTGCGCTACGCGATTTTCAATGGTCAGACCGTCAATATCTTTGAATACAATGCGTCCGCTTTCCACATCGTCTTTCAGGATATATTTCAAAACATTGGCGGATTCTTTGGTAATAATCGGACCAATGCCGTCGCCGCCGCAGACGCCGATGGTAATCTTATCCAGCTTGGTGTAATCTTTGAAATCGCCCTGCTGCTTAATCGCTTCCGCGCGGGCGGCCTGTTCTTCCGCCAGTTTTCTGAATGCCGCAACGGCGGCTTCAATTCGGTTGTCGCTCATGGATATCGTTCCTTTCGTGGATTATTCTTGTGCCGCAATGTAGTTCAAGCAGCCGCCCGCCTGTAAAATGGCACGCTGCCGGTCGGAAAAATCGGTGCTGACAGTGTAGCGCAGGTCTTTGGTTTTGTTGTAAACCGTTGCCGTATCGCTGCTTTTTACCGCTTCGCGGATATTTTCCAGAACCAGCTCGTCCTGTTCGTCAATGGTGTCGTAATCATCGGGATTTACAAATTCCAGCGGCAGAATGCCAGAATTTATCAGGTTCGCCTTGTGCATACGGGCAAAGGACTTGGCCAGTACCGCCCGAACGCCCAAATACAGCGGAACCAGCGCCGCGTGCTCTCGGGAAGAGCCCTGCCCGTAGTTGACGCCGCCGATGATAAAGCCGCCCTGCATTTCCTTGCAGCGCTCCGGGAAGTTTTCGTCGCAAACGGTGAAGCAGAATTTGGACAGATAGGGTACATTGGAGCGATAGGGCAGAATCTTTGCGCCTGCGGGCATAATATGGTCGGTGGTGATGTTGTCGCCGACTTTCAGCACCACTTTTTTGTCGATGGTTTCTTCTAAGGGGCTCCCTTTCGGCACTTCCTTGATATTCGGTCCGAAATAAATATCATGTTCGCCCGCTTCCTCGGGGGAGTAGGGCAGCTCAATCATATTGTCGTGCACGGTAAAGGAATCGGGCATTTCTACCTCGGGCGCTTCACCCCAATCGGCGGGATTGGTCAACACGCCGGTAATGGCGGAAACCGCTGCCGTTTCAGGGCTTACCAGATAAACCCCCGCGTCGGCGGTGCCGCTGCGACCCTTGAAATTGCGGTTAAAGGTACGCAGAGAGATACCGGCGGACTGGGGAGACTGCCCCATGCCGATGCACGGACCGCAGGCCGATTCCAGAATACGCGCGCCCGCGTCAATCATATCCGCCAGCGCGCCGTTGGCGGCCAGCATATTCAAAACCTGTTTTGAGCCGGGGGCAATCGACAGGCTGACATCCGGGTGTACCGTTCTGCCTTTTAGAATTTTAGCAACCTTCATCATATCCAAAAGCGAGGAGTTGGTGCAGGAGCCAATGCAGACCTGGTTAATTTTCATGCCCGCAATCTCTTTGACTTTTACCACATTGTCGGGCATATGGGGCTGCGCCACCAGCGGTTCCAGGGTGGAAAGGTCAATGGTATATTCTTCGTCATATGCCGCGTCATCGTCCGAAGCAAGGGGCGTCCAGTCCTTTTCACGCCCCTGTGCTTTCAGGAATTGGCGGGTCACTTCGTCCGAGGGGAAGATGGAGGTGGTGGCGCCCAGCTCCGCGCCCATATTGGTGATGGTAGCGCGCTCGGGCACGGAAAGGGTTTTGACGCCCTCACCGGCATATTCCACGATTTTGCCGACACCGCCCTTGACGGTCATCAGGCGCAGAACCTCCAGAATAATATCTTTCGCGGCGCTCCAGGCGGGCAGCTTGCCCAACAGATTCACGCGCACCATTTTGGGCATGGGAATATAGTAGGTGCCGCCGCCCATGGCGACCGCAACATCCAATCCGCCCGCGCCCATGGCAAGCATACCCATACCGCCGCAGGTGGGGGTATGGCTGTCGGAACCGATTAAGGTTTTGCCGGGTACGGAGAACCGCTCCAGATGCACCTGGTGGCAAATGCCGTTGCCGGGACGGGAAAAGCGAACGCCGCGCTTTCTGGCGCAGGTCTGAATAAAGCGGTGGTCGTCGGCGTTCTCAAAACCGTTTTGCAGCGTATTGTGGTCAATATAGGCCACAGACAGCTCGGTTTTGACCCGCTGAAGTCCCATCGCTTCAAATTGCAGGTACGCCATCGTACCGGTGGCGTCCTGGGTCAGGGTTTGGTCAATTTTTAAGCCGATTTCACTGCCCGGCGTCATATCGCCGCTGACAAGGTGGCTTTTTATAATTTTTTGCGCAATGGTAAGCCCCATAATTTCTACCTTCTTTATCTATCATTATACGCTATAAATTGTAGACTTTTTACGGCTTTTTGTCAATATTCATCTTCACGGATTTTGCGGGGCTGAAAATCAGATTCCAATGCAATATGCCGATTTTTTGTTTGCAGTAATAAAAAGAAAAGGATTCCGAAAGGCTCGATGCGAACGGCATAGGGCAGGATTTTTGCGAATACATATTGATTTGAAAGGGAAAAAAGAGTATAATAAAAGCAATACTGGATTTTTGTTGCCAAAACGGCATCGCTTTCATAGCCTGCGGAAAAAAGGGAAAGCTATTTGCAAAAACTGATTGCAAAAGGCTGTGAAACAAAATGAAAAAGAAAACGCTTGAAAAAAGCCGCCTGTCCTGTGATTACCCTGACGCGGCGCCGGAAGTGCCCCAGACAGAGGAGGAAGCCGATGGCGAGACCGCCGAGCGGGAAACAACCGATTTCGGCTCGATTACCGTAAGGAAAAACGGCAGATATCTGCACTGCTTAACGGTTATCGGGCAAATTGAGGGGCACCATGTGCTTCCGCCCAGCAATAAGACCACAAAATATGAGCATGTCATTCCCCGCCTTGTGGCGATTGAGGAAAGCGAAGAGATTGACGGGCTGATTATTATTTTGAACACCGTCGGCGGCGATGTGGAAGCCGGGCTTGCGCTGGCGGAGCTGATTGCGGGTATGAAAAAGCCCACGGTGTCGCTGGTTCTCGGCGGCGGACATTCCATCGGCGTGCCGCTGGCCGTATCGGCAAAGCGCTCGTTTATTACGCCCTCGTCCGGTATGACCATTCATCCGGTGCGCATGAACGGCACGGTGCTCGGCGTACCGCAGACCATGGCGTATTTTGAAAATATCCAGGAACGCATTGTCCGCTTTGTTGTAAAAAATTCCCGCATTCAGGCGGAGCGGTTCCGGGAACTGATGCTGGCGAACGGCAATTTGATGACCGATGTGGGAACGATATTGAACGGGGAAGACGCAGTCAAAGAGGGACTGATGGACTCGCTTGGCAGCCTGTCCGACGCGCTGGAGGCGCTGGATCAGATGATTGGCGAGGGCAAACAAACGGAAGGAGTATGAATATGTCATATTGGAGAGCTATACTTTTGGGACTGGTACAGGGGCTGACGGAGTTTTTGCCCATTTCCAGCAGCGGACACCTGTCGGTGTTCCAGTATTTTATGGGCAATTCCGGCGATGATGTGCTGCTTTTCAATGTGCTTTTGCATATCGGAACGCTGGCGGCGGTGTTTATCTGCTTCCGGCAGACCATATGGCATTTGATTCAGGAAGCGATTGCCTTTCTTCGGGATATTATCAAAGGCGAGTATTCCTTCAAAACCATCAAAGAGGATTTCCGCTCGCTCAACGACAAGCGGAAAATGCTGATTTATTTTGTGATTTCCTGCGTACCGCTTTTATTTATGCTGCTGCCAGCGGGCGGCGGCGAGTCGGTGATGGATAAACTTTCGGTTTTTTCTACGGACGACAGAATTTTAGCCGAAGGGGTTTGCTTCCTTTTAACCGGTGTGATTTTGATTCTCGGCGCCTTGCGCGCGAAGAACATACGCAAATATCGCAAGATGGACGCGCTGACCGCCTTTTTTGTGGGGGTGGCGCAGCTGTTCGCCGCCGCGTTCCCCGGCGTGTCCCGCTCCGGCTCCACCATCTCCGCCGGTCTATTGTGCGGCGTATCAAAAAAATACATGGTGCAGTATTCGTTTATTTTGGGTATCCCGGCGATTATCGCTGCCAATTTGTCGGAGATGAAGGATGCCATTGATATGGGCAGCACCCTGGCGGTCGGACCGACGATTGTCGGAGTCCTGGTGGCTGCGGTTTCGGGCGTTGCCGCTATTGTGCTTCTGCGATGGATTTTGAAAAAAGATATTTTCCAGTACTTCGGCTATTACTGCATCGCCATGGGCGTATTCTGTTTGGGAGCGACTCTGGTCAGCAGTTTGAACGGGTAAGGCAGAGGGGATTTATTACATATGGCACAGACAACAAAAAAGAAAACCGGGCAGAGCACGACCGCCGCAAAAAAGAAAAAGCCGACAAAAAAGGAGCTGGAGCAGCTTCGCCTGCAGGAAGAGCAGCGGGCGCTGGAGCGCAAAGCTCAGCAAAAGCAGCTGGCGGCCATTGGGCTGTTTTTCGCATCGGTGCTGCTGTTTGTTCTGGCGGCAGTCGGCGGCGGCGAGGGCAGCATTTACCGCAGGTTACATGATTTTCATTTGGGGGTATGGGGCTTTTCCGCCTATGTGTTCCCAATCATCACCATCATTTTTGCCTACTTCCTTTCCCGCAATAAGGAGGGGGACAAGCCTTGGGGCGCGTATTTTTGGAGCTGTTTGCTGGTAACGATTTTGGCGGCGATGATTCATATCATTGGCTGCGATACCTTTGACAGCCTTTCCTTTGGCGAGCAGATTGCCTATGAGTACGCAAATCTCAACACCATGGGCGGTGTGCTGGGGGCGTTTTTCGGCGGTTTATTGTATTTGGTCTGCCGCAGCAAAGCGGTGTGCCTGATTTTATACGGCGTTCTTTTATTCTTTGTAGCTATTTTATTGTCGCGCACCACCTTACAGCGGCTGGTGGGTTTTTTCGGCAAGCCGGTAAAAAAAGTGGGCGAGATTACCACCGACGCAGTGCAGCGCTGGAAAGCGTCCGCCGCCGAAGAGGCGGAAAGTGAGAGCCGCGAACAGGAACCCTTATCACCGGAGGATGAGGAGCTGATTCGCCGCCGGAGAAGCAGTTTCCCCTTTTCCCGCAAAGCCGATGAGAAAAAAACGCAGGAATCCGAACCCGAAAAGGCGCCGCCGGAGGATGATTTTATCGATTTCACCCGGGAAAACAGCGGCAGGAAAGCGCCTTTGCGCAAAACACCGTCCCGCTCCTTTGTGATGCCGGAACAAAAGGCTGCCGATGCCGCTTCGGCAGAGCAGGCGGAAGATGCGGCAGGCGATGCGTTTGACAATATGTTTGCCACCGTAGACGCCATGGAAAAAGCCTCTATTGCCGCCGAGGAAGTCGCACCGGACGAGCCGCCCTTTGAGCCGGATGCACCGGTCACAGAGAATGCCAATGAGGAAAAAATAAAGCTCAAGGACGGGGAGTTTGACCAGGCCAAAGAGGAGGTCGCCGCCGAAATTGCTGAAACAGAAGAAGCCGCGCCGCCGCCTCCGGAATATAAGCTGCCGCCCTTTGAGTGCCTGAATACCCCCACCGGCGGGCGTTTTACCGCCAACCGGGAGGAGCTGAAAGCGAATGCGGACAAGCTGATTGCCGCGTTGAACAGCTTTAAGGTCGAGGCAAAAGTGGTGGATATTGTACCCGGTCCGTCGGTAACCCGCTATGAATTGCAGCCTGCCGCCGGTGTCAAAATCAGCAAGTTTACCAACCTGTCCGACGATTTGGCTCTGCATTTGGCCGCGCCTGCGGGGGTGCGCATCGAAGCGCCCATTCCGAATAAATCCGCCATTGGCATCGAAATCCCCAACCGTGACCGGGTATCGGTGTTCATGCGGGAGCTTATAGACTGTGATGAATTTATTCACGCCAAAAGCAAGCTGAATGTGGCGCTGGGCAAGGACATTACCGGCAAGGGCGTCTATTTGGATATTGCAAAAATGCCCCATTTGCTGGTGGCTGGTACCACGGGCAGCGGTAAATCCGTTTGCCTGAACAGCATGATTATCAGCATTTTGTATAACGCGAAGCCCAATGAGGTAAAACTATTGCTCATTGACCCGAAAACCGTTGAATTTTCCGTATATAACGGGATTCCGCACCTGCTGGTGCCGGTGGTCAACGACGCGCGTAAGGCCGCCGGCGCACTGGGCTGGGCGGTAACGGAAATGATTAACCGCTATAAAATACTGAACGACAACGGCACGCGGGATATTTTTGCCTATAACGCACTTTGTGACGAGCGACCGGATTTGGAGAAAATGCCGCAGATTGTCATTGTAATAGACGAATTGTCGGATTTGATGAGCGTTGCTCCCTCTGAGGTGGAGGATTCCATCACCCGCCTGGCGCAGATGGCGCGTGCGGCAGGTATGCACCTGGTGGTTGCCACTCAGCGTCCATCGGTGGATGTTATCACCGGCTTAATCAAGGCAAATATTCCCAGCCGCATTGCCCTGTCGGTTTCCTCCCAGATTGACTCGCGCACTATTTTGGACGCCTCCGGCGCGGAAAAGCTGCTGGGCAACGGCGATATGCTGGTAGCCCCTGTGGGCAGGCGCAAGCCTGTGCGTGTGCAGGGCTGCTTTATTTCCGACCAGGAGATTAAGCGCGTGGTGGACTTTGTTAAAACACAGCAGGAGGGGCAGTATGACGACGATATCCAGCAGGAAATCGAGCGTCAGGCGGTTATCGAAAAGAAAAAGGGCGGCGATAAATCCGGTAATCAGGTCGGCAGCCTGGACGGCAACGATGACTTGATGATGCGCGCCATCGAATTTATTGTAACCAATCCGGAAAGCTGCTCGATTTCCGCGCTACAACGAAAGCTCGGCATGGGCTTTTCCAAAGCGGGGCGGCTGATGGATACGCTGGAAGAGCAGGGAATTGTCGGTCCCCAGGAGGGCAGCAAGGGCAGAAAAGTCCTGCTGAGCAAAGCCGAATGGGAGCAGATGAAAGCGCTTTCGACGGAAGAATGATTTGCTTATTTTTATATAAATAAATGATTTTATCCTCGTAGGGGCGGGTCTTGTGCCCGCCCGGGGAAGGGGCAGAAAAGGCAGTGGTTTTCTTTCCTGAGAAGACGCACAAACCGATGGTTTCCGTTTGCACCCAATATATGGGATTTGGTTTCATTGACGCCCGAAACACGCATAAAACCGGTATTTCCTGCCACGCTCTCGGGCGGGCACAAGACCCGCCCCTACGGTGTGCGGATTTTTGGCATATATAAAAAATTAAAGGATTACAACTATGTTCTTACCAATCAACCAACAGGAAGCCGCCGCGCGCGGCTGGGACTGTGTGGACTTTGTTTATGTTTCCGGCGACGCTTATGTGGACCATCCGTCTTTCGGCGCCGCTATCATCAGCCGGGTTTTGGAAGCGGAGGGCTTTCGGGTCGGATTTCTGTCGCAGCCGAATTGGCGGGATTTGACGGATATTCAGCGGTTCGGCAGACCCCGTCTGGGCTTTTTTGTTTCTGCCGGAAATATTGATTCCATGGTTGCCCACTATACAGCCGCCAAGCGCCGCCGCAGCGACGACGCCTATTCCCCCGGCGGCAGGGCAGGGAGGCGCCCCGACCGGGCGGTGGAGGTCTATTGTCAGCTGATTCGCCGCGCCTACGGGGATGTGCCGATTATCATCGGCGGTATTGAGGCCTCGCTGCGGCGCTTTGCCCATTATGATTATTGGGATGACGCGGTGCGCCCGTCTATTTTGGTCACATCCGGCGCGGATTTGCTCTCCTACGGCATGGGAGAAAACCAAACCCGGGAAATTGCCCGGCGCCTTCAGGCGGGGGAGGATATTCACGCCATGACGGACATCCGCGGCACCTGTTACTTAACCGAAACCCGCTTCACCCCCTATGGCGGCACGGAATGCCCGTCCTATGAAAATGTCTGCGCGTCCAAGCGGGAATACGCCATTGCGGCGCGGATACAGCAGGACGAACACGATTTTATTCGCGGCAAATTCGTCAAACAGAAACACGGCAAGCAGATGCTGGTGCAAAATGCGCCTATGCCGCCCCTGACCACCGAGGAACTGGACGCGGTCTATGAACTGCCTTATGAAAGAACCTACCATCCCGGCTACGAAACACAGGGCGGCGTTCCCGCCATTCAGGAAGTCCGCTTTTCGGTCACCCACAACCGGGGCTGCTTCGGCGCGTGTAATTTCTGCTCTCTGGCGTTTCATCAGGGGCGGTTCATTACGGTGCGCAGTCATGAATCGGTGCTGCGGGAAATTGAAAAATTGACAAAATTGCCCGATTTTAAGGGATATATCCACGATATCGGCGGTCCGACCGCCAATTTCAGGCAGACCTCCTGCGAAATCCAAAAGACCAGGGGGCTTTGCAAGGGCAAAAAGTGTCTGGCGCCTGCGCCCTGTCCTGCGCTGCGGGCGGATCACAGCGATTATCTCTCGCTTTTGCGCAAAGCCCGCGCTGTTCCCGGGGTAAAGAAAGTCTTTATTCGTTCGGGGATCCGCTATGATTATCTTTTGGCAGATAAGGACGATGCGTTTTTTAAAGAGCTGGTGCAGCACCATGTCAGCGGTCAGCTGAAGGTGGCGCCGGAGCATTGTTCGGCGGCGGTGCTGGACAAAATGGGAAAACCCCATATTGAGGCGTATATTCAGTTTTCCAAAAAATATTTTCAGCTGACCGGCGATGCGGGCAAGGAACAGTATCTGGTGCCCTATCTCATGTCCTCCCATCCGGGCTCCACGCTGAAAGACGCGGTGGAACTGGCGCTGTTTTTGAAAAAGAACCACATCCGCCCGGAACAGGTGCAGGATTTTTACCCCACCCCGGGCACGGTGTCCACCGCCATGTTCTATACAGGATTGGACCCGTATACGCTGGAAGAGGTGTATTCCGCCCGTTCGGCGCACGATAAGGCTTTGCAGCGGGCGCTGCTGCAATATTTTGACCCCAAAAAGCATGCATTGGTCGAGGAGGCGCTCTTGCGCGCCGGTCGCCGGGATTTAATCGGCAATGGCGCGAACTGCTTAATCCGTCCATCGCCGGAATATTTGCGCCGTCAGGCGGAAAAACAGCCGGTCAAAGCCCGCGCCGCCGCACAGAACCGGAACCGGCGGGGCAGCAACCAAAAGGAATCGGGAGGCGAACGCTATGGCAAAGCGAAAAAGAAAAAACGCTAAACGGCAATCCCTTATCACGGCGCTGGTGGTGCTGGTGATTGCCGCCGGGTCTTTTTGCTATTCTTATTTTATGCAAACCCCAGCCCCGGGCACCGAGGGCGTCAGCCAGCCGCAGGAGAGCGAGCAGCTGCAGGTCTATTTTATCGATGTGGGGCAGGGGGACTCCTCGCTGATTGTCTGCGGCGAGCACAGTGTGCTGATTGACGCCGGAGAGGCGGAGTATGCCAACGATGTGATTCGTCAAATACAGGATCTGGGCATCGAGCGGTTGGACTGCATTGTCTCCACCCATCCCCACTCCGACCACGCGGGCGGCCTCCCGTATGTGATAGAAACCATTGGCACGGATATGATTTTGATGCCCGCGCTGACGGAAGAGAACATTCCCACCACCCGTACCTACGAAGCGCTGATGGCGGCGGTGGCTTCGTCTGACGCGGCGGTGGAAAACCCCGCGCCCGGCGATGTTTACCGCTTCGGCGATATTGTGTTTACCATATATTCCCCGGTCTTTGCCGAGGATTCGGAGTTGAACAATATGTCCATCGTCTTCCGACTGGTGTACGGCAACCGCTCGTTCCTGTTTACCGGGGACGCGGAAAAAGAGGTCGAAGAAGAACTGCTGAATGATGGCGTTATTTTGCAGAGCGATGTGATTAAAATGCCCCATCACGGCTCCAAAACCTCCAGCACGGAAGACTTTGTTACGGCGGTTTCACCCCAATATGCCATTGTCTCCTGCGGAGACGGCGGCAAGAACCACCCCAACGAGGATATTGTGCTGCGCTGGCAAGCCATCGGTACCACCGTGCTGCGCACCGACTATGCCGGTACGGTTATTGTAACTACCGACGGCGAATCGCTGACGGTACAGACCGAGAAAACGGGGGCGGTATCGTGATTTCTATTGACCGGATCGAAGACGGGGTTGCGGTGCTGGAGGTCGGCAAAAACGCCTTTCGGCGGGTGCCGGTATCGGAATTACCGCCCGATGTCAGAGAAGGCAGCGTATTGCGGGAGGAAAACGGACGCTATATACACGATATACAGGCGGAAAAACAGCGCAAAGCCGAACTGCTTTCGCTGCAAAAAAAGATATTCAAGAAGTAATGCGCCCTTTGCACGAAGGGAAGGAGAATGACCATGATACTCGATTCTATTCAAAATGCCGAACGGTATACAGCTCTTGGCGAGGGCTTTGCGAAGGGACTGCGCTTTGCGCAAAAGGCGGCGGCGGAAAATTATCCGGACGGTCATTATGAAATTGACGGCGAGCAGGTGTTCGCCAATATTGCCACAAACACCATGCAGCCCCTTGAAAACTGCCGCTATGAAATCCACGAAAAATACGCGGACATCCAGTGTATTGTCAGCGGCGCGGAGCGGATTGATTATACGGGCAGCGCCGGAAGTTCTCTTGCGGAAGACCGCCGTCCAGCAAACGATATTGCGTTCCTTGTGGAAAAGGAAGCGGTCTGTAAGGCCGTGCTTTCGGCGGGGGAATTTGCGCTGTATTTCCCCTTTGAGCCGCACAAGCCCGCCATTGCCGCAAATGGAAGTGCCGGCAAGGTCAAAAAAATCGTTGTGAAAGTGCGCTGTGATTGAGCGGCTGTTTGCCGTGTTCTGCTTGTTGCCGAACCGGCGCTGCCGCCGGTAGATTGAAAGGAGCCGATGTGAGATATGGGGGATTCCATGTGGCTGCTGTTTGCCATTTTATCCTCGCTGTTTGCGGGGCTGACCGCCGTTATTGCCAAGGTGGGGCTGAAAAAGACCGATTCGGATTGTGTGACGGCGCTCAGAACCATGGTGGTGCTCGTTTTTGCCTGGTTGATGGTTTGGATTGCCGGCGCGGATGTCAACCTTTTGGATGCCGACCGCCGGTCACTGGTGCTGCTGGTGCTTTCGGGCGTGGCAACCGGCGCTTCGTGGCTCAGCTATTTCCATGCGCTGGAGCTGGGCAATGTCAACCAGGTGGTGCCGGTCGATAAGAGCAGCGTTTTGATAACCATGGTGGCGGGGGCGCTGCTGTTCCAGGAGGATATCGGCGGCGTGACCGGTATCATCGGCATGGTGCTGATTTTGCTGGGCATTGTTTTGATGCTGCCCGGTCCTTGGGGCAAGGGCGCAAAAAATGCCGGTAAAAAATGGTTTATCTATGCGCTGCTGTCGGCGGTTTTCGCCTCCGCCTCCTCCCTATTGGGCAAGGCGGGTATTGAGGGGATCGACTCCAATCTCGGTACGGCGGTGCGCACCTGCATTGTGGCAGTGATGGCATGGCTGGTGGTGCTCATGAAGCGCAAGGGAAAAGCGCTGCGGGATGTGCGGCTGGGAAATTTTGGCGTTATTGCGCTTTCGGGCGTGGCGACCGGCGCTTCCTGGCTTTGTTATTATCGGGCGCTGCAAACCGGTCCCATTCATGTCATTGTGCCCATTGACCGGCTGAGCATTGTTTTTACCGTGCTGTTTTCCTCGCTGGTGCTGAAAGAGAAAGTGACGGCGAAATATGCTGTTGGGCTGGTGCTGAATATTCTGGGTACCATTCTGCTGGTACTGTGATATATAAAGAAGGTGTGCGCATATGGTGATTTTGACAAGCGAACAGATTCGAAAAGAAGAGGAACGCGGATTTGCCGCCGGGATTTCCTATGAAAAAATGATGCGCACGGCAGGCGCGGCGGTGGCGGACGCGGTGCTGGAGGCCGACCCGTTTGTGCGCACCATTACCGTTGTTTGCGGCAAAGGGAAAAACGGCGGGGACGGTTTTGTGGCTGCCTGCCGTCTGGCGGCAAAAGGAAAAAAGGTTTCGCTGGTTCTGGCATTCGGGGCGCCGCAGGATGAACTGTCAAAAAAGATGTATGCCGAAACCAAAAAATACGGTATTCCCGCCTACGATTATATAAAACAGCCGAATGCCTGCCAAAAGCTTCTGCAAAAGGCAGACTGTCTGATTGACGCTGTTTTCGGTATTGGGTTTACGGGCACTTTGCGGGAGGATATGTGTACATTGGCGCAGATGTACAATGCGTCCCCTGCCCGCAAGCTGGCGCTGGATATTCCGTCCGGTCTTTCAGCGGACGACAGCTTTGTACCCGAAGTGTATTTTCACGCGGATATGACCGTAACCATGCACGCCGTAAAACCGGTGCATGCCTTTGAACCGAGCCGGATTGCCTGCGGAAAGGTGCAGGTGGCGGACATCGGTTTTGCCGTGCGGGCGGACTTATATGCGGTCTGCCGGAAACCGTCTTTGCAGTGGATTGCCAAACATTTTACCCCCCGGGCGGCGGAATCACATAAAGGTACTTACGGGTACGCGTTGTCTGTTTGCGGAAGTTTCACTATGCCGGGCGCGGCCGCGCTGGCTGCCAGAGCTGCGGCGGAATGCGGCGCGGGGCTTACGGCGGCTGCTTTTCCCGACCGGGCGTATCCGGCGCTGGCTCCAAAATGTACCGAGCAGATTTTTGTACCCTGTCCGAGCGACAAAAACGGTTTTTTTGCCGCAGAGGCAGCCGAAACGCTTGCGTCCCATATCGAAAAGGCCTCCGCCATTTTATTTGGCTGCGGAGCCGGTACGGCGGATGGCTGCGCCGTATTGCTGAAAAAGCTGCTGCAAGAGGCGGCGTGTCCGGTGATTTTGGATGCGGACGGCATAAATTTGGCGGCGCGGCATATAGATGTATTGAAAGAACACAAGGCGCCGGTTCTGCTGACGCCCCATCCCGGGGAAATGGCGCGCCTTACCGGTGAAGCGGTGCCAACCTCTGTGGGGGAGCGGCTCGCGTTTGCCAGGGACTTTGCCGCAAAGCATGATGTTGTGCTGCTGCTGAAAGGACATCACACCGTTGTTGCCGCGCCGGATGGCAGGGCGGTGGTCAACACCACCGGCAACGCGGGAATGGCCACCGGCGGCAGCGGCGATTTGCTCTCCGGTATCATCCTGTCCTTTGCCGCCCAGGGCATGCCGCTGTTTGATTCGGCGGTCTGCGGCGCGTACATACACGGTATGGCAGGGGATTTGGCGGCAAACAAGTATTCCATGATGGGAACGACCCCGCTGCGTATGCTGGAAACGCTGCCTGCTGTTCTTTTGCAAATTGAAAAAGCGATGTGATGAATTTGCGAAAAGCGGCAATCCTATGCTGTTGCGTTTTTTTGGCTCTGTTCGCTTCTGCCTGTTCTGCCGAGACAGCGCCGGAACCGGCGGCAGCGCCAAATGAGATCGAAGGTGTTTACCAGATTACCTGCGGCGATTTTTCTTTCACGGCGGCGCTTACGGCGGCGGCAGGCCGGGCGGAGATTGTGTTCCGTGAACCCGCCACGCTGGCGGGCTACCGGCTCGTTTGCACCGATCAGGAGGTCACCTTTGAAATCTGCGGTGTGACATCTACACAGCGTGCGCAGGACTCTCCGGCATCTTCGATTCCTGCCATGCTTTGTCCGGTGCTGCGGGAGCTTTTTTCGACCGGCGGCACCTATACGCCGGGGGAGGCGGGCGGCGTGTACCAAACCGCCGGTGTCACCGCCGAATTGGATGCAGACGGTCAGGTGCAGTCTTTCCGGAATACAGAGGAAACGGTGCAGGCGCAACGAATACCGGAAGCCACCATATGATGCAAACAAAAAGTCCGAACGGAAGCGTTCCGTTCGGACTTTTTCATGCTGCTCGTTGCAGCCTCAGTTCATATATTCCGCAGCGTATTGAATCGCAAGACCCTGGGAGCGTTCTAGGCAGTCCGGGTCATCCTGTAATAGATGACCGGAATTGGGGAAGACGACAAAGTCATGCCGCACGCCGTATTCGGTTAATTTTTCGTCCAGATCTACCGCGTTGGAATACGGGACGGATTTGTCGTTAATCGCCTGCGCTATGACGGTGGGGACGGTGTTTTCATCCACATAGCTGATGGGCGAAGCCGCCAGCAGCGCCGCCTGGGATTCAGGCTCGGCGATATTGTCCAGCGTAATGTTCGCTTCGCAGCCCCAGGATACCAGCTGGGTTAAAAATTCCGGCGAACCCTCATCGTTCGGCTCGGTGAAGTACGAGGTTTCCGTCAGGTTCGTGGGCGCGCTTTCGCAATACACAACCGCCGGGGTAATCGGCGCGGTATCCGCCCGGGAATAGGCATACATCAGCGACAGATGCCCGCCGGCGGAAATACCGGTCAGCAGCACTTTATTGATATTTACACCGACCTCTTCGCCTTTTTCCTTAATAAATTGCAGCGAAGCGCCTACATCGTCCAACAGGTCATTGAACGAGGTGTCGGCGGAAACATAGCGGTAGTTGATGGCAGCCGCCGCATAGCCCAGATCTTCGCTGACATACTGCAGGGTATCCCGGCTGTAGTAGCTTTTATCGCCGCGCACCCAGGCGCCGCCGTGGATAAACAGTGCCAGTCCGATGGTGCCGTCGTTGTCTTTCGGGATATACAAATCCAGATTCTGCTGCTCGTGGTCGCCGTAAGCCGTGTCAAGCCAGACATAGCTCTGCGTTGGCTCCGGTTCCGGCTGAGTGCCCGGCAGGGTGATGCCGAACAGGTTGGCGAAAAAGGTGATAATCGCCATAAAGAACGCTATGATTTTTTCCAACACGTGCTTTCATCCTTTCTGTTGTGCAAGATTGCAAAAGCGCCCTGCCGCGCGGCGGGATAGGGGTGCCATACGGGAAGGGCGCTTCAGTTACAGGAAATCCGTTCTGTTATCAGCGAATTGACCTGCTCGGAGCAATCCGGGTCATTGGTAAGGCTATGGTCAGAATTCGGATATACAACGAAATCATGCGTTACGCCATATTCGGTCAATTTTGCATCCAGCGCTTCCGCGTTGGAGAAAGGCACGGTAACATCCTTCGTGCCGTGGGCAATGACGGTGGGCACCGTGTTTTCATCCACATAGGTAATCGGGGATACCGAAGCCAGCTCGGCAGCCGCTTCGTCCTTGGTGTCAATGGTGAAGTATTTGCCGCAGGCGTAGCTCATCAGCAGGCATACATAGTCCGTATCGCCCATATTGTTGCCGTAATAGAAGTTGATATCTGCCAAATCCGTCGGACCGCAGTAGCTGACCACACAGGCCGGGGTAATCGGGGCGGTATCTTTCATGGAATAGGCGTAAAGCAGCGACAGGTGCGCACCG
>CASFEZ010000010.1 GCA_949293815.1 uncultured Eubacteriales bacterium | reverse complement strand
TCGGAATTCCACGGTTCCGCATTATTATTGACAATATCACTGCAGTATACGGTGAAAGCGTACCGCGCATCTGTGGAGAAGGCAAGCTCGATGCTGTGTACATCACCCTCACTGCTCCATTTTTCCGCCGCGTGCAGCTGCTCGTTGAGTGCATCTTCAATGGTCTGCTCCATATCAACCGCATCGCCTGCAATATCCTTAGCCGTGACATCAATCGTAACTTTTTCGGGATCGAAGTGTTCTTCGGTAATAGACACGGTTGCCTTGCGGGTTAAATTATAATAATAATCGTTGTACGCTGTTTCATCCTCGGCAAAGACAACATTGATTTCCGGCGGCGTCATATCTATACGAATTTCCGGGGATGTATAGCTTGCGGTGTTGCCCGAATGGTCTTCAGCTTCAATGGTAATATAATATATGCCTGCACCCGAAATGGTAAAGGTGCCCTGATGCTCATCGGTATTGCTGTCAGCCCACTTAATTACGGGACTATCGGCCATCGGCTCACCGTTCTTGGTGACCGAAACGGTAATGTCATCTGTATAGAAGTTGGCTTCGTTCACATTCAGCGTAGCGATGAAATCTGTTGCATAGTTCAGGACATATTCGCCATCCTCGGGAACCGTTTGCAGCGCAGCGCCGTCTTTGTCTGTCAAAAAGGCTTCTGAATAGGATACCTCCAGTTCCGGCGCAATGGTATCCACAACGATGATCTTGCTGCCGTCTGTATACGGAGCACCGGAATTGGCAGCGCGATCCTTTGCACGTACCGTCAGTGAGCCTCTAAGCTGTTGCGCCTCCTCTTCGGGAAGTGAGATTTCAGCAACATAGATCGAGGATCCCTCAGATTCAGGAACGGCAACAGCGGTGCCGGAAAGCGATTCTTCGTTAGTGGCGCTTGCCCCTTCTTGGCGGGCATAGCTCCATTCAATTGTATTTACGCCGGAAATTGCATCCGTTGCGCGTACAGTCACAATTGCTTTTGCCTGATAGAAGCCAAGCGTAAGGGCCTCTGCAATCTCCTCGGTTGTTTTCGGCTCGCTGTATGTTATATCCAGAATCTCCGAACCGGTATGATCAACCGTAAAGGTTTCTATCAATTGTTCACTATGCCAATCCAGCATGTCAGAACAGGCCAACTGCAAATCGGAGATCACCGCTTCCGGCAGTTCATAACTTGCAGTATACCGATTGTCCTCTCTGTTCCAATTGCTGCTTTCTGCAAAATGCGCCTGTATTGCCGTAAGCAAATCACCAGCATTTGCCACCGGGGCACCGGTAACATCCAGCAGCTGCGCGGTTACTTTAAAATCAGATGCGCGGAAATTTTTCTCTTCAACGGTCACCGTCATGGTGCGGGACTGGTAGCAATCGGCATTCGCTGCCGCGGCATCGTTCTCTTTGTCCCAGGTAACGGTGATAACCGGGTCGGTTTTATCCACCCGCAGCTCCGGTGACGTGTACGTATCCATCGGATTTTCGGAAGAATCGGTGTATGCAACCGTAAACTGGTAACTGCCTTCCTCTTCAAGGGTCAGGGTGCCGGCATTTCCGTTCCAGTCAACGGCGGGCTGGTCCTCCATCAGAGTGCCGTCCTTGCTGACGGTCACCTTGACCTCCGTGCTGTCAAAATTTTCTTCCGTTATGGTCAAACCGATAACAGCGCTGTCCTTGTGGAGCAGGATCATATCGTCGGTATCGTCGGCATCCGCCGGGATATCGACATAGGTATTTTTATCAACACGCTGATCCGGCGAATAGACCACCTCCAGCTCCGGCGCTATGGTATCGCGGACAATGACATTATTTTCATCGGTATATTCTGCCGATTTATTGCCCCCGTTATCCACCGCATAGCAGGAGAAGCTGCCGTGCAGCTGATCCTCGTTATAATCCTCAATCGGCAGGGTAACAGTCGCCGTAAACAGGGTGGGGTCGTTTACATCCTGAATGGCCGCGACCACCTGCGCCTGATAGGGGGTCAGGTCGGTAATATTGCCTTTCCCGTCCTCCGGCATATAGGACCAGACAAAGGATTCCACACCGGTTACCACATCGTGGGCAGTAAAGGTGATTGCTACCTCTTGCTGATAATAACCAAATGTAATGGCATCCAGAACTTTAGAGTTCAACGGCTCGGCATAGGAAATGCTTACATCATAGGGTGCCGCATGGTCCGCAGCAAAGTTCTGTGCGGCAGAGGTCGTCTCACGACCGGAAAGGTCAGAGTATTTTATCGTAAAATCATACTTGCCGTCGTATTCTTCAGAAAACGGAACGGTGATGGTGTGTACACCATTAACAACCATCCAGTCTTCTTCCCGCAGATAGGTCTGCAAATCCAGGGCATTTTCCACTGCATTGCCAGCAATATCGGTCGCAAGATTGTCACCCGTCGGCACGACAATAAAGGATGCCGGCGTAAAATTGGTTTCGTCTACGGTCACCGTCAGACGCTGAGACGACTCGGAATATGCCGCCGTCAAAGCCGGATCGGTTCTGTCGATGACAAATTGATATGTAAAGGTGGTGTTCCCTTCGCTGTCTGTCATCGCATTGCCGCTTTCATCTTTATAGGAAATTGAAATTTCGTAGCTGCCTTCCTCTGTCATGCGCAGCGTGCCAATATGTAAATCCGGCGATTCTGCACTCACCGTCCACTCAGGCGTCGCCTGTACCAGCCGACCGTTATGCGTCATGGAAACCGTTACCTGCGATGCCTCAAAGAAACGTTCGGTAATTTGCGCTTCAAAGGTAACGCCATCACCCATAACATCCTGATAATAGAGAACCTCTCCACCCTCTGTCTGCTGGGTATTGCTCGGCTCCGTATACTCAGCCACAAAATTCGGCGCTAATCTATCCAGAACAACTGTAAAGTCGCCCTCTTTTTTGGCAGTATTCCCGGCGATATCCTTTGCCGTTACACTGACAATGCCTTCCAGAAGCTGCTGTTCTTTTTCTGCAATTTTTACTTCGGCAGTATAGGTGCCGTCCTCCTGGGCTGTAGCAGCAACCGTGCCGCTTTCGAGAGCGGAATCGCCGTTCATTAATGCCCAATCAAACTGTGCGACTCCGGAAATATCATCAGTAGCCGTAAAGGTTAAGGTAACATCGGGCTGATAGAAACCAAAAGTCACGCCCTCAAGGACTTTCTCAAACAGAGATTTTGAATGTTCGATTGTAATGCTATAGGGGGCGGCGGTATCGATTTGCATATCGACCGCAACGGCATCGGTAATCTCGCCGGTGGTTTCATTGCGCAGATAGAGCTCATAGCCGTTGTCCGCGGTTAAGTCCGCTTCGCTGAAGGTCAGCGTATCCGAAAACGCAGCGGCGGTCAGTTTTTCGGGCAGCGTTTTGGCAGCCTGATAGCCCTCAGCCGGTGTGACAGTAACCGTGTTTTTGTACCAGCCGTTTTCGCCGTTGGGGGCATCCGGTGTCAGTGTATACGGATTCTGCGGAGCAGCAGCAAAGTCGATTGTCAATTCATAAGAAGCTTGGTCCGCCCCGTATTTTGTTCCGGCGGCTTTTTCCGCCGTTATGGTAACGGTCAATTCTCTTGCCGCTTCCTCTTCATTGGCTGCGGCAGCCTGAATCGCCGCTGCCAGCGCTTCATAATCGTTGACGGTCAACGCACCGGTATTGGCATCACAAACAATGCCGATATCGGTTTTATCGATACTGTAGGTAACAACGCCGTCGTCAGCATCGGCATATACTTTCGTAGCCACAGAAGCAGAAACCTGACCATCCTTTGCGCCCAAAACATACTCTGCTGTCGGCGATTCAAAGGTCAGGAAATCCCCCTGCTCATCCGCTTTGGCAACAATCCGCAGCTCGTATGAGATTTCACAAGGGTTGTAGTTGGGATTCTTACTGGAAAGCGTCGCCCGAATGAGAATACGACCAGGGTCGGTAACTGTCAATAAACCGGTCGCTTCATCGATTGCGGCAATTCCGGCATCCTCTTCAGACAGCAATACAGAATAGGTGATTTCACCGTCTGCCAGCTTATTTGTATCTATAGCAGAAAAGTCATAGGTAACAGGCGTGGTTTCATTGTGGAGAGCAGATATGGTAAGATCATTGATCACCGCATCTCCGTTGACACCATAGTTCTCATCGGCAAAAGCCAGTTCCTGTTCGGCTTTTGCTACGGAAACCGTTGCATGAATGGTTAAATCAGCATAGTTCTCTCTTGTGATTCTAACATCGATATTGTATGTACCAGCATCCGTCAGCGACGGCACGCTTGTCGTCCATCCTTGATTGTTCAGGTTATACTCAACGATATCGCCATCTTGGGCACCGACAACGGAAACCGCTTGGTGCGCTTCGCCGTCATATGTCCAGCCATCGGCCTGAACCGAAATGCCCTCAATATTCGCTGCGGTGATCTCGGCGGTAAAGGAGGCACTATATTTTTCGTGGTTGGCGCGGGTTACCTCTATTTTGACCGTATACTTACCCACATTTTGGAGCATGGGAATCTCATTGGACGGTTCGTTGTCGCCCAACTGATAGGTTACGGTATCACCTGCAAGAATGCCCTCGACCGCTACTGCCGGGTGCTCTGCGCCATCATATTCTTCACTATAAGGAGTAACAGTCAGTGCAATCTTTGCAGGAATGATTTCGGGATAGACGGTGTTTGTGTAAGTTTGATACCCATCCCTTTGCACTGTGACGGTCAATGTGTATTCCCCAGCCTCCGTGATTTGAGGCATATCCGTAGTAGCGGCTGCCTCACCCAGCCGATAGGTCACCACATCCGTCGGAAGTGTACCGCTAACCACGGCAGCCGGATGCGGATTGCCGTCATATACCACATTGGTCGGCGTAACCTCAACTCCGGTCAGCTTATTCTCAAGCAGCTCTACTTCATAGGAAGTTGTATTGGCAATGGATTGCTCTGTTACCTCCCGTATTTCGTATCCGTCCTTGCTTACCGTTGCGCTTAATGTGGTGTAAGTGCCGTTTGCCACCTCGCTTACAAGTACATCCAGCGCAACCGTGCCGTCAGCACCAGATGTCTCACTGCCGGTAATTGGTTCAACATCTTTGCCCTGAACGGAATAGTTAACTTGTGCACCCTCAATGGGCTGATTCGCCGAATCGACCACATAAAGGGTAAAGCGTTCTTCCGTGTCGCTGCCGCCGGTTGCGGAGGCAATGACTGAAGTCGGCAGCATGCTTACCGTCATCATAATTGCCATGATGACAGCAAGGACTCTGTCGGTCAAGCGAAACTTCGTTTTACTCATGCTTTTCTGCTCCTTTACTTAGATCTTCCGCCACCGCAGCAGCATTGCTCTTTGCCGGCGTGTTGCGATGCGTTAGTGAATAATATATTTTACCGTTCAGCATACAATGCATGCAAAACGAAAATACAAACAAGGCTATAAAAATGTAACATATGTACCCGGAAGCATCGGTTGCTATCAGCGAAGCAATCAAGCCAATCAGGCTTATCAGCATCACAATGTCCGCTGCAAGCGCCAATGGGTTTCGAAAAAACCGGATAATACCGGGCAATTTGGGCAGACCTGAGGAAACCGCGTCCGGCAGTTTTGAGCGCCACCTTCTGTAAATTCTTGCCAGCCAACCGGCAGTTATCAGGGTGGCGGCAAGGCTAACCCAAAAAAGAATGCCTGCGACCAGGCTGCTTCTGCGCACGCTGGAGGTAATCAAATCCAGCGGCATCAGCAGAAAGCTTGCCGATAGCACCAACGAGCTTGCCACATATCCCCAAAGTAAGGCTCTTTTTTTGTTGACTTTCATTCTTTATATCACCTCGTTTGTACTAACCACAACAATGTTCTTCTCTATAACAAAATTTGGATTGATATTTTTGTTAGACCGATTCAAAACCGATGTACCGCTCTCCGGGGACGGGTTATTTTTTCGGCGGGTATAGGTTGATGGGTTCAACCCCAAACTTTGCGTGGTGCCGCGCTTTACCTTGGCATTGCGCTCCAGTTCTTCGAAAACATTCACTTTTCTTCGCTGGCGAATGGCGCTGCTGTTCTTGCTGCGGATTTCTTCAATCTGCTTTTGTTCCAATGTACCGCGCATATCCTTTACCAGTGTCGGAATTTTGAATCCGAAGAACATGGCAACGGCGGCCGCAAAGAAACAAACAGCAAAGACAGCGCAGATGATTCCGATAATAAAGAAAACACTATTCATTACGCAATGGCCTCCAGTTGACTGTTATATGCGGCGTTAACCTCTGTGATGGTTTGATTCAGTGTCGTTTTAATTTCGTTCAAACGGGTGATTTCATCGTTTTCAACCGCCTGCACATGCGCAAGGGCCCGGGAAAAAGCATCAATCATATCCTGCCATTCGGCGACATCCACGGTTTCTTCTTTATTGGCTGTCTGCGTACGGAACTGGGGATAGGTTGACAAAAGAATATACGCCAGGCGGCTCAGCGACTCCAGCTTTGCCGCGGTGGACATATCCAAATCATCCGACGCCAAAAGCTGCAAATGCTCCTTACAGGTACGCCAATAGGAATAATAGATATTGTCGATGGTGTTGTTGGCGCCGTCGGTATAAATACCGGCAACAATGGCCGCATCCTCCGGGGTAAAAGCACCGTCATCGGTACCGCTGTTTTTATTCAGGCTCATCTGATGGAGCTTGTATTGGAAATAGGTTACCAGATAGTAGGACCTGGCCAGATTGTATTTTTGATCTGTTAAACCGAACTGACTCGGGTCCGCCGTGCCCACTGTTTCTATAACCCGTTCAAAATAGGGTCTGGCCTGGGTGGCAGGCTCCTGGTCGGTGCCGGTGCTGCCTTTGAATGTGTTCCACAACAGGCGACCAATTTCGTAGTTGACCTGTACATAGGCATTCACATCGTTTTCCCGCAGGCTCGCCAAATGTTCATTGGAAAAAACGGATTGAATATAGTTAACGGACATTTCCTCCTCTAACTGGGTGTTCATGGTTTCTTCCTGGTAAGCGGCGGTGCCGATGGTCATGACATCGTCACGCATTTTTTGCACCAGCAGCAGATATGCCGTTGCCGTGCTGTCGTCCGAGGCGATGGCGGTTTGATATCCCTGGTAGGTATCCAGGGAAAGATTGGCGTCATAATTGCTTCTTTGCAAGGCGCGGTCGCCCAAGAAACTGCTGACAGAGGACACCGCGAATACCAACGCTAAAACAGCAGTTACAATAAAGAGGTTGACACGGCTTTTTTGCTTTTTCTTATAAGTAACCTCGAATTTTTCTAAGTTATCAAGCACATAAGCAACCTCAGCGCAGGACTGGTAGCGGTCGTTCGGGTTCAGCTGGGTACATTTGGAAATCAGCCATTCCAGACCGCTTGAAAGCGACGGGTTCCAATGGCGAATCGGATAAATTTCATAGGGGGGCTCCGCCGGGTTTTTGCCGGTTACCAGGTGATACAGCGTTACGCCCAGGCTGTATATATCGGTGCGCGCATCGGTTTGACCGTGGCCGCCGAATTGCTCGGGCGCTGCATACCCCCTGGTGCCGATGGCCTCTGTATCGCCTTCTTTTCCCTCCTTATATTCACGGGCGATACCAAAGTCGATTAGGCGAATGGTACCATCCGGCTTTAACATAATATTGGCCGGCTTCATATCCCGGTAGATAATCGGGGGGTTTTGCGTGTGCAGATAGTCCAAAACATCGCACAGCTGTTTTGCCCATTCAATAACAGCCTCCTGCGGCTGCGCACCGTATTCGGCGAGAACTTTGTTCAGGGATTCGCCTTCGATATAGTCCATAACAATATAGACCGTATCATGTACATCAATAATATCGACAATACGCGGCAGAGTCGGATGATCCAGCTTTTTCATCAGGGCAGCTTCGTCCATCAATGCCTTTAAGGCAATCTGCTTGCTGACATCGTCTTTGTCCTTGCGGAATTCTTTGATTGCCCACTGTTTATTTAACCGCTTATCCATCGCCAGATAAACAACGGACATACCGCCGCGTCCGATTTCGCGGAGGATTTCATATTTTCCATCAATAACCTCGCCTCTACGGGCCATGGCGAATTCCTCCTTTTATCGAATCGCTTTGATAAGTATTGCGGTAATATTATCTTTTTCCTTGCGCGCCTTATTCAGCTCCACAAGATCAACCAAGCTCTTTTTCATCACCTTTTCACTGGTCAGCAATGGAGAGGACAGCACACCGAGCATTTCGTTTTCGGTAATTTCATGTCGAAACCCGTCGCTGCAAAGCAGGAACACATCGTTTTCGTTTACATAGCCGCGCTCAACATCCGGAACAATGGTTTTGGAAGCGCCGATACATTGCAGCAAAACATTACGGCGGCTATCCGTACGTGCCTGCTCCTGCGTCAAATGATGCAGCTCCACCTCGTGGGCAACCAGCGTGTGATCCCGCGTCAGCTGTTCAAAGGCACCGCCGCTGTTTTTGTAAATACGGCTATCGCCTACCTGGATTAAAACATATTCTGAATTGACAATCAAAAGTGCGCTGAGCGTTGTGCCCAGTGAAATATTGTGCGCCGCACCGTATTTCATGATTTTCTGCCCCTGCTCCAATGCCAGGGTGCGCCATTGCTGCATGATTTTTGACAAATCAATCTCCTGCAGTGCCATTGCAGGAAGCTCATCTTCAAACCAGTTTGAAAACGCATTGACAACAAACGCACTGGCCAACTCGCCACATTTTAATCCACCCATACCATCGCACAACACTGCCATGGCAATGTGATATTTCGGCGTTTTTGCAATTTTTAAACAAAAAGCATCCTGGTTGATTTTTTTAGCGATGCCGACATCGGTGTGTGTAGATGACAAAAATTGCATATGGCCATTACCCTTTCCCTATTCTGATGATGAAACTTTCGTTTCCGAATGCGATGAGCATACCGTCTTTTAATTCAATTTTTTCGTGCGGCCGAATGCGCACGCCCTCGATCATGGTGCCGTTGGTAGAGGCCTCATCGACAACATAGTAGTGTTCATCCTCACAAACAATCGTTGCGTGCAAGCGGCTGACGCTGGCGTTGGTGGATACATAATCAACAAATCCGGCCTGTTTGCCTATTTTAAAAACAGATTTTTCCACACGGATCCGCTGACCGGTTAAATTGTTTTTCAAAATCAACCAAACGCCCGGCTCATGGTCAGATGTTGTGTGCTTGCGTAAAGCCTCAAAATCAACATCTTCCGTCAGCAATGTTGTTTCGCACTCGGCAAGACCGTCAGAATGGAGTTCTGTCGTTCCGGGATTGGACAGGTTCGGCGCTTCATCATCGACGGTCATGTTGTTTTGATGCGCCAGTGGCGGCGGGGACGCACTTCGGTCGCTGCCGATATCGGGAACGGACATGATACGCTCATTTGCCGCAGCTGTTCTTTCGGCAGAATTATCCTCCGCCATTGACACCGGAGGCGCCGACGGGGACTGCTGTGCATTTTTTGACGGCAGAGGCTCTTCCCCTTTTTCTCCTTCTTCCCGCGCAGCAAAGAATACTGCTTGCTCTTCCGGCGGTGTGAGCAGCGATGTTTCACACTCCGACAGGTTTTCCCCATCGACATCCTCTCGGCAGGAAAAGTCCTCTCCGGACAAAGGCTGCTCACCCTCCCTGCGGTCGGGAAACAGGGCTGTTTCGTTTATTTCCTGACCTCGTTCATCTGTTTGGCGAAAAAGCAGCACTGTTTCGTTAACAGGCGCCGCATTCTGCGCATATGTGTCGGTCATCCTGACCGCGTCTGCGGGCGCCGGCTGATAGTCGCCCGGATCTGATAACAACGAGGTCTCACGCTCGGACAGAGAAATATCGAACTCCCCCGACGGCATCGCGGTTTCACCGGCTGCAATACTTTCAATCAGAAGAAGCACATCATTGTCGTGCGAAACCTGTTTGAGCTGCCGAAGCAATATGCGGCAGCGCGGATCTTTTTTTGCGAGGCTTTTTATGATATGAGTGAAGATTTTTTTCACGCTACAGGTCTTCTGGCGCACAACCGGTAAATAAATATATTGATATTGATAGCCGTCAAAAAAAATGTATTTGGGATCCCAACAGAAGTTAAACAGTTGAAGTCCCCGCGCATCGGCTCGTCGCATTTGCCCTGCCAGATCGGCAACCAGGTTCACAATAGAAAACATCGGATTGTTTTCCGCTATTTGTTTAACGCTGTGCATTCTGTGAATATCATAGGTGAATTGGTGTTTGCTGCCTACTTTAATATAACAGCAATGACATAGTTCTTTATATTTATGCGAAGCTAAATCATTTAATCTATCGATATCTATCTGAACTTTATCGGGCATATAAATAAACATTTTGTTTTCATCGAGTATGATTTTATTCAATTCTATGCCTCCTATGCTCAGGTGCTGACTGTTTTATCCCGAAATACACCATGATGTTTCATCAGGTATAATTATCTTACCCTCAGGTCATATTGTCCCACATTTAATATTATCAGTATATCGAATCCTTAACAGTTTGTCAATATGTATGTGTCATTTTTTTTCAAATTTTGTCATACCACCGAAATACCAACATTTTATCACCGTATATATGTCTTGTCCTGTCTAATACAATAATTTATGCTGTTTTTTGCAAAATTGAAAGATATTAACTGGACATATATATTTATATTCATATTTTGTTTGCTTGCTGCATTGATAGTTTCGATATATATTTTCACAAGCATAATTAGTCTTTCGCTGTAAATGCGCAATTTTTTCTGTTTTGTTTTAATATGTCGCAGTCTTTTATACAAATTTCTACATCAAATAATCGCATATCTTTGCAAGCGGATGCGTCTGAAGCAGTTGACTGATTAACAGGATAATCACTGCTGCAAAAAACAGAAATAACCATGCTTGCTGCGCCGGTTCGATTTGCAGAATCAGGGAAATGTCATTGTTTGTATTCACAGAACCGATTGTTGTCTGCATCACGGTAAGGATTGACAATATCGCAGCCCATATACATACAATTTTCATCATAAAATTTGCATACCACATAAAAAACCCTTTATGCACCGGCAGCGCCGCAAGTGCGGTGGGTAAAGCATATCCGCCCAGACAAATCACAGGTACGGTTTGCATTTTACAGGATGGCAAAGAACATATATAGTGCGATTGTTCGCCCCAATGTATGTCAATGCTTTCTGCGCCCATCATTTCTGCTGTCAGTAAATGCCCCAGCTCATGTATTATCGGATATATAACAGCAGCTACGACCAGACCGACAATGAGCATTCCCGAAATTTTCAGTCCCAATTTCACACGCCTCACCGCTGCATATTATTTCCCATCCGGCGTATGCTATGCGACGGACATGGTGATTCCTGTAAATAAAAAAACCGGTTCTGCCGGTATCGGAAGAATCAGTTTTTTCTGCTGACATTTTGCGAATGTTTGTTTATGCAAAAAAAGACCGGACGGTTTTACCGTCCGGTCTTTTGGGTTAAGTTCATGCGGCTCAGCCGATGGAGATGGAGATATCAAACAGGCTCTGGATAGCCGCAAGGATAGCGTACCACCATTTCATCAGGCGCTGCCAGAAGGTGAGCTGCTCTTCTTCAATGGTGCGTACCGTGGTGAAAGAGGCTTCGCCGGAGTACGGAGCGGTCGGGTCGGCGGAAACTTCCAATCGGATGTAGTAGCCGATGTCGCTTGCGCCCAGTTCATAGGTTGAAGCGTCGCTAACCAGAACAGCTGTACCGTTTTCCGCAACGCGATACCATGCATAATGCAGGTATTGCAATGCATCCTGCGGCACACCGGAGATCGCGGCGGTCAGCGTTTGACCTTCATAGAGCGTACCGCTGATGGATACGGACATATTCAGATCTGCGTGGGTAACGCGCAGCAGAACTGTGTTGGTCAGGCTGTTATAGTTGTTGGAATTGGTCGGTGTGAAGCGGACTTCATAGTAAGCGCTGTCGAGACTGGAAGCAACTCTGGAGGAATCGACAAACATAAATGTTCCTTCGCCGCTGCCGCCTTCAAACACAGCTGTATCGAAGCGCTGACCATAGACAACTTCCGCTGAGGTCGGCCAAACGACGATGGGATCCGCTTTCAAAACATTGATACGAACCGCAGCACCGCTGACGCGAAGCTCATAGTTGCCGGCCTTTGCACCTTGCAGGGTAGGCAGCGTATAGGTTACAGTACGGGAACCGGCATCGTTGTTGCTCAGAGTACCGATAGTTTCGGTATAGCTCAGGTAAACATCGTCTTCGCCCGCATTCGGATCAACATAAGCACCGCTGCCGGTAAAGGTAACAGGCACATCGTAGTTATTGGGGTCATAAACCACATCTTCTGCCGAAGGCGTTACCGTATAGGCACGTCTGGTCACTTCAATTTGACCTTCTGTCCGCAGGTTAAAGTTGTAGTTCGGGTTGGAAATAGTGGAACTGCTGACCCAGACACGGTAGGGAACCGCGCCGGTGATATCGTTGCCCTGCTGATAATTCGTTTGGATAATAATCATACCGGAGCAATCGGTTACATCGTCATCGCCGGTGAAGCCCTCGACCGTATAGGTCAGGTTCGGCACGGCGGAGCCGTACTCAATAGAATGAGAATCGGGAATAACCGTAACATCTACAGGCGATACATTGATGACAACCTGGTAGGTTTCGGTCTTATAGCTCGGATTGGAGGGTGTATAAGTTGCATCATACATTTTGACACGAACCGTGGGCACAATGGTCGGGTCATTCCAGCTCCAGCCATAGGGCAGCTCGCCGGACAAATCGTCCAGACGCTGCAGGGAATTGTAGGAAATCTCGATCTGCCCCGGATACTCAAGGTTCGGGTCTGTGATCTGGCGAATGGTTACTTTCAATGTGCTTTCATTTGAGGCGGTAAACACATAGTTACCCGCTTTGCTGCCGGTCAAAACACCGTTGTACTCGATATAGGTAACATCCTGAGAACCGGCGGCATTATTGCCCATGGTTCCGGTGGTAGCGTTCAGCGTAATACCGTTTCTATCCGCTGCCAGAACACCGGTGGGACTGCCGAAAGTAATTTCATTAACGGTGTAGCTATTCTCATTGTAGTCCTGTGCAGTGGCATAGGCAACCGCAGAGATTTCTTTCGGATAAATATTGGCGTAAACTGCATCCTGACTGATAACATAGTTGTCTCTCGCCGTACCCTCAAGGTAAGCATAGCGCATGACAACTTCAATGCCGTCGCCCGCGTTGGCGTCCACAAATTCGAAGCTGGCCACACTGCGGTTGACAGAGACATTATCGCCGGAAATGATGCCCTGGGAAGCGTCAAAGTCGGAGATGGTGGCGTTGGTTTTGCCGTCATAGGTCTTATCGGCAGCGGTAAATACCACGGTAATCGGTCTGGGGTTAATGGTCAGCGTACCGACACGCAGACCGGAGACCGGCGCCCAGAGGGCGGAAGAACCGATATCAACCGTAATAACATAGGTACCAGCCGCGGTGGGCGCGTTGGTGGAGCCGTTGTAGCGAACGGTTACATCGCCAATGCTTTGATCCGCTTTATTGACAACGAAACGATGCGCCTGCTTATCGTAGGTTGCTTCAATCGTTTCCTGCGAAATAATCAGCTGATCCACGCCGGGAATCGGCAGGGACGCAGACACACGAATGGAGGTAGTAAAGGTGGCGCTGCCGCTGAAGCCGCTGTTCTCATAGGGATAAACGGTAACGGTGACGGTTTCGCCCACATCGTCGTTATCTAACGTCAGACTCCAGCCGCCGGTGGTTTCGACACCACCAACAGACCATACAACCCGTCTTTCATCATAATAGCTCATATCCGAGGGATCTAGGGAGTCGAGATTTACGGTAACGGTTTTACCCGCCATCAGCGTACCCTCAATGGTGGGCTGACCGCTGATTGCGCGAGGCTGAACCTCAACCTCCGCCGTGGTGGAAACGGTTTCGTAGTTCGGGTCGTTGGGATAGAAGGTTACATTGACAACATTCGCATCGGTATAGTTGCCCGTATATTCCAGAATGGCATCGCGGTTGTCAATACGGAAAGTACCTGCCACGGGGTTACCCTGGGCATCCTCTGCGGTGCCCTCGGTGGCGATGACGGCATCCGCAAGGGTTCTGCCGTTTTCAACGGTATAGGTCGGGTTGCCTGTAATGGTTACGCGGCCGGGCAGAACGGTCAGCATCGCGATACGGTCAGAGGCGACAAAGGCATAGTTCCGGGCAGACATATTATTGACATTCACCGCGATGGCGAAGGTCTCGCCTGCCGCACTGGAAATGGAATAGTTCGACGACAGGACGGGCGCGCCGGTAACGATATCGGCAACGTTATTGCCATCGGTGCCCTTGAAGCCGTTATAGGTATACGTATAGTTCGGGGTACTGCCGTAACGAACTTCAATGTCATCTGCCTGTACGGTAACAACCGCTTTGCTGACGACAATTTTGCCTTCATTAATTTCAAAGTTATAGTTTGGCAGCTCGTTTGCAAAGCTGACCGTCAGCGGATATTCACCAACGGGTGTGGTAGCAGAAACATCATACGCATATACCGGGTTCAGCTCTGCTTGCAGCGTCTCATCACCGCTGACAAAGCCGGTAATGGTCAGGCTGAAATCGCTCTGCTGAAGGGAGGTACCGTAAGTGATGTTTTTCGTAGCGGGTGTAATAATCAGATCCTTGGGCTTAACTGTCAGGGTGCAGCTCGTGTCGGCAACAAAACGATAGTTATCAGCCGTCAGGGTGCTGGTAAGCGTGATGGGATAGGTGCCCGCATCTTTATTATCGGTGGAAGTCGGATCATAGGCACAAGCATAATACACATTGCCTGAAAGCGAGAAGCCGACCGCATTCAACTGACCGCCGGAGAAATTGATGCGCTCCGGAGAGCCATCGGGGAAGCCGCTGAATACATAGCTGCCCGCGGGCTGGTCATCGCCATAGAAAACATCCGTCATGGTAACACCAACGGTAATGGTCAGAGGAGATACACGCACGGTAACGGTCTGTTCCACATTGCCGTAGTTGCTATCGTCCGGTACGAACTGAGCAACATACTCACTCTGGTTAACAGTGGGCTTTATGTCGTTTTTCCATACCCACTTACCGGGAGTAGCAGCTCTGCCGTCCGCCAGACGGTCGCCGGCAGCAACGACTTTGATAACACCATTCTCCGTGTCAGGCGTTAAGGTCTCGAACTGAGAAAGGGTCTTGGTGGGGTCATAGGTAATCGAAGCATTCTCCAGCACCAGGGCATCCACAAGCGGATTTGCCTTTGTTACATTAACAGGAATGCTGGTTGCATTGGTAACAGCACCAACGGTATAGTTGTTTGCCTTTGCACCGCCGAGGGTAAAGCGGGAAATCTGAACCGATGCGGTGGTGCTGCCTACCGCGCCGCCGTTGGCAAGGGTTGCGCCGGTGTAGGTGTTGACAAAGACGCCGTCAGCGCCGTAAACATCGTACAGACCGGCAATGACGCAGCTGGCGTCAAAGGGAATGTCAACCGTATTCGTGCCGTCATATTCCTTGGTAACAGCAGGAGCGGTCAGGGTAAGGGACGCGCGGCTTATTGTCAGCTCACCGGCAATATTGGTAATTGTATAACTACCGGCAGCCGAGGTGCTGAGCGCATAGCTGTGGGTGCCCGCATTGAATTGACCGGGAACATAAGTCGCACCGTCAACCAACACGGAATTTTTAATCAGCTCAAAGACTGCTTCCGCCTCGCCGGGAACATCGGCCAGACCGCTGAAGATAAAGTCATCTGCCGTCAAGGTCAGCTCTTCACCGTATACCACGGTCTTGGGTTTCGCAGTTACGGTCAGCGGCGCACCGTTGACTTTCACGCGGACGGAATCAATTACAACCGTCTCGAACAGTCCCTGGCTGTTCGTCCATCTGAGCTGATAGGTGCGCTCACCGACTTCAGGCATCACATCGGGAGTAACCCACTCAAAGGTACCGGACGCTGTTAACCCGGGAACACCGGTGTCAATTTTAAAATACTGGGCCAAATCAGTGCTTCTCAATGCGCTGAGGCGCTGTCCATAGGTCAGCTCGGGTATACCAATCTGTTCGATGGTAACATTGCGCGGACGAATAATCAGCGTAAAGTCGAAAGTTGTCGCGCCGAAGTTCATCGCGCTTGCCGGATTGCTGTTATAGGTTGTTTCGCCGCCGAGAATCAGCTTAACGGTATAAGTACCGGGCTGAGAAGGCAGCGTATCGGTCTGCACAAGCTGCCCATTGGCATTATATACCTCAAAGGAGGCGCTGGTGGTACCACTGCCGATATTGGCAAAACGATCGGTAACCTCAATATCATTAGAATAGGGATACATTGCGGTCGGATCGTCATCGGCACTGTTGCACTTATAAACATGCACCAGAATGTCACTGCCAAACGCCAGGTTTGTGCCGGTATATTCCACCTCAACCTCGGTTACCGGCATATCCAACGCACTGGCGTTATTCAGATTCACGCGCAGCGTATCGGTGGGAATGGCTTCGTAATCCACGAAAATCAATGTTGTCTGACCGGCAGAAACATTGACAGTCGGGTTTACCGTCTGGATTTCACCATCAATATTGCGGGCAATGGTCATACCGCCGCCTGTGGTGGTGTACCAGTCTGTAGCAACACCGCTGTTGGTTACCTGGTTATAGGTGATAGCGGAAAGGTTATAGAAATACTCATTTTTCGGCGCACCGCCGCCGGTATAGGCAAAGCTGGTATTGTTTGCAAGGGTGACCCTGCCATTGTTCACATTTTGCAGCGTAATGGCAGTAGACATATCCGTATCACCGGATGCAATATAATAATTCGTCAGCTGATGCGCGGTATCGTAAAAACGATACGCCACCATGATTTTGTGATAGGTGTTGGTTTGCGCAGGGGGAATACCGCCGGTCAAAGCAGAATCTGTCTCCGACGGTGTCCAGATATTACCGGACTCATCCTTATACTGATTGTTGGTTGTGGTTTCCGACTGGTCGGTCTGCATATTCGGTGCAGAACTGTTATCATCTATTCCCCAATAGCTGGGCATGGTCTTACCGTTCAGATCCATAAAGTTCATGGGGTCTTCCGCTGTCTGGTTGACGGGCTTTGTTGTCTTTGTGATAGAGCCATCGCCCTGGGTATTCGCCAGAACCTGCGTGGAGGTGGTGATATTGGTGCCGGAACCGACAACGGGCGGCTCGGAGCAGGAATACTGTACACCAACAGCTGTTGCATTGTTGACGCTCTTTCCAATCGGATTGGTGCTGGAAAGATTATCGGTATAGTCGTCACCATACTCGATATGGCAATCAATATTAGCGCCAATAATCTGGCTGTCCGGGCTGCTGGTAAAGATACCGACAGCCGCCAGCTGCAGGCAGCAGTTCTCATAAGCGGTAGCCGCGCCGCCGGAAGCCATCAGGCAGGTATAGACATCGATATCAATCGCCTTGCCGCTTGCGCCGTTGTAGTTGACAACACCGCCCAGCGCATAAATGCCATAGGCAAAGGAGAAGCCGGCGCCGGGGGAACGGTAGCCCAGTGTATCACAATAGTTCGGTCTGGTACGGATATTGATGGTAAAATTACCGGAAGCATTGACCACACCGGCGGTCTGGTACACGCCATTCAAGGTCACATAGATGTCACCGCCCGAACGGTTGGTAGAGTCGACCTCATATACCAGGTTGGCATTGATATTGACATTGCTGCCAATGGTCAGCGTGCCGGAGTTGCGGATAACCGTTAAAACACCGGCATAGTGCATATACTTAGAACTATTATAAGATCCGTTTCTATCATTGGTAATACCGGTCACCTGGAAATCGATGCCAAGGGTGCCGCTTCCGGTAATATTCAGCGTACCGGCGTTATCAATCAAAATATATTTATAGCCGCCGGAATTGCTGATATCGTTATTGCCGGAGGCCAAAATACCCCTTCCACCGCCGGTGCCGACGCCGCTGTGAATTTCCTGCCACAAAATCGAGTGACCGTTCAAATTCAGTTCAACAGTTTTGCCGGCAGGCACGGTAAAGCGAGGCGCGTTATGATAGGTCGCGCCATAGCCGGTCAGGTTGATATCCGCCGTCAGGGTAATTTCTGTGGTGTCGGCGTCTGCCAATCTTGCGCGCAAATCGGCTTCAGTGGAAACTGAAGCTGCCGCCGCCTCTGCAACCGGCAGATTGGAATAAACCACAGCCGGGATGGCAGTAGCGACCAGAGCGATTGCCACAAAAATGACAAGAGCCTGTAAAGCCCTTGCGGACTTCCTGGTTACTTTCACAAATATTCCTCCTTTGGGATTTGTGCTCTTGTTTCCAAAAGATACCCCCATACCCAAGATGCGAAAAAAAGACGCAAAATTACGCATGGTGATACTATGATACAGTACCAGTATACCAGTGTTTTTGCACGATGTCAATCATTTTTTGTGGACTTTACCGGTTTTTGTGAGGGTTTTGTGAATGATATTTGTATTTACGCCGTAGGGTCGGGGCAAATACCGTTTTTACATATGTATGATCTTGGCAAATGGTTTTTGTACTGAAAACAATTCCGCGCCGACGCGAAAGCGTCGGCGCGGAAGAAAGTAGTTCGACAGAGCTTTATTCCAGCCCAAACAACCGCCGGATTGCGGCAAAGATACGCTGGAAGAACAGCACGAGTCGCTCTAAGAAGCTCATGGCCGTAGTTACCTGGTGATTATCGCTGGGCTTTGCAGTCAGCAGCTCTTTTATCAGCGTCATTGGATTGTCGCTGGCCTGCAATTGGTCAAAGAACTCGGTAATGGTCATATCCATAATGCCCAGCCGGTCTGCCAGTTCGCCGGAAATAGGCGCAACATACTTCAGCAGCAGATAGATAAGGTTCATGGCCTTATCGGGCATTTCCTCTTCATTGGCCATTTTATTCAAATCGGTGAAGATGGTATAGATGGTTTCGGTATCGAAGTCATCCATCAGCCCCATATCTGCCAGCCACAGGGAGACATTCTCCCAGTTGTCGTACATGAACAGGACTTCCATCACCAGCTGCAAAACAACGGTAATCAGGTCGGCGCCATCGCCGGTGCCGATTTTAACAATTTCATTGTTGGAAACAGACTGGAACGGGTTGATGGTTCCCACACAGAGCATGGACAAATCAATGGGCGGAATCTTGATATACAGCCCATCCGTCACTTCAATACCGCCGGAGCCCTGAAGGGGACCTTCGAGCAGCGTACCTTCGGTGAAAGAACCAATCAGCTGATTAATTAAGGTATTAAAGTCAATCTCCAGCGGCAGCGTCAGGTTGAGCTGAATGCCGGCGATTTCAAGACCTGCCAGCAGATTATTGACAATGGGCACCACATCCACAATGGGCTCCAGAATATCCAGAAGCACATAGGCAAAGTGGAGAATATTATTCAGCGTATCATTCAGCGCGCCCACCGATACATAGAACAGCAGGTTCGGCACAAGGTCGAGAACCGTAGAAATCGGGTCTGCCAGCGCCTTGCTCAGCAAGCCGCGCACCGGAGAAACCACATCCGCAAAGAACTGTACATCGCCTATTGTTGCACCGGTTACCGACCCGGCAGGTGCCGCAAGATTGGTGCCGTCGGTGGTAATCAACTGGCGGTTGCTCAGGTCTTGCGCAGCCTGCTCGAAGGATACGATATCGGGCATACCCAGCGCTTCAAAGAGCGGAATAATGGCATAGTAGTAAATCTGGTACATCGGAATGGTCAACAGACCGTTCGGATATTCTGTACCGGTAAAGACAGACAGGTTATCGCCCATAAACAGCCGCTGGAAAATCAGCGCCAGAGGCGAAAGCAGCGCGGTCAGGGAGTCGAAGAACAAATCTTCGCGGGTGATGATATGCGTTCCGTCCGCGGAGGTCTGACCAACCAGCGCATCATGGTAGTACCCCTGCGCATCGGTATATCCGTCTAAGCCCCAGTCAACAGCGCGTTCTTCAACAACCTGCTGCTCTCTGGTTAAATAAACCGGATTGCCCTCCGCATCATAAACGGCATCACCATTGATATCGACCATCTGAATCTTGTTGCCGTCCTCATCGGTAACAAAGACGGTTTCCATAATCGGGTCGCCGTTTTCATCGACCAGCGCAACCTCCTGATAGAACAGGTCGCGGCTCCATTCTACGCCCTCCATGCCGCCGCTGCGGATGGCGTTGTACATGGTCAACAGAATCTGCGGCGCATTGCCAAGCTCGGTGAATCCGTATTTCAGATACATATTGTACGCCAGCGTATTGTACAGGGTATTGACATCGTAATTGACATCAAAGGCGGCGTCCAGAATGGTCTGCAAATCCACAGACGTTTGCAAGGATTGCAGCGAGGTATAAATCGCGTTGGCAAGCGTGCTGAGAATCTCGTTTGTAAAGAGATTGTCATTGATTAAATCGGTCAGCAGTTCTTCAATGGTGCCCATGCCCAGCATAGACAAAACATTGGCAACGATTTCCTCGAGATTCTCTACCGTATCCTCGGCATTGCTGCGGGTCCAGTATTTGGTATAGTTGACACGCGCACCAAAGGACTGGTGAATCAGGTTGCCCTCAGCATCCCGCGCCAACAGAATCTCCTGCTGGTAATCAGGGTATTCCTGCTCATAGACATTGACCGAATCCGGGTCGGAGCCATTTTGCAGCGCCTGCATAAAGCTGGTCATAGAGCCGGTTTCGTTGGGCGCAAGCAGCTCCATCAGCGCGCAAAGGGCTTCTTCGGGGTTATAGATAATATTGTTGATAATGCCGTCAATGGTCAGATCCACGCCCGCAATCAACTCGGAATTGCGCTGCCAGGGGGGCAGGAACGCATCCAACAAGCTGGGCTGGGTCTCCCAGGCCGCATTGTCGCCAGTATACGGCGTGCTCATAATGCCGTAGAAGATATAGCGGAACAGGTAGAGCAGAATCTGCCCGGGCTCGACATTGTTGTAGTGGACATTGGAATAGGTATAACCGTTAATCGGTGAAGTATAGCGGGATACGACTTGACCGGTCTCTTTCAGTTTGCCCTCCTGAATGGCGGGCAGGCTCAAGGCCTGGGTATCGGCCAGCGCTTCGTCGGTGGTTTCGGTAACCGACAGAATATTGCCGTTGTCGTCATAGGTGGTCTGCTGGAACACCGGCTCGCCGAACTCGTTGTATCTTACCACAATCGGCGCATTAAAGAGATCCAAACCGGACAAAATACCATTCAGACTTCCAAGATCCATGCCCTCGGGGAGCATATCGGCAATCAAATCATACAGACCGTTGCCGTCAAAAATGTTAATCTCATATTTCAGTGCAAAGTAGAAATTCAATCCCAAGCAGACCCCGTTTTCCGGACCAAGCTGGTTCAGCGCGTACTGCACAAAGTTAGAGTAACCACCGGGACCTCGGTCATTATCCCCAACGCCGGTATAGGAGAGCAGAGATGCCAGATTGACCAGAATATTCGCAACTGACTCTACGGGATGCTCCAATACTTCGTTTTCTACCCAATCAAGCAGCGGGGTAGTCAAATTTTTAAGAATCTGCAATTTATCAGTGCCAGCGCAGGCGCTGTTAAACGAAGAAACAGATATGCCCGGAATGCCCAACGCATCGAAAAGAGGCGCAATCAGATATTCATAGGCGTTCATTCTTCTGATATCAAGACTGAAGCCGATAACATTCAAATTCATATCAACATTGCCGAGAACGGTTCCCAGCAAGGGCAGCAGCGTATTCAGCGAAACCGCCAGAGCATCTTCAAACTGCGCACGGGTGGATACACCCCAGCCGCGGCTGATGATTTCCCATTCTTCATCGGTAATCTGATCCCAGCCGATATTTTCGCGGGAACAGGTATAATCATAACCTTTTGGTGTATCTGCATTCTTTCGGCTATTCGGATCGGGACGCAATTTTTCCTGATGCAGGATAGCATAAACCTCAGGATAGCGGTTAATCATATCCTGCGTCCAGCTCTCGGCATATTCATACGGATAAATATAGATACCGGCAGAGTTTAAGGCACGAATCAGGGTAACTTCAACAGAATCGTCGTCTCCATCGTTCAAACCGTCAATAATACTGGTAATGCTTCCCAGAATCGGAACTGTCGTAGAATCCAGCAACGGCATAACCGTATTGTGAATTAAGCCGGTCAGCAGCGGATACAACTTCTGCAGAATCAAAGTCGGGATATCGCCGGTATAGAGCATGCTCTGAATCAGCAGCTCCAGCATTTCCTTTAAGGTATCAAAGGTCTGACCATAAACGGCGGTGCCCAGATACTTCGGGTCGTTGAAGTTGAAGAAGGTGGAAATCACATCGGCGATGTTCTCATCGAGCAGCATCGCATCAATCGTGTCTACAATGGTATTGATGCGGTCGGAGGTCATGGCATAGGGCACGCTGGAGCCATCCGGGTTGGAGCGTACATTTTCACGATAGGCATAAAGCTCCGGATAATTTACACCGCCGGACTGCGCCTGATCGTACGCGTAGTTGGGACGGCAGAGATTGTAGACGGAATTGATCCAATAAAACATTTTGCCAAAGGCGGCAGACAGCAGATCAGAGGAATAGCCACGTGCCCACAAATCATGCATAACGCCGTCGAGATTATTCGTGTTTACAAACGATACGGCATCAGCGCTGCTGAAATCAGCAATATTCTCCGGAATGGCAAGACCATTGAATTTATTATACACTGCTGCCAGCTCGTCAAAAGCAGTAGCGTCTGTCTCACGGGATGAAACATGCTCGTACGTATTATCAATAATATAGCGCGCTTCGGTACCGGAGGCATCGTATTCCCTTCTGTGGTGCCAAGTATAAGAATTGGTATTGATGGGAATTGTATAACGGGAGCCAACCTGACTGATATCGCCATATTCGTTGAAAATATCCATCATGGCGGTTTCCAAATCGGTTTTTACCTCAAAGGTAAAGGTATGGTACCAGTTGGCGGCGTTAATCACATTGGACGAACCAAGGAAATAATTGACCAACGCATCGATATTGAAGAAATGATATTCATCGGTATAACCGCATTCGTCATAGACGGCCTCCGCCTGCTCGGTAATGATTTCGCGGATGGCGGTAACGGTGGCGGCGTCTATGCCGGAGGAGGAGAGGTTCTCTAAATCCAAATCGGCAATATCAATATTATGGGCGGAGAGTACCGCTTCCTGCACGGCGGAATAGCAGAAGCTCGCCAATGTTGCATAGTCCGCGTCGGAGCGGTTTTCCGCATCCAGCAGATTGCGGATGGTTTCGGCTTCGTCCGCTTCCAGATTCGCAGGAACCAGCGCTGCCAAATCAGCCAGAACATCGTCATTGGTTCTGCCGTAATCGGGCAGGGTTTCGATGGTCTTTTCCCGAACCAGTTCTTCCAGCTGGGTTAAATCCGACGGCGGGGTAATGGCGGAGCCGTCCTCGTTGGTAAACTGGCTGAGCATGGTTTGCAGCTCCGCCTCTGTAAAGTTCGCATCGGTGACCTCTACAATGAATATAGCAGATTCCACATTTGCGGTGTCAATGGAGGGCGCCTGAATCACTTCGCCGTCCTCATTATAAACAGCGGGACTTGTCACATCCAGCGTATCAACGGCAACGCATTCCAGGGTGGCATAGCCGGGACGCTTAGCGTAAACACGGCCGTTCTGGTCAACGGCGACCACATCCGTACCGGATTGCACCCGCCAGAACACCGTTTGGTTCGAGGCGTTGCTGGGGAATACCGAAGCGCGCACCTGGGCAGAGGAGAGCTCATCTATCTCGATGTTCTCAGTCATACCCTGATTGACCGTTACGCCCTGCACCGGTACATAAACCGAATCCCCGGTGGAATCGGTGCGCAGCATATGGTCGGCACCGGTCATGCGCTCGTAAAGAGCGGTTTTGATTTCTGTCGCGAGAAGGGCGGTATTGTAGCTTCCCACGCCGTATTCATTGGACACCAGATCGTCCACCACGGCATAAAACCAGGTGGCGGCCTTTTGAATGGCACCGGCGTAGTTATCTTTGGCGGTGACCACATGGCGGTAAGAGAGCGTATTGCCCTCCTCGCTCCAATCATCGCTGACATTTTCTACGGTATAATTGGTCAAATCCTTTACGTAGAAATCATAGTCCGCGCGAATGGTCGTCTGACCTTCTTTGATGGCATCAATCAACTCATCATATCTCGCGCTGGCGGCCACAGCGGCAAAGCCCGCCGTAAGCGAGGTCGCAAGCATAAGAACCGCGAGTAAGACGCAGCCTATCTTCTTGGACAGTTTCATAAAAACATCTCCTTATCGGTTTCGGGAAGCGCCCATACAAAACATATCGGATTCTGTATTCATCTGCAAAAGGGCATGACTGACCCTTGCAGAAAATATCCCTACTATAAATTATATAGATTGTATGAAGTTTTTCAAGCGACAAATTTAATATTTTAGTCGAGTAACAAACAAATTTTTCATTTTTTGTTTGTCGCTGCAAAAACATTTCATAAACTTTGCAGATATTTTCAATAATATTTCAAGTATTTACATCTCGATTCTTAGGCAAAACGCATTTCGTAGGGGCGGGTCTTGTGCCCGCCCGGGGGCGTGGAAGAGAACACCCCACACCGGCGCGGGTCTGGCGTGGCAGAAACCCATTTTTACCGGACGGTATGCAATATCCGATTTGGTTGTCCTATGTAAATCCATTTGTGCGTCTTCTTTAGAAAGAGAATACCAGAATTTTGTGCCCCTTCCCCGGGCGGGCACAAGACCCGCCCCTACGGTATATATACAGCAACCCCCTGATGTGTGAACATCAGGGGGAAAATCCATTATTTTACGGGCACAAGAACTTCCCTTCCACCCATATACGGCTGGAGGGCGGCGGGAACGGTTACACTGCCGTCGGCTTGCAGGTGGTTCTCCAAAAAGGCGATCAGCATACGAGGCGGAGCGACCACCGTATTGTTTAAGGTATGGGCGAAATACTTGCTCTTTTCGCCGTTTACGCGGATTTTCAGGCGGCGTGCCTGGGCATCGCCCAGATTGGAGCAGCTGCCGACCTCAAAATACTTCTTTTGGCGGGGCGACCACGCCTCTACATCTACGCTCTTGACCTTCAAATCTGCCAAATCCCCCGAGCAGCACTCTAAGGTGCGCACGGGAATTTCCAGGCTACGGAACAAATCCACTGTGTTCTGCCAGAGCTTATCGAACCACATCTTGCTGTCCTCGGGCTTGCAGACCACAATCATCTCCTGCTTTTCGAACTGATGAATCCGGTACACGCCCCGTTCCTCAATGCCGTGGGCGCCTTTTTCCTTGCGGAAGCAGGGAGAGTAGCTCGTGAGGGTGTAGGGCAGCGCTTTTTCATCTATAATAGTGTCGATAAACTTGCCTATCATGGAATGCTCGCTGGTGCCAATCAGATACAGGTCTTCGCCCTCTATCTTATACATCATCGCGTCCATTTCCGCAAAGCTCATCACGCCGGTGACAACCTCGCTGCGAATCATAAACGGCGGCACACAGTAGGTAAAGCCCCGGTCAATCATAAAATCACGGGCATAGGCAATGACGGCAGAGTGCAGACGGGCAATATCGCCCATCAGATAATAAAAGCCGTTGCCCGCCACCTTGCGGGCGCTGTCCAAATCAATGCCGTGAAAGCGTTCCATAATGTCGGTGTGATACGGAATCTCGAAATCCGGCACCACCGGCTCGCCATAGCGCTGCACCTCAACATTTTCGCTGTCGTCTTTGCCAATCGGTACGCTGGGGTCGATGATATTGGGAATCACCATCATGATGTTTTTGATTTTTTCCTGAAGCTCCGCTTCTTTTTCCTCCCGCTGTGCCAGTTCATCAGCTTTTTCGGTGACCAGACGCTTCATTTCCTCCGCCTCGTCCCGCTGCCCCTTGGCCATCAGGGCGCCAATCTGCTTGCTGTACCGGTTCCGCTCTGCCCGCAGCGCATCGGCCTCCTGTTTATTTTGACGGGACTGGGCGTCCAGAGCGATTACCTCATCCACCAGCGGCAGCTTGCTGTCCTGGAACTTCTTTTTGATGTTCTCCCGCACCACATCCGGGTTTTCGCGTAAAAATTTTATGTCAATCATATTGTTTCTCCTTATTATTTAATTTTACACAATGCAGGGGCTGCAATGATTCCCCTGGGCGGCGTCTCAGCATCCCTCTCCCAACGCCTTTGCCAGTTTTTGCAAATCTTCTTTATCAAAGAACTCTACAATCAGCTTGCCGCCCTGTTTGCCCTCTTTGATTTCTACGCCTCTGCCCAGCGTTTGCGAGAGGGACAGCTCCGCTTCGGTATAAAACGGCTCGGTATGGCGTTTTTTGGGCGGGCGGGTTTTCGGTTGGGTGCTGTATTTTTTCACCAGTTTTTCCGTTTCCCGCACCGAAAGGGCGCGCTCGCGCACTTCCTTTGCGCAGGCGAGCATCTGTTTTTCTTCGCCTATCGACAAAAGCGCCCGGGCGTGTCCGGCGGTCAGCTCTTTTTTTTCAACCATTTCCCGAATTTCGGCGGGCACCGCCAACAGACGCAGCGCGTTCGCCACTGCCGGACGGGATTTTCCCAGCTGATGGGCGACCGCTTCCTGGGTCATGCCATAGTCCTCGGTCAGGCGAAGCATGCCCTCCGCCTCTTCAAAGGGACTGAGGTCTTCGCGCTGCAAGTTCTCAATCAGGGCAATGAGAGCGGTTTCTTCATCCGTCAGTACCTTAATAACAACCGGTACTTCCGCAAGACCCGCAATCCGAGCCGCCCGATAGCGCCGCTCCCCCGCTACAATCTGGTATCCGCCGCCGGACAACGGACGCACCAGCAGCGGCTGCAAAACGCCATGAACTTTAATGCTTTCTGCCAGTTCCGACAGCGCCTGTTCATCAAAGGCTTTGCGGGGCTGGCTGTGATTCGGTTCCAGTTCCCCCACCGGCAGCGTGGAAACAGAGGCGGACGACAGCTCCTCAGTGGAATTATCGGCAAACAGGGCTTCAAAGCCTTTGCCCAGACCGCCTTTTCTGGATGCCAAATCAATCACTCCCTTTCAGTTGCTTTTTCAAAAATTCTTCTGCTAATCTCTGGTAGCTCAGCGCGCCGTTGGAGCGGCTGTCATAGTACAAAACAGGTTGTCCGAACCCCGGCGCTTCGGACAGGCGCACATTGCGGGGAATGACCGAGGCGTACACCTTGCCGGGAAAGAATTTTTTGACTTCCTCCACTACCTGCTGCGTCAGGTTCAGCCGCCCGTCATACATGGTAAGCAGCACCGATTCCAGTTCCAGCAGCGGATTGAACTTGCGCTTGATCTGCCGCACGGTGGACATCAGCTGCGAAAGCCCCTCCAGCGCGTAGTATTCGCATTGAATCGGCACCAAAAAGGTATCGGACGCGGTGAGGGCGTTTAAGGTAATCAGCCCCAGTGAGGGCGGACAGTCCAGAAAAATATAGTCGTAGTTCCCGCGAACCGGTAAAAGGGCATTTTTTAAGATACGCTCCCGGTTCGCCGCATCAATCATTTCGATTTCCGCCCCTGCCAGATTCATATTGGCGGGCAGCACATCCACATTGCGGAAAGCGGTATGTATAATCGCTTCGGCGGCCGTAGCTTCGCCGGTCAGCACCTCATAGGTTGTTTTTTCCGTTTTTCTTTTATTGATGCCATACCCGCTGGTGGAGTTGCCCTGCGGGTCGCTGTCCACAAGCAGCACCCGCTGCCCCAAATAACCCAGCGCCGCGGTTAAATTGACCGCCGTGGTGGTTTTGCCGACGCCGCCTTTCTGGTTGACAATGGAAATGACTTTCGCCATACCCGCGCCCCTTTCTATTCTATATAAGCGCCTATCAACAATACAAATAGGTCAAAAACCGATTTTTGCCCGCTTAGCACAGGCGATGGTATCCATTATACCAACCTATAGGCATAAAATCAAGTGTCCGGGGCATTTTCTCTGTTTCACATGAAACATTTTCAGCGGTTTCAAAGGCAAATGTTTCACATGAAACACCCTCCCCCGCTGCCGGGAAGCAAATCCCCAAAAACGCAGAAAAGAGGCAGCAACAAAGCTGCCCCTTTCCTGTGGATGGGATATGGAAGATAAGAAGAAAGCATATTTTTGCGCCGCTGGGCGGCGCCTTACACCGCCCTGCTCTTTTCATCGATTTTTGGGATGCGCACCACATATTCAATGTATTCCGCTGTTTCGCTTTTGGCGGAATTGGCGGCGATACCGGCTTTGCGCATGGTGTCTACCGCGTGGTTTAAGGTATTGATAAAGATGGTCAGGTCACGGAAGGTGCCGATTGGTTCCTTTTTTACCGTGGGTATGACGGCAATCATCTGGTCAATCATTTTTTCTGTATCCGCTACATTCAAATTTTTTGACAGGATGACATCCAGTGCCTCCCGGCGGCGCTCATTGTTCTGAAGCCGCAGCAGGGCGCGGGCATGGCGTTCGCTGAGCCCCGCGGTCAGGATGTCCGAGCGAATATCCTCCGGCAGCCGCAGCAGGCGAATCTTATTGGAAAGCGCCGACTGGGATTTGCCGAGTCGTTTGGCGATATCCTCCTGGGAAAGCCCGTAAAAACATTGCAGCTTTTGAATAGCGACGGCCTCTTCAAAATAATTCAAATCCGACCGCTGCACATTTTCAATCAGCGCAAACATAGCCGACTGCTCATCGGAAACCGATGTAATGATGCAGGGAATTTTTTCAACGCCTGCCATTTTGCAGGCGCGCAGCCGCCGTTCGCCGGAAATCAGCTCATAGGTATTCGCCGCAAAGGGTCGCACCGTCAGCGGCTGTAGAAGACCGTTTTCCCGAATCGAGCATGCCAGCGACTGCAATTCATCGTAATTATACGAGGTGCGCGGCTGGTTCGGGTTCGGGAAAATCAGTTCCGCGCGAATCAGGGCAATTTGTCCGCCCCGCTCCGGCTTCGTCGATTTGCTAAATAACATCGCCGTCGCCTCCTTGGTGATAGGATAGCACAAAAAAACAAAAAAGAAAAGTATTTTTCATTGACAGAAAAATACTTTTCTTTTGGATTATCGACAAATCAAAGGGGCTTTTTTGCAATAAGCGCCGAGGAACGGGGATATTTTGGCGAAGTCTGCGATACTTTTTTTACAAGAAGCAGGCTGCGGCCATCGCCGTTGGACAGCGCGTAGTCCTGCTGCGCTTCTACCTTAGCGCCCAGAACAGAAAGGGCATGGGCAGCGTTTTTGCGCTCGTCGGCAATCAAGGTCGCTTTCATAGCGGCGAACTGCCCGCCTGTTTTGACCAGCGGCAGGCAATATTCCGCCAGCACCCGCAATTCGGCAACCGCCCGGGCGGTGACCACATCAAACTGTTCCCGATAGGAGGGGTTCTGCCCGGCCTCTTCGGCGCGGGTATGCAGAACCGCTGCGGACAAATCCAGCTTTTGCAGCAGCTGCTGTAAAAACACCAGCTTCTTTTTGGTGGAATCCATCAGCGTCAGCTGCAAGTCCGGGCGCGCAATCAGCAGCACCACCCCCGGAAAGCCCGCGCCGGTGCCCACATCCGCCATCCGGCAGCCTTGGGGCAGTTCCAAAAAGCGCAGCAACGCCAGGCTGTCCTCAAAATGCTTTACGGCAATCCCCGCCGGGTCGGTAATGGCGGTCAGGTTGACCTTTTGGTTATATTCCGCCAGAAAAGCGGCATAGGTGTCCAGCCGCGCCAGCGCCGTCTCGTCAAGAAAGACGCCAAAGACTTCGGCGCTATGGCGCAGCGCATCGGCATCAAGAAACATCCGCATCGCCCTCCTCTGCATTGGCATGGATTTTCGCCAAATAAATCAGCAGCACGGAAATATCCGCCGGACTCACGCCGGAAATACGGGAAGCCTGCCCGATATTCTGCGGGCGCACCGTTTGCAGCTTCTCCCGCGCCTCCAGCCGCAGTCCCTCAATACCGGCATAATCAATGGCATCGGGGATTTTTTTCACTTCCAGACGGCGCATTTCCGCTACCTGCGCGGTTTGGCGTTTGATATAGCCTTCATACTTCACATCAATCTGCGCCTGTTCAAAAATCTCGGCGGGCAAATCCGGTCGCGTGGTATCAAAGGCGGTAAGCGCCTCATAGTCCAGCTGGGGACGCTTCAAAAGCTCCGCCAAATGCACACCCTTTTCTACCGGCGTTGTTTCACGGGAAACCAACATCTCATTCAGCTGCGGCGTACAGGGAATGACGGTACGGGCAATGCGCTTCTTTTCCTCGGCAATCTGCCGCTTTTTTTCCAGCAGCGCCTCATACCGCTCCCGGGAAATCAAGCCAATCTGATACCCCTGCTCCGTCAGGCGCAAATCCGCGTTGTCCTGCCGCAAAAGCAGCCGGTATTCCGAGCGGGAGGTCATCATCCGGTAAGGCTCGTTGCAGCCCTTGGTGACCAAATCGTCAATCAGCGTGCCGATATAGGAGCTGGCGCGGTCAAGGATAAAGGGCGGCTTGCCCTGTACTTTGCGGGCGGCGTTGATGCCGGCAATCAGCCCCTGCGCCGCCGCTTCCTCGTAGCCGCTGGAGCCGTTGAACTGCCCCGCGCCGAACAGGCTTTCCACATCCACAAATTCCAGCGAAGCGTGCAGCTGCTGGGGGTTGATGCAGTCATATTCAATGGCATAGGCGGTGCGCATGACCATGCAGTCCTCCAGCCCCTTGATGGAATGGATAAAATCCAGCTGCGCATCCTCCGGCAGCGAGGAGGACAAGCCCTGCAAATACATCTCCTCCGTATGAAGACCGCAGGGTTCAATAAAAATCTGGTGGCGCTCCTTTTCGGCAAAGCGCACCATTTTATCTTCAATGCTCGGGCAGTACCGCGGACCGGTTCCCACAATCTCACCGCCGAACAACGGCGAACGGGACAGGTTGTTTAAGATAATCTCTTTGGTTTTATCGTTGGTATAGGTAATATAGCAAACTGCCTTGTTCTGCGGAACCGTTTTTCCGCTGAACGAAAAGGGTACAATGTGCCTGTCCCCTTCCTGCACCTCCAGGTTCTCAAAATGAACGGTGCGCCGGTTGACCCGGGCGGGCGTGCCGGTTTTGAACCGCCGCAGCTGCATATAGTTTTGCAGCGATTCCGAAAGCCGGTTAGCGGGGAACATGCCATCCGGACCGCTGGAAAACGAAACATCACCTACAAAGATTTTTCCCGCAAGAAAGGTTCCTGTGGCAAGCACCACCGCTTTGGCAGTAAATACCGCGCCGAAATGGGTCACCAGCCGCCAAAGCCCGCTCTCCTCTTTTTCGCAGGAAACAATTTCCGCCTGCTTCAAATCCAAATTCTCCTGTTTTTCCATGGCGTGCTTCATATATTCGGAATACCTGCGCCGGTCAATCTGGGCGCGCAGGGAATGCACCGCAGGACCTTTGCCCAGATTCAGCATCCGGCTCTGAATCAGCGTAGCGTCCGCCGCCATCCCCATCTCGCCCCCCAGCGCGTCAATTTCCCGCACCAAATGCCCTTTGGAGGTGCCGCCGATGGAGGGATTGCAGGGCATATTGCCAATCCAGTCTAAATTGATGGTAAAACAAATGGTCTTACAGCCGAGCCTGGCCGAGGCCAGCGCCGCCTCGATGCCCGCGTGCCCGGCGCCAATCACTGCCACTTCATAGCTATCGGCAAAATATTCCATATCCGATCCTTCCCTACCTGCCTGTATTTAGCGGTACCCCGCCGAAAAAAGAAAGCGCAAAGCGCCTTTCACGCTTTTGCGCTTTCCTGAGTAAATCTTTTTTTAACCGGTTATTCCTTTTGCTGTTCGCCGGTGTCGGAGCCGGTGTCTATCACTTTGCTGGCTCGAATTTCGGCAAGCTCACGCATCATTTGCTCTTTGGTCTTGCCATGTACCTTAAAGAAGAAGAGAATCGCGCCCTTTGCCAGCCGGCCGAACGCCGGCGCAAGGGTAAATACCGCCCAAATCGCTTTGAGCATTTGCGGGTTGGTCTGGCGCACCAGGCTGCCGTTTTTATACACAGACTGAATATGCGCCGCTTCGAGAATACCACTGCTGATAAAGGTGGAAACCGGGGTCAGCAAAAGGTTCACATAGTTCATGGCGGCGGAAACCGTACCCTCGCTGCGGATTCCGGTTTTCCACTCGATATAGTCGTACACATCGCCGGTCATGGCTGTGGAGCAATACCGCTGTACGCTGTTCATGGAACCGGCCACGGTAAGACCGATGGTCATCCATACCAGGTTGAGCAGGTTGCTGCTGGTCGGATTATAGCCGACAAAATACATCAAAAGATAAGTCGCGCCGCAGAATGCGTAGCTGAACGCGCCCAGATTTTTCAGCCCCATTTTTTCCGTCCAGCGGGGCGCAAAGGGCAATACAAAGTAAGAGGGAAGCCCGGTAAACAGGCTGGTAATGGTGCTGTAGGAAACGCGACCGAAGCAGTTCAGCCAGAAGTCGTTCTGAATACGCACGCCGACCGCCTTGCCGACGCCCAAAAAGTTTTTGATAAGCAAAATCCACATGGGCTGGCAGGACATGACCTGTTTTACGGATTTCCAGACGCTGACCTTCTGCATATCCTCTTTGGCAGCCAGCGGCACCCGCTCGCGCAGAGTAAAGAAGCCGAAAATGCGGAACACGATTACCATGGCAATAAAGACAACCGCACCGCCGGTATAAATCAGCCGGGTATCCACCGGCATAAAATCCACAAAGAACGGGAACAGCGATGGCAGCCATACGCCGAACAGGTCAATATAGGTATCGGTGGCAATCAATTTATTACGCTCTTTGACATTCGGCGTCAGGTTGAAAAGCAGCGCCTGATAGGACGGGGTATAAAACGAGTTGGCAATGGACGTTAAGTAATAGTCAATGGCAAAAAAGATAATCAATGTCAGCTGCGACAAATTCCCCGGCAGCAGCCACGGCGCCAGCGAACCGACCACCCACAGCGGCAGTGTTAAAATCAGCCACGGGCGCACACGCCCCCAGCGGGTACGGGTGCGGTCAATCATCAGACCGGAAATAGCGTTGTCAAAGGTGTCGATAACCGTCGAAATCACGCTGGATACAGCCAGCGAATTGGGTTTTGCGTTCAAAAAGGTGCGATAGAAAAAGTCCGACTGCGCACCGTTGAAGGTTTCCCAGTTCTTATCGCCGGTGCCAGAAAGGATATAGGCGACATAATCACGGGGAGAGAGGTAATTCTTGTTTTGCTGTTCTAATTGCTTGAGAATTTCTTCGTTTTCCGCCTCGGTATGTTCATGCACGGCTGCGGTTTGCGATGATGCCATGGATTCACTTCCCATTATTCAATTTGAAAAGATGCCAACTATAATTATAAGCCCTCGCAAACGGAATGTCAAATAATATTCACGCACAAAATATACATATTCTGTATAAAAATCGCCACAATGACGACCGGTCGGACAGTTTTTCTAAAAAATATATCATGTACCATCCCGCGTCAGGCGTGTGTGCGCTTTCTATGCGCCGTTTTTGCCAACCGAAACAAGATTACAGAAATGTTGCCAATTCTTAATGATTTGTAATTTTTTTGAAAGCTGATTCTTGTTTTTATATTTTACAATCAAATCAGCTTTCCAAAGAAGCTGTTCTGTGTTATACTGAAATTATCTGAAAAAGGGGGTTCTCAAAGATGTACAATGTTTTGGTTTGCGATGACGACAAGGCGATTCTGGATTCAATTGAAATTTACTTACAGCTGGAGCAGTATCGGGTTTTCCGGGCGGAAGACGGAAAAAAAGCGCTGGAAATTGTAGAAAACAACGAAATCCACTGCATTATTTTGGACATTATGATGCCCAATTTAGACGGGCTGAACGCTACGCTGAAGCTACGGGAAAAACATAATATTCCCATTATCCTGCTTTCCGCCAAAAGCGAGGATATCGATAAAATCCAGGGGCTGAGCTTTGGGGCGGACGATTATGTGACCAAGCCCTTTAACCCGCTGGAGCTGATGGCGCGGGTGAAATCACAGATCCGCCGCTATACCTCGCTTGGGAGTATGGAGAAAAAGGACGGTGTGATTGTCAACGGCGGGCTGGTGTTGGATTTAACCAGCCGGGAGCTCAGCGTGGACGGCGAGCCGATCAAGCTAACCGCCACGGAATACGGCATTGTGGAATATATGATGAAAAACATGGGCAGGGTGCTGTCCACCGGTCAAATTTACGAGGCGGTGTGGAACGAGCCGTCCTATTCGGTGGAAAAAACCGTGACCGTTCACATTCGACGCATTCGGGAAAAAATTGAAATTAACCCGAAAGACCCGAAATACTTAAAGGTGGTGTGGGGACTTGGTTACAAAATGGAAAAATTATGACCTGCCTTTCCGGGTGCTGGCCATCGCACTGGCGCTGATTACGGCGCTATCCGGCTGTTTTCTGGCCTATTTCGCCATTCGGAACGAGCTGCTTTTTGATTTGAATAAAAACAGCAGCTTTTACGAAAGCGAGTATTTCAAACAGCTGATCCATGATGAAACCGGCTGGCTGTATAACTATGTGCTTTATTTTAATAAAAACGCCCAGACCAGCCGGCAGGAATATCAAAACGAATATGAAGAAACCTGGGCGAAGCTGACCGAAGAGCAGCAGGTCATGGAGGTTCGGCTTGACCAGATGCTGTGGCTGCAAAACAATTTGCCCCTCGACACGGACAGCGAGGCGTTTACCTCCTATCTGTTTGTCAACTGCGAAACCCCGGAGGAGTATGCCGAGGCGTTTTTAATGGTTTGCCCAACGCTGGACACGGACGCTTTTTTCCAAATGCTTGACTCAGATATGCAGCTGCCCGAGGTAGACACAGACAGCATTCCGACAACCATGATTATGCCCACCACTACGCCTGCCGCGTTCCAAGCCGAAACAACGGATATGTCGGTGGAAGCAACCGAACCGCGGCTGGCGGCGGATAATGAATCCACAGGCATTACCTCTTTTCCCGGCGAAACCGCCTACGCGAACGGTGATTTTACCATACAGGGCGCGGGCGATGATTTGGGGCAGGTGCAAAACCCCTCGGGCTACGCGGTAGAGCTGCGCGGGTATCAGAACCCGGAAACCTGGCTGTATTATTACTATAATATCCGCATCTATCTGGTGGATAAGGTGGGCACCCCGGTACTCAGCGACAATGTTTATACCTATGCGGAGTCCGAATTTTCCGAATACAGCAGCTCCTGGTATATTGAAAATGACAGCTACTATACCCTGCCCTCGGCGGAAAGCATTCAATACTTTTATTATTATACCCCCACGGGAGAATACATTACCAATATTGATGATTTGATTCCCGAAACCAACCCCGGCGAGGAGCCGCAGCGGATGTATACCGCCGAGGATATGGATGCCCTCCTGTCCGAGGTCAGAACCCGTGCCGCCGCATCGGAGTGGAGCCGGTCCATTACCGCCAGTGGTATCACAGACACGGCGGAGGATCCCAAAAAACAGAACGATTCTTTCCGCCGGGAATTTTTCGGCTCTTACGGTTCCATTGTTTACACGGCGAAATACCTGGGCGGCGAATTGTATTATTACAGCGATGTGGACAACGAAAATGCCGCCTACTCCGATACTTATACCTATCTCGCCTCTATTTTTGAGGATGCGCAGAAGCATCAGACCATTTATATTGCTTTTGCCGTTGTTTCGATTGTTTTGTTTTTATTCGATGCGCTGTATATTTTCGGCATGGGCACCAAACGCAAAACCATTGTGGATAAGCTGTACAACGACTGGCATCTGCTGCTCTCACTGGCGCTGCTGCTGCTTTCCGGCGGAGGCGCAATCGCTGCGTTCCTGGCGCGGTGGGAAGATAATATCCTATCCGCCTATCGCCCGCCCATGTTCATGATGCTGCTTTTGGAGCTGTGCATTCCCCTGCTGGTTGCCGTTTTCCTGCTTCTGATATTGGAATATATCACCTCTCTTATTCGCAGCGGCCGCAACGGCTGCCTGCTTTCCCATTCCTGCTGGTATCGCATTTTTGCTTTCTTCCGCCGCCTGTGGCAGAAGTTTTGGGGAAAACACATTTCACAGCCTGCGGCGCATTACCGAAAAATCTATCAATGGACGCTGATAATCGGCATTGTATATATCCTGCTGCTCAGCATTGTTCTGTGCTTCAGCTATATAGCGCTGTTTGCGGTCATTCCCGTTCTGGCGGTAAATATTACCATTCTCGCGCTGATTCTGCACCATTTGAAAGCGCTGGAATTGATTACCGCCGCCGCCGAACAAATCCGCAACGGTGACTATTCGGTCAATATCCCTATGGAAAAAATACCCCGCCATTTAAAGGAGCTGGCAGCCGATTTGCTCTACAGCCGCGATGGTATCCGCAGCGCTATCGAAAAGAGCGTAAAAGACGAAAAAATGAAAGCGGAGCTGATAACCAATGTGTCCCACGACCTGAAAACCCCGCTGACCTCGGTGGTGACCTATGTAGACCTGCTGAAAAAATGTGACATTACCGATGAGCGGGCTATGGGATATATTGCTACCATTGAAGAAAAGGCGGATAAGCTCAAACGCCTGATTGAAAACCTGACCGAAGCATCCAAGGCGTCCACCGGCAATATTCGGCTGAACCGGATGCATGTCAATTTATACGAGCTGGCGCTGCAGGCCATCGGCGAAAACAGCGACGCGCTGGAAAAAGCGGGGCTGGAAGTCTTAATCAACGACCCGGCGGGTGAAACCATTGTTTACGCCGACAGCCAGCAAACCTGGCGCATTATCGACAACCTGTTCTCGAATGTAAAAAAATATGCCATGCCCGGCACGCGGGTCTATATCGATGTGCGCGAAATAAACGGCAAAGGGGTCTTTTCCATGAAAAATATTTCGAAAAACCCCTTAAATATCCCCGCCGAGGAGCTGACCCAGCGGTTTGTAACCGGAGACGATTCCAGAAGCGGCGATGGCAGCGGTCTGGGGCTTTCCATCGCCCGCAGCCTGTGCGAATTGCAAAACGGCACCTTCCAGCTGGAAATTGACGGCGATTTGTTCAAAGCCACGGTGATTCTGCCCAAAGCCTATCCTCTGCCGTCCCAGCCGACAGAGGAAACCGAAGAAACCCCGCCGGAAAACACGGAAGAAGCCCCCGCACAGCCCGCCCCCGACAGCGAGACGGAAACCCCCCCGGCGGATATGTGAGATTCATTCCGCGAATAGATAAAAACCCTCTTTGCAGGTCATTGAGACGCAAGCACCTGTACCTGTATATATAAAAATAAGGCAGTGCAATGTTCCGGCTCGGAACGCTGCACTGTCTTTCTGTTTATATTATATATGTTTCCAACCGGCGGCGTGATGTACCGGATTTTTTTATGAGAGGACCTTATACATCTTTTTCCCGATAGGACAGAACCAGCTCCTCAAAGGGGAAGGTCAGCCGGCGGGTTTTGACCCCGGCGGAGGCAAGCATTTTTTTAGACGCTACGACCGAGGGGGTACCGTCGTATTTATCGGAGATATAAATAACCTCCCGAATCCCGCTTTGTATAATGGCTTTGGCGCATTCGTTGCAGGGGAACAGGGGCACATAAATCCGGCAGCCGTCCAAATCCCCGCCTCGGTTGTTCAAAATGGCATTCAGCTCCGCGTGGCAGACATAGGGATACTTGGTGTTCAGCTCTTCCCCCTCCCTGTCCCAGGGATATTCGTTGTCGCTGCACCCAATGGGCAGCCCATTATAGCCCACGGACATGATTTTATTTTTCGGATTGACAATGCAGGCGCCCACCTGGGTATTCGGGTCTTTGCTGCGCTTGGCGGACAGCAGCGCAATGCCCATAAAATACTCATCCCAGGAGATGTATTTTTCCCGTTTGACCATGATAAAGACTCCTTTCGTTGTGCGCCGCGCTGCGGCGCAGAGTGAAGAGTGAAGATTGAAGATGTGGAAGGCTTCGCCTTGGGCGCCGCTTGCGGCGCTAGTGATTAGTGATTAGTGGTTAGTGTCGGAAGGCTTCGCCTTAGATTATAGATAGTTTTATCAAAATGGATAGGATAGAGGGTTGAAGGGAAGAAAGATATAGGCACGACACTTTCCATCCCCACAAACAATCTACAAATCACGCCCGAAGGGTGTCCGAATCTTCACTCTTCACTCTTCACTCTCCACTCTTAAAAATCTATTTTCCCACGCAAAACGACGCAAATATCTTATCCACCACCGTGTCCGAAACCTTTTGACCGGTCAGCTCCAGCAGGTGGTCAATGGCGGAATCAATGCTGATATGCACCGCGTCAAAGGTCAGCCCCATATGAAGCGCGTCAATCGATTCCCTAACATCCTGAAGGGCAGATGCGCAGCAGCGGTACTGCCGCTCGTTCATGAGCATGGGCGCGGCGGTATCGATGCCGTCTGTGCCCAGAAGCGCCTCGGTTTTCTGCTTCAATTCCTCGTACCCCTCGCCGTTTTGGGCAGAGATTTCCACAATGTTTTCAAAAAATGTCGATAACTCCCCCGCCGTGGTTTTTGCCGGCAGGTCGGATTTATTTAATACGGCAATGCACCGTTTTCCCCGGCAGCGCTCGAACAGCTCCCGGTCCTCCTCGTCCAGCGGGCGGGAGGAATCAAAGACCGCGTAAATGAGCGAGGCGTTTGTCAGCCTCTCCAGCGCCCGGGATACGCCGATGCGCTCCACCGTGTCGCCGGTTTCGTGAATGCCCGCCGTGTCCGACAAGCGCAGCAGCACATTCCCGAGAAGCACCGTCTCTTCAATCACATCCCGGGTGGTGCCCGCCACCTCGGTGACAATGGAACGCTCCCGACCGGTCAGCAGATTCATCAGCGCGGATTTGCCCACATTGGGCTTGCCGCAGATGACCGTATTCACCCCTTCGGTTACCGCCTGTCCGCTGTCAAAACGGGACAGCAGCGCCGAAAGCAGCGTCTCGGCTCTTGTGAGGGATACGGATAAATCCTCGCCCTGTACCGACGGCACATCCTCTTCCGGATAGTCCGCCCACACCCCCAGCGAGGCGGAAGCAGTCACCAACAGGTCGCAGATTTCGTCCGTCTGGTCTTTCAGCGTTCCGGACAGGGTATGCACCGCCGCCTGCAACGCGTCATTACCACGGGCAGAAATCAGCTTCATCACCGCTTCGGCACGGGTCAAATCCATTTTGCCGTTTAAAAAAGCGCGTTTGGTGAACTCCCCCGGCTCGGCGGGCGCGCAGCCCTCGGCAAACAGCAGCCGCAGCACCCGGCTCAGCACATAGCTGCCTCCGTGGCAGGACAGCTCCACCACGTCCTCGCCGGTATAGCTTTTGGGGGCGCGGAACAGCAGCGCCACCACCTCATCCAGCATTTCGTCCCCCGCCAGCACCTTGCCGTAAAGAGCGGTATAGCCGGGAATTTGGGACAATTTCTTTTTACTGTATGCAAAAAAGACCCGGTCCGCAACGGCAATCGCCTGAGGTCCGGAAACACGAATCACCCCAATTCCCCCCGCCCCGGCGGGCGTGGCAATGGCAGCAATGGTTGACATGAAAGCACCTCGATTCTGATTTTATTATAGTCAGCCGGGAAAGGGTTGTCAAGCGCCGCAAGGCGGCGCATCAAAATAAAACGGGGCTGTTGCATTTAGAGGCAGAAAGCGTTTTCTTCTCCCCGAAGACTGTCGCACATAAATGCTTTTTTTGCTGCATCCATTTACGTGTAACAGTCCATGTTTTATTCTTTTGCTTTTCGGTCTGCGCGAAAGGCAACAGCCCCTTACAAGGCTTATTCTTCTGTTTCGATTATTTCTTCTTCTTCCGCGGTGTCGTCCTCGGGCAGGGAGTCGGTCTGCTCGGATTCGTCCTGGGGCACATCGGCGATGGTTGCCACTTTATCCCCCTCGCCCAGGCGCATGACCCGTACACCCTTGGACGGGCGATGGGAAATGCTGATGCTCGCGGCGGGGATGCGGATAATGATACCGTCAGAGGAGATCAGAATAATGTCCTCTTCCTCGCTGACGCTGCGCACCGCCGCCACTTGACCGTACAAATCGGTGCGGTAGTTTTTCAGACCCAGACCGCCCCGGGACTGAATGCGGTAATCGCTGTTTTCGCTCAATCTGCCGAATCCGGTTTCGCTGACGGTCAGCACCCGCGTGCCTTCGTTTAACACGCAGAGCCCGGTCACCTGGTCGCCCTCCCGCAGGGTAATGGCTCTGACACCCCGGGCGGTTCTGCCCACGGCACGGGCATCGGTTTCGTTAAAGCAGATGCTCATACCGTTTTTGGTGCCAATCATCAGATTATCATTGCCGCCGGTCAATTTGACCCACGCCAGCTCGTCGCCCTCGTCCAGGTTCAGGGCAATGATGCCGGTTTTACGGATATGGTTGAAGTTTGCCAGCTCGGTGCGCTTGATAATGCCGTTTTTGGTTACCATACAAAGATATTCGCCGTTTTCCTCCTTGGGAACGCGGAGCATGGAAGAAATCTTCTCCTCCGGCTCCAACGGCAGCAGGTTTATCACATTCATGCCCTTGCTCTGGCGGCTGCCCTCGGGAATTTCATAGCCCTTCAGCCGGTACGCCTTGCCGTTGGTGGTAAAGAACATGATATGGTCATGGGAAGAACAGGTGAACATGGTATCCGCCACATCCTCCTCCCGGCGGGACATGCCTTTCATGCCCTTGCCGCCCCGTCGCTGCTGTTTGTAATTTTCCAGCGGCTGGCGCTTGATATAGCCCATGGAGGTCAGGGTATACACGCAGGTTTCCTCGGGAATCAGCGCCTCATCCTCCACCTCGCCGGAAACATTCATAATCTCGGTGCGGCGGTCGTCGCCGTATTTTTCCCGAATGGCAAGCGCTTCGGTTTTTACAATACCCAGAACCCGTTCATGGGAGGAAAGAATATCGCGGTAATCGGAAATTTTCGACTGCAAATCGTCCATTTCGGTCTGTAATTTTTCCTGTTCCAGTCCGGTCAATTGCCCCAGGCGCATCTGCACAATATGGGTCGCCTGCACTTCGTCGAACCCGTACCGCTCCATCAGGGTCTGCTTGGCTTCCGGAATATTGGCGGACGCCTTAATCAGCTCAATAATCTCATCAATAAAATCAATCGCCCGCAAAAGCGCTTCGAGAATATGTACCCGTTCTTCGGCTTTTTTCAGGTAAAATTGGGTGCGGCGGGTGATAACGCTGCACTGGTGGTCGATGTAATGGTCAATAATATCCCGCAGCGTCAGAATTTTCGGCTCGCCGTCCACAATCGCCAGCATAATAATACCGTAGGTAATTTGCAGCTGGGAAAAGGAGAACAGCTGATTCAAGACCAGCTGGGGGTTGGCGTCCCGCTTTAAGTCAATGCAGATATGCATTCCGTTGCGGTTGGAGTAGTCGTTGATATCGGAAATGCCCTCAATTTTTTTCTCTTTTACCAAATCGGCAATGCTTTTGATCAGGTTCGCCTTGTTGACCTGATAGGGGATTTCCGTTACCACAATTTGATACCGGTTATTCCGCGCTTCCACAATCTCGGTGCGGGCGCGCAGGGTAATTTTGCCCCGACCGGTGGCATAGGCGGCGCGAATGCCCGCCCGACCCATGATAATGCCGTAGGTCGGGAAGTCCGGTCCTTTGATATGTTCCATAATATCCTCCAGCGTGGCGTCCGGATTGTCAATCACGCAGCACACGCCGTCAATGACTTCCCGCAGATTATGGGGCGGAATATTGGTCGCCATACCAACGGCAATACCGGTGGAGCCGTTGACCAGAAGGTTCGGGAATTTAGAGGGCAGAACCTTGGGCTCTTTCAGGCGGTCGTCGTAGTTGGGCATGAAATCGACGGTATCCTTGTCAATATCCGTCAGCATTTCCAGGCTCATTTTGCTCATACGGGATTCGGTGTACCGGTACGCGGCGGGGGGGTCGCCGTCTACCGAACCGAAGTTGCCGTGACCGTCCACCAGAATATAGCGCATGGAAAAGGTCTGCGCCAGACGCACCATGGCGTCATAAACCGAAGCGTCGCCATGGGGATGGTACCGACCCAAAACCGAACCGACGGTATCCGCGCATTTGCGGTACGCCTTGTCCGGGGTCAGGTTGTTTTCATACATCGTATACAGAATGCGGCGGTGAACCGGCTTTAAGCCGTCGCGCACATCGGGCAGGGCGCGGGAGATGATGACGGTCATGGAATAGTCCAGATACGCCTTTTTCATCTCTTTTACAATATCGATATTCAGAAGGGTGCCGCCCGTTTCGTTTTGTTCTATGATCTGAGGGGTGTTTTCGTTGTCCATGGTTAGCCCTCCTTATATATCCAGATTCTCAACAAATTTAGCGTTTTTCATAATAAACTCCCGGCGCGGCTCGACCTTGTCGCCCATCAGGATGGAGAAAATCTCATCCGCTTCCTGCGCGTCCTCCAAGGTAACTTGAATCATGGTACGCACCGCCGGATCCATGGTGGTTTCCCAGAGCTGCTCCGGGTCCATTTCGCCCAGACCCTTGTAGCGCTGAATATCATAACCGGAGCCGAGCTCCTCCATGTATTGATCTCGCTGCTCATCGGAATAGGCGTAATAATGCTTTTTACCCTTGGTCAACCGGAACAGCGGCGGCTGCGCCAGATAAATATATCCGTGTTCAATCAGCGGGCGCATATAGCGGAAGAAAAAGGTCAACAAAAGGGTGCGGATATGCGCGCCGTCCACGTCGGCATCCGCCATGATAACAATTTTATGGTACCGCAGCTTGGAAATATCAAATTCCTCATCCAGCCCGGTGCCCAGCGCCGTAACCACCGGCATCAGCTTTTCGTTGCCGATCACCTTATCGAGCCGGGCTTTTTCCACATTCAGCATTTTACCCCAAAGGGGCAGAATGGCCTGAATATTGCGGTCGCGCCCTTCCTTGGCGCTGCCGCCGGCGGAATCGCCCTCTACGATAAACAGTTCGGTATTTTCCGGGTTGCGGTCGGTGCAGTCGGCGAGCTTGCCGGGCAGGGAGTTGCCCTCCAGCGCGGATTTGCGCCGCGCCAAATCCCTGGCTTTTCTCGCCGCTTCCCTGGCACGGGAAGCCTCCAGCGCTTTATTAAAAATAGACTTGGCAACGGACGGGTTTTCCTCAAAATAGGTCATCAGCTTATCATAAAGCATCTGCGATACCATTTGCGTCATTTCCGTATTCCCGAGCTTGCCCTTGGTCTGCCCTTCAAACTGCGCTTCGGTCAGCTTAACGCTGATGATGGCAATCAGCCCTTCCCGCACATCGTCGCCGGACAGGTTGCTGTCTTTTTCCTTCAAAATGCCGTATTTTCTGCCGTAATCATTAAATACACGGGTCAAAGCGTTCTTAAAACCGGTTTCGTGGGTACCGCCGTCTACGGTGCGCACATTGTTCGCAAAACTCAGAATGGTTTCATTATAGCTGTCGCTGTATATCATCGCCACTTCGGCGCTCTTGTCATTGTTGACTGCGGAAAAATGCATGGGGCGTTCGTGCAGCGGCGTAAGACCGCGGCTTTCAATAATAAACTGCGCAAAGCTCGACAGTCCGCCCTGGTAGCAATAGACCTCTTCTATGACATTTTCATCGTCCCGGTAGTCGGTTAAGGTCATTTTTAAGCCCGCGTTCAAAAACGCCTGTTCGCGCAGCCGCTTTTGCAGCACTTCAAACTCATATTCGGTGGTTTCGGTAAAAATTTCCGCGTCCGCCTTAAAGCGAATCAGCGTGCCGGTTTTATCGGTATCGCCAATCACCTTTAAGTCCGCCACCGGCTTGCCGCGCTCGAATTTCTGATAATAGACATGTCCGTTCTGGGAAACCTCTACTTCCAGCCATTCGGACAGGGCGTTGACCACCGAGGAACCCACGCCGTGCAGACCGCCGGATACTTTATAGCCGCTGCCGCCGAATTTGCCGCCCGCGTGCAGCACCGTTAACACCACGGTAACAGCGGGCAGACCCTGCTGCTTGTTGATATCGGTCGGGATACCGCGTCCGTTGTCGCGCACCTGAATGATATTGCCGGGCAGAATTTCGGTTTCGATATGGGTACAGTAGCCGGCCAGCGCTTCATCGATGGAGTTATCTACAATTTCATAAACCAGATGGTGCAGCCCCTTGGGACCGGTAGAGCCAATATACATACCGGGGCGTTTTCTGACCGCTTCCAGCCCTTCCAGAACCTGAATCTGATCCGCGTCATATTTTTCGGTTACAACGGTATCCATCACTTCTTCCGCTTCCGGGTCAACCGGCTGCGTCAGATTCTTTTCGTTGGTGTCCACAACTATCACCTTTCTTTTCTCTCAATATTGGGTTATGGGAAAATCAGACCGTTTATGTAAGGTGACGGTCGATATTTGCGTAATATAGACCCGGTTGTCTTTTTTTGTTTTTTCGCTTAATACCACAAAGGATTTCGGCAGCTCATACGAAACGGTGACAACCTGCCCTTTCTGCTCGGCTTTTTTCAGGTATTCCCGGGTATTTTTGGCAACCGTGGAAGTATCCATATCAAAAATACCCACAATATCCCGCGAAAGCACGGCGGTGTTTTGTCCGAGATGGAGGTACATTTTAGCACTTCTTCCTTCTAAATTTACACTTGAGGCGCCGCTTTGCGGCGCAGAGTGAAGAGTGGAGAGTGAAGAGTGAAGATATGGAAGGCTTCGCCTTGAATTATAGATAATTTTGTTTAATTGGGTAGATAGAGGGTTGAAGGGAAGAAAGATATATGCACGGTATTTTCTATACTTGCAAACAATCTACCATTCACGCCCGCAGGGCGTCCGAATCTTCACTCTCCACTCTTCACTCTCAAATAGACTTACTCTTTCCTTATCTCCCCACCCTGTATAAAAAACCTGCTATCCACCTTCGCCCGGCGAATCGTGTCCGGGTCGCAGCAGGTGATAAAGACCTGGCGGGTTTGTATATTGCTTAAAATATACGCCTGGCGTTTGGCGTCCAGCTCGCTCATCACATCGTCCAATAATAGCACCGGGTCTGTGCCGCTCACCTGCCGCAGCACCCGGCTTTCCGCCATTTTCATGGCCAGCGCCGCGCTGCGCTGCTGCCCCTGGGAGCCGTACAGCCGCGCGGGTTTGCCGTTGATAAGCACCTGCAAATCATCCCGATGCGGACCTATGGAGGTGGAACCTAAGAGCAAATCTTTTTTTCTGCTGTGCAGCAGCAGCTCATAAAAATTTTCTTTCGCCGCATAGGAGCTGCGGTACCGCATTTCCAGCTTTTCGCCGCCGGAAACACCGCCGTATATCTCCTCTGCCGCTTCGCCGAGCTGCCGGGCGTACGCCTCCCGTCTTTCTGCTACCGCCTGCGCCGCCTGCGCAAGACGGGAATCCCAAATATCCAGCGTATCCAAAAGACCGGCGTTTTTGCCAATCTCCTTTAACAGGGCATTTCTCTGGTGCAAAATACGGTGATACGCCGCCAAATCCGCCGCATAAGCGGGGTAAAGCTGACAAATGGCGGTATCCAGAAACTTTCTTCTGGCCGCCGGTCCGTCCTGAATCAGCGATAAATGCACCGGCGAAAACACAACCGCCGAAAACATGCCCATCAGCCTGACCGGCGAGGACAGCGCCATACCGTCCAAAAAGGCGGCGCGGCGGTTTTCAATTTCAATGGCGGCGGTTTTTTCATAGCCGTCATCCGCAAAGGAGAGCGCCAATTCCGCTTTTTTTTCGCCGAACCGTACCAAATCCTTATCCTTTGCGCCGCGAAAGCTCTTGCAGCCGGAGAAAAGCCAAATGGCTTCCATAATATTGGTTTTGCCCTGGGCATTTTCGCCGTAAATTAAATTCATGCCCTCGGTGGGCTGTAAGCACAGATGCGCGATATTTCTGAAATTTTTCAGTTCCAGCGATTGAATCAGCATACTTCCACGGATTCCCTCCGGTTCTCAATCCTCGGTTCCGGCGGCTCGGATGCGGTACAGGCGGTTTTCAAAACGAAACGCATCCCCGTCCCGCAGTTTCTTTCCTCTTTGCAAACAAGGCTCGCCGTCTATCAAAATTTCGCCGTCCTGCACCAGCAGCTTTGCGTGACCGCCGGTCTGGGCAATGCCCGCCAGCTTCAGCGCCGCGTCCAGCCGGATAAAATCTGTTTGGATATCTAATACCGTTTCCGGTACCGCCGCCACCTTGGCGACCAGGCGAATGATTTTTTTATCCGTTTTCATTTGGTAGCCTCACAGGAAGAATCATATAAAAGAAACCGGTGCCGCTCACCGGGTAAATACACGCCGGAGAAGCCTGCGCGGTATTCAGCCGAATCAGCGCTTCATCGGACTCAATCACCCGGAACGCCTCCGATAAATACCGGCTGTTAAAGCCCTTTTCCACACCCGGACCGGTGATTTTCGCATGAATACGGTCGCTGGCGCTGCCGATGGCGGTGGTGCTGGAAAAACGGATGGATTGGTCGTCAAACACACAGCGCAGCGGGGTTTTGAATTTTTCGACCATCAGCAGTGACATACGGTCGATACTGCTGATAAAATCCTGGGTTTTTACCACGACTTCGGTTTCAAAATCCTTGGGAATCGCGCTGCTGTAATCCAGAAAATCCCCCTCCAGAATGCGGGATACAATATGATAGCCGTTCAAACCGAATACAATGTGTTTTTTATCCAAATGAACCGAAATATAGCCGTTGTCGTCGTCGATGATTTTGACCACTTCGTTCAGCGTTTTGGCAGGTACAATAAAGGAAAGGTTATCGCCGGTATAGTCGATGGCCTCTTCCCGAATGGCCAGACGGTAGCCGTCCAGCGCTATAAGCTTCAGATAACCGGAGGTAATTTCAAATTTTACGCCTTTATGTACGGTTTTGCTGTCGTCGTTGGATACGGAAAAAATAACCTGACGAATCATATCCTTTAATGTTAGTTGAGGAAAAATAACCGGCTGTCCGCCCATCACATAGGGCAGCTCCGGGTACTCCCCCTCGCCCATGCCGTTTAAGGTATATTCCGCGTCGCCGCTTTGGATAAAGCAGCGGTTTTTTTCATCGGATTCCAGTTTTACATTGCTTTCCGGCAAATGGCGCAGAATGTCGCAAAAGGTTTTGGCGTTGACAATCACGCCGCCCTTTTCCGCAACGCCGGCTTCCAGCATGGTGGTAATACCCACTTCCAAATCATAGCCGCTCAGCTCAACGCCCTGGTCGGTGGTTTTCAGGTAAATACCCTCTAACGCGGGATTCACGGACTTTGCGGCAACCGCCCGCTGTACATTGGTACACGCTTCGGTTAATGCCGCCGTGTTGCAAATGATTTTCATGCTCTCACTCCGTTTAAAAGAATTGGTATGGTTTAGTAGTATTAGTAGGGTCCGGCAGCTTTGTCGAAAAAACCGAAAGCCGGTGTCTCGGCTGGAAAAATTCGCCGCCGGGGAATGTTGATACTTTGTCCGGCTGTGTTGAAAAGAATCTCGCTTTTCGGAAAAATGATAAAAATGTCGAAAAGCCGATGTTGATAACCGATAACTTGACGATACCGTATACGGTATAAACGGGCAAAAACGGATATTTATTCCTGTAAATTGTTGATAATTTCAAATACCGTATTCTTAAACGCCGGTTCATTGCGCATTTTCTTTTCCACCAACGAGATGGAATAGTTAACGGTGGAGTGGTTTTTTCCGCCGATGGCCGCGCCGATCATTTGCAGGGTTTGACCGGTAATTTCCCGCAGGACATATACAGTAACCTGTCTGGCCAGGGCGATGTTGGCGTTCTTTTTGTTGGAAGTAATATCCTGGGGAGTAATCCCGTAAAAATCGGCGATGTATTCAATGATTTTTTCGGTTTTGACGCCTACGGGCATATTGTCGGTCTGTACATCCCGAATGGCCTCCTCCGCCATTTCAAAGGTCGGGTCGGTTTCGGACAGGGAGTTCATGGCAAAAATCTTTTTTACCGCGCCTTCGAGCTGACGGATATTGTTTTTCAGCTTTTCGGCGATATATTCCACAATCTGGGGGGATAAATTCAGCCCGTACTGCTGCGCTTTTTTCGTGACAATGGCCATACGGGTTTCAATATCCGGCGGCTGGATATCCGCCAGAAGACCGCTTTCAAACCGGTTCCGCAGGCGGTCGGTTAAGGTGTCAATCTCCTTGGGCGGACGGTCGGAGGTTAAAATAACCTGCTTGTTCAGCTGTGTCAGCGCGTTGAAGGTGTGGAAAAACTCCTCCTGAAAGGACATTTTATTCTGCAAAAACTGTACATCGTCAATCAGCAGCACATCCACGCTGCGGTATTTGTTGTGGAACTCCTCCATATTTTTCTGCGCCAGGAAGCTGACCATATCGTTGGTAAAGTTTTCGCTGGTGGTATAAATGATATTGGCGTCTGGGTTGTTTTGTATAATTTCCCGCTGGGTCGCCATGAGCAAATGGGTTTTGCCCAAACCGGAGCGGCCGTAGATAAACAGGGGGTTATAAATCATGCCCGGGTCCTTTGCCACCCGCTGGCAGGCGGCGTAGGCAAATTTATTGCCCGAACCGACAACGAAATTTTCAAAGGTATATTTATCCCGGTTCTCCGGCTGAAACGCAGGCTTCGGCTGCTCTTCCTCCTCTTTTTTCGGGGATTTTACGGTGATTTCAATTTCCACCGGAAAGCCCAGCAGCCGCTGAAAGTTGGCTTTCATCAGCTCGGCGTACTTGCTTTTTAATATATCCAGCTTAAAATCAGATGTGGTTTCCAAATAGGCGGTATCGTTTGCGAAGCTGACAGGCTTCAGGTCAGAGAAAAAAAGATTAAAGGTTACATCCGCCATTTCGGCGTCGGCTTTGCAAAGCAGCAGTACCTGTTCAAACAGGTCGCTGAAGGATTCCATATTATACCATCCTCTCATATTAGACGAAATAAGCGCTTTTCAGCGATTTTTTTGAAAAAGATAGTTTCATCGAGCGGCGGCAAAAAACGCGAAAGCGCCGCCATACAGGCGAATAGAGGGGCAAAAATATCGACACATACGCTTTTACCAGTATAACACAGCTTGAGAAAAAATACAACACTAAAATATGTATTATATATCTATATATAATCTATATATATTTATATATACAGGCGAGATAAAATAGAAAACCCCCGGTTTTATCCTTTCGGAAAAATCCGGGAGTTGCAGGAGCTATTTGGAGGTGATGCGCAATGTGTGTATTTCCCTGTCCGGCGGCGTCCAGCAGATTTCCGCCGTTCCGGGGAACCGCTCTGTAAAGGATACGGGTTCGCCGTCTATCAAAACACATAACGGCGCCGCTTCTTCGTTTAATATCGCGAGGATAACGGCGGGTTTTCCCGGCGCAAAGGAGGTAAGGCGGGCGGTGAGGGCTTTTTTGTCGTCTGAAAAGTCCGCGCTGTCCACCCAGGTGTCAAAGCCCGTGGTCAGGGTACCGGGGCGGTAATAGGCGTCTGCCCAGATGCCGATTGGGGTGGACAGACCGCCGAAATTGTGGAACCAGCCGCCCCGGCCGGTAACGACATTGACCATTTCAAAGGTGTAGTAGGAATAATCCACTTCCCGTTTCCATATATTCAGGGCGCGACGGGCAATTTCAAAGGCGAAATCCCCCTCGCCGCTGTCGAGCATGCTTTTCCAGATAAACCACTGGTGGGGAAACCAGATATTGCCGTTCCAGTAGCCGTTGACCTTGTAATATCCCGCGCTCTGGTCCACCGCGCTGATGCCGTAGGGCGAAAGCATTTCCTTTTCGTTTTTCAGATGGGAAAGAATAGCTTTCTGCTGTTTTTCATCACAGACGGCGGCAATCAGCGGATAAATGCCGTCCAGCCCCTTGTTCAGGTTCTCTCCGTCCGCGGTGCGCAAAAGCTCGCCGGTAGGGTTGTATGCCGCATCGTGCAGCACATAGCCGTAATAACCGCTTTCCTCGTCCCAGGCATAGCGGTTCAGCGCATCGGTCAGTTTTTCAATATCCTCGGTATAGGTTTTTGCATCCGCTTCCCTGCCGGTTTTCACAGCGACCATACGCAGAATTTTCGCGCTGCGAATCAGCTGCGAAGAGGAAATTACCGGCGCGGCGGTATCCCGCAGATTCCGGTTCATCATTGCCACCTGCGCCGGGTAGTCGTCCATGCCGCTGGACGAATAAAAATAATCGTAGGTGGTGGTAAGCCCGCTTTTGAATTTGGCGGTGGTGGAGCCGCGGATTTTACCCGCCAGAAAGTCATAGTACAGCTTCAGGCGCGGATAGTCTTTGTAAAGGGCGGTTTTGTCGCCGGCGCGTTTGAGCATTTCCAAATACAGATACATCTGTACCGGCACCGGCGAGCCGTGGTGCAAAAAGGCGTAGTCCGGGTTGTCCTCGTCGCTCAAATAGGTTTCCAGGCTGTATGCGGCAAAGGGCGGCGCCCATTCCAGCATCCCGAGACCGATAAAGCCCGAATCCCAGGTGTATAAACAGTCCCAGCGCTTGCCCGGGGTATGGTGAATGATATTTTCCCCGTGTTTGTAAATGGGATAAACCGCGTTGGTCAGCACGGTGGATTTCAAAATTTCCGTGCTCAGCCGGTAAGGCGCGCCCTCCTTGTTATACGCAAGGGTCGGGTTTTCGGTAAGGGTCTTTTGATAGATTGCTTCATATTCCGCCTCGGAAAGATAAGTCGTGTCCCCGTTGGACAGCACCGCGTATTCGATATGATTCTGTCCGGGCTGCACAAACAGGGTATGTACAATCGTATTGCGGAAAAATCCGTCGTCGCTGTGTTTTCTGGAAAAAGCGCCGGTAAAGCTCTCGGTCACATCGTCAAAGGTTTCGTCAGAATTGGACAGCCGCGCCGTCATACAGTCCTCCAGCGCACCGGTTTCGATATTGCGGAAGCGGGTGTTTTTGTTAAAGGTGCGCAGCACATAAACGCCCTCGGTGTCCGGATAGGTGCAGCGGGTCAGCGTACCGCCTTCGTCTGCTTCCTCGCAGGAGATTTCGGGGGTAAAGGAAAAGGGTACCATCTCGGTTTTTACGGCATCGCAATCGCCCTTTTCCGTCAGGCAGAAAAAGTCAAATTCCGCCCCGCCGGTGCCTTTGGCGCAAAGGGAAACCGGGAACGCGCCTTTCTTTACCTGCCCCAAAGGCACGGCAAAAAGCTCCGGTTCCTTGCAGGGGGGCAGTACCAGTTCAATGGTATCGTTCAACATAAAGGCAGCGGGGTCTTTGCCATCGATATATGCTACGCCCACCATTTTGCCCTGTTCGTAATGAATATCACTGGTGCGGTAGCGAATCAGCAGCACCGCATCCGCATAATCGTGTTTACAGTCAATGGTCAATTGCAGCCGATCCCCGGTCTCGGCGCCAAAGGGCGGGATATACCGGTGGGGCATATGCCATTTGCCCGCCCGATCCCCCAGACCGAATCCGCCGGTAAAGCGGATATCGGCAAATTCGCCTTTTTTCATGCCGTCGGCATTCTGCTCGTCCCAGGGGCGGGGATTGGCATAGGTGTAGCTGTCGTAAGCTGTCGCTTTTTTTATGTCGTGTTTTTCCGGCAGCGTCAATCTGCAATAGGCGGGCTCGGGATATTCAATGGATTCAAAATAGTTTACCAGCATATTCTGAATCAATTCCGAATGGTTCACCAGCTCGGTGCGCACAAGATAGCTCTCGTCCGTCAACCGCACATAGGAAACCTCGGCGTATACCCGGTCTTTCCATTCCAAATCATGGCGATAGGTGATAAGCGAATAGTCCGCGCTGCACCGCCAGGGGTGGCAGCCCGAGGGCAGCGTACAGTTGGGCACACGGATATCCCCGCTGAAAATGGCAGGCACCGTGCAAAAATCAAAGCGCACACCGTCGCAGACAGCATTTTTGACAATACGGGAAAGCCCCATATATTTTTTTCCGTAAGGACCCCAGAGGGGAAAGGGGTTTTTCATTTTTAACATCCTTCTTTTTTTGGTATAAAGACTGCGGTGGTTATATTCTATTTTGGGGGAAACGGTAGGTTTTTTAGAGTGAAGAGTGGAGAGTGAAGAGTGAAGATTCGGACGCCCTGCGGGCGTGAATAGTAGATTGTTTGCGGGTATAGAAAATACCGTATATATCTTTCTTCCCTTCAATCCTCTATCTTCCTAATTACACAAAACCATCTATAAATCAAGGCGAAGCCTTCCGACACTAACCACTAATCACTAACCACTAATTACTGGCGCCGCTCAGCGGCGCCCAAGGCGAAGCCTTATTCAAACAGCGGCGTGGTAAAATACCGCTCCGCCGTATCAGGCAGTACGGTGACCACGGTTTTGCCTTTGCCCAGCTTTTTTGCCAGGCGGATGGCGGCGGCCACATTGGTGCCGCTGGAAATGCCGCACATCAGACCCTCCAGCCGCGCCAGATCCTTGGCGGTCTGAATGGCCTCCTCATCGGATATGACGCAGATGTCCTCATAGATATCGGTGTTCAAAATTTTGGGAATCAGCCCATCGCCGATGCCCATCTGCAAATGGGTGCCCACTGTGCCGCCTGCCAAAATCGCGGCGTTCTCCGGCTCTACCGCCCAAATCACAATATGCGGGTTCTGTGCTTTCAGCACCTCGCCGATGCCGGTAATGGTTCCGCCGGTGCCGATGCCCGAGCAAAAACCATCGATGGGTCCGGCAACCTGCTCCATAATCTCCAGCGCCGTGTGGTGGCGGTGCACCATGGGATTGGCTTTGTTTTCAAATTGCTGGGGAATAAAAATCCGCGGGTCGGACGCCGCCATATCCTGCGCGGTTTTTACACATTCGGCAATACAGTCGCCGATATTGCCCGCATCATGTATTAACCGTACCTCGGCGCCGTAATGCTCCACCAGCAGCTTGCGCTCGCGGCTGACGGAATCGGGCATAATGATAATTGTGCGGTAGCCCTTCACCGCGCCTATCAGCGCCAGACCAATGCCCTGATTGCCGCTGGTCGGTTCTACAATAATGGTATCCGGATGGATTTTTCCCTGTTTCTCCGCTTCACAAATCATATTATAAGCGGTGCGGGTCTTAATGGAACCGCCCACATTTAAGCCCTCGTATTTCACCAGAATCTCCGCGCCGTCCGGGTCGCCCATGCGCTGCAGCCGGATCATCGGCGTGCGCCCGATTGCGTCCAGAACCGTATTATATACCATATGTATTCGCCCCTTACCCAGGAATCTTTTTCAGTCGTATAAAACAGTATATACAAAAACAGGCGTTTGTGCAATAGAAAAACCGGTTTTTCCCATATGGCGCGGCAATCCTGTTTACCACGCCAGCCCCAGCGCCGCCGCAAGATTTTTCCCGAATATTTTTTCTTTGGATTCTTCGGGAATGTCCATCTGTAAAATGCGCTCGATATCTTTTTTTGTGGTATCGCCCCGGCGGTACGGGTAGTCCAGCCCGAACAGGCTGGTGTCGTCTCCCACCTGATACAACAGGGTTTTTAATTCAAAGTCCGAAAGGCTCCATTCGTCCGGAATGCCGTCTGCGGGCATAAAAATGCTCGTCCAGCCCGCGTAAACCGCGCCGCCCGCGTCGTTGCGGGAATTATTGCACAAAACCGCCAGCGCATCCCGGAAAAAGTGATAGCCGCCGATGTGCTCCATGCTGAATTTCAGCTTCGGATAGAAAAACGCGACCTCATCGAAAAGCAGCGGGTGGTATTCGGCAATGCGCCGCCAGTGGATGCCGGTATGAAAGGAGATAAACAGCCCCAATCGCTCAGCGGCGGCATAGACCTGCCGTGCCTGCTCGCCGAAAACATGAATTTCCTGGGCAGCGGGATGTATTTTGATACCGCGAAATCCATATTCTGCCATTTTTTCCACTTGCGCGGTCAAATCCTCCCGCTCAAAATCCACCGTGCCAAATCCGACCAGCGCCGGGTCGCCCTCCATCTGCTCATATAAAAACCGGCAGCTGTCCCGGTTTTGGCAGTTCACCATCTGGTACGGCAGCGGCGCAAAGCAAACCGCCTTTTCAATGCCGCAATCCGCCATCACCTTCCGCAGCCCGTCAATGCCGCAGTTTTCCCGAAATTCCGCCGGTATAATATGAGCATGATTCGCAAAAATGCGCATGGTATCCCTCCTGTTTGTTTTTTGTTGTTATGGTTAGTATACCGCAGTTTTCGCCACAGAACAAGAGGGCGATTTTGAGAGTGAAGAGTGAAGAGTGAAGAGCGAAGAGTGAAGAGTGAAGAGTGAAGAGCGAAGAGTGAAGAGTGAAGATTCGGACGCCCTGCGGGCGTAAATTATAGATTGGTTTACAGGGATAGAAAGTTTTGTGTTTATATCTTTCTTCCCTTCAACCCTCTATCCTATCCATTTTGATAAAACTATCTATAATCTAAGGCGAAGCCTTCCGACACTAACCACTAACCACTAATCACTAATCACTAGCGCCGCCAGCGGCGCCCAAGGCGAAGCCTTCCACATCTTCACTCTTCACTCTTAAAGCGCCGCCCAGCGGCGCTTTAACATCAAGGCAACTCAGTCAGGCTGTAAAATTCATACCCTTCTGCCCGGGCGTCGTCAATGATGCGCCCCATGGCTTCCGCATTGTCAGAGGAAACGGAGTGCAGCAGGATAATCGCTCCCGGGTGCAGGCGGCTCATGACGGTTTCGTAGGCGTAATCGCCGCCCTTCTGGTTGTTTTCATCCCAATCCGCATAGGCCAGCGACCAGAAGCAAACCGTAAAGCCGTGGCTGGTCACTTCGGACAGAGCATATTCGCTGTAGGCGCCCTCCGGGTAGCGGAAAAAGGAAGAGCAATAGCCGAAGTGCACGCGCATATAGTTGTCGAAGTTTTCCAGCTGGGTGGCAATTTCCTCACCGGTCAGGGTGGAGAAATTCGGGTGGGTGTCGGAATGGTTGCCAACAATATGCCCCTCTTGAATCATCCGCGCCGTAAGCTCCGGCTGGGACTGTACCTGGTACAGGGTGCAGAAAAAGGCGGCGGGCACCTGCTTTTCTTTTAATACATCCAAAATTTTTGTCGTATTGCCGTTTTCATAGCCGCAGTCAAAGGTCAGATACAGCCGTTTTTCGGTCGATTGGTTGTCATAAGTGACGGCGCGGTAGCTGTGGGAGTCGAAAAAGTTCTGGCTTTCTACAGAAATGCTGTGGGGCTTGCCATCCTTTGCCACCCCGTAGCTGTGCTCAATCACGGTTTGGGGCAGCGCGGCGGTATTATCCGGGTCGGCAGCGGTGTAATCTACCGTGGGCAGCGGCTCAAAACCGGTATAGGTGTCGCCGGTTCCGGTATTTTCACCGGTGAGAATACCGGCTGCGGATGTGTTTGTGGCAACAGTTGTGGTAAATTTTTCAATAATCTGTTTCGCTTCTTCCCCGCTATAGTAAACGGATTGCACATTCAGTGGCAAAAAAAGCGACAAAGACAGAGCCAAAAAACATGAAAGCGTTCTTTTTTGCATGGAACTCCTCCTTTATATTGTTTACAGATATTATTTTTTCACTCGCTAAAAAAATTATACAAAAAACCGCCAAAGAAACGGCAATTGGCGCCTTTTGGCAAAGAAAGCAGCGGTTTTCCTGTAAAGGCGATTTTTTGCAAAAAAACAGACGAAACAGGAAATCCCATTTCGTCTGTTTTTCCTGCCACTGTTAAACAATGGCTGCTGTTTTAAGGTCCGGCGCCTGCGCGCAGAATCAAAGGCTCTTGTCCGGCTCCTGAATCTGCGAACGCTCCAGCGCCCAGTCGAGAAGGATATTGATCAGTTCATTCCGGGAACGATAGGTTTTTTCGCTCAGCCGATCCAGCTTAATTGCGGTAGCGTCCTTAATCCGGATAGAAAAGGTCTTGTACCCGTCCTCTCCTTTAACAGCGGATTTCTTGGTAATAATCAGTTTTTCGTCCATCTGGTAAACACCTCGTTTTTAATCATACTGATTATATTTTAAAAATATATGTTAAAGAATGTGTGAAAACCCGTGATAACTCTGTTCTTATTGCAAAAATAAATAAATAACAGTTGAAAAAGCACCCACGATTCTATATAAAATCGAAAACTGTTTTTTGTGATGGTTTAGCAAAATACAAGCAGTTACAGGTTTTTTTCAATCACAGGTGATTCGGAACGGAAGCAGGTCGTTTAGAAAAATATAACTTGCATAAAATAATTATTTCAGCAAAAAACAAAGGAATCGTTTTCTCTCAACGACCTTTTTCCTTTTGGCAAGAAACACACATTACTTTAGCAGCACATCAATCACCGGCGTTAGGATATCCGGTTTTACATGCGGCAGCCGGAACACCACCACATCTTTTGTTAAATTCTGTCCCTCGGTGCACCAATTATCGGTGCCGCCCTCGGTGTATAAAATTTCACTGTGGTCATGCAAAAAGCGGGCGTATTTGATTTTGCCTGCCAGGTTCGGCATTTCCAAAAACGCAAACGGATAGACCTGTAAGTGAATGTACAGGTGTTTTCCGTCTTCGCTCTGGGTCAGGCGGGTGCCGACGGGCGCCCGGAACTCCGGCTCGGCCATGGTGCAGCCGTAAATGGAATCGCTGTTGTATTTCATCCATTCCCCGTAGGCCGCCAGCGCGTTTTGGGCGCGCTTGTCGAAATAGCCCCGCGCCGTCGGTCCCACATTCATTAAAAGGTTGCCGCCTAAAGAGACGGTGTTAATCAGCATATCCACCAGCATTTTCGGCGATTTCCAGGTCATTTCGTCCCGGTAATAGCCCCAGGAGCCGGAAAAGGTCTGGCAGGCTTCCCAGGTGACAAGCTCGCCGGTTTTTTCGTGGGTGAGCCAGCGGGTGGGCTGCACCTGCTCGGGCGTCCACAAATCCTGCTCGATATCCGCCCGGTTGTCTATGATAATGCCCGGCTGCAATTCCCGCGCTAGGGCAATCAGCTTTTCCGATTCCCATTGCTCTTTGCCCTTACAGCCGCCGTACTGCATCCAGGGCTGCACATCCTCGTTTGCGCCGGCGGTGGGATAGGAGAAATCAAACCACAGGATATCGATTTTCCCGTAATTGGTCAAAAGCTCCCGCACCTGATTACGCATATATTCGGCGTAAACGCGCATATCCCGCCCCTTGTCCAGCTCGGCGGCATTGGCGTCCCGGCGGCGGGGATGTAATTTATCAATGGGGAAAGACGGATGGTGCCAGTCAATCAGCGAATAGTAAAAGCCAATCTTCAGCCCTGCGGCACGGAACGCGTCCACATATTCGCGCACCAAATCCCGCCCAAAGGGGGTGTTGGTGCTTTTGTAGTCGGTGTATTGGGAATCAAACAGGCAGAAGCCCTCGTGGTGCTTGGTGGTCAGAACCGCGTATTTCATGCCCGCTTCCTTGGCCTGGCGCGCCCATTCGTTTGCATCAAACAAATCGGGATGGAAGTTTTCAAAGTACACATTGTACTTTTCTTCTGAAATAAATTCATTGGTTTTAATCCACTCGTGCCGGGCGGGCAGGGCGTACAGCCCAAAGTGGATAAACATACCGAACCGGTCGTGCCGGAACCATTCGGTATTGCCGGGGGTTTTTCGTGTGACATAGCTGGACATAAAATGCCTCCTAACCATAAAAAAGGTTCTCTTCCCATCCGGGGGCAAATAAATCTATCGAAAAGGCAATTATTTTGCCTTACGATCAATCACGGTATGATAGTTGTTAAATTCAGAGGGGTAAACCAGCTCTTTTAAGGTATGTTCAATATCGTTTAAGGTATTCTGCACACTCTCTTTTTTCAGCGCCTTGATGGGCAGCACCGCACAGACCCGTTTGGGCAGGCTGGCCACATCCGCCACCACCCGGTAGACCGCCGTAGAGGGCGCATGGGGGTGCATGGTGCCGTCAAATACCGAGAGGAAAATTTCGTAAATATAGGTGATGAGTTTCTCGTCTTTCAGCTCGGCGGCGGCTTTTTTGTCAATCCCCTTGCCGAAGGTGAAAAAGTTGACAATCGACGCCGCTTTTTTGACCGAATCGTTTTTCAGGTGTCTGGCGGCGGTGCGAATAATGCCATAGGGAACTTTCACGCCGGAGAAGTCAATGCCGTAGCCCTTGAGCTGCTCGGTCAGGGCTTCGCGCCCTTTGTCAGCGTTGTCTACTAAATTTTTCAGCACCCCGAGGGTATGGTCGCGAATATAGTCTGCCCCCAAAATCTGCCCGTTATATGTAAAACTTTTTAAGGTCATCACATCCAGCTGGGCGCGCTGTTTATCTAAGGTAAAATAGGTATAGGGCGCCGGGTGACCGGTGATGGAGCCCAGGTTAATCTGGTAAATGGTATTGCCGTTTTTGGTGGTGTATTTGGCATTGCGCTGCATATGCGAATGTCCCACAAAGATATACTCGAGCCCCGCGTCGGCGAGGATGTTGGTCATTTCCTCCCAATCGCCAATCAGCATACCGCCGTTGACCAGCTTGGACAGGCAGGGGAACAGCAGGTGGTGCTGCATGGCGATGATTTCATCGCCCGCCTCTTTCGCGTCTTTTATCTGCTGCAAAATCCACGCCAGGTGCTCGGGGGTATAGCCCGCCTTGCCCTTGCCGTTGCGGTCATCGTTCAGCCCCAAAAGCCGGAAGCCGTCTTTGATTTTGGCGCAGTAAGAGGAAGAACCGTTGGGATGCACAAATTCCGAAATGCAGCCCTTTACCCCGTAGTCGTAGTAAAATTCCCGTAATTCCGCCGGGGTCATGGTGGGCACATCGCCGGTAATGACCTGATCCTCTACATAGCGGGCGGCATCCTCGGAACAGCACCAGTCATGGGTAGCGTAAACCACAAAAACCGGTTTTTGCTCGGAAAGCTTCCTGATCTTTTCCATCATTTCCTGATGGCTGACCTTTTCCCCATCGTTGGACAGATCGCCCGCCAGCAGCACCGCGTCGCAGTCTCCCGCGCCAACCAGATGAAAGGCAGCGTCCACAATCGCGCCGCTTTCCGCCAGGCATTTCTGGTCGGTAGCGCTGCGTTTTTCATACGCGGAACCCTCGGTACCCAGGGAGGGCGAATAATAGTGCATATCCGCCATTAAGGCGAGTTTCATTCTGTTCATAGGATCCCTCACAAAGCATAACCATACAATTTACTTTGATAGTGTAACATATTTTCTTATTATCTGCAATAGCATTATATATAAATAAATGTGAATTTTTTTGGATAAATCGCGTAAAACCGGTCAATTTGTGGCGGAAACAGAAGCAAATCACTAATTTTTTGTGAACATGCCATCTTTTCTAAGATTTTGCCACATTTCAGGTATCGTGGCAAACTGTGTGGCAGTACGGGTGTCTGGGCGGCGGGAAACACCCGTTGTGGCACAGGCTGCGGCGTTCGACCGGCGGGAGGGAAAGCAGAAAGCAGCTTGGGCTGTTGGCGTGTGGCGGTGAAAAAGGATTTTTTCAAAACCGGCGCTGTACGGTTTTTTCTGCGCCATATACGCCTGGTGTTTGCCGGCATGACCGCCCGGTAAAAGGAAAAGAAAGATAGATAGATGCTGCCGTGTCTGCCAATTGTACAAATAAACACTTGTTAATTATATATAAAAAATGGATTTATTTTTATTGAGAATGAATAGTGACAACGGCATATAAAATCTGTATACTAAAACTGTTTGTGTTGTTATTTGACAGTAATTTTCGGAAACAGGGAAGATTTCTATGAATAAAAAACAGGTGCAGACCTTTTTACGCACGCCGGTTTTAAAGGATGGCGGCTGTGTTCCCCGCCGCGAGGGGCTGTGGTACGCGCTGGGCGTGGCCGGGCAGAACATATCCTGCGGCATGGTTGGCTGGTACTATTATTTTTGCACCGATGTTGCGTATTACGATATGCGCGTAATTGCCATTGTGCTGACAGCCGCCCGGATTTGGGACGCGGTCAACGACCCGCTGATGGGGGTGCTGATTGACCGTCACCGGTTCAAAAACGGCGAAAAGCTGCGTCCGTGGCTGCGCATTTCCCCGATTGTGGCGGGTATCTGCGCGCTGCTGATGTTTATTAAGCCTTCCTTTTTGGAAAATTATGCCCTGCTGCAGGCGGCGGCGATTGCCGTGATATACCTTTTATATGACATGAGCTTTACCGTGCAGGATATTTCCATGTGGGGCATGACGGCGGTTATGTCGCCCCATTCCGAGGAACGGGGACGGCTGGCGCAGTGGGGGCGCATCGGCGCGATGGTCGGTTCCTGGCTGCCGGGATTGATTTCGGTGTTTATCTCCATTGCCAACCGGATTGGCATGTCGGAAAGCGTGCTGTTTGTTATTCTTGGTCTGGTGCTGGGACTGGGCGGCATGCTGCTTTCCGTTTGTTCCTCCTTTGCCAAAGAGCGCGTCCGCTCCCTGTCGCAGAAGGACAGCGTTTCGCTCAAGGACAATTTGGGCGATTTGTTTAAGAATAAAATGGTCATGCTCATTTTGCTGGGCAGCATTTTAAGCGGTCTGTCTTTGGGGATACCGCAAATCTATTTCTTTAAGTATAAAGTGGAGCTGGATTTGTTCGGCATGCACCTGGACGGTACCACCATGTCGTTTTTGTTCGGCATTTTCTCCGGGCTGCCCGGTGCGCTTTCCATGCTGATTGCGCCGCGCTTTGCCAAAAAAGTCGGCGGTATGAAAAATATTTTGATTTTGTCCTGCGTGGCGGGGATTGTCATGCGCATTTTATGTTTTTTGGTCGGGTACGAGGGCAATAAAATTATCATTGTTACCCTTTTAATGGCGATACAAAGCATTCCCGCCGGCATGACCGGTATTGCCATGACCGCGCTGTTCGGCGATTCCATCGACTATATGGAGTGGAAAACCGGCCGCCGCGCCGAGGCGATTACCTTTGCCGCCCAAACCTTTTGCAGCAAAATTGTCGGCGCGATCAACACCGGCGTTTCCACGGTGCTGTTTATGCTGCTGGACTACAGCGCGCAGGACTACGATATGGGTCTGCCGCTGTCGCCTTTGTTTGATAAATGGGTGTGGCCGCTGTTTATTCTGGGACCGATTGTGGGCAGCTTGCTGAATTTGATTCCGCTTCTGTTCATTCACTATCCCCGGCAGCTGAAGGAGCAGGTGGAAGCCGATTTGCAGCAGCGCCGGGCAGAAGCCGAACAAACGGCGGACAGCGAAGGATAAAATCAGATTAAGAACATAAAAATCCACCAAAACGCCAGAGGACCTCTGCTCGTTTTGGTGGGTTTTGTTTTTTATCGATACCGTTTTTTTCGGCATACCGCCTGCCGCGCCACAGCGCGAGGTCAGGCGTTTTCTTCGGCTTTTTGTGCGTTTGGAACAAAGCCGCCGGTGAGCTTGAGCATGCTCAGCGCGTCGCCGATGGTTTTTTCATAGGCTTCCCTGCCGTATTTATCGACCTCGGCCTTGTTCTTTTCCCCGTGGGTCAGGCAGCCCGCGCCGCCGATACATCCGCCGACGCACGCCATGCCCTCGATAAAGTTATTGGGCAATACATTTTTGGACGCCTTGAGAAGCGCCATGCGGCACTGCTCAATCCCGTCGCAGGAGATGGCATTCAGCGCAAAGCTCTCGTCCAGCCCTTTTTCCTTTAAGCCCTGCGCCACCGCGTCCGCCAAACCGCCGCTGCGGGCGAAAATCCGTCCGAAATAGGAGGCGTTGTCCAATACATCCTCCGGCAGGGAGGTAATGTCGATATCCCGGCTGTCAAACAGCGCCTGCAATTCCTCAAAGGTAATCACACTGTCAATCCAGGGGGCGACCTCCGGCTTTTGGAACTCCGCTTTTTTCGCGGTGCACGGACCGATGCAGATAACCTTGCAGCCCGGGTCGTTTTCCTTCAGATATTTGGAAATGGTCGCCATGGGTGACAGGTTGTGGGAGATATGGGGCACCATGGTTGGGAAGTTTTTATGGATATAGTCCACAAAGGCCGGGCAGCAGGAGCTGGTTAAAAAGCCCTTCTCCGCCAACTCCTCCGCTTCGGCGGAGGCGACCATATCCGCGCCCAGCGCCGCTTCGACTACGGTGAAAAAGCCGAGCTTTTTGATGCCCGCTACCACCTGACCGAGCTTGGCGTAAGTAAACTGGCTGGAAATGGACGGGGCAACTACGGCGTAGACCTTGTATTTGGTATTATCCTCGCTTTTCTGGATGAAATCAATCACATTCAGAATAAAGGATTTATCGGTAATCGCGCCCCAGGGACACTGGTAAACGCAGGCGCCGCAGGCAATGCACTTATCCTGATCGATGCTCGCCGCTTTGGTTTCGGTCATGCTGATGGCCTTGACCTTACAGGCGTTTTCGCAGGGGCGCTTGTGGTTGGCAATGGCGCTGTAGGGGCAAACCTTGGCGCAGGCGCCGCACTCGACGCACTTGGTTTTGTCGATATGCGCCTTTTGCTGGTGGTCAAAGGTAATCGCGCCCCGGCGGCAGACATCCTCACAGCGGTGCGCCAAACACCCGCGGCAGGCGTCGGTGACCTCATAACCGCCCATGGGGCATTCATCGCAGGCAATGTCAATGACCTCAATTACATTCGGATTGGTATGGTCGCCGCCCATGGCAATTTTGACCCGTTCGGACAAAATGGCACGCTCTTTGTACACGCAGCAGCGCATGGTCGGCTCCTTGCCCGGCACAATGATTTTCGGAATATCCATAAAACCGGTCAACAGCTTGTCGTTCCACGCCTGACGCGCAACCTCGCGCAATACCTTGTATTTCAGATATTGTACTTTCGTATCAAATTTTCTCATCGTATCCCTATCCTCTGCGATATTGGTTAAAAATAGCTGACCTTGACTTTTTTGCCCATTTTTTGCAGCGCGTCCGTAAGCTCGGTGACCAGCTGCATTTTGATATTGAAGTTGATGGGCAAATTCGGGTTCTGGTGGGCGGGGTTTATGGCTCTGCCCACAAAAAAGTTGATGTCGGTGGCCTCTTCAAACAGCAGGCGGGCAATCTGCGACGCGCCGTCCCGCTTATAGCTCCACTCTTTATAGGATTCGTTGTCCTCCAAATAATCCTTGGCGTACTGTACCACCTTGTTCATGGTAATCACGCCCTCGGTCACCAAGTCCACCCCTTCAATCTTGGCGATGGGGGGAATTTCCGGGTCGGGAAATTCCAGCACCGGTACCAGCGGTTTGCGCAGATATTCCGCCGCCAGGGTCGAGGTGGTGCCGCCGCAGACGATGTGCTTGCCCTCTTTGGAGAAGAACAGCGATTCCATTTTGTTCACATCGTCCCGGTTGGCGGGGGGACCTATCATCAGGTTCATGGGCTCGCGTTTACGGATGCGCACCACGCATACGGTGGTGTCGTCCCCCGGCTCGCCGCCGTACAGCTTATAGCACTCGTCCAACAGGATGGTGGTTAAGGTTTTGGCGGTAAAGCCCACATCGTACAGGCTTTCCATAAAGGGAATAATGTCCTTGCGCTCCCAGCCGAAGTTCAGCGAAAGCCCGACCCCCGCGTGAATGCAGCCGTCGCTCATCATAATGAAAATATCGTTTTCTTTCAGCTGAATGGTGGAGCGGTAGATGTTCTTGCCGCCGATTTCGGTAATGGTGTAGGGCATTTCATAGTTCTGACCGTCCCGCAGCAAAATCACCAGCGGGTTGTCGTATTGAATGATTTCGGCGTACTCGTTTTCCACAATACGCATGATCGTAAAGGTGGAATAGGCGACCTGCCGCACCGAGCAGACCGGCAAGGTGGCGGCAATGGTGGCAACGCACTCCTCAAGGCTGATTTCCGCCGCCATCATGGTGGAGATGATTTTGGATGTCAGGGTGGAAAGAATGCTCGCCTTGACGCCGCTGCCCAGCCCGTCCGCCAGAACAATCACCTGGGAATTGTCCCCCTGCTCCACGATTTCCACATGGTCGCCGCAGAGCTCTTCGTCATGCTTCAAAAGGCTGCGATAGCCGATATCGGCGCAAAGATCATTCATCGGCAATCGACTCCTTTAATTTGGTCAGGGCAATCTTGGTTTCCGCCGCAGTTTCGCCCAAAAGTGAGGCAATCTCCTGTACAATGCGCATTTGCTTTTCGACCACATTGTCGGCAATCTGGGCGGTGTTGTGGCTGATTTCCTCCTTGCGCGCCCGCTCGTTTTCCTCGTCGGTTACATCGCGCATCAGGCAGATTAAAATGCGGTAATCCCTATCGTAAAGAATGGTCTCTTCCACATATTTTTTGTATTCCGCCAAATACACCCGTTTGTCGCGGATGCTCACGCCGGTTTTGCGCACTTCCATAAAGTCTTTCGGCTCCAGAATGCGGATAATCTGTTCGCCCATCACATCGCTTTCCGACCGCAGGTTCATAATCTTGAGGGCGGCGCGGTTAATCTGCTGCACCTCCAGGTTTTCGTTGGTTACAATAATGGCGTTGGGGGTGTTGTTGATGATATTGTCGGAAAAGCTCTCCGCCCGATCCTTCAAGAACGGCAGGCACATGGTTAAGTCCGCCTTGCCCTGGAAGATAGCGACAGCCTTTTCCCGGCAGGTGTTATAGCCGCAGGAGCCACAGTTCAGCTCCTGAGAGGGCTTCATTTTGCCCATTTTGCGCAAAATGGACTGAATTTCCGCCTCATCCGGCAATACCTGTTTTTTATCGATATATTCAAATTGTTTCTTAATTTCCGCTTTGGTGACGGGCGCGACCTCAAAGTCCTCTTTGCCCGCGTAGGTGGTCACGGCGGCGTAATTGCGCACGGTGCGGCGGTTGTATTTTTCCATCACCGGTCCGCCGACGCAGCTGCCGACACAGGCGGACATTTCAATAAAGCAGTTGTGAATATTGCCGTCTTCAATGTCCTTCAGGGCGGCAATGCAGTTTTCGGTGCCGTCGATGGCCATGTAGGTGTAGCCCGCCGCGTCGCAGTTCATGGTTTTCAAAATACCGCCGGTGGTGGGGAACAGCCGCGCCTTGCTCTTTTCGGCGCTGTCCCGCTTCTGCTCTAAGGTGATATGTTCATCCGCCAGCCATGCGGTTAAATCCTCAAAGGTCAGCACCGCGTCCACAATACCGCGATAGTGGTCTGCCTCATCTTTTTTGGCAACGCAGGGACCGATGAACACGGTTTTCGCCTGAGGGTTGCGCTGCTTGATGTCCCGGCAGTGCGCCTGCATGGGGGACATGATGTCCGCCAGATACTGCATGGAGCCGGGGAAATATTTTTGAATAAGCAAATTGACCGAGTGGCAGCAGGAGGAGATTAGAATATCCCGCTTATCCTCTTTGAGCATCCGGTCGTACTCTTTTTTGACAATGGTTGCGCCGATGGCGGTTTCCTCCGCCCCGGCAAAGCCCAGCTGCTTCAGGGCTTTTTCCAGCGATTCAATGCCGCAGCCCTCGTAGTTTGCCACAAAGGACGGCGCCACGCTGGCGATAACGGGCGCGCCGCTGCCGATAAGCACCTTGACCTTTTCCAGCTCGGAGGAAATCTCCTTGGCGTCCTGCGGGCAGACCACAAAGCACTGACCGCAGAGAATACATTCCTCGGTGACAATATGCGCCTGGTTGCCCGAAAAGCGAATGGACTTCACCGGGCAATGGCGGATGCACTTGTAGCAGTTCTTGCAGTTGGATTTTTTCAGTCTTAAAAATTCTGACATAGCAGCGCCTCCGTAAGCTTTGCGCCGTAATTGGCAAATATCGTTCAAAAAATAATCTTGTCCGCATCGGCGAATTTATCTCCACATCGTAGGGGCGGGAGTCCTTCTTTTCCCAAGCACGGGAAAAGCGGCAGGAGCCGTCGGCGCTTTTGGCGCGCGTTTCTGCCGTTTTTCCGTGCTTTATTTCAGGGTTTCTTACACTTTGGCAAGGATTTCGGTTTCAAAGAATTCCTTGGTTTTGTCCGGGGAAAGGGAGTGCAGGGTGCCGTCTACGGTCACGCACACGCCCTCCTGGCAGCGACCCATGCAGAAGGTGCCGCCCAAATCGACCTTATCCTGCAAATTGTTTTTCGCAATCAGATATTGCAGCTCTTCTACAATCTGGCGCGAGCCTTTCAAATGGCAGGAGCTGCCGATACAAACCGTAACTTTCATCAGATTAACCCCGCTTTCTATTATTCATAATCTACAACATCAACCCAGGAAAGCAGGAACTGCCGCTCTTCGGGTTTGCCTTTAACGGACTGGGACGCCGCAACAATGGGCAGCCATTTCTGCACATACTGTTTGGCGGTGTCGCTCTTTTTGCAGAACAGGTTCAGGTATTTTTCCGCCAATTTCAGCTCGCCTTTCAGGTTGAACAGCAGATAGGTACGCGCCGCGTCGGCGGAGGCGTTGCCCTGGGTGGCGTGGGACCAGTCGATGATATAATACTTGCCCTCGGGGGTCACAATGATATTGCCGGGGTTGAAGTCGCCGTGGCAAACCTTGCTGTGGCGGGGCATGGCCTCCAGGCGGGTATGCAAATCATACCGGGTGGTGGCGTCCAGACTGGCTTCGCAGATTTTGCGGTTCATTTTATCCTTCAGGCGGTTGAGCATCGGGCATTTCTGCTCGTGCACCTCCAGCTGCAAATCCACGAAAATGTCCAGATATTCATCGATTTTGTCCGGATTTTCGTCCATCAGCTGCTGCAAGGTCTTACCGGGGATATAGTCGTATACAATCGCCCATTTGCCGTCTACCTTGGTTACTTCGTGGATTTTCGGGATGTTCAGGTTGGTTTCCTCCACCCGCGCCTGGTTCAGCGCTTCGTTCAGAACATCCGCCTTGGAATAATCCTCGTTGAATACCTTAATGGCTACGTCGCCGTCGCGGTAAACCGTTTTGGTGGTGCGGACGGCAATGACTCTGTCAAGATTCATAGTGCTTCCTCCTATTTGCTTACTTACCGTAATATGCGTTCAGATACATCTGTTTGATTTCGCTCATAAGAGGATAACGGGGGTTCGCGCCGGTGCACTGATCGTCGAACGCCTGTTCTACCATGTCGTCCAAACGGTTCAGGAAGTCGGTTTCGTCTACGCCGTAATCCTTAATGGTCTTTTTGATGCCGATTTTTTCTTTCAATTCGTCAATGGCGCGAATCAGGCTTTCCAGCTTTTCCTGATCGTTCTTGCCCGGAAGACCCAGCGCGGTGGCAACCTCGGCATAGCGCGAAAGGGTCTTCGGGTGGTCATACTGCGGGAAGGTGCCCATCTTCGGCGGCACTTCCTCGGCGTTGAAGCGCAGTACCTCGTCAATCATCAGCGCGTTGGCAACGCCGTGGGGCAGGTGATGGAACGCGCCCAGCTTATGCGCCATGGAGTGGCAGACGCCCAGGAAAGCGTTGGCGAACGCCATACCGGCCATGGTGGCGGCGTTGGCCATTTTTTCGCGGGCAACCGGGTCGTTGGGTCCGTTGTCGTAGGCGCGGGGCAGGTATTCAAAAATCATCTGCAAAGCGCGAATCGCCAAACCGTCGGTATAATCGGTTGCCATCATGGAAGCGTAGGCCTCCAAAGCGTGGGTAACCGCGTCAATACCGGAAGCGGAGGTCAGACCCTTCGGGGCGTTCATCATCATATCCGCGTCAACAATGGCCATTTTGGGCAGCAGCTCATAGTCCGCCAGCGGGTATTTGACGCCGGTCTGCTCGTCGGTGATAACGGCGAAAGGAGTTACCTCGGAACCGGTACCGGCAGAGGTGGGAACGGCGATAAAATACGCCTTGTCGCCCATATGCGGGAAGGTGTAAACTCTCTTGCGGATATCCATAAAGCGCATGGCCATATCCATAAAGTCCACTTCGGGGTGCTCGTACATGACCCACATGATTTTACCGGCGTCCATCGCGGAGCCGCCGCCCACGGCGATGATGCAGTCGGGCTTGAACGCTGCCATCTGTGCGGCGCCTTCCTTGGCGCAGGCAAGGCTCGGGTCGGGCGCTACATTGGAGAAGGTGGTGTGTACGATGCCCAGCTCATCCAGTTTATCGGTAATGGGCTTGGTGTAGCCGTTTTCAAACAGGAAAGAGTCGGTGACGATAAACACCTTTTTCTTATCCATGACATGTTTCAGCTCGTCAAGAGCCACAGGCAGGCAGCCTTTTTTAATATACACCTTTTCGGGCGCGCGGAACCAAAGCATATTCTCTCTCCTCTCGGCAACGGTTTTGATGTTGATCAGGTGCTTCACGCCGACATTTTCGGACACCGAGTTGCCGCCCCAGGAGCCGCAGCCCAATGTCAGAGAGGGCGCAAGTTTGAAGTTGTACAAATCGCCGATGCCGCCCTGCGCCGAGGGAGTGTTGACCAGAATACGGCAGGTTTTCATGGCGGCGGCAAATTTGTCGAGCTTTTCTTTTTCCGTTACCGCGTTCAGATAAACAGAGGAGGTGTGACCGTAGCCGCCGTCCGCAACCAGACGCTCCGCTTTGGCAAGGGCGTCGTCGAAGCTCTCGGCGCGGTACATGGCGAGCACGGGAGAGAGTTTTTCATGGGCGAACTCTTCGGAAATATCCACGCTTTCCACTTCGCCGATGAGGATTTTGGTGCTTTCGGGCACGGTAACGCCCGCAATCTGGGCAATCTTATACGCGCTCTGACCAACGATTTTGGCGTTGACCGAGCCGTTGATGATAATGGCTTTTCTGACCTTTTCGGTTTCTTCGTCGTTCAGGAAATAGCAGCCTCTGTCGGCAAATTCCTTTTTCACTTTATCGTAAACGCCGTCCAGCACAATCACAGACTGTTCGGACGCGCAGATCATGCCGTTGTCGAAGGTTTTGGAGTGAATCACCGAGCTGACCGCCAAAAGAATATCGGCGGTGTCGTCAATAATAACCGGGGTATTGCCGGGACCTACGCCCAAGGCGGGCTTGCCGCTGGAGTAGGCGGAACGAACCATGCCCGGACCGCCGGTGGCAAGGATAATATCGGCTTCTTTCATCAAAAGGTTGGTCATTTCCAGCGAGGGAATGTCAATCCAGCTGATAATCCCCTCGGGCGCGCCGGCCTTTACGGCAGCTTCCAGCACAACCTTTGCGGCGGCAATGGTGCAGCCCTTGGCTCTGGGGTGGGGGCTGATGATAATGCCGTTTCTGGTTTTCAGGGCAATCAGGGTTTTGAAAATCGCGGTAGAAGTGGGGTTGGTGGTGGGAATAACGGCGGCGATTACGCCCAAAGGCTCGGCAATTTTTTTGATGCCGAAGGCTTTGTCCTCTTCAATCACGCCGCAGGTTTTGGTGTCCTTATACTTATTATAAATATATTCGGCGGCGTAGTGGTTCTTGATAACCTTGTCCTCGACCACACCCATGCCGGTCTCCTCCACTGCCATTTTGGCAAGGGGGATGCGCTGCTGGTTGGCGGCCACGGCGGCGGCAAAGAAAATCTTGTCCACCTGCTCCTGCGTATAGGTCGCAAAAATACGCTGCGCCTCTTTCACGCGGGCAATGGCTGCTTCCAGCTTTTCCACGCTGTCTACAATCTCATACGCTTTTTCTTTCATCACACAGTCTCCTTTTTGTAAACGCTGATTCCATCGCGCCTGACGGCGGCAAACCGGATTTAATCATCGTTTCCCTTATTCTCAGCGGTTTTCAGCTTTTTCTTCAAATGACCGGAAAGCAGCGCCAGCGCCGTTGCCATGTTTTCATCCTGAATCAGGATTTCTTTCGGCGCTTCCAGATGGGCGGGGGCAAAGTTCAAAATTGCCAAAATCCCGTTTGCAATCATCCGGTCGCATACCGACTGGGCGGCAGCGGCGGGAACGGTAATGATTCCCATGCGGATATTCATACGCCGGCACAAATCGTCAAAGCGCGACATATGGAATATCTGCTTGCCGTTTTCGGTCTCTCCGACAACGCTCTCGTCCTCGTCAAAGGCGGCTACGATGTTCAGCCCGTAATTGTGGAAGCCTTCGTATTCCAGCAAAGCTCTCCCCAACCGACCGGCGCCGACAATCACGGCGTCATCCACATCGTTATAGCCGAGAAAATCCTCCAGCTCAGCCATCAAATCGCGCACCACATACCCCACCTTGGGCTTGCCCGCGCCGCTGACCGCTGCCAGATCCTTGCGCACCTGTACCTCGCCCATGCCCAGCGCGGCGGCAATGCCGGTCGCGGAGATGGTGGGGCTGCCGTTTTCGGGCAGGGACTTCAGGTAATTCAAATATACCGGAAGCCTGGCGAAGGTGGCCTTGGAAATTTTCTGCGTCAACAGAGATTTCTCCTTTCCGAATCTTTTGAAAAAAATGTTCTGACCCTGATACCTATCATAGCAAAAGAGTCTGCGGATGTAAAATGCAAATCATGTATATCGATATATGCTTATCGATATACCCTTATCGATAATCGACGGAAAATTTTATAATTGGGCAATGATTTTATCCACATTGTCCAGAAACGCCTGATCCAGCTCGGTTAAATGATAGCCTTTGCGATATATCAGCACATCCCGATACACTTTTTTGTTCTCCGGGCTCTGCCGTTCCACAATGCCGTACAGGCGGCGCACATATTCGGGCACCGGCGAAACCCACATAAAGGTACGGGGCACGGTCGAGAGCAAATCCATCTGGCTGCCCCGCTCAAACACAAAAATACGCTTGTCCACGTGCTCGGACAGCTCCGCCTTTTTTACATCCACCAGCGGCAGCGACGGTACATAGGGGTCGGCGTGGGCAATTTCAATATAGTCGGAAAGCTCCGACAGGGAAAAGCTCTCCTTCTGCGCTAAGGGGCTTTTTTCGGACATGGCCGCCACATAGGAAAATTCCCAAACCAGGCGGCTTTCCAGCCCCTTATCCCGCAGCATGGCTTCAAAATACGGCTCAAACACCTTCTGGTAGCGGATAATCCCCAATTGATAATCGGCATTCAATATATTATTGATAGCCCGGGAGGTGTTGGTCTCCTTGTAGAAAATTTCAGCCGGGCGGGACATATCGATATGCTTGGCAAATTCCGCAAAGGCGCAGGAAATGTATCCGGCGCGGGGCACGGAGATGGAAAACTGCTGTTTGTCAATTTTACCCCCGGCGTAGATCTGCTCCACCTCTTCAATCTGCCGCAGAATCTTCCTGGCGTACTGCAAAAACTCCTCCCCGTCCGGGGTGACCTCCATGCCCTTGGGGGTGCGCTTAAAGATGGTAATGCCCAGCGACTCCTCCAGCTCCTTAATGGCGCGGCTCAAGTTCGGCTGCCCCATAAACAGGTTCTCCGCCGCCTTGCTGATGGAGCGGGTCTTTTCCACCTCCACCGCGTATTTCATATGGACAATATTCATCCCCAACCCCCCTCGGTATGCCGTTTCCTATATATCTATATCAATTATAATACATGGATAGCCGTAAATCAATAAAAAAATCAAAATTCGACACCGGGTAAAACCGGCATAAAAAGCGGGATATGGCAGGGTTCCGGGGAATATGCCCGGCGCAGGGACACCCGCTTTGCTTTTTTTGACACAAGGGTTGCAAAAAACGCTTTTTTGAAGTATACTGTACGAAGAACACAACGACAGGAGGCGCGATATGAACAAGCTGCTGACCGTCATTGCCGAAGAGCGGCAAAAAAGAGGCTGGACGGAATACCAATTGGCGGAAAAATCCGGTCTGCCCCAATCCACCATTTCCTCCTGGTACCGAAAAAACATGGTGCCCACCGTGCCCTCTCTGGAAAAAATCTGCGCCGCGTTCGGCATCACCCTGCCCCGGCTTTTCGCCGCCGGACAGGAGCCCGTCCCCCTGACCGAACCCCAGCGCCGCCTGCTGACCGCCTTTGCCAAATGCAATGAGCAGCAGCAAGCCGCCCTGCTGGCGTTTTTGGAATCGCTGTAAACGCGCTGAAAGGAAAATCAATGCCTTTCAGTGCGTTTTTTATTTGCTCAAACGCTGCTTTTCTCCAAGAATCAGACAAAGCGGCACCCAAAAGCAACCACTTTTTTTGATACGCACAGCAAGCTGCTTTTATGGAAACAAATTTTTTCAATATCCATAAATTCTATTGACAAATGCCTGTTTTTTTGTATAATAGAAACAGGGATAATCCCCTTTGATAAAAATGGGAAAGGAGGAACGGCTGCATCAATTTTTGCAGCCGAAAAAGGGACAATGACTGCTGTTTTTTTGATTATTGTATTTCTGTTTTTCAGCTGGATTGGTCTTTTACTCGGCGGTTTGTTTGATGGCGATCCGATGGGGAATCATGCCATGCTCTGGGGGCTGAGCGTGGTTGTGATTGGCAGTTTGACGGTGCTTTTTGACAAGCAGAACAAGATGCAGGAGTCTCTGCGTCAAATCGAAGAAAAAATAGAACAACTCCCAACAGCCCCCGCGCCGTCTTCTGCGGAAGAGGCGCGTACCCCCAAAACAGCGCCGCCCCCGCCCGATGCGGCTGTGAATACCCAGCCCCCGGACAATACCCCCGGCAAGCCATTGCCCGGGGAGGGTTCTGCGGATACATCCGAATAAAAAGTATTTTTATCCAAACAGAAGGGAGGAACGGCTGTCTTTGTGACGGCCGGAAAAGAATGGTTGTATGGTTGATGATTGGCATGGCGGTTTTCAGCTTTCTGGGCTTTTTCCTCGGCTCGCTGATGGATATTGGGGCGCAGGATCTTTCCTTGGTTTTCGGCGTGGTTTGCGGTCTTGCGATGATTGTAATCATCGGCATTTACCTGATCATGGACAAACAGCGGGAGATTTTGGAGCGTCTGCAAAAAATAGAGGAACGGGACACCCCGCCCGAGGCGCCCCCGAAAGCAGAAAAGCCGACCTCGCCCGCCGCAAAGGAAGAAGCACCGACCACCCCAAAGGAAGCCGCCCCGCCCGAACCAAAAACCGAATAAGCAAATACGCACCCGTGTTTTCGGCAGGGGTGCGTTTTTTATTCGGCAGCATCGCTTTCGCGCAGGCGCGCCGGTGCGCTGGTTTTGTTTACAAGTCCGCCATGGTCTGTTCTGCGGGTTCGGATTGACTTTTTGCGCAAAGCGGGGTATAATAATCAGAAGATTTTGGCATACAGTATCACTATTCCCTTTTTTGCCCGAACGGGGCGGAAGACCAAATATAACGGAGCGATTCATCGATGGAATTTAAGGAATTGGAATTTATGCCGGTGATTCTGGGCGCGGACATCACCGCTTACAGCCTGGCGCGCAGCTTTCATGAGGAATACGGCATTAAATCGCTGGTGTTAAGCCGGCTACAGGCAAAAATCATCTCCGAAAGCAAGATTATCGAAAACCGCATATTCCCCGGACTGGAAAAAGAAGAAGTGCTTATCGAAACCCTGCTGTCCGTGGGCAAAGAGTTCGCTGGCAAAAAGAAGCTGCTGGTGCTGGGCTGCGGCGACTGGTATGTGCGCATTTTGATAGAAAACAAAAAAAAGCTCGAGCCCTACTATATCATTCCCTATATCGATGAGGAGCTTTTGAATAAAATTGTCTTAAAAGATAAATTCTATGCCATTTGCGAAGAGCTGGGCATTGACCACCCGAAAACCTATGTCTATGAATGCGGCAAAGAGAACGACCTGACGTTTGATTTCCCCTATCCGGTGATTGCCAAACCCGCCAACTCCGCGCTGTATCACTATGCGAAATTCCCATCCAAGAAAAAAGTCTTCCGTTTCCAGAACGAAGAAGACTTGCGCAAGATGCTCGGCGAGCTGGAGCAGTCCTCGTATAACTATAAGTTTTTGATTCAGGACTGCATTCCCGGGGACGACACCTATATGCATGTGTTGACCTGCTACTCCGACCGCAACGCCAAGGTCAAATTTGCCGCGCTGGGGCATTCCCTTCTGGAGGACCATACGCCGACCGCCATCGGCAACCCGGTGGCGATTATCAACGAGGTGATCCCCGAAGTGGTCGCCGCCGCCACCAAATTTCTGGAGCATGTGGGCTATACGGGATTTTCCAATTTCGATATTAAATATGACACCCGCAACGGCACCTATAATTTCTTTGAAATCAATGTGCGCCTGGGGCGCAGCAATTTCTATGTGACCGGCAGCGGCTTTAACACCGTGAAATGGATTGTGGACGATTTGATTTACCACAAGGAGCTGGAATACACCGTGGCTGACCGGGAAAACCTGTTTACCGTGGTGCCCAAAGGCATTATTCTGCGCTATGTCCACCAGCCGGAATTACAGGAGCAGGTCAAACGCCTCTACCGGGAGAAAAAGGTCAGCTACCCCCTGGCGTACCCCTGCGACCTTGCGCCCAAAAGAAGATTCTATGTCACTGCGGCGTTGCTGAACCAGTACCGGAAGTATCATCGGGTGGAAAAGGCGGAAAAACGAGATAAAAGAGCTTGATGAAAGAGTAAGATGAAAAGAGTGAAGAGTGAAGATTCGGACATCCTGCGGGCGTGGATTTTAGATTTTTTAGTGGATAGTGGTTAGTGGATAGTGATTAGTGGTGGAAGCCCTGCGGGCTTGAATTTATAGATTGTTTGTGGAGATAGAAAAAATGGCGGATATATCTTTCTTCCCTATAACCCTCTATCTACCTAATTTAATATAGCTATCTATAATTCAAGGCGAAGCCTTCCGACACTAACCACTAACCACTAATCACTAATCACTGGCGCCGCCCGCAGCGCCCAAGGCGAAGCCTTCCATATCTTCACTCTTCACTCTTCACTCTCCACTCTTAAAGCGCCGCCCGGCGGCGCGTAAAGATTACAGAAAGAAGGGCGTCCGGTTTGAAAGAGAAAATCCTCGGCGTTTTAGGCGGTATCGGACCGCTGGCAACGGTTTATTTTATGGATATGCTGGTAAAAATGACCGATGCGGACTGTGACCAGGCGCATATTCCGGTGCTTTGCTTCAACCACGCCACCATCCCCGACCGCACGGCGTATATTCTGGATCAATCCCAGCCCAACCCCCTGCCGGTGATGGAGGAGGACGCCAAAATTTTGGAGCGCGCCGGGGCGAGCTATATCGCCATCCCCTGCAACACCGCCCATTATTTTTACGAGCAGCTGCAAGAGGCGGTTTCGATTCCCATCCTGAATATCATTGAAGAAACCGTCGGTTATATCACCTCCCAAAATCCCGGCGTGAAAAAGATTGGCATTCTGGCCACCGAGGGCACCATCGCCGCCCGGTCGTATCAAAAGGTTTGCGCCGCCCGGGGCGTGGATTACGCCATTCCCAACGCGGGCGATCTGCGGTCGCTGATGAACATTATCTACGGTCAGGTCAAGGCGGGAAAAGAGCCGGATTTTGAGGAATTTATGCGCATCATCGGCGTCATGAAGCACGATGGCTGCGACGCGGTGATTTTAGGCTGCACCGAGCTTTCCATTATTCACCGGGACTTTCACATGAACCGCCCGGATGTAGTAGATTCGCTGCAAGTGCTGGCGAGGAAGAGCATTGAATTGTGCGGGAAACAAGTTGTGCAATAATTTTTATCGATTGACAAATAAATTGATTGCAAACAATAAAAATATTGCAAATAGTAAAAAATATCCACCTCGTAGGGGCGGGTCTTGTGCCCGCCCGAGGGAGGGGAAGAAAAGATGGATTCCCACAATTCCCGGGAAGACGCACGAATGTAGCGGTTTTTATGTCAGAACCACCAAACGAAAAGCGGGTTTAATTCACGCCAGGTGGCGAAAAATATGCCTATCATATGCCCACTAATAAAGCTATATCAATCAACTTGTTTCTATATATAAACCATCAAATGCAAAAAATCGGGTTTGATTCACGCTCGGGTTGCGGCGGTATGGGGTTTTTTCATCAACGCCCTCGGGCGGGCACAAGACCCGCCCCTACGGAGTGTTGTATTTTTGCCGATAGAAGAAAGGACTTGCCTATGTGTGGTTTTGTAGGATTTTTGAATCACGAGCCGGATACCGGCGCCAATACCGCTGTCATTCGCCAGATGGCGGAGCGGATTCGCCACCGCGGACCGGATCAGGACGATTATTTTGTCGATAATGATATTTCCCTGGGCTTTCGGCGGCTGAGCATCATTGACCTGTCCGGCGGCAGCCAGCCGATTTTGAACGAGGACGGCAGCATGGTGCTGGTGTTCAACGGCGAGATTTATAATTATCAATCCCTGCGAAAAGAGCTGCTGCAAAAGGGACATATTTTTAAGACCAATACCGACTCCGAGGTGCTCCTGCACGGCTATGAGGAGTACGGGGCGGACTTTACCCGGCGGCTTCGGGGGATGTTCGCGTACTTAATTTGGGATAAAAAAAGCAAAACCCTGTTCGGCGCCCGGGATATTTTCGGCATCAAGCCGTTTTTCTATTATGACGACGGCAAAACGCTGCTCTTCGCCTCGGAAATCAAGGCGTTTTTGGCCAATCCCCTTTTCAAAAAGGAACTGAACCGCCAAAGAATCCCCGAATACCTCTGCTTTGAATACATCCCGTCCAACGAGACCTTATTTAAAAATGTGTATAAAATGCCGCCCGCCTCCTATTTTATCTGCAAGGACGGCAAAATGGAGATTACGGAATATTACCATCTGCAATACCATATTGACGAAAAGAAAACCCTTGAAGAGTGGGAGGACATCATTGCCGATACCTTCCGCGATTCCACCGAGGTACACGGCATTGCCGATGTAGAGGTCGGCTGCTTCCTGTCCAGCGGCATGGATTCCAGCTATGCGGTCAAGGAGATGGCCAAGGGCAACCGGGTCAAGACCTTTTCGGTGGGCTTTGCCGAGGAAAAATACAGCGAATTGAAATATGCCGAGGACTATGCCCATACGATTGGCGTGGATATTTATACCAAAAAAATCACCGCGGATGAATATTTTGACGCGGTGCCCACGGTGCAGTATTTTATGGATGAGCCGCTGCCGAACCCCTCTGCCATTGCCCTGTACTTTTTAACCAAAACCGCCGCCGAGCAGGTGAAGGTGGTGCTTTCCGGCGAGGGCGCGGATGAGCTTTTCGGCGGGTACTATTACTATCAGGACCCGCTGGCACTGGAGGATTACCAAAAATTGCCGAAGGCTCTGCGCAAGGGTCTTGCCAAAATTGCCCAGCATCTGCCGGAGGGTACCCACGGCAAGCGTTATCTGGTGCGGGGCGCCCAGACGATTGACGAATATTATATCCGCAACAACTACAATTTCAATTGGCGCGAGCGCAGCCAATACCTGAACCCGGATATTCCCGCACCCGACCCGGCGGTGTTTACCAAGCCCTTTTTTGACGCCTGCCAGGGCGAGGACGATATCACCCGGATGCAGTATGTGGATATGAAAACCTGGCTGGTGCAGGATATTCTGGTCAAAGCCGACCGCATGAGCATGGCGAACTCGCTGGAGCTGCGGGTGCCGTTCCTTGACCGGGAGATGCTCGAGGTGGCGCTGTCCATCCCCTCTCGCTATCGGGTCAGCAAGGACCTGACCAAAATCGCCCTGCGGGGCGCGGCGGCGAAGCAGCTGCCGGAGAAAAACGCCAAAATGAAAAAAATGGGCTTCCCCGTTCCCTTAAACGACTGGCTGAAACAGGACAAATACTATAATCTGGTCGCCGAAAAATTCCAAAGCGACACCGCCGCAAAGTTTTTCAACCGCGACGCCATTCTCCGCCTGCTGTCCGACCACCGCGCCGGCAAACACAACATGAAACGCATCTGGACAATCTACTGCTTCCTTTTATGGTACGAGGCGTATTTCTGCTGAAATAAAAACGATCCCCGCCGCCGAAGTTCTCTTTCGGCAGCGGGGATTTTTTGTTATCCGGTCGCTTTGTTAGCATACGGTGGCTGCTCAGTGTTTTTATGTGTCGCCTTTTTTGTTGTTTTGCATACAGGTGTCGGAAAATGACACCAAAAATTGATGAAATTCCCTTGACATGAACCATTTATTCTGTTAGCATTAACAATAGTTACTGCTAATGTAAAAATATAGGAGGGTTTTCTATGAAAAAAACACGCAAAACGCTGGCGGTTCTTTTAGCGGCTATTTTACTGCTGGCCGGACTACCTGTTTCCTCTCTTGCCGCGCAATCCGATTATAATTATTATGTTAAAGAGGATGGAACAGCGGAATTAACGGGTTACAGTGGAAGCGAAACGGAGCTGGTTTTACCCGCTGTTTTGGACGGCTATACAGTTACAAGCATCCAATATGAGTTCTTATTTGGGTGCGACAATATTGTAAAGGTTGAGATTCCGGATAGTATCACTTATATTGGTTACGGTGCATTTAACGGTACCGGATTAACAACTGTCGAAATTCCCGGAAGCGTAAAAAGTATTGTAGGCGATGCCTTTGCCTATTGTCAGGACTTGACTTCTGTCATAATCCATGAAGGTGTTGAAATGCTTGGCTGGGCTGCTTTTAGTAATTGTCCCAAACTGGAAACGATTGCGCTGCCTGACAGTATTTTATATATCAGCGATTCTTTTGCTAATACGGGATATGGCAGCAATCCCGATAATTGGGAAAACGATGTGCTTTATATTGGAAGCTATCTGATCGACGCAAAAGAAACACTTTCCGGTAGTTATCGTGTCAAGGAAGGCACGAAAGCAATTGCTTCGCAAGCTTTTGCAAATTGTACACAGCTACAGGAAGTGATTCTTGCCGACAGTGTTGTTTCTTTGGGTGGCGGAGCTTTTTCTTATTGTAACAGCATAAAAAATATTTATCTCCCCAGAAATGTTTGCTCTGTTTACTATTTAGAGGATCTGGATTGGACGCACGCTCATGCTTTTGCGAATATGGAGCAGCTGGAATACATTTCGGTGGATCCGAACAACCCCTATTTTTATGCCGATGAGAACGGCGTGCTCTACAATAAAGCGGAGAAATCACTGATTGTATATCCCCCTGCAAACCAAGCAAAAACATATCGTATCCCGGATGGTACTTTAAAAATAAATGAATATGCTTTTAGCAACAGTAAGAATCTTGAGGGGTTAGCTTTTCCTTTAAGCCTCCAAATGTTTGCCCCGAATGCTTTTAGCGGATGCGATAATGTGTCCCATATTTGTTATTTTGGCAGCGATGAGCAATGGGCAACTCTTTTAGCGAATAGTGGACTTAATATTGATGATATTCTTATTACAATAAACGAACATATGGTTCCTGAATGGAAATTAGAAACAGCGCCAACCTGTATAGAAGAAGGGATGGAAACCGGCGTTTGTGAGATTTGCGGTTTGGAGCAATCGCGCAGCGTACCTACCGTTTACCATACCTTGGAACTTGTGCACGGACAGAGTGCTACTTGCACCGCGCCCGGCTTGGAAGCCGGTGTCATCTGTGCAGTCTGCGGTGAAATTTTAATTGCGCAGGAAACAATTCCTGCACTGGGACATATGGATGAAAACGGCGATGGCTTTTGCGACCGGGACGGCGTTGCATTAGAACCGCCTGAGGAGGAAGAAGACACAGGTCATACCCCTTGGGATGAGTTCCGTTGCAGCTTCTGCGATACTTTTGAAGCCAATCAAGATACTCCTTTTATCGGGTATATCTATGAGATCATTCACTTTATTGTTCACCGTCTGCAATATGCTACCCAGCTCTTTTCCATTTGATGCGTGTGTTCCCAGAGACTTAATAGGATAAAAAAAGAAGAGTTTGCAGAAAGTTTTGACCTCTCTGCAAACTCTTTTATCTTTTTGCCATGGCAAAGTTTACGGGGACTTTTATTTTTTCTTCCGGAACGGTGGTGGAATCAGGTCTTCTGCGGCCTGGCCGAGGCCGGTGCTTTCCAGTTCTTCTTTGATGCGGAAAATACAGTCCTGTTCGGTGGTGTAGCCGCGGACGATGTCCTCCGCCAATGCGCGGCAGGTCGGGGCGCCGCAGGTGCCGCAGTCCAGTCGGGGGAAGGTTTCCAGAATGGCGTTCAGGCGGTTCATCTTCTCCATGGCTTCCTGTAAATTGTCCGCCAGCCGCAGCGCCGGAACCGGTTCGGGCAGTTTTTCGGCGGTCAGCACCCCGCGCATTTCCTCCGCCGACGCCCGGTTCATCGCCACCGGCAGATATTTGCGCAGATGCTGCAAGCGCGCTTTGGCAATAAAGGGGTTTTCCGCTGTCAATACCCCGCCCACGCAGCCGCCGGAGCAGGCGTTTAGTTCAATAAACTCAATATCCCGCAGTTTTTCGTCCTCAATTTCCTCCAAGAGCTTCATGCAGTTTTCAATGCCGTCCACCGCCAGCGCGTCCTCGGATAGAATCCCCGACGCCTCGCCGCCGGTCATGCCCCAGGAGATGCCGATAAGCCCAGCGCTTTGCAGCTCTTCCGCTTCGGCAAGCTTCCCGAGCTTGCCGACCAGGGCGGGGTAAATATCGTTCATGGCCAGCGCCCCGTCCAAGTTGGACTTTTCGCTCTCCAGCGGGTGGCGGATAGCCGTCACCTTCGCCGGGCAGGGGGTGATAAAGAAAATGCCAATCTGTTCTGCTTTCAGACCGGTTTCCCGCATGGCCTTTTCCCGCGCCATGCGTCCCGCTTCCTCCATAGGGGAATGCAGGGGCAGAATATGTTCAATCAAATTGGGAAAACAGACGCTGATCAGCCGGCAGATAACCGGACACGCCGAGGAAATCACCGGGCGGGGAAAGTCCGGATTTTCTTTCAGAAACTTTTTGGTGGCGGAGGAAATGCGCTCCGCCGCCGCCGATACTTCAAACACATCGTCAAAGCCCAGCGCCTTCAGCGCGCTCAGCAGGGCGTTAATATCTTTCAAATTGGCAATCTGCCCGTAAAGGGAGGGGGCGGGCAGCGCCACGGTATAGGTAAATTTTGCAAGCTCTTCCAAAGAATCCCGCTCGGCAATTTTCGCCTTATGGGGACAAACGCGGATGCACTCGCCGCAGTCGATGCAGCGTTCCGCTACAATAATGGCTTTGCCGTTGCGCACACGAATGGCCTGGGTCGGGCAGCGCTGAATGCAGTGAATGCAGCCCTCGCATTTGTCCTTATCCAGCCGAACCGAATGATAATACGGCTCCATAACGCGCGCCTCCTGTTCCGGCGCAACCGGTATTATGCCGGATTGCGCACCGTAATGGTAATGGTCGTTCCGACGCCGACGGTGCTGTCGATTTTCAGCTCGTCGGAATATTTTTTAATGTTCGGCAGCCCCATGCCCGCGCCGAAGCCCAATTGCCGAATATTTTCCGGCGCGGTGGACCAGCCCTCCTGCATGGCCAGATCGATGTCGGGAATGCCCGGACCGGTGTCCTTGAGCACCACAACAATTTCATCGGGCTGAATGGTGACATCAATCACCCCGCCGCCCGCGTGGATGACCATATTGATTTCCGCTTCGTACACGGCAATGGCCACATTGCGAATCACGGCGGGCGAAAAGCCCAAGGATTTCAGCGTGCGTTTGATTTTACCCGATGCCTCGCCTGCGCAGGTAAAATCACTGCCGCTGACCTCATAATGCAGATGCAGCGGCTCCATTACTTGCCGCTTCTCCCGCGCAGTCCGTTGGTATAGAGGCGTCCGCAGGCGGTGAACATCTCATAATCCGTCCCCAAAAGGACAATTTCCATTTCATTTGCCAAATCAATCATATTCAAATCGGGCTTTTTGCCCCGTACAAAGACAATGCAGGTCATATCCATCATTTCCGCCGTGCGGATTACCTGCGGGTTGACAAGACCGGTCAAAAGCACCGCCTGTTCCTTTACAAACGCCAGCACATCGCTCATCAAATCGCTGCCGCAGGCGGTATAGACCTCCCGGTCCAGATAATCCGCGCCGGTAATGACCTTCGCTTCCAGAATATCCACAAGTTCACGGATTTTCATCGCGCTTACACCTCGTTACTCACATGATTTCCATGTTATCATATCATATAAAACAAAAAAAATCTACAGAAAAGGCGCAAATGACAGAAAAAATTTTATGAAATATTTCGCCAAATACAGGAAGCCGGCAGCAAAAATGCTTTGCCGTCGGCTGCATTGCATGATATGTGGCAAGAAATGAAAAATCGTTATCTTTTGTCTGTCCCTCGCAAAAAAGAAAATTCCGTTTGCGCCATAGCGCCGTTTCAGGTGCCTGCGGGCATTTTCTTCTTCCACTTTAGCAGAAACGCGGAATGCAGAATGACCGCCACCGACCCGGCGTTGTGCACCAGCGCACCCACCACCGGATTCAGCACGCCGGTCATGGCCAATATAATGGCGAGCACATTCAATCCCATGGAAAAGACCAGATTCCACCGGATGACGGTCATCATCCGGCGGGACAGGGCAAGCAGATGGGGCAGCTGCTTAATTTCATCGTCCACCAGCACGATATCCGCCGCCTCCACGGCAATATCGCTGCCAACGCCGCCCATGGCAATGCCCACATACGCCTTTTTCAGCGCGGGGGCGTCGTTGATGCCGTCGCCAATCATGCAAACCGGTGCGCCCGCTTTTTGACTGCGGTCGATATAGGCGAGCTTCTCCTCCGGCAGGCAGCCCGCGCAGATTTCGCCCAGGGGCAGCCCGCCGCCGATGGCTTTTGCCGCCTGCTCGCTGTCTCCGGTCAGCAGAACCGGCTGTACGCCAAGCTGTTGTATACGGGAAAGCATGGTATCGCAGTTGGGACGAAGGGTGTCGGAAAAAGCGGCAAACCCGGCATATGCGCCGTCTATGGCGGCATAAATGACCGTGCAGCCCTGCCGCAGCAGCGTTTCGGCTTCCTTTTCCGCCTGCGGCGAAAGGGCGATCCGGTGGTTTTGCAGCAGCGTCCGGTTGCCTGCCAGCACCTGTTTTTCATCGACAACGGCGGCAACACCCGCGCCGGGCACCATGGTAAACGCCTCCGGTTCCGGTGCTTCACCGCCGGTTTTGCGGTATCCTGCCAGCAGCGCCTTGCCCAACGGATGCTCCGAAAGCCGCTCCGCCGATGCCAGAATCCGGTACAGCGAGGCGTCCGACAGCTGCGGCAACGCGCTGTGTACGGCGGTTACCTCCGGTGTGCCGCGGGTAAGCGTTCCGGTTTTGTCGAAGGCTATTTTTTGCACCTTGGCCAGCCGCTCCAGCGCATCGCCCTCCCGTACCAGAAAGCCATGCTTTGTGGCGTTGCCGATGGCTGCCATAATGGCCGTCGGCGTTGCAAGCACCAGCGAACAGGGGCAGAATACCACCAGAATGGTAACCGCCCGAATGATTTCACCGGTAATCGCCCAGGTCAGCGCGGCGGAAAGCAGGGCAATTACAACAATCCAGGTAGCCCAGCGGTCGGCAAGCCCGACTATTTTCGCCTTATCCGCGTCCGCGGACTGCACCAGCCGAATCATGCGCTGAATGGAGCTGTCCTCGCCGACCCGCTCCGCCCGCATGGTGAACGCCCCGAACTGATTGACGGTGCCGCTGGTTACCGCGTCCCCCGCCGCCTTGTCCACCGGCAGCGATTCGCCGGTCATCACCGCCTGGTTGATGGAGGTTCTGCCGGTAAGAATAACACCGTCCACCGGCACGGTTTCGCCGGGCAGAACCCGCACCGTATCGCCCGGCTTTACCTGCTCGGCAGGCAGAATGGTCTCTGTACCGCCGCGAACAACCCGGGCTGTACGGGGGGTCAAATGCACCAGCTTTTCAATGCCTGCGCGGGCTTTGGCTACGGTCATATCTTCCAGCAGCGCCCCCAGCTGCATAATGAACGCCACCTCTCCGGCGGCAAAGTCCTCGCCGATGCCTACCGATGCAATCAGCGCCAGCGAAACCAGTACATCGGCTTTGATATCAAAGGCGGTAATCAACCCGATTGCCGCTTCAGCAAGAATCGGAATGCCGCAGAGCAGTATGGCGACCCACGCCGGGTCAAAGGGCAGCGAAAGCCCGCCCCACAGGCTGAGAAGCAGGGAAATACCGGACAGAACCAGAAGCACAATGTCCTTTTTGGTACCGCCCCATTGCAGAACCGCTTCCGCTTTTTTGACAAGTTTTTTCATGGCAACCTCTCTTTTCGTGTTCCATATTACCGTATCTTACGGCTCTATTATACCTATAGGGGTATGGGTTTGTCAAGAGGGTATATAAAAACAGCCGCAATACAATGAAAACGGCTGTTTGTATAAAAATTTGGTACAGGCAGCGCCGTATCAGGCGGCGCCTGTTCTGCTGCTTACTGCATATTGGCAAAGCGCTCAACGGCCTTGGTAAATTTTTCGATGGTTTCTTCCGCGTCGCCATGCTCAATGCCGTCGCGCACGCAATGCTTTAAGTGCCCTTCCAGCACGACCTGACCGACCCGGTTCAGCGCGGATTTTGCCGCGTTCAGCTGCGAAAGAATATCCTCGCAGGGAATGTCCTCGTCTACCATGCGGTCAATCGCCTGCACCTGACCAATGATTTTTTTCAGCCGCCGGTGCAGATTTTCAGAATCCATACACTGCTTCATCTGTTTCTCTCCCTGCTGTAAAGTAACATGTCTTGCCCGCCAAAAAAGGGTAGGCAGCAGCCGTTGAACACGGCGGTATACAATTTGCCGTTCCTGCGGACAGCTTCGGCAGACGCGGCAAATTTACTATTTTACTATAACAGAACCGTGCCGGCTTGTCAACCGCTGCCGGTGCGAACGGTTTGGTTGCGATGATGCGGTTTAGCCGGACGCAGTTCTGCTGCCGGAAACCGGTTTTTTGTGCAAAATATCAAAGGAAATCCAAACTTTCTCTTGTATTATCAGCAAAAATATTGTATGATGAATATATATCACTGTAAAAACGGAGGTACGGTATGAAACAGTCTTTTAAAAAACTGTTATCCCTGGCGCTGACGCTGACGCTTTTGCTGGGCTGTCTGCCGACGGCTCTGCCCGCTGCGGCGGCGGATGTCCCCGGCGCGCTGCGTTTTGTGCTGGAAGAAACCTGGGCGGTGCAGGGAAAATATATGTATGTATACCTGTCCGCTGAAAATGTACAGGGGCTGCAAAGCGGCACCGTGGTTTTGGAGTACGACCCGAATGTCTTTATTTTTGACTCGCAGGGCTCGGAGCTGGCATATGTATACGGGCTTTCGGAAAATCCGTATGCGGACGAGTTGTTTTATGCTGCGGGCAGCGCCAACGGCTATGCGGGCGAGAGCGGAAAACGGTATGTTTCTTTTGCCTTTGCTCTGGAGGATGGCGCCATGCAGGCGACCGATGTCTCCGTTCCCGCATCCGGCATGGTTCCGCTGTATAAATTCTGCTTCCAGGTGCAGAAGAATGTCAGCATCGGCGATTACAGCATCAGCGTTGTCGAAACCCATGCGGAAGTAGATAATCAGGTTATAACCCCGGCGGCTGCTTCAGCTGTTGTTCATGTGGAAAGCCGCCTGCTTAATCAAAACGGTTCAGAGATCGGGTACTTCAGAGCCATCAATGACGCCGGTCAGTTTGCGGATTACCGTTATGCGCTGAATGTAACCACAGACAAACCCCTTGGCGTTATCAAAGCAGTTAATTTTGACCCGTCTGATGCGGATGTCATCGGCAACATTCGATATGACGCATTCGGCAATGATACCACCAGGCTGACCGACCTGGAAACCGTTATCTTCAGTGTTCCGGCGCGTAACCTGGCAACGACCAATACCGACGCCGAGTATCCGCTGTCCGCATTCAGCGGGCTGGAAAAGCTGGAACGGGTGATTATGGAATTTACGGAAGCGCAGTTTGCCTCCGATTCCCAATATTTTACCGATGACGGTATTATTTATCGTTGGGATGAAGATGAAAACGGGAATTTTTTGGATACCTGTAAAATTTACTTTATTCCGCCGAACCGGGCATCCAATGATATTTATCTTTCCGATAAGGTAACCGGTTTCTACGGAACCACCCAATCACATGCGCTGACCTATTTGGGCAAGGAAAAAGCGGAATCGCTGGTCTTCCATGTGTACGAAGACCTGACCCTGCCCAGCGGACAGAAGCAAAAGGATATATTCAGTCAGCAGCTGCATCTGATGTTCCCCGGTCAGGCTACGCAAACGACAGTACAGCTGCACTGTGAATCCTATGCGACCATCGCGCCGGTGACCGAAACCGCGTATTACTATAACGACGGCGGAAATCTGACCATCCCCTTTGATTTCAACAGCTATACGTTGGATACGGCAAAATCGACCGCTGGTCTGACCCAAAGCGGGGATACGGTTATCGTGCCCGAATCGGTGATTCGCGCCGATGCCGCAGCCGCCCTGAAAAGCGGCAGGAACACCCTTTCTTACACCATTGCAACAACCTGTGGCGATGCTACAACCGTTACGGTCAGCCTGAGCCATGACTGTATATGGGATGGCGGTACGGAGACCACTGCGCCCACCTGCGAGGGGACGGGCGTTCGCACCTACACCTGTACCGTCTGCGGCAAAACCCGTACCGAAACGGTCGCAGCTCTTGGGCACACTTCCGACAGCGGTACGGTAACCACAGCGCCCACCTGTACCGAGACCGGTGTGCGTACTTATACCTGCACCGTCTGCGAAAAAGTGTTGCGCACGGAAACCATTGCCGCCACCGGGCATTCCTTTACCAATGAAATTACCAAATCCGCTACCTGCCGGGCGGAGGGCACCCGGCACTATACCTGCACGGTTTGCGGATACGAATATGATGCGCCTTATTCCGATTCCAATGCGCATATCTGGTACCGCGCCTTTGGTTTAACCTGGCGCTGTTCGGTTTGCGGCACATCTAAAATTTCTACCTCCAAACCCGGCTCCAGCTATGTAGAACTTCCCGATAACGATCCGACCGTGACCGTTACGGATGCTCCGGTTACCGACCCGCCTGTGACCGACCCCCCGGCAACCGAGCCCCCCACAACCGAACCGCCGACAACAGAGCCCTCTACAACTGACCCGGCAGAGCCCGAGCCGACAACGGAACCAACGGTAACCGACCCGACGGAGACGGAGCCGCCTGTAACAGAACCATCGACGACCGAGCCTCCGGAAACGGAGCCACCGGTAACCGAACCGGATCCCACCCTGCCGACGACGCCGACTGAACCCAGACCTACCACGCCGGATCCCTCGGAGCCGACCACTTCCGATCCGGAAGTGATGCTGGGTGATGTGAACGGTGACGGTCGTGTCAACAGCGCGGATGCGCGGCTGGCGCTGCGCGCGGCGGTCGGACTGGAAACACTGGATGCGCGGCAGACCCTTGCTGCCGACGCCGACGGCGACGGTCGGGTGCGTTCCTCCGATGCCCGCCTGATTCTTCGTGTAGCTGTCGGACTGGCTGAATTTTAATTAGAATATGGTACTGCCCCCGAAAGCACAGCTGCCGCTTCCGGGGGCGGTTTTTATTCCTGCGTTTGCGACCGTACGGATTGGTTTTGTGCGCGGGGGCGTTTTTCCGGCGGCAAACGGTGATGCCGGGGGCGAAAGGCAGGGATATCAGTCCACTGAGCAAAACCGGGCAAAGAAAAACAGCTGAAAAGCGGCTTGTGCGGGGCGCTTGTTTGGCAGGTTGCGGCTCATTGTGGTGCGGCGGTATCTTTTCGGCGTCTCCGATGCTTGCTTCCCCAGCCTGTGTCATGCAGGGTAAAACAGCACCGAACGGAAAGCAAAAGGATCTTCGTGCGGCGGCAGCCGACGCGCCCTGACATCCGGGTAAAAGACAAGCAAAAAACCGAGGTTCGCCGCAGCGGGCGAGCCTCGGTTTTTATTAGGGGTATTTTGGTTTTTGCAGCCGGAGCTATTAGCCGTGGAAATCGTAGTTCATGGTCAGATCCTGTTTGGTAATCATAACCATGGCATAGCCTTCGGTAATGGTGCCTTTGCTCAATGTCGCGGGTACGGTCATGGTAGAGGTATAGCCGTATTCGGCGCTGACCGGAATGCCGCTGACTGCGTTGATGGTATATTCCACATAGGCGTTGCTGACGGTATCCTGTACGGTGTATTTCACACGGTCAATCGTGGCTTCCAGCGTCATTTGCACATCGTCTGAATCGATATCCAGCCCGGCGAGCTGCTGAATCTGTTCTGCGGTATTGATATCGCCAATCACCTGGCGCAGCGGGGAATCGGCGGAGTTGGCGCTGGTGACACTGTTGTTAAAATTGATGCGCACGGTATAGGTGTTGTTCTGTGCGTTATAGGAAAACGCCGTGCTTTTTACCAGACTCGTACTGATATCGCCGAAAACAACCGAGGCGCTGCCCTTGACCTGTAAATAGTTCAAATAGTTGCCCTGGGTGGTGATTTCCCGTTTGGTGGAATAGGTATTGTTCTCCTCCGCGTCCCTTTCCATTTGTGCCAGTTCTTCTTTCAGACCGCTGATGGTATTCACCATGCCTTCCATTAAGGTGGTCATACGAATTTCCACATTGCAGACCTGATTGTCCGAATAGGTAAAGGGAATACGCTTCGAGGTGTCTTCCGGTTTGAGAATGCCGTTCAGGCTTTGCAGCATGGCAATGGCCTCGGCGGCGGAAACGGAAGATTTCGATGCGTAGGGGTGAGCGGTTTGGGCGGCAGGTTCCTCCAGCCCGACAGCCAGACGCAGCACCAGGCGGGCATCGCGGGTGGTCAGCCGACCGTCCCGGTCATAGTCCGATGCGCCGTAGGTCATGCCGTCCGACGCGGGGACTGTGTCCAAATACGCGGCTGCGCGCAAAATAGCGCGGGCATCCGTCGTGGTTACTTTGCCGTCCCGGTCATTATCGCCGTAAAGGTACCAGGCGGCGGGGTCGGTGGCGCTGGGCTCGGGATAGTCCGCAGCCGAAGCGGGCAGGATACAGACGGAAAACAGCAGCAAAACACAAAGCCCCAAGCAAAGCGCTTTTTTTACGGTTCTCATAATTTTCAGACCTTTCATCGCTTACAATTTCGCAAAATCAATATAACGATTCAAATTTACTAAATCTATCATACCATAACATTGATATTTTGTAAACCTCCGAAATTATTGATTTCTATAAAAATTCTGTTGCATTGGCACCGGTTTTTGTTTTATAATAGGTACGGTTTATTCTAATAAATCCGTTCCTATTTTGAAAGGAGAAGTAAAACATGACGATTTCACATGAAGTGGAAACAATGTGCAAAGTCGCAAAAGGACCCCATCACGGTCCCGCTCCCATTCCCGAAGAGGGCAAATGGGTGAAAGCGTATGAAATCAAAGACATTTCCGGTTTCACCCACGGCGTGGGCTGGTGCGCGCCCCAGCAGGGCACCTGCAAGCTCTCGCTGAATGTCAAAGAGGGCGTGATCCAGGAAGCGCTGGTCGAAACGATTGGCTGCTCGGGTATGACCCATTCCGCCGCCATGGCTGCCGAGGTGCTGCCCGGCAAAACCATTCTGGAAGCGCTGAATACCGACCTGGTGTGCGACGCTATCAATGTGGCGATGCGCGAGCTGTTTTTACAGATTGTTTACGGCAGAAGCCAGTCCGCGTTCTCCGACGACGGTCTTGCCATCGGCGCCGGTCTTGAGGATTTGGGCAAAGGTCTGCGCTCGCAGGTGGGCACCATGTTCAGCACCAAGGAAAAGGGCGTTCGTTATCTGGAGATGGCGGAAGGGTATGTTACCAAAATGGCGCTGGATGAAAACGACGAGGTGATCGGCTACCAGTTCATTAAGCTGGGCAAAATGCTCGAGGACATCCGCCACGGTGTAGCGCCCGAAGAAGCGCTGAAAAAGAACACCGGTTCCTATGGCCGTTTTGAAAACGCCGCCAAGTACATTGACCCGCGTGAGGAATAAGGAGGACGGAAAAATATGGCGAACGATATGATGTTTGAAGGCAAGGAAAGAAGACTTGCCGGTATCGAAAAGTGCCTTGCCGAATATGGTATGGCAAGCCTTGAGGAAGCCAGAGAAGTCTGCCTTTCCAAGGGCATTGATGTAGAAAAAGAAGTCAAAAGCGTACAGCCCATCGCCTTTGAAAACGCGGTTTGGGCATATACCCTCGGCGTTGCCGTTGCCATTAAGAGCGGCTGCACCAAAGCGGCCGACGCCGCCGCCAAAATCGGTGTTGGTTTACAGGCGTTCTGCATTCCCGGTTCGGTAGCCGACCAGCGCAAGGTCGGTCTTGGTCACGGCAACCTGGGCGCGATGCTGCTGGACGACAACACCAAGTGCTTTGCATTCCTGGCCGGTCATGAGTCCTTTGCCGCCGCGGAAGGCGCAATTGGTATCGCCCGCTCCGCCAACAAGGTGCGCAAAGAGCCCCTGCGCGTGATCCTGAACGGTCTGGGCAAGGACGCAGCCATGATTATCTCCCGTATCAACGGCTTTACCTATGTAAAAACCGATTATGATTATTACACCGGTGAGCTGAAGGTTGTTTCCGAAACCAAATATTCGGACGGCGAAAGAAGCGCGGTACGCTGCTATGGCGCAAACGATGTCAATGAAGGCGTTGCCATTATGCAGAAAGAATCCGTGGATGTTTCCATTACCGGCAACTCCACCAACCCCACCCGGTTCCAGCATCCCGTTGCCGGCACCTATAAAAAATGGGCCATTGAAAACGGCAAAAAATATTTCTCCGTTGCCTCCGGCGGCGGCACGGGCAGAACATTGCACCCGGACAATGTGGCTGCCGGTCCCGCCTCTTACGGCATGACCGACACCATGGGCAGAATGCATTCCGATGCCCAGTTTGCCGGTTCCTCCTCCGTGCCTGCCCATGTGGAAATGATGGGTCTTATCGGCATGGGCAACAACCCCATGGTCGGCGCTACCGTCGCCTGCGCGGTTGCTGTGGAAGAAGCCAGCAAATAAGTTCCCGCTACCATAAAACAAAAGCCTTCGGCCGCGGCCGGAGGCTTTTTTATTCGCTATTTACAGGGCAAGAAGGTATTGCCTTATCGCTCCTTACAAACGGTAATGCTGCTCTGTCCCCGGTGGCGGATCAGCGCCTGGGTGGTGAAGCTGCCGTCCTCTTTGATATTGATGAGGTTCCCGCCGCGGAAGGGCACGACATAGATATTGTGGTCACAGGAAAGACCGTAGCTGAGCTGTATGCCCTGATGGTTTACCGTATAATTGTTCATATGGTCATGCCCGACAAATACGCCTTTGGTCAAGCCGAGGGCAACCATGGTTTCAAACATCTCGTCGTCCACAAAGGATGCGCCCTCCGTTTCCAGCCGTCTGCCGTCGCTGACCCAGGAAAAGCCGTGATAGGTTACCGTGTAATCCCCGGTTCTTTCGTTGATTTGCAATGAGAGTGCGTTGCTCATTCTCTTCCTCCGCTACAGCTTATTTTTACGCCCTTTATCGGAGGGCAAGGTTTGTGCAGTTTTTGGTTTGCAGCAGCTCGCCTTTTTCCAGCCGGTTGTTTTCAAGGGTGAGGGAATCGGTGGATTTTGCCGAAACCGCCACCTTTTGTACATTCTCAAAGACATTGCCGCTGATGGTGATGTTTTTATGTACCGCGCCGGCGTGGCGGCTGTTTTCGGGCAATATCAGTATCGGCGGCTCGCCGCAGGATTCAAAGCGGTTGCCGCGAATGGTCATATTTTGGCACATGCCGCTTTCGTACCAGCTTTTGGCGTCGTCAGACAGCAGAATGCCGCTCATGGTGGTGCTGACAAAGCGGTTGTTCTCTACCACTACCTGCCCACGGGTGGTAATCAGCAGTCCCCGGGTGATGATGCGGGTTAAGGTGTTGTTTTGGAACAGCAGATCGGGGCAGGCGGTGATATCTTCAATGACGGCTCCCGCAATGGCGTCTTTGGCAGAATCCACCCGCAGACGGATTTCGTATTCACCTGCAAGCTCCGTCTCTTCGATGGTTGCCCTGCCGAATTCCAGCAGGGTTTCCGGATGGATAAAGGCGATTTCATCGCCCACCCGCAGCGGGTTAAAGCCGTGGGTCTGCGGGTGCATAAAGCGCACGGTCAGTTTCTTTCCCTCTGCTTTGGTAATCTTGAAATGAATGCCGTGTACATTCAAGCAGTCGTCGCCCGCGCCGTCAAACAGACTGTCGCGCACCAGAATCTGCCCCCGGCACATGCAGAACTGCATAAAGTCGGCGCAGGAGGCTATTTTGCGCGCCGCGTCCGCTTCCGGCGCAAAGGTAAGGCGCAAAAGGGAGAGATTTTCCGAATCCTGCGCCACCAGCGCCAGCGAATAATTGAACCGCTGGGCAAGGTTTTTCAGCTGGATGTCCCGGCAGCGATTGATGAAAATCCCCACAAACTGCCGCCGCACATCGTACACATAGTACCGGTCGCCGGGACGGAACCGGGCGGTGTGCAAAGAATGCACCCGAATGCGCCCGTTGCCCCTGTCCTCTGTGCGGCGGCTGAGCGCCAGCGGATGGGCGGTGCGGCGCACCTGCTGGGGGGTATTCTGCCGAATGCGCCCAATCCAAAAGGCGGTGTTCGCGTCTTTGTCGGCGCGTACCCGGTAATCATCGCCGTAAAAATACAGCTTGCCGTTCTCTACGGTATACAGGCTGTCGCTGTCCAGTTCAAAATCCACACTGAACAGGTTGACGCCGCATACGCGGAATTCGTGCATATCCGGATGGCGGTGGCGAATCTCAAAATTTTTCAGGGTGATATTGCGGCAGTCCTCCAGCGCAAAGGGGGTCATTTTGCCGTCTATCATAAAAATCGCGCCGCCGCCGTCGATGGTCAGGTCTTCCATGCCGCCAAGATAAAAACCAACAGCCGCCAGATGCGGCGTTTCGTCCTCTTTATACTCCTCGTCCCCGGCGGTATTGGTGATATACAACAGATGTTTTTTGCACAAAGCGGCGGAAAGGGTGTAGGTTCCCGGCTCGAATACCAGCGTTTTTTCGCCGGGAATGGTTTTCAGATGCAATAGCGCCTTTTCCAGCGCTTGCGAGATATCCTGATTCGGTTTTATCCCGAATGCCGATGCCAAAATCGTTTCCATGGTTCAATCCTCCAGCATATTGCCAATGGCTGCGCAGGGCGCGAGGTTTTCAAAGCCGTAAAAGCGCCGGGCGTTTTCAAACAGAAAGAGCTCTTTTTGCGCCTCGGTCAGTTCTTTGGACTTTAAGATAAAATCAAAACTCATTTTATAGGTAATCTCTACCATGGTGCGCGGGTAATCGCTGCCCCACATCAGCTTTTCCATGCCGCAGAGCTCGCCCGCCCGTAAAATCGCCTGAATGGCGGAGGGGTAGGGGTAAAATTCCCGGTGGAACAGCCAGGTGATGCCGCCGCTTTCAATGCGCACATTTTTATTTCTTGCCAGCAAAATCTGGCTTTCCCAGTTCTCCCTTGTCACCATGCCGAAATGCCCAATGGCAATGCGCAGGTTCGGGTATTGGCGGATAAGCTCCGAAAGCGATCCGGTCTGCCGGTCGCCGTCTGCCAAATCGATGGAAATAAACTGCCCATCGCGGTCGGCCTGTTCAAAAACGGCGGCATGAGCGGTTAAATCCTGCTGCCGCAGCCGTCCGCCGCAAATCTTAATGCCGTCGCACCCTGCGGCTCTCAGGGGACGATCCTCTTCATACAGGGCGCAGATTTTCAGCCGGTTCGGGTAGAGGCGCTTGGCTTCCAAAAGATAGGCGTCCTGATTGCCGTCAATCTCCTCCTGGGTAATCACCGCGCCGCTGACGCCCGCGTAATCCATATTGGCGATAAGGCGCTCGGCGGTGTTTTCCCCGTCGGTCATATAGGGCGGCATCATCTGCCGCACCTCGCCGCCGAAATTGCTTTTGCCGCCGCCGATGCTGTAAACCGGCGCGCCGTCTACACGACCATTTTGCTGTTTCCATAAATGGGCATGGGCGTCTATGCGCATCATAGGGTAACCCCCTCCTTGAATATGGCAATTTCCCGATAGCCGTTTGCTTCGTTTTTCGTTTGTTCGCCTGCTGCCGTGCGCAGCAGCAGCGCCCAAAGCGCTTCTGCGTCGCCCTTTTGCGCGTCAAAATCAATCCACCGCGGTTTGCTTTGCGCCAGCGCGGTGTTGGACGCGATTTTAATGGTCGGCACGGGTGCGCCCAGGGGCGTACCTCTGCCGGTGGTAAATAAAATCAAATGACACCCGGCGGCAGTCAGGTTCGTCACGGCAACCGGGTCGTTGCCCGGACCGGTCAGCAGCTGCAAGCCCGTTCCCGTTGCCGCCTCGCCCCAGTCCAAAACACCGGAAACGGGCGCTTTGCCGCCCTTTTGCACACAGCCCAGGGACTTTTCCTCTAAGGTGGTAATGCCGCCCGCCCGGTTGCCCGGGGAGGGATTTTCGCTGATGGGCAAATGGCGGGAAAGGTAGTATTCCTTCCAGCGGCGAATCAGCGCGTCCGCTGCCGTAAAAATGTCCCGGCTTTGGCAGCGCCCAAGCAAAATCGGCTCCGCGCCGAACATCTCCGGTACCTCGGTCAGCACGGCCGTACCGCCTGCCGCTACCAGCCGGTCGGTGATTTTGCCGCACAAGGGGTTCGCCGTAAGTCCCGAAAATCCATCGCTGCCGCCGCATTTTAAGCCGATGGTCAGCCGGGAAATCGGCGCAGGCTCCCGGCTGTCCTGCGCAGCCAATGCTTTCAGCTCCGCCAATATTTTCTCTCCCGCCGCCAACTCGTCCGCCTCGTCCTGACACTGTAAAAACCGTACCCGCTCCTCGTCCCAGTCGCCGAGCATTTGCTGGAGCGATTGGATCTGGTTGTTTTCGCAGCCCAGCCCCAGTACCAGCACGCCCCCGGCGTTGGGGTGGCGAATGAGACCGCAGAGAATCTTTTGGGTGCGCGCCTGGTCGTCGCCCAGCTGGCTGCACCCATAGGGGTGGGGAAAGGCAAGCGCGCCGCTGCGCCGGGCAAGCGCCTCTGCCACCCCATTCACGCAGGCGACCGTGGGCAGAATCCAAATATCATTGCGAATGCCAATCTGCCCGTTTTTTCTGTGATAGGCGGGAAAGCAAAGGTTCCCATCGCCAAAAAAGGGCAGCGGCTCGATTTGGGGTCGATATGCATATGTCTGCTCGCCGGAAAGGGCGGTTTTCATATTATGGGTATGTACATGGGCGTTTTCGGGGATGTCTTCGGTGGCAACGCCGATGGGGAAACCGTATTTCACTATCGTTTCTCCCCGGGCGATGGGACGGGCGGCGTATTTATGCCCGTTTTCCAAACAGACCTTGACCGTATCGGCGGGGTGAATCAGGATAAAATCCATACAAGCGCCTCCCGTATGCCCTTTTGCTCGATGGCAGTAAGGCACTGAACCGTGGGTTCCGTCAAAACCGATAAATCCCTGCCCCAGAAATCCGCCCGGGCGAGAATGGTCTCGGGGGACTGTTCCCGCAAAAAGGCGGCAGCCGCCGGGTCATCCTGCACCGGATGGTGTTTGTACCAGTACAGCAAACAGGCCAGGGAAAATACCAGCGGGCGGGGCGGCTCGCCGGTTTTGTCCAAAATATCGCCGATGGTCGGCACCACCCGGGCGGCAAATTTGGAAACGGAATTTAAGGCGATGGACTGCCACAGGTGGCGAATATACGGGTTCGCGAAGCGCTGCAAGGTGTCGGCGGCAAAGCAGCGGTTCTCCTCGGTATCGCCGAGGGCAGGCAGAATATAACCGTATAAACAGGTGTCCAGAAAGCGGCGCAAAAGGGGATCCGCAAGGCTTTCGCCCACCGATGCCACCCCGCAAAGCAGCGAGGGGAAAACCAGCGCCGTATGGCAGCCGTTGAGCACCCGTACTTTTCGCTTTTTATATGGGGCGCAGTCCGCCGTCCACAGCACGGAAAGCCCCGCTTTTTGCAGCGGCAGCTCCCGCTCGTAATTCCCCTCAATCACCCAAAGGTGGTAGGGCTCCGCCGTATCCAAAAGCGCGTCCGCTTCGCCGATTTCCGCGAACAGCGCCTCGGTCTCCTCTTTTGGGAAACCGGTGACAATCCGATCCACCAGCGTGTTGCAGAACCGGTTCTCCGCCGTTATCCATGCGGCAAAATCCCCGCCCAGCTGCCAGAGCCCGGCATAGTGCAGCACACATTCGCGCAGCCGGTCGCCGTTGTTATCAATCAGCTCACAGGCGAAAAACACCAGCCCCGGCAAGCCTTTTTGGTACCGATGGTATAAAAACTGCGTGATCTTGGCGGGGAAAGCGGCGGCGGGGCGGTCGGTGAACGCACAGGGGATATCGCTGCGAATGCCCGCCTCGGTGGTGTTGGAAATCACGAACCGCAGCGCCGGGTTTTCCGCCAGCGATAAAAAAGCGTCAAAATCCCGGTACGGGTTCACGGCGCGGGTGACAGATTCAATGGTGCGCAGCCGCCGTACCGGCTGCCCATCCTCCAGTCCCCGCTCCAACAGATGATAGCGCCCCTGTTGGCGGTTGATGCGCTCTACCGCCGGGGAATCGGTGGGGGATACAATCACCGCCTTGCCCGCGTACAGCCCCTGCCGGTTCAGCGTATCCAGAAAAGCATCGGCAAAGCCCCGCAGAAAATTTCCGGTTCCGAATTGTAAAATGGTCTCTTCCATATCTTATTCCTCAAAACGAATCAAAAGCTTCGCGGCGGAACCGTCGTTGTGCCGCAGCACCTCAAAGGCATCCTTTGCCTTCGGAAACGGGTACACGCCGGTGACCATTTGCGAAAGATCCACGCCGCCTGCCGAGACCAGATCAATCAGGCTTTCAAAATCCCTGGTAAAGGCATTGCGGCTGCCGAACAGGTTCAATTCCTTTTTCAAAAGCACCGAATGCACAAAGGTGGTCTCCCGCTTGCCGTTGCCAATCAGGATCAGGTTCGCGCCGACGGCAGCCTCCTCAATGCAGTTCATAAAGGTTTCCGGCGCGCCGCAGGCTTCGACGCAAACATCAAACCCGTTGCTTTCGGTAAATTCCATGGCGGCGGCGTGCAGGTTCTGTTTCCCGACCTGTACCGTTGCGTCCGCGCCGTAGGCGGCGGCCAAGCGCAGCCGGTTTTCCAGCAAATCGGCAATCATCACCTTCGCGCCCATGGACTTGGCTTTGATCAGGGCGAACAGCCCAATGGGACCCGCGCCCATAATCAGCAGATTGTCGCCGGGGTGAATCGGCGCACGGGAAAGGGCGTGGCAGCTGATGGAAAAGGGCTCAATCAGCGCCAGCGTTTCGGCGGGCAGCCCCTTGCCGGGAATGATGCGCTCTACCGGCATGGTGATGTATTCCTGAAATGCGCCGTCCCGCTGTACGCCCATGGTCTGGTTGTCGTGGCAGGCGTTCACAATCCCCCGGCGGCAGGCATAGCAGCTCCCGCAGTTAAAATAGGGGTTGGCGGTGACAATATCCCCGCTCTTCAGCCCCCGGTCGTTTTCGGGAATTGATACAATCCGGGCGGAAAACTCATGCCCCGGAATGCGCGGGTAGGTGGTAAAGGGCTGGTTGCCGGTATAGGACGCCACATCCGCCCCGCAGATGCCGCCGTATAAGGTTTGCAGCAGCGCTTCCCCCGGTTTGGGCACGGGCTTTTCTTTTTCAATAATGTGAATTTGTCCCGGCTCGGTAATTTGTATGGCTTTCATGGTTATGCCTCCCTGTCCAAAAATGCTTCGTTCCAAACCACCGCGGTTTTCAGCGGCGCACCCTTGGCGTAAATGGTATTCTCGTATGCGCCGATGGGGTCGGCGATAAAGGTCTGTTTGTCTATCAGCTCCACCAGCCGGTCGAATTTGCTTTCGCATAAAATGGAAATGGCCTTTTGCATATGGCTTTGGGTAAAATTGATGGAGGATAAAATGATTTGGTTCTTGAAGCCGAAGGGCATACTGTCAAAGGCGACCTTCGGTCCCAGAGAAAAGCTGTTGTAAATCCCGTTGCAGCCCAGCGCACCGTAATCAAACGCCACCCGGTGCTCTGCTTCGCTGCCGCTGGTGCCGACAAACACGGTAGCCGCGCCGCCGAGCCGCTCATCGATGACCGCCGCCGTCTGCTCCTCGGAAAGGGCGCCGCAGGACAGGTAATCGCACCCGAGCTCCTGTTTGACAAACTGCGCCTTGGCGCTCTCCTCGCCGCTGCGGGCGGTGAATAAAATCCTGGCAGACGGGTGATTCCGGCGAATCTGGTCGCCGATAAACAGCCCCGTTGTGCCCAAACCGAAGATAACCACCCGCGCAAAGGTAGAATCATAGGCGGCTTTGCGGGCTTCCTGCTCGGAACAATGCTGTTTTGCCAGCTCGACCCGGAAATTCTGCGCCACGCCGATATCGCACATCCGCTCGTGCTGGAACACCGCGCAGGCGTAGGGGTCGGAAAAAACCAGCTTTTTGGCAAGGGACAGGGGAAGCTTTTCCAGTCCGTCATATTTTTCCGGGAGGTGCAGCAGCATATCCGGGTGAAAATAGCCCAAATCGCAAAAAATCCCGTCCGCCCCATCGCAGCCGTATTCAAAATAGGTTTCGTCTTCCGTAAACCGGGTGGGGTCATAGCTGTCGCCGCCCCGAATCAACACAATGGCAAACCGCTTTTCGCCCGGCACCCATACCACGCCCTCATGCCCGTTGATGAGGCGGGTCTGCCCTTCGGGGAATTTCGGCGTCAGTTCGCCGCGCCGCCCCATGCGCATCAGCTCCCAGTCTGTTCCGCAAAAGCCGCAGAACACCGGCAGCGCCTCGATTCCTGTTTTTTCCGGCTCCCCCCGCAGCCTGCGGCGGGGCGGGTTTATCAAATTGATTTCCCCATAGCGGAGGGGATGCTCCCTGTCATTTTGAAAATAGGTTCCGTAAGTTTTCATCTATGCAACACCGCCTGTTTTGCGTTGGCTTGCCTGCTGTTTGCAGGCTACAGGAAAATTATAAAAGAAAGAAGCTGCTGTTGCAACCGTCTTGTGCTTTTTTTAGAGGCAACAGCGTATTTTTTGTTTAAAAAGACAGGATTTCTTCTCGTACCTGGTTGTCTTGATCCAGCGTCAGCAGCGTGCCGCCCAGTACATCGAAATCAAAATAGCAGTTATAGGAGCTTTTGGTCATATAGCCAAGGGTAACGCCCCGGTATTCGGTAATAAAATTGTTGTTGTGGTCGTGCCCGGCAAACAGGTGCGTACCGCCCCTCTCGCGGAACACCTCAAAAAAGCCGTCGTTGTCCACCGCCGAGGCAGAAAAATTTCCCCCTCACTTACTACTACAATCTGAACAGGGCAAAATGGCCGGGAACGGAGCCGGGCAACAAAAAAAGCAGCAATTACTACTACAATCTGAACAGGGCAAAATGGCCGGGAACGGAGCCGGGCAACAAAAAAAGCAGCAAATCTTTTTCAGACTTACTGCTTTCGCTGGCCGCCGGTGGCGGCTGATATTCAGTTTTGAAAGTTCAAGTTTAGATTTCCCCAACGAATTGGAAATGTTATTTCCGATTCGGTTTTCTTTTGATAGCTAACAATTTCATATAATCATCAAATTCAGCCATATTAGTCGGTTCAAACATTACCCATTTTCCGTCGTGGTAGGTTTTTGCTTCATCATATTGTTTACAAACGGAATTAGAAAGGCTATCCCTAATATCTTCAAATTTTGTCCTTTCATCTTTTCCAAAAATAATCATGAAACCAATGCAATTACTTTTTGCATATAGGCAACAAAGTGTTTTGCCACCTCTACGATATTTATACTCGTAAGTCCAATTCTTACCGCCAGTATTCCAAAGTCGTTCCATATCGTATTTTTCATCAATAGCTGAACATAATGTTTGCCATACTTCAAATAAAGATTGTCCGAGCAATTCAGTCATAGTTGATTGAGATGGTATATTTTCGAGCATTGTATCACCTCCATAAATGTGTGTTTATCGCTGGGTCTATTATACTATATCTGCTCTTCCTTGGAAATAGATGAATTGTAAACTTGCTGAGTGGCACCGCTAATGACAGTTGGTATTCAGTTTTTCAATCTATCGGTCAAAGCGAAACTTGAATAGCGCGGCAATTAGCTGTTGCTTCACATATTCCTCAACCTCGGCGTTGACTTTCCCGTGTACTTTGGAAAAGCAGCGGATATATCCGGCGTAGTGGGAAAGAACGGTGTCGATTGCGTCCGGGTCGCCCTCATGGGCTTTGACGATTGTTTCATAAGGGAGCAACTTACTCATACCGGCACACCTCCATTTCCTCGCGCAGCCGCCGCAAGGCAAGCTGGATATGCCGCCCCGCTGTGCTGCGTGAGCGTCCGATCTGTACGCCGATCACTCGCTGCGGCTGGCGCATGAAATAGTAGCGGAAAATTTCTTCCTGTGCCTGCTCCGGCAAAAGGGCAAGGGCGGCGGCAAGTTCCGCATGGTACAGAACGGCGGTCTGGCCGCAGGCGGTAAAAAGATATTCTTCAAGCTGCTCCGGCTCGGCAAGCTGG
>CASFEZ010000009.1 GCA_949293815.1 uncultured Eubacteriales bacterium | reverse complement strand
CCGCGTATCTTACGGTCTCCGGTCAGCTGGAAGGGGAGATGATGGCCGAGGCTTTCGGCAGCATCTACACCTTTGGTCCCACTTTCCGCGCGGAAAAATCCTATACCCAGCGCCACGCGGCGGAGTTCTGGATGATTGAGCCGGAGATTGCCTTTGCCGACCTTGCGGACGATATGCGTTTGGCGGAGGATATGATAAAATATGTGATTCGCCATTGCCTTAATCACTGCGAGCGCGAGCTGGCGTTTTTGAACCGGTATACCGACCCAGGTCTGCTATCGCGCCTTGAACAGGTCGCTTCGGCGGACTTTGCCCATATGAGCTACACCGAAGCGATTGGATATTTGGAGAAAAACAATCATAACTTCGATTATAAGGCGCACTGGGGCTGCGATTTGCAGACCGAGCACGAGCGGTATTTGACCGAAGCTGTCTGCAAAAAGCCGGTGTTTGTCACCGATTATCCAAAGGAAATCAAAGCTTTTTATATGCGATTGAACGACGATGAAAAAACCGTTGCCGCCATGGACTGCCTGGTGATGGGCATCGGCGAAATCATCGGCGGCAGCCAGCGCGAAGAGCGGCTTGAGGTTTTGCAGCGTCGGATCCGCGAATGCGGTCTGCGGGAAGAGGATTACGCACATTATTTGGATTTGCGGCGCTACGGCACCACAAAGCACGCCGGTTTCGGCTTGGGGTTTGAGCGGCTTATCATGTATTTAACGGGGATTCCCAATATCCGCGATGTACTGCCGTTCCCGCGTACCACCGGCAGCGCTGATTTTTAACTTTGCTTATGACTCCCGTTTTTATTTTGGCGGGAGAATCGATAGAGGTAGGAGAATGTTCCATGAAAAAGTTATGTGAAATGACACAAGAAGAGAAAGACGCTTTTTATCAAAAGGCGCTTGCCGATTATCAGGGCTATAAGGCGCAGGGGCTGAAAATTGATATGTCCCGCGGCAAGCCCGGTCCGGAGCAGCTGGTATTTTCCGATGCGCTTTATCATTCGGTAGATGAAAATCATTATAAGAGCGAGGACGGCACCGACTGCCGCAACTACGGCGGACTTATGGGGATTGACGAGAGCCGCCAGCTGTTTGCCCATATGCTGGGTGTGGAAAAGAAAAATGTCATTGCCTGCGGCAACGCGAGCCTTTCTTTGATGTTTGACTATATTTCCCAGTGCATGACCCACGGCTGCGGCGATAAGCCCTGGATGCAGCAGGGTAAAGTCAAATTTATTGCCGTTGTGCCCGGTTACGACCGGCATTTTGCCATTGCGGAGCATTTCGGCATTGAAATGGTCAATGTGCCGATTCGCGCCGATGGACCGGATATGGATATGGTCGAGGAAATCATTAAGGATCCCAGCGTCAAGGGCATGTTCTGCGTTCCGAAGTATTCCAACCCGGATGGCGTTACATATTCCGCCGAAGTGGTGGAGCGCCTGGCAGCCATGGAGCCTGCCGCGAAAGATTTCCGCGTGATTTATGACAATGCCTATGTGGTGCATGATTTGTATGACGAGACGGAGCCGTTAGCGGAAATTTTCACCGCCGCCAAAAAATACGGGCATGAGGACAATTTTATTGAATTTGCCTCTACCTCTAAAATTACCTTCCCCGGCGCCGGTGTTGCAGCGCTGGCCGCTTCGGACAACAACATCGCCGCCATTAAAAAACGCCTGACGGTGCAGGTGATCAGCTACGATAAGCTCAACCAGCTGCGCCATTCCCGCGTTTTCCGCAATATGGACGATATCCATGCGCAGATGAAGCGCCACGCCTCCATCATGCGCCCAAAGTTTGAGGCGGTGGAAGAAATTCTCGAAAAAGAGCTGGGCGGTTTGGGCATTGCCCGCTGGACCAATCCCAAAGGCGGCTATTTTATCAGCCTGTATCTTCAGGGCGTATCCGCGAAGCGAGTTGGCGTTTTGTGCAAAGAAGCCGGTCTTACCCTGACACCGGTGGGCGCAACCTATCCTTACGGGGTTGACCCGGATGATTCCAATATCCGTATTGCACCTACCTTCCCGTCGGTAGAGGAGCTGAAAACCTGCGCCGAGATTTTGACGGCTGCCGTGCGTGTGGCCGCCTGTGAATAAGAGGGCAGAGCCGTGACGGATTTTCGCATTGGACATGGGTATGATGTGCACCGCCTGACCGAAAACCGCAAATTGATACTCGGCGGTGTGCACATTCCCTATGAAAAAGGTCTTTTGGGGCATTCGGATGCGGATGTGCTGCTGCACGCCGTTTCCGATGCGCTGTTAGGCGCTGCCGCTTTGGGGGATATCGGGCAGCATTTTCCCGATACCGACCCCGCGTATGAAGGGGCGGACAGCTTGCGGCTGCTGTCGCTCGTTGTGTCTTTGCTTGAAGAAAAAGGCTATGCGGTTGGCAATATTGACGCGACCATCATTGCCCAGCGCCCGAAGCTTGCCGCCTTTTTGCCGGATATGATACAAAATATCGCTTCCGTTTGTCATATAGCGCCCGAGAGGGTCAATGTAAAAGCGACCACCGAGGAAAAGCTCGGGTTTACCGGGCGCGGTGAGGGGATCGCCGCACACGCTGTGGCGCTGATTTGCAAGTAATATTCTGTTAGCAGGGGTGATTCGATGGATAAAATCAGGGAAACGCTTTCTAATTTTTTCGCGGAAGCGGAGAATATTTTGTCCGGTTTCGATTCCATATCGGATGTATTGGATATTCTGCTGGTTGCGGTGATTATCTATGCGTTAATCGTGCAGCTCAGAAAAACCCAATCTGTGCATATCATCAAGGGTATCGCCCTGCTGACCATCGTTTATGCTATTGTCGTTGTCGCTGGTATGGAAACCAGTAAAATGATATTCGATTACCTGATCAACGACCTGTTATTGATTATTGTCATTATTTTCGGTACGGAAATCCGTCAGGCGCTGGAGCATATGGGGCAGAGCCGGTTTAAGAATATTTTTTCTTTTTCATCGGCGAAAGAAGACCAGGCATTGATTGACGCCATAAACGCCACGGTTCGTGCCTGCGATTCCATGAGTCATGATAAGATCGGTTCGCTGATGGTTTTTCAGCGCCGCTCCAATTTAGGCGAACTGGAACGCTCCGGCGTGGCGATTGACGCCAAAGTGACAACCGAAATGCTTTGCAGTATCTTTTTTCCGAACGCCGCTTTGCATGACGGCGCAATTATCATAAAGGATGACCGCATCATTGCCGCCCGCTGCATTGTATCGCTGAAAAATGATATTGTTGTTCACCACAAGGTGGGTACGCGCCACCGCGCCGCGCTGGAAGTCAGCCGCAGCTCGGACGCCGTTGTGGTCGTGACCAGTGAGGAAACCGGCATTATTTCCGTTGCGGTGGACGGCGTATTAAAACGCGGCATTACCGACAGTGAGCTGCGCCAGATGCTGATAGAATATCTGATTCCCACACCCGCGACGCCGTCAACGCTTTCAACGAAGTTTAAGAAACTGTTTTCTAAAGGAGGTACCGCACATGCCACAGACGACGAATCTTCCGAATCCGAAGGAAACAGACAAGAAGAAGAAAAAAAAGAAGAAGACGAAACCGTCGCTGAAAAATCTGGCCGAGAATAACCGGTTTATATTCGGCTGTTCCGTTGTTTTGGCTTTTGTGCTCTGGTGTCTGGTGTCCGTATATGCCAGCCCCGTGGAAGAACGCACCATAACCAATGTGCCGGTTACCATCGATTTAACCGACAGTACCCCTGAACGGCTTGGTTTGCAGCCTTTCGGCGAAACGGAGTTCTTTGTGGATGTGACCATCCGCGGTCCGAAATATCAGGTCAGTGAAAATATGTTTACGGCGGATAATATTCGAGTAACTGCCAATGTGAACTATGTTGACACCGCCGGACAAAAAGAACTGGGACTGCGGTACGAAATTCTTGACACAAATTCGGATGTTCAAGTAGTCAGTATGTCCCGCGAGTCTGTTTCCGTTTATTTTGACACGCTGAAGGAAGCCGTTTTTACCCTGGAACCGGATGTCCTGTTCCCGGATGGCGTGGATCCTGTGCCCGCCGGCTATGTTTTGGATACATCGATTTTATCCGTCAGCACCGTTACCGTCAGCGGACCGACGACCGAGGTCAATAAAATCCGCCGTGTGGTGGCGCGGGTTGAAAATGAAACTTCGCTGACCTCTACAACAACCGCCCCCGCAGACATTTATATGCTGACGGCGGATAATACCAGCCCAAGCTACTGTACCTGCGCAATTGAGGATGTTACCGTGACCATGCTGGTCAAAAAAATCGTTACGGTGCCGGCTCGTGTTGATTTTACCCATGCGCCGATAGACTATTTGGACAGCCCTCTGGCGTATACCATCTCGCCGGATATCGTTGATGTGGCGCTGAATGCCGATATTGCCGATACCACAACTGCTTTGTCGGTTGGCTCCATTGATTTTTCGGATATTGAAAACCGCGTTAATACATTTACTTTCCCGACCTCAGAAATTGAAAACGCGCTTTTCCTGGATGATGAATTGGAGTCGTTTACCGTAACGATTGATGCTTCTGCGCTGAGTCGGAGTGAATACAGCGTAACACTTTCCGGCGTAACTTCGGTCAATCTTCCCGCCGAGTATACAGCGACTTATTCGCTGAATAACACATACACCGTAGCGGTGGTCGGACCGGAGGAATCTTTGGCTAATGTGACTGCATCCGGTATTTACGCAGAGGTGGATTATACCGGTGTGGATTTGTCTGTCGGCACGCAGGAGGTAGAAGTTTCTTTCTTTGTCCGCAGCCAGAACGATTGCTGGTGTGTCGGCAGCCATACCATTGAGGTTACGATTTCTGAAAATGAGACAGCGGCGAGCACCACCGCCGCCGAATAAGGAAAGGACGGAGGCAAATGAAAAATAAGCTCCTATCGGCGCTCTTTCTTTGCTGTGTCCTTTTTTCCTTTTCGTCCTGCTCTTTGCGCATTGTTTCGGTTGACAGCCTGATTCGCGCACCGAAGCTCACGGGGGTCAACCAGCAGGTTCAGCAGTCGCTGGATCAAAGCGTAGGGGAGGATATGATATTAAAAACCCCGCTCTCCGGAGAGTATGCCGCTGCCTTTGTATATCGCGATTTGGATAATGACCAGAACAATGAGTGTATCGCCTTTTATGCGCTGACAAGCAGTGACACGGTGCATATGAATATTCTGGATACCGACCAGAACGGTTCGTGGTTTTCCGTTTGCGATACAGCCGGCAGCGGCAGTGATGTTTCTTCGCTGACTTTTGCGGATGTGGACGGCAACGGTCGGGATGAAATTATTGTAACCTGGCAAATCCCGGAAAGTAAAAATAATCAATATCTTTCCGTATATGGCGGCTATGCGCCGGATGTCGGCATTGTTTCCATGTTCTCCGAGCTGTACACAGCCTATCATGCGCTGGATGTCAACGGTGATGGCAGTGATGAAATTTTCCTCTCTGTTATTGAAACCTCCGGGGATAGTTATTTGGCGTACGGGCGCTTGTTTGCGTATGAAGAACAGGCGGCGCGTATCGAAATGGTAAGCGAGATCCGCTTGGATTCCACTGTTACTTCCTACGCGAATATCTGCCATGATTATGAGGGCGCTCTCTGCCGTATTTATATTGACGGCGTTGTCAGCGAAACACATATGATTACCGAAGTTTTAGAGGTTTCATCCTCGGCGCTGCTGCTGTCTGCGGCGACAGCCGACGGACAGGCGGTGTCTGCGCTGACGCTTCGTTCCGGAGAGCATCTGTGCCGCGATATCAACAATGACGGATATGTGGAAATCCCTTCCTATGCCCCATTGGCAGGCGGCAGCATATTAGACCGGGAAAACGGCGTTTCCGAAAGCCTGTATCTTACGGTTTGGAACCGGTATTCCGCGTCCCGCCTGGTTCCTGCATACCAATATATTGAAAACATCGATTTTGGCTATCGATTTGATATCCCCCAGGATTGGCAACAGCGGGTTACTGCGGTAAAAGATTTGAAACTCAACCGCCTGCGCTTTTATTCTCTGACTGAAAACGGTGCGCTGGGGCATATGCTGTTCTGCATTGACCGAACCGCCGCAGACGCTGACCCTCCATCGGAAATGCTGTCGGAAGAAGATATTATTTATTCTGATTCTGAATACATCTATCGGGCGTTGATTACCGATGAAGGCGAAGCGTTCGGTCTGCAAATCACGGATCTGATACAGGCTTTTACAAGAATCTGACTGCGGAGGTGCTTTGATTGAAAAGGATTTTGGTGGCGGAAGATGAAAAATCCATCCGGGATTTTATTATTATTAACTTAAAGAAAGCCGGTTATGATGTGGTCGCGGCTGCGGACGGCGCGGAAGCGCTTCAGCTGTATGACGATTACGATGGCAACTTTGATATTGCGCTTTTGGATATCATGATGCCCAAAGCTGATGGAATGCAGGTCTGTGCGGCACTTCGCGAAAAAAGCAAAACGCTCGGTATTGTCATGCTCACGGCAAAGACACAGGAAATGGATAAGGTGATGGGGCTGCTCAAGGGCGCCGACGACTATATTACCAAACCATTTTCCCTTTCGGAGCTGATGGCGCGCATCGACGCGATTTATCGCCGGGTCAGCGTCAGCCGCGGTGAACAGGAGCAGCAGCGGCAGCCCGACGATTCATATGATCGTATTGAGCTGGGGGAATTTATTCTGCATCTGCGCGGGCGGAATATTGAATTTCGCGGGCAGATTGTAGAGCTGACACAAATGGAATTTAATATTATGGAATATTTCTTTAAAAACCCCAATGTGGCGCTGGATCGGGATGAAATTCTGCGTTATGCCTGGGGCGAGGATTATTACGGCGATGAAAAGGTCGTAGATGTCAATGTACGCCGTCTTAGAATGAAAATTGAGAAAGATCCGTCCAATCCGAAGCACTTGCTGACTGTTTGGGGGCTTGGCTATAAATGGATTCCCTGAAACAACAAAAAACACATAGCGGCGGCATTATTCGCCGCTGGATAACCAATAATTTTTGCGTGGTATTGGGTATATTGCTGATAGCCGTTGTTTCTGTTGCGCTCTCCATTCACGAATACTATTACGATACCGTTCGTTCTACGCTGGAATATCGCGCTTACAGCAACAGTGTTAATTCCTTTTTCGGGCAGTATACCGAATCTTCGGATTTACAGTTTGAGCAGCGGGCGCTGGAATATATTGAAAATTTCTCCGAAAAAAACTTAATGGAAGTCTGGGTTATTGATAAAAGCGGCAATGTGCTGGCGTCCACCTCCGGTTTTTCCGTCGATGATACGCAGCTGCGGGATTATGAGGAGGCGCTTTCTTCCGAGAGCCGCAGCGCCTCGTGGATTGGGCGCAACATCAACGGCGAAAAGATTATGGCCATTACGGTGCTTTTGCCTGCTGACAGCAGCGGCAGATCCGGCGCGTTAAGATATATTGCTTCCTTGCAGGATATCGACGCGCAGTTTTATGTGGTTTTATTCTATCTGTTTGCCGCGGCGGCGGTCGCGATGCTGCTGGTTGCGTTTTCCGGCGCGTTTTTTATCCGGTCTATCGTGAATCCCGTAAAGGAAATCAATGAAAAGGCTAAAATTTTAGCAAAAGGCGACTATTCCGCAAAAATCGAAAAGTATTCCGACAGTGATGAAATCGGCGAGCTGTGCCATACCTTCAACGAAATGGCACAGGCGATGGGCGAGTCCGACCGGATGAAAAATGATTTTATTTCAACCGTTTCTCATGAACTTCGCACGCCGCTCACCGCTATAAAAGGCTGGGGGGAAACCATACAAAACGCCGATCCGGAAACGGTAAAAACCGGTGTAGATATTATTTTAAGTGAAACACAGCGTTTGAACACAATGGTAGAGGATTTGCTGGACTTTTCCAAAATGGAGAACGGCCGTCTGTCGCTCAAGCTGCGCCGGGTGGACGGTTTCGCAGAACTGGAGGAAACAGCATTGGTTTTTTCTGAACGGGCGAGCCGGGAAGGCATCGATTTTCGCTATGAAATTCCCGCCGAACAGGTTGCCATGCTGCTGGCCGACCCGGTGCGTTTGCAGCAGATTTTTGTGAATGTCATAGACAATGCTTTTAAGTATTCTGATAAGCAGGACGCGCTGGTTACGGTAAACGCCTCTGTCAGCCGCGGGTATTTTAAGGTCGTTGTCAGCGATAACGGCTGCGGTATTTCAAAAGAGGATTTGCCTCATGTCAAAGAGAAATTTTATAAGGCGAATATCTCCGTTAAAGGCTCCGGCATCGGGCTGGCGGTCTGCGATGAGCTGGTTCGTCTGCATAACGGTTCGCTGAATCTGTACAGCGAGCCGGAAATCGGCACCACGGTGGAAATTTTACTGCCGCTGGCTGCACGCAAACAGGAAGGGAAATGAGTATGTCAGATAAAAAAAACAAGCAAGCTGAATCCAATCTCGGCAAAGTCGGCGGCCAGGCGCTTTTAGAGGGTGTTATGATGAACAGCCCGGGTGGCTCCGCGCTGGCGGTGCGCCATGTCAGCGGTCGGATTTTGGTGCGTGACAAGACTTTTCAGCATATCCGCGACCGCTATAAATTTTTCGGCTGGCCGATGATTCGCGGTGTTGTCAACTATGTGGAATCTATGATTTTCGGTTATAAATGCCTGATGGAATCTGCTGACCTGTCCGGCAGCATGGACGTGGATGTGCCGGAAGAGGAAATGTCGAAATTGGACCGCTGGCTGACCGACCATATGGGACCGAAGCTGATGGGCGTTATCTCCGCTGTGGCAATGGTTATCGCCATGGTCTTTTGTGTGTTTCTATTTGTTTGGGCGCCGATTCAGCTGGTGGATTTGTTCGATAAATATGTTTGCTCCGGTGTTCTGGCGAAATATGAGCTGCACTCGCTGCTGGAAGGCATTATGCGTATTGCCATCTTCGTGCTTTATATGTTTATCGTTTCCCGGCAAAAGGACATTAAGCGTACTTTCCAATATCACGGCGCGGAGCACAAGACCATTTTCTGCTATGAAGCGGGCGAAGAACTGACCGTGGAAAATGTAAAAAAATATAAGCGCTTCCATCCGCGCTGCGGCACCAGTTTTATCTTTATTATCTTGTTTATCAATATTATCGTTTCCTCTCTTTTGTGTATTCTGTTCCCCGAAATCGACAGTATCCCGCTGGTCTGGTCGCTGGTTAAGATTTTTGTGGTGCTGCCGATTGTAACGGGCATCAGTTACGAATTTTTGCGCTATGCGGGCAGACATACCAATTGGTTCGTCAAAATCTTTTCCGCCCCCGGCCTTTGGATGCAGCACTTGACCACCAACGAGCCGGATGATAAGATTATTGAAGTGGGTATTGCCTCCTTAAAAGCGGCGCTGAATGGTGCTGCGGCAACGCAGAAAGAGTTGGACGAAGTCTTTTTTGCCGCGCATCCGGATTTACCCCGCGACATCGGTGAGAAGAAACCGGAGGATTCGGCGGATAAAAAAGCGCAGGATGAAAATAAATCATGACAGTGGAAGCTCTTTTCCGCTCTGCCGTTGCTGATTTGGCGGACAACCGGGTGCCTGACGCGGCGTTTGACTGCGCCTGTCTGGTGGAATCCGTATTCGGGCTTGGACGCACCGAGCGTTTTCGCTACGGCGAGCGGCAGGCTGCACCGCAGGAGGTCGCGTATTTTCAGACGCTTATTGCAAGACGAATCGCCGGTGAGCCGCTGCAATATCTTTTGGGCGTTTGGGATTTTTACGACATGACCTTTTTTGTCGGCGAAGGGGTTCTGATTCCCCGTCCGGAAACGGAAAAACTGGTGGATATCGGCTTGTCATACCTCGCCGCACATCCAAATGCGGTGGTCTATGACCTTTGTGCCGGTTCCGGCTGTATCGGTTTGACATTGGCAAAGCATTTTCCCGATAGCCGGGTGTATCTGCTGGAATATTCTAAAAAAGCGCTGGTCTATACCCGGAAAAACCGGGAAAAATATGCGCTGGACAATGCGGTAATTTTAGAATATGATATAGCCTGTGGATTTCCCGCGCTGTGTGCTTCGGCGCCGGACTTGCTTTTATCGAATCCGCCGTATATCGCCGCCGGTGAGCTGCCAACTCTCCAGCGCGAGGTGCGGCGGGAACCGGTCATGGCGCTGGACGGCGGGGAAGACGGATTGGATTTTTACCGTGTCATTGCTGAAAAATGGCTGCCTTTTCTGCAAACCGGCTCACTGGCTGCTGTGGAAACCGGCGAAGGGCAGCCGCCTCTGGTTGCAAAACTATTTTCCCGCGCACTTACTGGGCTGCAAATTTTACCCGACTGTTACGGTACCGACCGCTTTGTTTGCGGTCAGAAAGGGGATAACTGATGTTTCAAATGTTTCGCTACCTCGCAAGCGGCGATTACATCAGCTTTTTTATTCAGCTGATTGCAAAGGCGTTTATTCTGCTGTGTGTTTTGCCGGTGCATGAATTTGCCCACGCCTGGACAGCCGACAAATTGGGCGACCCCACCGCAAGACAACTGGGCAGGCTTACCTTAAATCCGCTGAAGCACCTGGATTTATGGGGCTCGCTTTTGATTCTGTTTACCGGTTTCGGTTATGCAAAGCCGGTGCCGGTGAATATCCGTAATTTTAAGGACAGAAAAAAAGGATTCGCAATCACTGCGGCAGCCGGTCCGATTTCCAATCTTTTGATGGCATTGTTTTATTTCTTTTTCAGTAATGTGTTCGCGCTGTTCTCCTCGAATATCTGCGTGCTTCTTTCCACCTTTTTGTATTTTGTGGGCTCGATAAACATCAATCTGGCGGTGTTTAATCTGCTGCCTATTCCGCCGCTGGACGGTTCCAGATTGTTTACCGTCTTTATCCCTGACCGCTATTATTATAAAATATTGCAATACGAACGGTATATTATGCTGGCGCTGCTTTTGCTGATGTTTACCGGTGCGCTTTCTACACCTTTGTCACGACTGACGTCGCTTTGCTCGCAGGGCATCAACTTTATCGCGTCTCTGCCGTTTCGTTTATTTAGCTGAAGAATGGATTTGTTTTTGTGGAAAAACCTCTTTATAAAACAGAAGTGTTCGAGGGACCATTGGACCTGCTTCTGTTTTTGATTACCAAGCACAAACTGAATATCAATGATATCCCTATCTTTGAGCTGGTAGAGCAATATACCGCTTATGTGCGCGCCTTGCAGCAGACCGACTTGAATCTGGCCAGCGAATTTCTGGAGATGGCAGCGCGGCTGGTGTATATCAAAACCGTATCCCTCCTCCCGCAGCCGAATGAGGCGGAGGAGCTGAAAAAGGAACTCAGCGGCGAGCTGATTGAATATCGCGACTGCAAGGCAGCTGCGGCTCAGCTTGCAAAGCATACTGCCGGTTTTGATTTAACGACAAGAAGCCCCGCGCATATTCCCATCGACCGAACCTATGCAAGACTGCACGAGCCGACGGAAATTCTCCGCGCCTATTTGATGGCGGCAGGCAGGAATTTTCGCCGTATGCCGCCGCCGGTGGAAGCGTTTCGCCGTATTGTTGCCGAAAAGGTCATTGCGGTAGGCGAAAAAATCAGCGAACTAACCGTCCGGCTCCGCCCCGGCAAGCCGCTGAAATTCCGCACCTGGCTGCGCGATGCACAAAGCAGGTCGGATTTGGTCGCCCGCTTTTTGGCAGTGCTGGAGCTGTGTAAAACTCGGTCTGTCCATATTCTCGGCAGCGGTACGGATTTTTCGATTGAATTGGATGTGACATTGGAGGGGGAGCAGCATGCTTAGTGAACATACCGCGCTATTGGAGGCGCTTTTATTTGCGTCCGGTGAGCCGGCTGAGGTTTCCCGTCTGGCTGCGGCAGCCGGGATGGATGAAGAGCAGATTCATGATGCTGCCCAGGAATTAGCGGAACATTACAAGGCCAGCGGCAGCGCCCTGACTGTGCTGCGCCTCGGCGACCAATATCAACTGGTCGCCACAGATGGCTATTCCGAAAATATTCGCACGCTTTTGGATAAAAAGAAAAACGCGCCTTTATCCAATGCCGCCATGGAAGTTTTGGCGGTTATTGCATATAACCAGCCGGTAACCAAAGCCTTTGCCGAGCAGGTGCGCGGCGTGGATTGCTCCGGTGTCATCAACACCCTGTGCCAAAAAGGGCTTGTAGAAGAAAAAGGCAGGCTGGATTTACCCGGCAGACCTTTGGTTTACGGTACGACCGTACATTTTTTGCGCTGTTTCGGGCTGCAAGACTTGTCAGAATTGCCGGATATTCCGGAAACGGGGGAAACAGACGCTCTAAAAGCTATAAATAAAGAGCCTTCGGTACTTGACGGGCAGACTTCAATGTTGTAAAATAGGATAACGGCAGTTTTTAAGGGCGGAGGTGTTGTTTTGAAGGTTTTTTTGATTATCCTTTTGGTGCTTTCCGGAATTGTCGCTCTGATATGCTGCATTTTAAGTATTCGTGTGCTGATTCAATTTGATTATCGGGACAAGGTTTTTCTACATATCAAATGGGCATTTTTGAAGTTCGATATCCTGCCCGCCGGCAAAAAAAAGCCGAAGCCGGAAAAGCCGAAGGCGGAAGAAAAACCGCCCGAGGAAAAACCACCGAAACCGGAAACTGCGCCTAAACAGAAAAAGCCCAACCCCATTAAAGCCTTTTTGAACAACGAGGGACTGGAGGGGCTTTATGAAATCCTATACCAGACCTGTCAGGCGCTTGGCGGCTTTTTGGGTAAGATTTTGCGTAAAATCAAAATCGAGGAGCTTTTTTTCTCGCTGTCCGTTGGTGCGGGGGACGCGGCATCTACCGCAATTGCTTACGGCAAGACTGCTTCCGTTGTTTTTCCTATGCTGGGGTACATCTGCTCGCACATGCGTGTAGGAAAATATGATGCGGAAATCACCCCGGATTATCTGTCCGGCAAAACCGAAGGGGAGCTGCACAGTCTGATATCCTTTCGTCCGATTGTTTTAACCAACGGCGTTGTCGTGCTTCTGTTCCAGCTATTGTTCCGGGTCGTGATTCGATTCCTAAAGGGAATTAAAACACCCGACTCTTCCCGGCAAACATCTGATAAACATACAACAAAAACTACCAATACTAATGAAGGCGGTGCTTTGTAAATGAAAGAACAGTCAGCAAACGGTATTCTTGCTACTACCATTGAGAAAGTCAGAGAACTGGTGGATGTCAATACCATTATCGGCGAACCCGTTAAGGTAGACAGCGAAATTACCATCATCCCCGTATCCAAAGTTACATATGGCTTTGCGTCCGGCGGCTCTGATTTTCCCTCGAAAACCAATGCCGAGCTTTTCGGCGGCGGCGGCGGAGCCGGGATTACCATTGCGCCGATTGCTTTTTTGATTATCAACAAGGGCGAAGTTACCATCAAGCACATTCTCAGCAATGACAACGCTGCGGAGCGCGCGGTAAGCATGATGCCCGAAATGTTTGATAAGGTGTCCGACATGGTCGGCAAGTTCAAAAAAGGCGATTCGACAACGACCGAATAATAGCCGAATACCGGCATAAACACATCTGCCGCCTGCATATGCTTTTGATGGCAGGTGGTAGATGTGTTTCAGAAAATCGCATCCTTTTTTCTTGCGGTTGCAGTTTTTGCTGCGACTGATTTTTCATGTTTCGCCGCGCTTTCCGAGCCGACGGTTTCGGCCGAAAGCGCCATTGTTTTTTGCGCCAACACCGGCGAGGTGCTGTACGAAAAAGACGCCTACACCAAGCGGGCGATGGCAAGCACAACCAAAATCATGTCCGCATTGCTGGCCTGCGAAAGCGGCAGGCTTGCCGATACAGTAACCGTTACGCAGCAAATGGCACAGATTGAGGGCACCTCCATGGGGCTTTTGGCGGGGGATACCGTTACCATTCGCGGATTGGTCTACGGGATGCTTCTTTCATCGGGCAATGATGCCGCCAACACGGTTGCCATCGCTTTGGGCGGCTCGGTTAAGGCATTTGTTGCAAAAATGAACGAAAAAGCCGAGTCGCTCGGCATGAAAAACACCCATTTTATGAACCCGTCGGGGCTTACCGAGGACGGACATTATTCCACCGCCTACGATATGGCGGTTCTTGCTGCCGCTGCGCTGCAAAACGAGGTTTTCGCTTCGATTTGCAGTTCGGAAGAAGCGGTTGTGTATTACGGCAATCCGCCCTATCGGCGTGTACTGACCAACCATAACCGGCTCTTATCCATGTATGACGGCGCAACGGGCGTGAAAACCGGTTATACCAAGGCGGCGGGACGCTGCCTGGTCTCGTCTGCCCAGCGGGACGGTATTACCTTAATCGCCGTTACGCTATGTGCACCGGACGACTGGAATGACCATGCCGCCATGCTTGATTACGGGTTTTCCATCAGCCGGACGCGTTCTGAATCTCTTTCTCTCAACAATATCGCCATTCCTGTTGTCGGCGGCTCGGCAAGTACCGTGTTGGCCGAAGCGCAGGCAGATTTTTATGTGACAGACGGCGCCGAGTGGCAGTATGCGGTTTACCATACCCCCTTTCTCTACGCGCCTGCATCCGCCGGTGATGTTGTTGGCTTTGTGGAAATATATACGAATGAACGCCATCTGATGCGTGTACCGCTTTATCTCTCCTATGGCTGCGAGCGGTCTGTGGTGACCGCCGAGGAGGATACGAGCTTGATTGCGCGATTATTGGAATGGATAAAAGAAAAGATTTTCTTTTGGAAGGACTACGATGAATCCTAAAATCAGACTGCAAAAATATCTCGCGGATTGCGGTGTGTGTTCCCGCCGCAAAGCAGAAGAATATATTGCCGGCGGTTTGGTGCGTGTCAACGGCAAAACCGCCGTTATCGGCGAGCAAATTGACCCGAAGCACGATATTGTTACACTGCGGGGCAAAAAAATTCATTTAAAAAAGGAACATACCTATCTGGCATTGCATAAACCGCGCGGCTTTGTTTCCACCATGAATGACGAAAACGGCAGAAAATGCGTCGCGCAGCTGGTGGCGGATGTGGGGACCCGTGTCTATCCCGTCGGGCGGCTCGACCGGGATTCGGAAGGGCTTCTGCTGATGACCGACGACGGAGAGCTTGCCAATGCGCTCGCGCATCCATCCGGTCATGTGGAAAAGGTTTACCGCGTTACCATTCGCCCCGGTATTACCGAAGAGCAAATCCGTCTTTTGGCTGAGGGCATTCTGCTTGACGGCAAAATGACCCTGCCTGCCACCGTACAGGTTTTGACCCGGGAAGAAGACCGCACGGTGCTCAAAATCATATTACGCGAGGGCAGGAACAGGCAAATTCGCCGCATGCTGGAATCTCTGCAAATTGAAACCATACGCTTAAAACGCATTGCGATAGGACAAGTTCGACTTGGTACGCTCAAGGCGGGACAATGGCGCCATTTAACCGAAAATGAGGTGTTGTCGCTGAAAAAAAGCGCCGGTCTTGTATGTAAGGGTTGACTTTTTCCCTGTTTTATTATAAGATAATTTATTATACATTCCGTGTCATGTCGTTTTTTGTATATGCGGAATGATTGATTTAACAGGAGAGTCGTCTATGGTGCGCAGTATGACAGGGTACGGCAGGGCGCAGGACACCAGCGCCGGTATTACCGTCACCGCTGAAATCAAAAGCGTGAATTCCCGGTATCTGGAGTTCAGCCCCAGGGTGTTTCGCGCCTATTCTTTTTTGGAAGACAAGCTTCGCAGTACCGTTCAGGGTGTGATTTCGCGCGGTAAGGTAGAATGCAGCATTCAAATAGAGATAGAAGAGGATGAAGCGGTTTCCGTGCGTGTCAACAAAGCGCTGGCAAACGGCTATTACCAGGCGCTGCGGCAGATAACCGAGGATTTCTCTTTGCCTGACGAAATTTCCGCAAGCCGAATCGCTTTATTTTCCGATGTTTTAACGGTGCAGAAGCAGCCCGCTGACGAGGAAAAAATCTGGTCGGCGGTTTACCCGGTGCTGATGTCTGCATGCGAGCGGTTTGTCGCTATGCGCGAGCGCGAGGGCGAAAAATTGCAGGCGGATATTTTGTCACGGGCAGACCATATTGTTTCGCTGGTCGAAACGGTTGAAAACCGTTCGCCGCAAACGGTTTCCGAATATATGCAAAAGCTGAAAACGCGCATGCGGGAGCTCTTGGAGGATGCTGCTGTTGATGAACAGCGAATTTTGACTGAAGCGGCTATATTTGCGGATAAAGTTGCCGTTGCCGAAGAAACGGTGCGCCTGCGCAGCCATCTTTCCCAACTGCGTGAAATGCTGGAGAGCAGTGAGCCTATCGGTCGAAAACTGGACTTTTTGGTGCAGGAGATAAACCGAGAGGCGAATACCATTGGCTCGAAGGCGCAGGATATTCAAATCGCGAAGGTAGTCATCGAAATCAAAGCCGAAGTCGAAAAAATTCGCGAACAGATTCAAAATATTGAGTAATTTTCCGAAAGGGTCTTACGGATGAAACTAATCAATATTGGTTTTGGAAATTTGGTGAATGCCTCGCGCCTGATTGCGATTGTCAGCCCGGATTCTGCTCCCATTAAGCGCATTATTCAGGACAGCAAGGAGCGCGGTCTGCTGATTGACGCTACGCAGGGGCGCCGCACCAGAGCGGTTCTGATTACAGACAGCGACCATGTTATTCTGTCCTATTTACAGGCAGAAACCGTTGCAGGTCGCCTGGACGAAGATAACGAAGATACAGAGGAGAATGTGCCAGATGAACTCAACTGATGCGAAAGGCGTTATGGTCGTCCTGTCCGGTCCCTCGGGCTGCGGAAAAGATACGGTGCTGAACCGGCTTTTGGAAATGGACAGCCGCATTAAACCATCTGTTTCCGCAACCACCAGAAAGCCCCGCTGCGATGAAATTGAGGGATTCAGCTACTATTTTCTGACAAAGGATGTCTTTGAGCAAAAGATAGAAGACGGCGAATTCATAGAATATGTGCAGTATGATAATAATTATTACGGCACCCTGAAAACCGAAGTGGAGCGTGAAATTCGCGCCGGTAATGTGATTGTGCTTGTTATTGAGGTTAAAGGCGCTGCCAATATTATTTCCAAATATCCCGATGCGCTTTCTATTTTTCTGATGCCGCCTTCCACAACTATTTTGGAGGAGCGTCTTAGAAACCGCGGCACTGATGATGAGAATACGATTAAAAAGCGTCTGGCAATTGCCGCCGATGAAATGGAGAAAAGCCGGATTTACAAACATGTTGTTGTCAACGATGATTTAGATAAAGCCGTCCGCACCATCTACGATATTATCAAGGTGTATGCATCGGCATCGCAAACGGAATAAAACAGAAAGGTTGATAGTATTATGATGAATCCTGATTTAAGACTTCTGCTCGCTGACCATATCAGCCGGTATTCCCTGGTAACGGCTGCCGCAAAAAGAGCGCGGGAAATTGTTACCGAAGCTGAGGAACAAGGGGAAATTATTGAAGAAAAGCCCATTAGCATTGCCATCGATGAATTGCTGGCGCATAAATATAAAATTATAGAACCCGAAGAAATCAGAAATACAGAAATCACTGAAGAACAGGGCTGACGATTGATTGTCATTATGCAATATAGCTCAAATTGCAGTTGAAGGCGCGGGCAGCGACTTTGACAGATTGTACGACTACCTTATACCTGATCACATGCTTTCGGATATCCGGATCGGGTATAGGGTTCTTGTTCCTTTTGGGACAAGTAAAAAGCTGCGTCAGGGCTTTGTTTTTTCTCTGAAGCTGCACTGTGAAATCAGTAATCTGAAGCGATACAAGGAGATTGCACAGATTTGTGACGCCGCACCACTGCTCAATCAAAACGGCGTAGATTTGGCGCGCTGGCTTTGTGAGCGTACTTTCTGTTCGTTGTATGAGGCTGCCAGAGCCATGCTGCCTGCCGGGCTTTGTATGCGAGCCAAGCTGACTTATACCGTCGAATCTGATTTGCCGCCGGACGAGTTCGGGTCGCTTGCGGGGGTACGCGCAGATATTGTAAAACTGCTATCCTCACACGGCGGATATTTGTCCACAGAGCAGATCAGCAAAAAACTCGGCATACAGCTCGAGCAGAAAACCATAGATGAGCTGGTGTTGCAGGGATTTTTGCGTACCAATTACGAAGCGTCCTCCCGTCTTGGCGGAAAAACAAGAAGAACAGCGGTCTTAAATGCCGAAGCTGAGGAAAAGATTCCTTCTATATCGCTTACCGCCAAACAGCGGCTTGTGGTGGAAACACTGCGGGAAATCGGCACGGCTGCCGTAAACGAGCTCTGCTATTATACCGGCGTTACCGCTTCGGTGGTGTTTGCGCTTGAAAATCGCGGTATTCTTACCCTGCAAGAACAGCGGTACGACCGGCTGCCCTCCGCTGCCTGTCAGGGAGACGGCGTGCGTACGCCTATTCGTTTGACAGATGAGCAGAATATTGCCTTTCAAAGCCTCAGGAGCGATTTGTTTTCCGATACTGCCGCCTGCTCGCTGCTGTTCGGCGTGACCGGCAGCGGCAAAACCAGCGTGTATACCCGTTTGATAGACGAGGCGGTGGATAATCAGCTGTCTGTCATTCTGATGGTTCCTGAAATTGCACTAACGCCCCAAACGCTTTCTTTGTATTATGCCAGATATGGACGGCGGGTTGCTGTTTTTCACAGCGGTCTTTCCGCCGGTGAACGGGTGGACGAGTGGCGGCGGGTAAAGCAGGGGCAGGCGCAGATTGCCATAGGCACACGCAGCGCGGTTTTTGCGCCGTTTGAACGGGTAGATTTGATTATTATTGACGAGGAGCAGGAGCATACCTATAAATCTGAGCGCACCCCGCGGTATCACGCGGTTGAAGTTGCAAAATATATCTGTGCGCGGGATAAGGGTACGCTGCTTTTAGCGTCCGCAACGCCATCGGTGGAGTCCTATGCCTATGCCAAAAGCGGCAGATATCGTCTGTTGACGCTTTCCAGACGCTACGGCGCATCAGCGCTGCCGGAGGTGGAGCTGGTTGATTTGTCCCAGTCGCCCGGAGAAAACAGCTGTATGCTCAGCGGCAGAATGATAGAGTGCCTTGACCAGAATCTTGCGCAGAAAAAACAGTCAATTCTGCTGATGAACCGGCGGGGCTATCACACTTTTATCGTCTGTTCCTCCTGCAAAAAAACCGTCACTTGCCCTTCTTGCAGCATTTCTCTGACCTACCACCGTTCCAATAATCGTTTAATGTGCCATTACTGTGGCTATTCACAGCCGGTTGTCGAGGTCTGCCCATCCTGTGGGGAGAAAACGGTGCGGTATTCCGGCTGCGGTACGCAGAAAATAGAAGAGGAGCTCGGACAGCTGTTCCCGCAGGCACGGATTTTGCGTATGGATGCGGATACAACGATGGCAAAAAATGCCTATGAGCAAAAACTGAACGATTTTGCGGCGGGGAAATATGATATTTTAATTGGTACGCAAATGGTCGCAAAAGGGCTGGATTTCCCTCATGTAACACTGGTCGGCGTACTTTCTGCGGAATTGGGGCTGTTTCGCGATGATTACCGCAGCGGCGAGCGTGCGTTCGATTTGCTGACGCAGGTCGTTGGACGAGCCGGGCGGCGCGCGGAAAAGGGGCTTGCGTTGATTCAAACGCTGTCGCCGGAAAATGAAGTGATTCAATATGCCGCCGCTCAGGATTATGAAAAATTCTTTTCTTCTGAAATTGATAACAGAAAGGTCATGATTTATCCGCCTTTTTGTGATATATGTATGATAGGCTGTAGCAGCGAAAGCGACCCGGCAGCAAAAGCGGCTGCGCATTGGTTTTTAGCGCAGCTGAAAGAATATTGCTCAGGGGCATATGCCGACCAGAAATTGATTGTCATTGGTCCGAATCCATCCGTGATTCACCGTATAGGGAATAAGTACCGGTATCGGCTCTTGATAAAATGTAAAAATTCCAAACGCTTCCGCGCATTGATTCGCACACTGTTGCAACAATTTTTAAAAAACAAAATAAGTAAATCGGTTACTGCTTTTGCGGATATCAATCCTGTAAGCATGTTTTAACCAAAAAGGGGTTTTTTGTATGGCAATACGCAAAATCCGTGTAGACGGAGATTCTATCTTAACAAAAACAAGCCGTCCTGTGACGGAATTTGACGACCGGCTGTTTCAGCTTTTGGACGATATGAAAGACACGCTCTATAAAGCAGAGGGCTGCGGTCTGGCTGCCGTGCAGGTGGGCGTGCTGCGCCGGGTCGTTGTGGTGGACTGCGGCGACGGTTATATTGAACTGATCAATCCGGAAATCGTTTCATCCGAAGGCGAACAGAAAGAATCGGAGGCCTGTCTGTCGGTACCGGGGCTCTCCGGCGTTACGCTGCGACCGGCTCAGGTGCGCGTGCGGGCGCAGAACCGGGACGGTAATTGGTGCATGTACCAGGGCGATGGTCTGAAAGCCCGCTGCTTCTGCCATGAGCTGGATCACCTGGACGGCGTGCTGTTTCCGCAAAAGCTGGCGCCCGGTGAAAAATTGCAACGGTCAAGATAACGGGGGCGTGACATATGTTTCGAGTTGTTTTTATGGGAACCCCCGATTTTGCGGTGCCCTGTCTGGCGGAGCTGATTGCCGTGGGCACGGATATTCCCTGTGTGGTAACACAGCCGGATAAACCGGTCGGCCGCAGGCAAAAGCTGACGCCGCCGCCGGTGAAAGTGCTGGCAGAGGAGAACGGCATTCCCGTCTTTCAGCCCGCTACGCTGAAAAGCGAGGATGCCTATGAATATATTCGTTCGCTGGAACCGGACTTTATTGTGGTTATTGCGTACGGAAAAATTTTGCCGAAGCGATTTTTGGATTTACCGAAAATTGCCTGCGTGAATGTGCATGGCTCGCTGCTGCCGAAATATCGCGGCGCGGCGCCCATTCAGCGGGCGGTGATAAACGGAGAAAAGGTAACCGGTATTACCACTATGCGTATGGATGAGGGCATTGACACCGGCGATATGCTTCTGCGCGTTGAAACGCCCATCGGGGAGAATGAAACGGCGGGCGAACTGTTTGACCGTCTTGCTTCCATGGCGCCTCCTTTGTTGATTCGCACGCTGGAAGGTCTTGCGGATGGCAGCCTTGCCCCGGTGCCGCAGAATCATAATGACGCAACCTATGCCGCCATGCTATCGAAGGATGATGGCTGTGTCGACTGGGCAGACGGGTGTGATGCGGTATTTTCACTGGTGAAGGGGTGCAATCCCTGGCCGGTAGCCTATACGCAGCAGAACGATAAAAAAATAAAAATCTATCGCTGTGAAAAAACAAAAATCAAAACGGACAGACCCTGCGGCGAACTGTATATTGAAAACGGTAAAATTTACGCCGTATGCGCCGACGGTGTTCTGCATATCTGTGAATTACAGGCGGAAGGCAGCAAGCGCATGAGCGATACCGCCTATGCCAACGGACATTCTTTGTAAAAATAGGAAGGTGATGATATGCCCTACGGTTTTTATTACGGAATTGATATCTATTATATTCTTTTGGTGGTACCGTCGCTGATTTTATCAGTGGTGGCGCAGATCCGCGTGAAATCGGTCTACCGTAAAATGTCGCTGAAAATGAATTCCTCTGGTCTTACCGGCGCGGCAGCCGCCCAGGCAGTTTTGCGCCATTATGGCATCACCGATGTACAGATTGAGCATATCAACGGCAGGCTTTCGGATCATTTTGACCCGAGAAGCAAGGTGATTCGCCTGTCAGATGGCGTGTTTAATTCCTGTTCGGTAGCAGCAGTTGGCATTGCCGCGCACGAAGCTGGGCATGCCGCGCAGCACGCCTCCGGGTATCTGCCCATTAAGGTGCGCAATGCCATTGTTCCGGTCTGCAATATTGCCTCCTGGGTCGGCATTCCGCTGGCGCTGATAGGGTATTATATGAGCATGGAACCGCTGATTTATATCGGTCTTGGGTTGTATTCGCTTATCATGATTTTTCAGCTTGTTACGCTGCCGGTAGAGCTCAACGCAAGTTCCCGGGCGCTGAATGTGATTGCACAAGAGGGACTGCTGCGTACGGAAGAGGAACAGAAAGACGCTAAAAAAGTGCTGACGGCCGCTGCCATGACCTATGTCGCGGCGCTGGCGACCTCATTGGCGAATCTTTTGCGTTTGGTGCTGATTTTCAGCAACAGAAGAGGAAGGGATTGAACAAAATTTGATGAAATCCTCTTCGAGATATGCCGCTTTCTCCATTCTGCTGTCAATGGAGCAGGAGAACGCTTATTCCAATATACAATTAGATCGCGCGCTTTCCGCCTTCACCGGTGAAAGGCGCGATAAAGCGTTTATTTCCCTGCTTGTGAATGGCGTCTGTGAAAGGCGTTTGACGCTGGATTTCCAAATCCGGACGCATCTGACGCAAAAAAGCCGAATCAAACCGGCAGTGCGCGTTCTGCTGCGTTTGGGCATTTATGAAATTTTATTTTGCGATGGCATTCCGCCGCGTGCCAGCGTGAATGAGTATGTGGAATTGGCCAAAAATACCGCTGCGCGTCACGCGACGGGGCTTATTAACGCAATTTTACGCCGAACGGCAGAGAATGGTCTTTTGCTGCCGCCGGAGGCGCACGCAGATTATTTGAGCGTTCGCTATTCGTTTCCATCGGAAACAGTTGCTTTGCTGAAAAGCATATATGGTGAAAATACCGAGCGCTTTTTGGCGTCCTCACTGGAAAAACCGAAAATTTACGGCAGAGTCAATACCAATAAAACGGATTTGCCTTTCCTACAGGATGCATTGCAGCAGGAAGGGCTTGAAATTATGCCGTGCGAGAACTTGCCCGATTCGTTTTATTTTCTCAGCACGGCGGCTTTTATGCAGACAAGGGCTTTTCGGAACGGTCTTTTTCATATTCAGGACTTATCCTCTCAGCTTTGCTGCAAGGCTTTGCAGCTGGAAGCGGACAATTCGCTGCTGGATGTTTGCGCAGCGCCGGGCGGCAAGGCTTTCACCGCTGCCGAAATTTTACAGAACACCGGTTCCGTGCTGGCATGTGATATTCACGAACATAAAATTAAGCTGATGACCGACGGCGCGAAGCGGTTGGGTCTTACCAATTTTTCTGCCCGATTGCGTGATGCCTCTGTTTTTGATACCAATGGCGGGTTGTTTGACCGTATTCTGTGCGATGTTCCCTGTTCCGGTCTGGGCGTTATTCGCAAAAAGCCGGAAATCAAATATCGCCCATTAAGCGGCAATGCAGGGCTGCCGGAATTGCAGCTGGCCATACTGGAAACCTCCGCGCGCTATTTGAAACCGGGCGGTCGGCTGGTTTATTCCACCTGTACTGTGACAAAAGAAGAAAACGAGGATGTTGTTTTGCACTTTTTGCAAAAACATCCGGAATTTTCGCCTGCCGAAACAGGAATAAACGGTATTGGCTGCAAGAGCGATTGCGGATTGCGGCTCAGCCCTTTTGCGGATGATTGCGACGGCTTTTTTATTGCGCCGCTGATAAGGAGATCATAATGGAAAAAAAGGACATTGCATCTTTACCGCTGCCGGTTCTTACTGATTTGCTGGCAGAGCAGCATCTTCCCAAATACCGCGCCGCGCAGGTTTACCGCTGGATTCATCAAAAAGGCGCGGTGACTTTTGCTGATATGACCGATTTGTCAAAAGCGCTGCGCGCACAATTAGATGACAATTTTGTAATATTTTCCTGTGCTATTGAAAAAAAGCTGATTTCCTGTTATGATAGCACCGTTAAATATTTGTTCCGCCTGCACGATGGAGAAATGGTAGAATCCGTGGTGATGCAATACAAATACGGTTACACCATTTGTGTTTCTTCCCAGGTAGGCTGTAAAATGGGCTGCGCTTTTTGCGCGTCCACGCTGGACGGATGTGTGCGCAATCTGGAAGCTTCGGAAATTTTGGGGCAGGTTTATGCCGCCCAGCGGGATCTGGATGTGCGCATTTCCCATGTGGTGATGATGGGCATGGGCGAGCCGCTGGATAATTATGATAATACGGTTCGTTTTCTGCAAATGATTACCGATGAAAACGGTCTGCATATCAGCAGCCGCAATATCTCTGTATCAACCTGCGGCATTGTGCCTAAAATTTATGAGCTGGCTGAGCTGAAAACCGGTGTTACCCTGTCCATCTCTCTTCACGCGGCGGACGATGTGCGCCGTTCACGCCTGATGCCGGTGAACCGCCGGTGGCAGATTGCCGAGCTGCTTGCGGCGGTGCGATATTATATAAAAAAGACCGGGCGCAGAGTTTCTTTTGAATATACGCTTGTCGCAGGGGAAAATGATTCTGTGCAGAATGCTGAAGAATTGGCTTCGCTGCTTTCCGGCATGCTTTGCCATGTGAACCTGATACCTGTCAATGCTGTACAGGAAACCGGTCTGACACCGAGCGATAAGACAAGGGTGCAGACCTTTCAAAATACACTGCTTCGGCGCGGAATCAATACAACCGTGCGCCGCACCCTTGGCGCGGATATCAACGCCTCCTGCGGGCAATTGCGAAGAACAACAGTCAAACAACCATGAAGGGAGCGAATTTTGTGCTCATTAGTGCGAAAACAGATGTGGGAAAAGTGCGTGACGAGAACCAGGACGCCTACGCTGTCGGTCATTTGCCGGACGGCGTGTTTGCCGTTGTCTGTGATGGTATGGGCGGCGCTGCCGGCGGTCAAATCGCCAGTTCTACGGCGGCCGAAGTTTTTTCTTCCGCGTTTCCTGCTTCTTATGAATCTGCCTCAAGCGAGCGGTCGCTGAAGTCCATGCTGACCGTATTGGCAGATAAGGCAAATGCCGCTGTATATGATTTATCCCTTCGTAACCCCGATCTAAAAGGTATGGGCACGACCATTGTTGCTGCTGTGCTGGAGCCTGCGCGTATCAGTGTGGTACATGCCGGCGACAGCCGCGCTTACTTGCTGCGCGACGGCGAGATAACCCAGTTGACCAGAGATCATTCGATGGTGCAAATGCTGGTGGATAACGGCTACATAAGTGAAGAACAAGCGGAACACCATATGTATAAAAACATTATCACACGCGCTCTTGGTACAGAGGCGACAGTGCAGGTCGATTTTGCGGAATTTCCCGCGCAGGAGCAGGATTCCATTTTACTTTGCTCCGATGGTTTGACGAATTATATTTCAGCAAATGAAATAAAACAGATTTTATCGCAGGAAGATTTGGACAACGCCGTTTCTTCCTTGGTGGACACGGCGAATAAGAACGGCGGCGGCGATAATATTACGGCCGTTGTGCTTAAAAACTGTTAAGGAGGACGCCTATGGAAAGCTATGTAGGAAAAACACTGGGAAATCGTTATGAAGTCAGTGAGCTGCTCGGCGAGGGCGGTATGGCTGTTGTATATAAAGCATTTGACCCGATGGAAAACCGTGTGGTCGCTATAAAAATATTAAAAGAAGAATTTTTGGCCAATGAAGAGTTTCGCAGACGCTTTAAAAATGAATCCAAGGCCATAGCTATTCTTTCTCATCCGAATATTGTTAAGGTGTACGATGTCTTTTTCAGTGAAAATCTGCAATATATCGTCATGGAGTACATCGAGGGTATTACGCTGAAGGACTATATAAAACAGCAGAAAATTGTCGGCTGGAAAGAGGCCGTTCATTTTACCACCCAGATTCTGCGTGCGCTGCAGCATGCCCATGACAAGGGGATTGTCCATCGGGATATTAAGCCGCAGAATATTATGGTGCTGCAAAACGGGAATATCAAAGTTGCTGATTTCGGTATTGCCCGTTTTTCCCGCGGCGAAACCACAACCATTACCGAGAACGGCGCAATCGGGTCGGTGCATTACATCAGTCCCGAGCAGGCGCGTGGGGAGCTGACCGACGCGCAGGCGGATATTTATTCCGTAGGGGTTGTCCTGTATGAAATGATTACCGGGCGGCTGCCGTTTGATTCGGAATCCGCCGTATCCGTTGCCCTGATGCAGGTTCAGTCCGAGCCGGTGCGTCCCCGAGACATTAACCCCATGATTCCCATTGGTCTGGAGCAGATTACCATACACGCCATGCAGAAGGACAAAACCAATCGCTATCAGACCGCTTCGGAAATGCTTTTGGATTTGGATGAATTTAAACGTAATCCTTCTATGAAATTTGATTACGGCTTTACCACGATTGCACAAAATTCTCCCGTGTATCAGCGGGAGCCCGCGCAGTATGTGCCGGTTGCCCGGCGCGAATCATACGACCGGCAGCCGCAGACACCGAATTACCGTGACCCCTATCACGCCGCGCCGCAGGAAAATTATGAAACACCGGCTGAAGACGGCGGGGACGATGAGGATGCCGAGGAAGAGGATAACCGCAAAAATGTGCTTCTTCCGGTTTTAATCGGCGTATTTGCCGCGCTGGTTGTTGGCATTGTGCTTTTGGGTGTTTTTGTTATCGGTCCGCGTTTGTCCGGTGATACCGTTAAAATGCCGAATTTGGTCGGTCAGGAATACGAAGCGGTGCTGGAGCAGTACCCGGATTTGAACTTTGCCGACCCGGTTTATGTGTATAGCAATGAATACGCTGTCGGTGTGGTTTGCGACCAATCGGTTGACCCCGGTGAACAAATCAGCGCGGACACTTCCATTCGCCTGTCCGTGGCGTCTGACGAGGGGGAATCGGTGGAAAATGTAGTCGGTATGCAATACTCGGAGGCGCAGCAGATTTTAAAATCCTATGGCTTTATGGTGTCCATTGTGCCGGAAGAATCCGCCACTGCCAAAGAGGGTGAAGTCATTCGCATGGATCCCGCCGCCAATTCCGTTGTGCAATCCGGCTCCACCATTACGCTGTATGTTGCTTTGGCGGATAATTCCCCGGTTGCTGTGCCGAATCTTTTGGGCAAAACAGAAGAAGAAGCCCGTCAATTGCTGGAGGATGCCGGTCTTGTGGTCGGAAATGTGACCGAAGATACCGGTACCGCTTCAGATAAAGGCACGGTGCTTCGCCAGACTCCGGAGGCCGAACAGGAGGTTGCGCGAGGCTCTTCGGTAGACTTCGTTATCTCCTCCGGCGAAGAGGAGCAAAAAACGGTTTCCATTCGCATCAATATGCCCTCTGCCTCCGGAGCTACAGCTCGCGCTTCCGCGTATATCAACGGTATCTTAACCTATGAAACATCGGTGCGCTTGGATGGGAATGCCATGTCCTTTGATTTTACCGGCAGAGGAAGCGATAATGAGTTTACGATTTATATTGAGTCCTTCCTGTTGGCGGCGGGTACCATCGATTTTTCCGCAAACCCGGCGAGCTACGAAGTGCAGCAGAATAATGCCGCTGACTATGTTGTTGAGAAAGCGGTGCCGGATGTGCGCAATCTGAGCCTGAGCAACGCGCGTCAGATTCTCGACAACGAGGGCTTTACCAATATTTCGGTTCTGGAGCAGGAGACCGATTCCTATACGCCAGGCACCATTATTTCCCAGTCTCCATCCGATGATGCAACCTATCCGCTTGACAGCCGCATTACGCTGGTCGTTGCGAAAGCGCCCGTTACAGAAGAGCCTCAGCCTGCCAACGATGATAACGCGGAGGAATAATGGAATATTTCGGACGAATCATGAAAGGTGTCGGCGGTCTGTATACAGTACGAACCGATGAGGGAATGCTTTTGCAGTGCAGGGCGCGGGGGCTGTTCCGCAAGGATGGTGTTAAACCGCTGGCTGGGGATTGGGTAACGGTTTCGGCTGCGCAGGACAGCGCAACAATTGTGCAGATCCATCCTCGAAAAAATATGCTTCTGCGTCCCCCGATTGCCAATATCGATAGATTGGTTATCATTTCCGGGGCTGTTTCGCCGTCGCCCAGCCTTTCTGTGATTGACAGACTGACCGCGTTGGCAACATACCGCCGAATTGAACCGGTGGTGGTGTTCTCTAAGTGCGATTTGCACGATGTTTCGGATTATGTGCAAATTTACCGTCGGGCGGGTTTTGTCAGCTTTGCGTTTTCCTCGGTGTCGGGGGAGGGCGTGTCCCGATTTTTACCGCTGTTTTCCCACGCGGTCTGTGCGCTGACTGGCAATACCGGTGCGGGAAAAACCTCTTTGCTCAACCGCCTTTCGCCGGAATTGGCACTGGACACCGGTGAAATCAGCAAAAAGCTCGGTCGCGGACGGCATACCACCCGCTGCGTAGAACTGTTTCCTCTGTTTGACGGGTATATTGCCGATACGCCCGGATTTTCCGCTCTGGATTTTGAAAACGGCGACCTGATTGCAAAAGATGAACTGGCGTCCTGTTTCCCGGACTTTGATACATACACACCCGATTGCCGTTTTACCGGCTGTTCTCATACGGTTGAAAAAGGCTGCGCTGTTCTTCAGGCGGTGCGTGACGGAAAAATTGAGCCGTCACGCCACGCAAGCTATGTGACTATGTACAGCGAGGTCAAGGATATTCCCCAGTGGCAGTTGGATCGCAGAAAAACTTAATCATCCTTTTGTCGTTTCGGCGCGGTGTCCCAAATCAACACCGCGCTGATTGTGCCTAAAAGCAATAACTGCGGCACAGAGAGCAGCAGTTCGCCGCCGCTGTGCACGGAAAGGGAAGCCGTCACCGCCGGCGCAAAAATCTTTTCCAATATTAAACAGATGCCATACGCCAACAGGCTGTGAATGAACCGGTACCGGAGAAAGTACCGGTATTTTATTTTTATATTGACCAAAATCGGAAGCATCTGGCAGTGCACGCAAAAACCGCCGAAAGCACAGGCTGCCGCAGCCATAGGCAATGAGGTCCGTTCTGCGCAGCGCATGCAGCCGGTCGTTACTTCAGCAAGGAGATACATGACGCTTGGCAATGTTCCGAAAACAGCTTCCAATCCGCGAAAGACGCCCATGAAAATGCAAATCCAAATACATGCGGCATACATAGCCTTAGCGGCAGCCGTAACAGAGTCGACCAGTGTTTCGGATAAAGAGGCGGCGGCAGGTGCTTGCGGCATTTGCTCTTTTGGCGCTTCCTTGCCCACTGCGGCAATCAGCCCGGTAATAAAAGAGGACAGCAGGGTGCTGCTCATCAGCAGCAAACCAGCTTTTCGGCTGCCGAACATATTTTGACCCACTGCCGTTATTAAAAACGCCGGTCCAGCATGAAAGCAGCACGCAGTCATAATGCGGGTCTGCACATCGGTCAGTCGTCCGCTTTGACGCAGTTCTTCCGTCATTTTCAGTCCGGCCGGAAAACCGCCGACTGCCGCCATAACTGCGCTGATAAGGCAATGGGGCGGCAGCTTGAACAGGCGGGTGAATATGCGCACTATCCGGTTGTTTTCAGAAATAAAAATGTTTTGTCGGCTTAAAAAGGATGTCAGGATTAAAAATGGGTAAAGGGATGGTATCACTTGGTTGACGGCAAGTACAATCCCTTCGCCCACACCGTCGGCAATACTTTCCGCACGTGCCAGTAAAAATACGGCGGTCAAAGCCACCATTGCTATCATTAGCATGGCAGGCAGTCGTGATGTTTTTGTTGCAGCAATCGTTTTCATAGTAACACTATATGGAAGTATGGCAAGATTTATGCCTTGGACGCATAGACTGTATCGGGTGATTATTCATGGAAAATAAAAGGGAAAATCTGACCGCTCGGCTCTCATCGCATCTGTTTATGAAGGATTTGGAAAACCCCGTGCCGGAAATACGCTTGCTTGGCGAACGGGAAGCGATTGTTTCCGATTGCCACGGGGTGTGCGATTATGAAGAACAGATGATTCGGTTGTCAGCCGGAGGAAGAACCGTTGCTTTTTACGGCAGTGAATTGGAGCTGTTGCAGCTGGACGGCGAGGAAGCGGTCATACGCGGCCGTATTGCGTCGATAGAATTTATATAAAGGAACGATGCTATGTTTATGATTCGGTTGATCCGCTTTATTCTCGGAACCGTAACTTTTAAAGGTACGGGCGGTTTTGCAGCAAGGTTTGTCAATCTCTGTCATTTAAATCAAATTCCGTTATGGGAAATGACCACTGAGGATGGCGTGCTCCGTGCAAAAACCAGTTTGAGAGGCTATAAAAAAATGCGAATCCCCGCCAGGAAGTCGGCGGTCAAACTGCGCGCTACAGAGAAAAGCGGTCTGCCTTTTCTGCTGCACAGTAATCGGGCGCGTATTGGACTTGTGATAGGGCTTGCCGCAGCAGTACTGCTGTATGCACTGGCCGCTTCCTGTATTTGGCGCGTAGAGGTTAGCGGCAATGAAAAAATCAGCGAACGCGCACTATTGCAGATTGCGGCGGATGCGGGTCTGGAGCGGGGAACGCGGAAAGGGCGGCTGGATGTTTCTGTAATTGAAAACGCAATCAAATCAAATCTGCCGTCCATCTCCTGGACAGCAGTTAATATTCGCGGCAGCACCGCTGTTATTGAAGTTCGCGAGCAGGTAGAAGCACCGGATATAGTCGCGGATGAGGGTGCTTATGATATTGTGGCATCCCGGGATGGATACATAGAAGAATTGACCATTTCCCGCGGGGTTGCCGTTGCAAAAAATCATATGACGGTATCCAAAGGGGATGTGCTCATTAGCGGTGTTGTTCAGCGCAAAGACGCAACCTATTACACCGTTCGCGCCATGGGTGTTTGCTATGCGCGAACGCAGCGCGCGATTGAAGCGAGCGCCGACTGTGCGGCGTATATGCGTGTTTTTGTTACTGGAGAGAATCGGTATATATATTTCTTTGGTTTGCGGCTTCTCAGCTCTTTGCCGAAGCAGGGAAGTAGCATCGTTACCGGCGAGGAAGATATGATTTGGCAGGGTGACTTGCTGCCTGTTGGTGTCGAAACGCAGACCGTATATGAAAAGTCCTCGCTGTCGGAAGAACAGCTGACGGAAAAAGAACACCGGTTACTTGCCTGTGCCGACTTTTATGAACAATATTTGCCGCTCTGTGAAACCTGTGAAATGACCGAGCAAAATCTGTCTTTTTCAGATACGCAGCCGCTGACAATACGCTGGAGTGGTTCCTGTAGGGAAAATATTGCACTGGAACAGCCGATTGCAACGATTTCGGAACCCGAAACGGAGCCATAAAATATAAATTTTGTATATTTTGAACAATTGAAAGGAATAATTATATTAAACTTCAACAGTTTTTTTTGCGGAAGTCCTTGCATCGACAAAAAAAGGATGATAAAATATACTGTGTAATGTAGATTTTTGGAGATAGCATATGTTTGAACAAACCATTGGATTTGACCGTATGGAGCAGGCGGTAAGTCTTTTCGGCAGTTTTGATGAAAACATTAAGCTGATAGAAAAGCAGTACAATGTAGATATCCTTAACCGCGGCACAGAGCTGAAGGTCTCCGGTGAAGCGGAAAATGTTTCCGCCGCCGTGCGCGCCATCAACGGGCTTTTAACTCTGATTAACAAAGGCGAGGTGCTGACCGAGCAGAATGTGCGCTACGTACTTTCACTGGTCAACGAGGGCAGCGAGGACCGGCTGGCTGCCATGACGGCGGATTGTATCTGCATCACATCCCGCGGGAAACCGGTAAAACCCAAAACACTCGGGCAAAAAAATTATATCGAAGCCATTAAGAACAATACCATCGTTTTTGGCGTGGGACCTGCTGGCACGGGCAAAACCTATCTTGCCGTGGCAATGGCCGTGAATGCGTTCCGCGCCAAAGAGGTGAACCGAATCATTTTGACCCGTCCGGCGGTGGAAGCTGGTGAAAAGCTGGGCTTTTTGCCCGGTGATTTGCAGTCGAAAGTTGACCCGTACCTGCGTCCGCTGTATGATGCCCTGTTTGATATGCTTGGTGCCGAAAATTTCACACGCTACCAGGAACGGGGGAATATCGAAGTTGCCCCGCTGGCGTATATGCGCGGCAGAACGCTGGATGACAGCTTTATTATTCTCGATGAAGCCCAGAATACCACGCCTGAGCAGATGAAAATGTTTTTAACCCGTTTGGGCTTTAATTCCAAAATCGTTGTAACCGGCGATATTACCCAAATCGATTTACCCGACGGTAAGCGTTCCGGTCTGGTGGAAGTGATAAAGATTCTGAAGCATGTGGAGGATATTGAAACCGTTATGTTCAACGAAAAGGATGTGGTACGCCATCGGTTGGTACAGGATATTATCAAAGCCTATGAGCGTGCGTCAAAAAAATAAGAAAGGACTTGTAAACGATGCCAGATAAAATTAAAGTAATTATCAAAAATGATCAAAAAGATGTAAAAATACCCACGGGCATTCGCATGTTGGTACGCCGCTGCTGCCATGCAGCGTTGGTGCTGGAAAATTTTGAAGGTTCTGCGGAAATCAGCGTAACCTTTGTCAACGATGAGCAAATCCGTGCCCTGAATGCAAAGTATCGCAATCTGGATTCTTCAACGGATGTGCTTTCTTTTCCGCTGGGTGAGAACGGAAACTACGATGTCAACCCCGATACCGGCGCAAAAATACTCGGCGATATCGTTATTTCCATGCAGCATGCGGTGGCGCAGGCCAATGAATATGGTCACTCCCTACAGCGTGAGGTCGCTTACTTAACGGCACATTCCATGCTCCACTTGCTTGGCTATGACCATGAAGAAGGCGGCTTGCAAAAAATTCGCATGCGTGAAAAGGAAGAAGCTATTCTGATTCGTCTTGGCTTGCCGCGCAACGGCAGCTACTATCCGGTTGACGACCAATAAGTCGGCGTGAAAAAATGGAAAATATAGTTTCTAAATCAGCATTTATTGCCATTGTCGGCTGCCCGAATGCGGGCAAGTCCACCATATTGAACCGTCTGCTCGGTCAAAAAGTGGCGATTGTTTCTCCAAAGCCTCAGACCACCCGTACAGGTATTACCGGTGTTTTAACCATGGATGACGGCGTGCAGCTTGTTTTTACCGATACGCCGGGCTTTCATCGTCCGCGCACCAAACTCGGCGAAAAAATGGTGCAGGCTGTGGATGACAGCATCAGTGGCGGTGATGTTTGCCTGCTGGTTGTTGAGCCGGAAAAAGAGCCGCGCGAAACGGAGTGCGAACTGATTCAAAAAATAAAAAAGGATCGTCTGCCTGTGGTTTTGGCTGTCAATAAAATCGACACAATAAAGGACAAGTCCGATCTTGCTTCTCTTATCCTCCAATTCAGTCAGCTTTGTAATTTTGACGCGGTTGTACCGATTTCCGCATTGAAAAACGACAGTATGGACGAGCTACTGGCAGAGTTGAAAAAATACAGTGTGGAATCTCCCCACTATTTCCCGGATGACACGCTTACCGACCAGCCCGAGCGTGTGCTTGCTGCGGAAATGATTCGCGAAAAGCTTCTTTTGCGTCTGGATAAGGAGATCCCGCACGGCATTGCTGTTGCTATCGAATCGTTCAAAGAGCGCGAAAACGCCGATTTATTAGACATTGAAGCCACCATTTACTGCGAAAAAAACAGCCATAAGGGCATTATTATCGGTAAAAACGGCGCCATGCTCAAAGCGGTATCGACTGCGGCGCGCCGGGATATGGAGCGATTTTTCAGCTGCCGCGTGAATTTGCAGTGCTGGGTTAAGGTCAAAGAGGATTGGCGCAACCGGGAAGGGCTGATTCATAACTTCGGATTGGATTGATTCCATGGATTCTTTTTCTACCGATGGCATTGTGCTTCAGGTGCGGTACACTGGCGAAAGCGACCGGATTGTTACGGTTTTAACGCGGGAGCACGGCGTTGTCCGCGCCTTTGCCAAGGCGGCCAGGCGTCCGAAAAGCAAATTGCACGCTGCTACGCAGGCGTTTTGCTTTTCGGATTTTATATTTCAAAAAAGCGGCGATGCCTATCGCGTGGCGGAGGCAAGCCCCAAAGAGTTATTTTATCAGCTGCATGATGATATTGCAAAGCTGTCGCTTGCGCAGTATTTCGGGCAGCTTGCGGGCGAACTGGTTGCCGCCGATGAGCGCAATCCTGAGAATTTGCGCTTGATTTTAAATAGTTTATATTTTCTTTGTAATAATAAAAAAGATCCCGTATGGTTAAAAGCCGTTACCGAAATGCGCCTTTGCGCCAACTGCGGCTATGCACCGGACTTAACGGGGTGCAGCGTCTGCGGTGAGTTGCCTGCACAGCCGGAGCCGATGTATTTCAATTTATCTGCGGGGGTGCTGCTGTGCCGCCGCTGCGGCAATTCGTACAGCGGCGTTGCGGTAAACCGCTCCGTGCTGTCAGCGCTTTTGCATGTTATTCTGTCTGATTTTGACAGGCTTTATACTTTTTCTATTGCGCCGGGAGATTTGCAGGAACTGGCGAGTATTTGTGAAAAATATATATTGATTCAAACAGAGCGGCAATTCTCTTCGTTGGATTTCTATAAAAAAATGGCTGAATTATGAATATATTTTAGCCATATGACTTGACTATTTTGGGTCAACCCGTTATAATAGTTCTGTTATCAATCGATGGAGGTTTTGTATGAATAACATTTTGCACAAAATATTCGGCACCACGCCGGGTAAGGGCGTGCAGCCGAAGGAAGCCATAGCCTACAGTGTTGCCGGTTTTGGTGAGAACTTTATCTGTACGATTATCGGTTCTTATTTGACTATTTTCATGACCGATGCACTGCTGTTCGGTTCAGACAGCTTTACTATCAATGGCGTTTCCGGTACCATGGCCGTTGCCTTTTTGATGTTGGCTGTCCGTGTGTTCGACGCCTGCAATGACCCGATTATGGGTTCTATTGTGGATAAAACCCGTACCAAGTGGGGCAAATGCCGCCCGTACCTGAAATGGACAGTTATTCCCATTGCAATTGTTACGCTGCTTTGTTTCCTGCCGGCGTATCAGGCGGAGTCGGCAACCTCTTTCTTCCTGATTTCTGCCGTCTATACCGTTTGGTCTGTGGTTTATACGGTTGCGGATGTGCCCTATTGGGGGCTGTCCTCCTGCCTGACAAACAACACGGAAGTGCGCGGCAATATTCTGACTGTCGCTCGTCTTGCCTGTACACTGGGTGCCGGTATTGTAACGGTCTTGGTTCCGATTATCACCTCCGCCGTTACCGCAAAGTATAAAGACGAAGCCGGTGTGGTGCTGCCGCAGTATATTCAGGAAAATGCCAGCACCTTAAAATGGACTTATTTTATCTGCGCGCTTGTTCTGGTGCTTCTTGCAATCCCGACAATTTTGTATGGCTTTAAAAACACCAAAGAACGCTTCACCAGTACAGATGAAGCACCTTCTCTGGGACACAACCTGAAATTGCTGTTCAAAAATAGAGAATTGCTGCTTATCGTTCTGTCCGGCGTTCTGGGCGGCGCAAGAATGGTTTATACATATACAGGCGGCTTGTATTTTGCCAAATATGTGCTGGAAGAGGAGAGCATTTACAGCCTGATTACGCTTTTGGTTGTCCCCGGCGGTCTGGTTGCTTCGCTTCTGGTTCCCTGGATGTCTAAAAAATTTACCAAAAAATGGTCTTATATCATTATCCATCTGTTTGGTGCCGTCGTCATGTTCATTATGTACTTTGTCGGCTATGACGCTCCCTGGAAGCTTGTTGTCAGCGCTGTGGGTCTTGTGCTGCTCGGCTTGCCGCAGGGCGTTAATAACATTATTACTTATGCGATGATCGGCGACACGGTCGATTATCTTGAGTGGAAGACCGGTGAGCGCGGCGAGGGTATCTGCTTTGCCATGCAAACCCTGATTAACAAAATCGGTATGGCAATCGGTGCGTTTGTCGGCGTTGTTGCTTACTATGCTGCTGGTATCAACCCCACCGCCTCCAATGGTATTTATATCAATCCTGAAGGCAAAGACCTTCTGTGGAATATGCTGGTGCTCTCCGGCGCGCTGAGCATGTTCCTGACCTGCGTACCCATGTTCTTCTATCGTATCACCGAAAAGCGCCAGCGCGAAATGGTTGCTGAAATTGAAGAAAGAAAAGTCGCTGCCGGTCAAAAGATTGAAAATTAAGTGAACAGAAAAAGCGAGTGTCAAACGGCACTCGCTTTTCTATTGCATATATGTATCAACGGATGCGTAGAGCACCATTCCGCCCGAAAGGCGTGGTACAGACTAAGGGATGCCGCCCTCAGCCTTTGGAACCGGCAGCAGCTTTTGTGATTTTTGCCATCAATTGCTCATCGCTGAGCAGTGCATTGGTTATAATGCGCGACAGCGTTTCGGTCAGCTCATCGATGGATACATCGATTGTTCCTTTCAGCCAGTCGATAAAGACACTGGCCACGGCAGTGGTAAAAAAGGAAATATAAATCGATGCTTCACCCGTGGAGTTGGCGTGATACAGCGCAATCATTTCATTCGACAAAATCTGATCGGTCATAAAATCTTTAATCCGTATCAGGAACCGATCAGCATTTTTTGATAAAAACAGCAGCTTGTAGTATTCCAAATCATTGTTGATATAGTCCACCACTTCTTTGATTAACTTTTTCGGATTGTCTGATATGCTTTCAAAGCCGACTTCCTGAATAAAATTCATCAGCTTGGTCATTTCCTCGTTTTCAATCTGTTCGAGCAATCCGTAAACATCCGGATAGTGTGCATAAAAAGTACCCCGGCTGATTTCAGCTTCTTTGATAATGTCTGTAACTGTAATTTTAGAAATATCTTTATCGTGTAAAAGCTTTGCAAATGCTTTTTTGATAAGGTTTTTAGACCGCCGGGAACTGCGGTACTCCGCTCGTTTTTCTGCCATCTTTACTTTCTCCTGTCCAAAAAACATTCAAAAATTAAAATATCCGTTTATTTATTATAGTCGAATACGGTCAAATTTTCAAATGAATCTGCATTATTTTACACCTTATTCATATTTGCTTTTCAAAGAAAGATGTGATATCATATACCAAAGTCAGCAGAACAGGATGAGAGCATTGGCGAACCGAAAAAACAGCAATTTATTTTGTCCGCTTGCCAAAAAATGCGGCGCATGTCAAATTCAGAATATGAGCTACCCGGAGCAGCTGAGCTGGAAGATGGCCAAGTGCATTAAGCTATTGGGTCGCTTTGGGCATGTGGGGGAGATTATCGGCATGGACGAGCCCTATCATTACCGCAACAAAGCCCAGGCCGCCTTTGGGCGCACCGGACGGGGGCGCGTGATTTCCGGTATTTATAAAAGCGGAACACATACCATTGTACCCTGTGATGCGTGCTATTTGGAGGCGCCGCAGGCGGATGCCATATTGGTAACCATACGACAGCTTGCCATTCGCTTTCGCCTGTCGATTTATAACGAGGACACCCATCAGGGATTTCTTCGGCATGTGCTGGTGCGCACCGGTACGGTTTCCGGCCAAATTCTGGTTGCACTGGTCACAGGCACGCCCATATTCCCCGCAAAAAATCAATTTATTGCCGCCCTTTTGGAAAAACATCCCGAGATAACCACCATTGTGCAAAATATCAATGCTTCTTCTACCAGCATGGTGCTGGGCAAGCAGCAGAAGGTATTATATGGAAAGGGCTATATTGAGGACGAGCTATGCGGCTGCACCTTTCGACTATCCGCCCGTTCTTTCTACCAAATCAACCATGAACAGACCGAAAAACTCTATCGCACCGCGCTTGATTTTGCCTCTCTGTCCCCGCAGGATACCTTACTTGACGCCTATTGCGGCATTGGCACCATTGGGATCGCCGCCGCCAAAGCGACCGGCTGCCGGGTGCTCGGCGTGGAGAACAACGGCGACGCCGTGCAGGACGCGATTGTAAATGGTAAAATCAACGGCATACAAAACGCCCGTTTTCTGCAAGCCGATGCAGGCGTATTGATGAAGGAGCTGGCAGCGGCGGGGGAGCGGGTCGATTGCGTTATCTGTGACCCGCCCCGCGCCGGATGCAGCCGCGATTTTCTCGCCGCCTGCGTTCATCTTTCGCCCGACCGTCTGGTGTATATCTCCTGCAACCCCGAAACCCAGGCACGCGACCTGACCTTTTTAATCAAAAACGGCTACCGCGTTAAAAAAATACAACCGTTTGACCTATTCCCCCATACAGTGCATGTGGAGACGGTTTGTTTAATGTCAAGGGTGGAAGGTAAATAGCCGTGAAAGCCCTGTAATACTGCGGCTTTCGGGCAATCGGACATATTTGATATATTTGCCGTCGGGCAGACAAAACGCTTCTCGGTAACTTATCAAGGAATGATCCGAATCAAAAAGTGTGAGAGTTGAGTTGCCACGATAGATGTCATTATGTCGAGTTGCCAAATTAGATGTTTGGGAGTTGTGGCTGTAAGATAGATGTCAAAGGAGGATTTGGATGGATTTTTCTACAGATATTTTTTCATTAGATAAACCGTCATCGGTTACATTTAACTTAGTTGGAACAAGGCTGCCAAATAATCACGATTTGTTTTTTCGTTCAAAGCAGAAAGAGATTGTAGAACAATATTCAGCAGCTCGTATATTTTTGAGAGAGACTGAAACCGATGATTGGGAACACTGGTTTAATCCTGTTAAGGATGATGTAGCTAATAAAGCCTTTAAGTTGATTTTTAGGGCGTATTTTTATGAGACCGCTTTATTTTATTATAACGCTATAGTAGATATGTCTTGGACACTATGCTATGTGTCGGCAGAATTTGCCTGTAACCAGCAGGGAAAAAGAGTAGATTTATCCGGAATAAGACCTATTGATGAGGCAGCAGCATTACTTAGAAGCGCTGAACGAAACGTGATATCACCTACCGCTGAGAATAATCCCTTTGAGTACCTGAAAATGATGTGCCCTGAATTTATTCCGGCCTTCGATCAGATTATTGATTTTTGGAATGATTTTTCTGATTCGGAGATAAGGAAGCGTTATAATTTTTGTAAGCATAAAGGAAGACCAGCATATCAGGAAATTGAAGAGTTATCTTCTGGGCGAGTGATGGGCTTTTATGTTCAAAATAAAGACACGGGAGAGAAGATACAGATGGCGTCAGATATTAGTGATGTCAGGTATTCTTTTTCACTGGAGGATGCAATTGTGCAATTGGTGGATTTTGATGACAATAAGCTCTTTCCATACATCAGAAAGTTGATAGATACACTTGAAGATATACTGAAGCCATCGCCGATGATTTAAACATGAAAGAGCAAGTCGCCTATCTGGTTTATTACCATTAAGGAGACTTGCTCTTTTTATGCTCTGATGTCGATTGTGATACCGGACTTGAACTCCACTGTGAAGTGGTCGGCGAAAACGGTAATCTTCTCAATGAGCTTTTTAACCAGAGTCTCATCAAACTCTGTAATATCGGTTTCCTGCCCAGCGATGAAGTTCTGCAGTTCCTTAATCCGTTTCATGGCTTCTTCTCGGTGATGGCTGTCGAGCTCGGACTTTTCCTCCTGGTCGCGGAGCCGGAAAATTTCGTCAGCGATGGCATCGTAGTCTTGTTTGTTATTTGCTTTCTTGATGAACTCTTTTTGCAGTTCTTCAAGCCTTGCCTGAATGCCGTCTGGAGATAAGGTGTCAGCACCCCTTACGGTCTTGACGATATTCTGCTGTAAAGTTTTAAGGAAAAAGTCTCGCTCGGTGAGAATTTGGTTGATGGCCTTGACCGTGATCTCCTGCAGTAGGAGCTCGTTTACCGTTCGATTGGTACAGCTCTTTTCGGCGGAGATAGGCTCCAATCGACTGATGCAGCGCCAGACGATGGACTTGCAGCCGTAGTCTTTCTCTACGATAGAAAAGGAGAATAGACTAAGGTGCGCGAACTGGGCGTGGTTGCCGAAAATCGCGCCAGTCTGGACTATGCGCAGCTGAATTACTATTATGTTGTAGACACAAGCAGCAATGACAAGGATAATCACTTAACGGGCGAGGAAAAACAGAACCATATGCAGGTGCAGTGGCACACTTTGGATGAAATGGTTCGGCTGATTACGAATCAGACCTTTGCACGGGTTCAGCAAAAGTATTTGCACGCCCGGGATATGGCGGCATTGGATGAATATGTAAAAAGAATGCAGGTCAAGTAGAACACCGCAAAAACAGGCAGCAACTGTTTTGCGGCGTTTTCCTTTTTAAAAGCAGTTAGTCGAAAGTCCGGAGGCGGCATGATGTTAAGGCAGTCTCTCAAAGTAGCTCGACAGACAGCGCATGGTTCATCGGGAATTGTACAGATGCAAACAAAATATACGGAAAATATTCACAAAATCCATTGACAGCATAGGATTATTTTATTAAAATGTCCCTATGCATAGAAAAAGGCAGCGTACCTGTGCCGCCATACTGCGGGTATTGGCATCTGTGTATTTTGCCAACTTTCCTGCATTGTTACTACCATTTTTCAAACGCAAAGGAGGGCGTTAACATGAAAAAAAGAAAAGCGCTTCTGTGTATTCTGTTGTCCCTGTTTTTGCTGCTGCAAAGCAGCTTGGGGCTGGTGGCTTCCGCCGCATCGCCGGCGGACTATGAAATTCTTTCCCCTTATGCCGATGTGGTTTGGGAGGGTGAAAATGCCTGGGGCGCGTATAAAGGCTCTCTGCATTCCCATTCGACATACAGCGATGCGGACGATACACTTGCGGTGATGGTAAAAGAGGCGTACCGTCAGGATTATGATTTTCTTGCCGTATCCGACCATGGTATTACCGGCGTGGATTGGAACCAGGAGCCGGCGCTGCACCCGCTGTATTTCTATCAGCCAATCATTGACAATCCGTTTGAGCACTTGACAGATGAGGAATATGCTGCAATCCAAAACGGCACCTATGACAATCGCGGCAAAAAAATGGTGCCGGTCTTGGGCGCGAATGAATTTAATAATCTGTCCCTATCCAAAAACCATGTGAACGGCTATTTTCTTGCCTCCGATAAGGGCAACGGATTTACCGGCGCGGAAAACGAATGGGGCTATGAAGAAGCAATCGCCTATATAGACGAAAACGGCGGTCTTTCCCATATCAACCATCCGGGTGATTGGATTGATTCCAACGCAAATCCCGATGCGGTAAACGATGCGTACAATATAGCCCTGTTCGGCGATTTGATTTTGAAGTACGATTCCTGTCTGGGAATTGAAGTGTTTAACGAACGCAACGGCACCACCGGCTATGACCGTATCCTTTGGGATAACCTTTTGATGTACACCTTGCCCTACGGCAAAACGGTGATCGGCTTCAGTAACACCGATGCACACCGTGTCGGAACGGTGGATTCCTCCTACAGTATTTTTATGATGGAAGAGAATACGCCTGAAAATATCAAAAAGACCATGCAAAGCGGCGCGTTTTTCGGCGTAACAAGGTGTTTGCGGGCCAATGATACCATCGGACCCGATGAAGATTTGAATGTGATGAATACTGACCTGCCGTATCCGATGTTCACCTCCCTTACCACCGAGGGACACAGCATTACCGTTTCCGCCCGTGACAGCCAGACGGTGCAGTTTATCGCCGATGGAAAAGTGATTTACAAGGCGGATATTGATTCTTCTCCGGTGACGCTGAATCTGGATACCATTGAGGGTGCCGAGGATTTTCAATATGTACGTGTGGAGCTGTTCGGCGAGGGCGGACTTTGCCTGAGCCAGGCGCTGGTAATCGATGACGGCAGTGAAAAACTGACTTTCACTGAAGAGGAGCCGGAGCCCTTGCAGCAGATTTGGCTGCAATTCAAAGGCACAAAAATTTATACCATGCTTTCCGAATTGATAAAAGTTATCCGGGAAAAATTTGCCTGATTAAATGCGCAAAAAACCGTCGGTTCGATCCGGCGGTTTTTTTGATGACATCCTTTTTATTGTCAGTCAGTTTCTTGCTGAATGAACATGAGTAGAAAACCGATGAGCAGCAGTGCGCAGGAAAACCAGATGGTATACAGCCCGAAGCGCTTCAGAAAAACGCCCCCAAGCCCGGCGCCGAGGGCAAACAGCAGAATAATACCAAAGTAAGCCAGCGCTTTGCGCAGATATTCCGTATTTTTTGTGCCGAGATAGGTGCAAAGCGCGTCCATGCCGCTGCGAATATTGCCGATGCACATGGTGCTGGCAAAGCTGTATCCGTTCACCTTGCGGAAAGCCTGCACCTGCATGGCGCAGGAAAAGGAAACCAGCGCGTTCGCCGCAAGATTGTAAGATTCGGGCATGAAACCGACAAAAAACAACAGCCCGATTTCGCACAGCAGCACCCCCTGCCGCCAATGGATGCCCCGGTTTTTTTGAAAAAGATACCGCATACCCTCCGCCGCCGCTACGCCCAGCGCAAAAGAGAGCAGCGGAATCAGATAGTGGATGGCGTCCTGGCGGTTGCCTTCAAACACGCTGTGGCTGAACAGAACGATATTGCCGGTTTGCGCGTTTGCGAATACACCGCCCCGGGAAAGATAGGTGTAAGCGTCCTGCAAGCCGCCGGAAAGCGACAAAAAAGCAGCCGTCAAAAAGGAGTCAGACATTTGCTGCTGCCTGTATTTTTTGAAAAGTTGTCTCATGTCTTACCCTCCGATGCCTTGTTTTTTGGCGCGAAATCAGGTATACTGTTTTTGGCAAAACGATTCGCTGCCGCTGATAGTGTAGCAATCCCGCCGCAATCTGTCAAGGGAAAGTCCATACCTCTCGCGGTGGCTGTGCTTTTTTATATGCAGTGTATCCTGTTTGGCAAAATTTTTGTAAAAGAAAAGGGATTGGCGCCGGATGAACGAGAAAACATTTGCCGCGTATTTGAATGCCTTGATTTTGTCGTAACGATGTGCCAAGAAAGAGGAGGACAAGCAATGGAGCAATATTTATTTTCACCGCAGACGGGAAGCATTGCGCGCTGCGAGAGCCGGAATGCTGATTTTTCAGCAGGCGGCGTTTTTTTATATGAAACCGGGGAAGCGCAGAATCTTCCGGCATCGCTCTCGCGCCGGGCTGCCTTTTTGTTCTCGTTACAGCATATTCGCTATTGCAAAGCGGAGTCTTTCGGCGGCTGTGTGATCGGCACGCTGTATATCCCGTCGGAATTGACCGAGGAGACGGAGCCTGTCAAAATTGCCTTTCATTTGGAGAATAATACGCTCATTCTTGTCGGAAACATCCAAACGCTGCGCACCAATGTGGCAGATGTAACGGAAACCCCGTCCGATGGGCTGTGCGCTGCCATTTTGCTGCTGCATATGATAGAGTCGTTTTTGTCGGATGATGTATTATATCTACAGTCCATTGACGAAGAATTTACCCATAAGGAAGAAGCGCTGCTGCATACCATTCCGACCGATTTTAACGGGTACCTGATGACCTCGCGCCGGAAGCTGTCGCGCCTGCACGCCTATTATGAACAGCTGGCGGATGTTGCGGATGTGCTGGAGGGCAGTCTTGCCATGGTGAATGAAAATCAAAGCAACGCCTGGCGCCTTTTGGGGGAGCGCTGCGGACGGCTTCATAATAACACCGAGGCGCTCAGCGAATATTTGCAGCAGCTTAGAGAGCTGTACCGCTCGCAAATCGATTTGCGGCAAAGCCGAACCATGTCTTTATTGACGGTGGTTACCACGCTGTTTCTGCCGCTTTCGCTGGTTGCCGCCTGGTACGGTATGAATTTTTCCAATATGCTGGCCATCAATTCCCGCTGGGGGTACCCGGTGGTGCTGCTGCTGGTGGTACTGCTGGTTGTCGGCGAAATCATTTATTTTAAGAAAAAGAAGATGTTTTAAGGAGGAAAGCAGCATGGGGCTACATTTCGGCGCACATATGTCCTCGTCGAAAGGGTTTGTGCGGATGTTCCGCGATACCCAGGTCATCGGCGGCAATACCATGCAGTTTTTTGTCCGCAATCCCCGGGGCGGCAAAGCAAAAGATTTGAACGAAGCGGATATGGAATCTTTCCGGCTTTTGCTTGCCGAAAACGATTTTATGCCGGTCCTTGCACATGCGCCGTATACGATGAACATCTGCTCGCCCAACATACAGACCCGTAGTTTTGGTTTGCAAATGTTCCGCGAAGACCTGCTTCGGATGGAGTATATCCCCGGCAATTACTATAATTTTCATCCGGGCTGCGCGGTCGGGCAGGCGGACGATGTTGCCATCTCGCTGATTGCCGACGGTCTGAATGAAGTGCTGTGGCAGGAGATGCAGACAACCGTGCTTTTGGAAACCATGGCGGGCAAGGGCAGCGAAATCGGCAAGACCTTTGGTCAGCTGCGGCAAATCATTGACCGTACCGCGCTCTCCGATAAACTCGGTGTCTGTTTGGATACCTGTCATGCATGGGACGCGGGGTATGATATTGTCGGGGATTTGGACGGCGTCCTTTCCGCTTTTGACCGCGAAATCGGCCTCGGCAGACTGAAAGCCATTCACCTGAATGACAGCAAAAACCCCTTGGGCAGCCGCAAAGACCGCCATGCCTGCATCGGCGAGGGAGCGATTGGCGAACAGGCGCTTTTGCGTGTGCTGCGTCATCCGCTTTTATGTGAACTGCCGTTCTTTCTGGAAACGCCGACCGATGATGCGGGGCACGGCGCAGAAATCGCTCGTCTGCGCGCCTCACTTTGAATGGTATGGAAAAATTTTGTGAATCCTATTCCAAAAATCTGTTTTCTATGTTATAATACTTTATTAGCTGCGGTTTTTGCCGTTGTTTATCGAACGAGGGGAAGTGGTACGATTGCAGACAAACAACATATTCGGACGCGATATTTCGCTTTTGGGGCTTGGCTGTATGCGCCTGCCGACCAAAGAGGCGGGCAAAGAAGCCATCGACTACGACCGTGCCGCCGAAATGGTGGATTTTGCCATCAAAAACGGCGTCAATTATTTCGACACGGCTTACGGCTACCATGACAGGGGGTCGGAGACCTTCCTTGGTACGGTGCTGCCCGCTTATGGCCGTTCGTCTTATCATTTGGCGAGTAAGCTGCCGTCCTGGTACATCAAGACGGAGGACGACAACAAGCGCCTGTTTGAAGAGCAGCTGCAAAAGCTCAAGACGGATTATCTCGACTTCTATTTGCTGCACAGCATACAGGATTCCACCTGGGATGTTTTTTCCAAAAATCATTCGTACGAATTTATCCGAAAACTGCGCGATATGGGCGCTGTTCGTCATATTGGCTTCTCTTTTCATGGTGATTTGCCGCTTTTGCAGAAACTTCTCTGCGAGTATGAGTGGGAATTTGTACAGCTGCAAATCAACTATTACGATTGGTATAACGGCACGGCAAAGGCGGAATACGAACTGGTTCGCAAGGCAGGGCTGCCGGTGGTTATCATGGAACCGGTGCGCGGCGGAAAGCTGGCTGCGCTGACTGCGCGTTCGCGCGAAACGCTGGATAAAGTACGCGCCGGCGCCAGTTATGCTTCCATGGCGCTGCGGTTTGCCGCATCGCTGCCCGGGGTCATGACCGTTCTGAGCGGTATGTCCGATATGACGCAGCTTATGGAAAATATCCAAACCTTTTCGCCCCTATCAGCGCTTACAGAAGCGGAAAGGGAAGCCATACAGTGCGCTTCGGAGCAGTTCCGCGAGTATTTTTCCGTGCCCTGCACCGGCTGCGGCTATTGTTCTGTTTGTCCCGAATCCATTGAAATTCCGCAGCTTCTGTCTTTGTATAACGCTTATAATTTATCGCGGGATGCAAAGCAGCTCTGCTTGGACTATGAAAGCGCCCGCTTCACCGCCGGGGCAGCGGACTGTATTGATTGTAAAAAATGTATGCAGTTTTGTCCGCAGGAAATTAAAATTCCTGAAATATTACATAAAATCAAAGATCTTATCGGAGAGAGTGCGAATTGAACGGGAAAGAACTTTTTGTTTCCCCTGCTGAAATGCAGCGGCAGCGGGACTTCAGCCGTCTTTGCGCGGAACTGCTTTCCCAGCGGTTTGGCGAAACGCCAAAGGCGTTTGTGCATACCTACGGCTGTCAGGGGAATGTTGCCGATTCCGAACGCATTAAGGGTGCGCTTTCGGATATGGGGTTTACTTTTTGTGACCGACCCGAAGAGGCCGACTTGGTGTTGTTTAATACCTGCGCTGTGCGTGAGCACGCGGAAGACCGGGTTTTCGGCAATGTGGGCGCGCTGAAGCCCATTAAAGAATCCAAAAATAACAATATGATTATCGCTCTTTGCGGCTGTATGATGCAGCAGACGCATATCGCCGAGAAAATCAAAAAAAGCTACCCTTATGTCAATCTGGTTTTCGGTACATTTGCTGTTTGGCGTCTGCCGGAGCTGCTGTACCGCCATTTGCGCGAGGGTAAACGTGTTTTTGATGTAGGGCAAGAGGAAGGCCGGATTGCCGAGGGCGGCTCGGTGGTACGTGACCGATTCTTTAAGGCCTGGCTGCCCATCATGTACGGCTGCAATAATTTCTGCACCTACTGTATTGTGCCCTATGTCCGCGGGCGGGAGCGCAGCCGCGATCCCGAGCAGATTATAGCGGAAGCGGAAGAGCTGGTAAAAAACGGCGCAAAGGAAATTACGCTTTTGGGGCAGAATGTCAATTCCTATGGCAAAAAGCCCGATTTCGGTGTAAACTTTTCCGAGCTGCTGCGCCGCATCAACGCCATACCCGGTGATTTTATCATCCGCTTTATGACATCCCATCCAAAAGATTGTTCCGATGAGCTGCTTGAAACCATGGCGTCCTGTGAAAAAGTGGAGCGGCATCTGCACCTGCCGTTTCAAAGCGGCAGCGACCGTGTCTTACGCGAGATGAACCGGGGGTATACCTCGGCGCAATACCTCGGTCTTTGTCAAAAAGCGTACGCGCTGATGCCGGATTTGGCGATTACCAGCGATGTGATTGTCGGTTTCCCGGGCGAAACAAGAGAGGATTTTCTAAAGACGGTAGAGCTTGTGGAACAGGTAGGCTTTTCTTCGCTGTTCACCTTTATCTATTCGCCCCGCAACGGTACAAAGGCTGCCGCGATGCCCGACCCGATTCCTGCCGCTGAAAAAAGCGCCTGGTTCCGTGAGCTTTGCGAAAAGCAGGAAGCTATGGCTTCTGTTCGCTCTGCTTCTTTTGTCGGGCAAATTTTCCGTGTACTGGTGGAGGAGTATAATGACGGCGTGCTGACCGGCAGAACCTCCGGCAACAGCAATATTACCTTTCCTGGTGGGGAAGAGCTGGTGGGGCGGTTTGCCAATGTAAAAGTAACAAGCGCCGGCAATTGGGTATTATCCGGCGAGCTTGTGTAATTCTATTACCTGTTAGACTTTGGTCTATCAATATATTTCAAAAGTTAAAAGAATGGAGTATTTTCAATGAGTGTAATTGCTAAAACCAGAGAACTCGGCGCTGTCATTCAGCAGGACGAGAGATATGCCCGTTTTTTACAGGCACGGCAGAACAACGAAAAAGACGATGACCTGAACGGTCTTATCGGCAAATTGAATCTTATCCAAATGTCTTATCAGAACGAGGCCGCCAAGGACGAGCCCGACCAGGCAAAAATGGAGGGCTATGACAAGGAATTTCGAGAAGTCTACGCCCAGGTCATGCAGAACCCGAATATGATTGCCTATGAAGCCGCCAAAGCGGAAGTGGACGCGATGATGAACGAAGTGATGCAGCTTTTGACCCTTTGCGTCAACGGTGAGGATCCGGCGACCTGCGAAATTCCCGAAGAGCATTCCTGCGGCGGCAGCTGTTCGACCTGCGGCGGGTGCCACTGAGTAAAGCCGAAAACAATTTTGTGAGGTGAAACCTTTATGACCCCAATGATGCAGCAGTATCTTGCCGTAAAAGAGCAATATCCCGGCACGCTTCTGTTTTACCGCCTCGGCGACTTTTACGAGATGTTTTTTGACGACGCAAAAATCGCCTCTAAGGAACTGGAGCTGACCTTAACCGGGCGCGATTGCGGCGAGGAGGAACGGGCGCCGATGTGCGGCGTGCCTTTTCATGCTGCCGATTCCTATATCGCGAAGCTGGTGTCAAAGGGGTATAAGGTTGCCGTCTGCGAACAGATGGAAGACCCCGCAACCGCGAAAGGCATTGTAAAACGGGATGTCATTCGCGTTATGACGCCCGGTACGGTGATAGAAAGCAGCATGTTGGATGAAACAAAAAACAATTATTTATCCTGCGTGGTGCTGACCGATTCCGGCGCGGGGATGGTTTTTATTGATATTTCCACCGGCGAAACCCATGCGACTTATGAGCACGGGAAAAACAGTGTCGAGCGTGTCAAAAATGAACTGGCACGCTTTGCGCCTGCCGAAATTCTTCTTAACTCTCAGGCGCTTGCGAGCGGTGCACTGCGGGAATATTTGCTCTCGCAGGAGCTGCATATTCCGGATAAAACCGATGAAAGCCTGTTTGATTACGAAGCCGCCGTTTCTCTGCTGACGCGCCAGTTTCATAAAACCCCCGAAGAGTTGCAGCTTGCGAATAAGCCGGAAACGGTGATGGCGCTCGGTGCCGCGCTTTCTTATCTGAAAACCGGTCAAAAGGCGGATTTGGTCAATATTCGCGAAGTTGATGTATACGATGAGCAAAAATATATGGGGCTGGACGCGGTTGCCCGCCGCAACCTGGAACTGACGGAATCGATTCAGCGCCGGGAAGTGCGCGGTTCGCTTTTGTGGGTGGTTGATAAAACCAAAACCGCTATGGGCAAGCGGCTGATGCGCTCTTTTGTGGAGAATCCGCTGGTGGATGTGGGCGCCATCAATATGCGTTTGAACTGTGTCAGCGAGCTGTATTCCGATGCCGCGCTTCTGAATCAGATTCGCGAAGCGCTTTCGTCGGTTACGGATTTTGAGCGGGTGCTGACCCGCATTGTATACGGCACGGCGAATGCGCGGGAGCTGCGCGCGCTGTCCAATGCGGTGGAGGTCGTGCCGCAAATCAAAGCCCTGCTCTCCGGCGCAAGAACCAAGCTGCTGCAAAGCATTGCTTCCGAGCTGGACGAGCTTACGGATGTTCGCGAGAAGATCAATACCGGCATTGTGGATGACCCGGCGTTTACCGTGCGCGAGGGCGGCATGATTCGCAAGGGGTATAACGAGGAACTGGATTCGCTGTTTGAGATTGTCAACGGCGGCAAAGCCTTTTTAACCAAGATTGAAGAGCTGGAGAAGGAAAAAACCGGCATCAAAAAACTCAAGGTCGGTTATAACCGGGTTTTCGGCTATTATATTGAGGTAACCAATTCTTTTAAGGATCTGGTGCCGGATACCTATATCAGAAAGCAAACATTGGCCAATTGCGAGCGTTATATTACCAGCGAGCTGAAAGAGCTGGAATCGAAGGTGCTCGGCGCCCAGGAGCGGATTACCCGCTTGGAGCATGAGCTATTTGTGCAAATTCGTGATTCTGTCGCCGCGCAGCAGCTGCGCATTCAGCGTACAGCCGCCGCAATTGCCAAGCTGGATGTATTCGCCTCCTTTGCCTATGTTTCCATGGAAAACGGCTATGAGATGCCCATTGTATCCAATGACGACCGTTTGTTTATCAAGGATGGCAGGCATCCGGTGGTGGAAAAGTTCCTCAAAGGCGCGCCGTTTGTTCCCAACGATGCCCGTATGGACTGCGGCGAGAACCGAACCGCCATTATCACCGGCCCGAATATGGCCGGTAAGTCCACCTATATGCGTCAAATTGCGCTTATTGTAATTATGGCGCAGATGGGCTGTTTTGTACCTGCGAAAACCGCCGAAGTGGGGATTGTGGACCGTATTTTTACCAGAATCGGTGCGGCGGATGACCTTTCCATGGGGCAGTCTACCTTTATGATGGAGATGACGGAGGTCGCAACCATCTTAAAAAACGCCTCCAAACGCAGCCTGATTATTTTAGACGAAATCGGGCGCGGCACCTCTACATACGACGGTATGAGCATCGCCCGCGCCGTTTTGGAATATGTGACCGATAAAAAGAAAATTGGTGCCAAGACGCTGTTTGCAACCCATTACCACGAACTGACGGAGCTGGAAAACACAATAGACGGTGTGAAAAATTATAATATCGCTGTAAAAAAACGGGGCGACGATATTACTTTTCTGCGGAAAATCGTCAAGGGCGGCGCAGACGGCAGCTACGGCATTGAAGTGGCGAAGCTGGCGGGCATTCCGCAAAAAGTCGTGAATCGGGCAAAAGAAATCTTAGCCCGGCTGGAAGAGGAAAATCCCGCGCCGCGAACAATAGCGCCTGTGACAAACGAAAGCAGGGCGGAACCCCAGTTTTCCATGACCTCCGGCTTGCAGGAGGTCGTTCTCGAGAAACTTCGCCAGCTTGACTGTAATACCTTAACCCCCATTGAAGCGTTGACGATTTTATACGACCTGAAAAAAATGGCGGATCAGTAACCAAGTTAAAAGGAAAGGACGGTGTTTTTTGTGTCCAAAATCAATATACTGCCGAAAAGCGTTGCCGATTTGATTGCCGCGGGAGAGGTTGTTGAGCGCCCTGCTTCTGCCATCAAAGAGATGATGGAGAATGCCATTGATGCCGGCTGCAAAAAACTGACCGTCGAAATCCAAAACGGCGGTATTCGCTATATCCGTATCACCGATGACGGCAGCGGCATTGCCCGCGAGGATGTGCGAGCCGCCTTTATCAGCCATGCCACCAGTAAGCTCGCACGGGCGGAGGATTTGCACGAAATCCATACCCTGGGCTTTCGCGGCGAAGCGCTGGCATCCATTGCCGCCGTGGCCAAAGTGGAGATGCTGACCAAAACCGCAGAGGAGGACTTCGGGACGCGCTATGTAATAGAAGGCGGCGAAGAGAAACTGCTGGATGACGCCGGCTGCCCGGACGGTACCACCATTGCGGTGCGGGATTTGTTTTATAATACGCCTGCGCGGATGAAATTTTTGAAAAAAGACGCTACTGAGGGCAACTATGTCTCCGATATGGTTACCAAAACGGCAATGGCAAACCCTGCGGTCAGCATTCGCCTGATTCGTGACGGCAAGCAAACGCTGTTTACCCCCGGGGACGGCAAGCTGCTTTCGGTTATTACCGCCGTTCAGGGCAGGGAATTTGCCGACAATTTGATTGCCTGTGATTATACGTTGAACGGCGTTACCATCGAAGGGTTTGTGTCTTTGCCCCGCGCCGGACGGGCGACACGCGCTTCGCAATATTTCTTTGTCAATTCCCGTTATGTGCGCATTCCGATGGCTGCTTCCGCGCTGGATCAGGCGTATAAAAATGCGATTATGGTAGGGAAGTTCCCCTCCTGTGTTATCAATATTAAAATTCCGCCCGCTGCGGTGGATGTGAATGTACATCCGGCCAAAACAGAGGTGCGTTTTGCGGATGAAAAACGGATTTTTGAAGCGATATATTATGCGGTCAAAAGCGCCATTACCCAAAACGATGTGCGTCCGCAGCTGCATTTGGATACCGCTTTAGCGCCGAAGCCGGATACCGGTGAGCAGGTTTCCCTGACTTTTGCTGAAAAAATACCTGCTGCAAAGAATGCGGATGCCGCCGAACCGAATCGTGTGAGCGAACCTGGGGAGCAGGGGGGCAATCCGCCCGTTTCGCGCCTTTCGCCGCCGGTCACCCGTGCTGACTCGCCGAAGGTTACCGTCTATTCCCCCGAGGAAGAGGTTTTTGTAACCGCCTGCAGCCCGTCAGTGCAGGAAACAGTATCCCCGGAAGAACCGGCTGCGTCAGATAAAGAGGCGATTGCAGCGCAGGCGCAGGAAAAAACCGCCGAAGGTTTTGCAAAAGCATCTGCTGTATCCCAGGATAAAACCAATATTTCTGAAAACATAAATACTAATTCTCCGCTGGCAGAACTTCCGTATTTTACCTATCTCGGCGAAGCGTTCAAAACCTATCTGATTGCTGAATCGGGTAACAAGCTGCTGCTGATTGACAAGCACGCGCTTCATGAGCGGATTTTATTCAACGAAATCAAAGCCCGCGGTGCCTGTACCGCGCCGCAAACGCTAATGCTTCCGGAAACTGTACATCTGGATAGGCGCGAATACGCCGCCATTACTGAAAATATTGATGCCCTTGCGCAAATTGGTTTTTCCATTGAGGATTTCGGGGACGGCTGTGTGATGATTCGTGCCTGTCCCATGATGTTTGCTGAGGATTCGCTGCCCGAAGTGATTTCGGAATTGGCGGAGGCTTTTTTATCCCATAAGCGTGAGCTGATAACCAACAAGCTGGATTGGCTGCATCATTCCGCCTCCTGCCGAGCGGCGGTCAAAGCCGGAAAAGCGTTAAGCGATGATGACGCGCAGTTGCTGATTCGCCGGGTGCTTTCCGATGATTCGCTGCGTTACTGCCCTCATGGTCGCCCGGTTTTGATTGAATTAACCCGCAAAGAACTGGAAAAGCAATTCGGGAGGATCCAATGAGCCCCTTGCATGATTCGATAAAAATTCCCGTTATCGCGGTGCTTGGTCCTACGGCCAGCGGAAAAACCGCCTTGGCGATTGCTTTGGCGAAGCGTTTTGACGGAGAAATTATTTCCTGCGATTCCATGCAGATATATCAGGGCATGGATATCGCCACCGCGAAACCTTCGGCAAAGGAACTGGCGGAGGCGAAACATCATCTCATCGGCTTTCTTTCGCCGGAGCAATCCTTCAGCGCCGCAGAATATGTGCGTATGGCTTCCGAATGTGTAGCTGACATTTATAAGCGGGGCAAAACGGTTTTTCTTTGCGGCGGCACCGGTCTTTATGCCGATGCGCTGCTTTCCGGTATGCAGTTCCCCGATGCGCCGGATACTGACCGACGCCGCGCGGAGATTTTGACTTTTTATCAGGAAAACGGGGCAGAGGCGCTGCTGAAAAGGCTCGAAAAAGCGGACCCTGCCGCCGCAGCGCAGATTGATTGCAATAATATCAAACGCGTTCTGCGCGCTGTTGAAATCTGTGAGTCAAGCGGCTTGCCGCTGTCGATCTATCAGGCGCAAAATATCCCCCCGGATTCACCCTATCGAACGCTGCGGCTGGTGCTCGATTTTCAGAATCGGGAAAACTTGTATGCGCGTATCAATGCTCGGGTTGACCAAATGGTACAGGCAGGGCTTTTTGCGGAAGCAGAAATATATTTTTCTGCAGCAAATTCCAAAACCGCAGCGCAGGCCATTGGTTATAAAGAGCTGAAACCTTATTTTGACGGTGAAATTTCCAAAGACGAAGCCATTGCCCATCTCAAGCAGGCTACCCGCCATTACGCAAAGCGCCAGCTGACCTGGCTGCGCAGGGAGCAGAATGTCTGTCGCCTGTATGTAGATGGGGAAGATATTCTGGAAAAGGCTGTGGCTGTCTGCGAGAAATTTCAGAAAGGAGAGACCGGCTATTGACGAATAAAAATCGACGTGTTCTGAAAGTAGCAGGCATTATACTCTGTGTTGTTTTATTATGCGTGTTCTTTTGCTATCAGGTTTTTATGATTGCCTATTCACCTGTAAAAACAGAAATCGCTCTGGCGTCAAAAATCAGCAAAACGGTAGACACTATGATTTATGCCGTGCGTGAGGAAACGGAGCTGAACGGTTCTTACAGCGGCTATGTCGTTCCGCTTGTGGAAAATGGTGAGCGTGTTGCCAGCGGCGATGCCGTGATTGCCGTTTTTTCTGGTGAAGAAGCTGCGCAGGCCTATACGTCTTATACGCAGCTATTGGATGAAATCGATTATTACAACCGTCTTTCCGCCTCGACGGTTTCTCAATATTCTGATTTCGATAAATTGACTGCCGATGCCGATCAATCCATTTATCGCTATGTTGCAGCGGTTTACGGCGGTGATTTGCAGTCCGCCGGCGAGACTGCTTTGGATGTGCGGTCTTCGATTACGGCGCGCAGAAACGCTTCCGGCGAAACGGTGGATTATTCACAGATTATTTCTACACTGACTGCACAGTCCCAATCCCTGGTGGCATCGGCAGGACAATATACATCGGTCATATCGGAGCAGTCCGGCTATTATATTTCCACTTGCGACGGGTACGAGAACATGGTGTCCTATCAGGATGTGGCAAGTATGGGTGTCGCGGAAATCGAAAAGGCTCTTTCTTTGCAGCCGCGTGAGGTTTCGGTGGATTCTGTCGGTAAATTGGTGCGCTATTTCGACTGGTATTTTGTTTGTAATATCGATGTTAGCTTCATGAGCGAAATTCAGGTCGGCGATAAGAAACTGGTATCCCTGCCATACAGCACGGCAGATGATTTTGAGGCAGAAGTTTACAGGATTAACGATACCGTGGATGGCAAAACCGCCGTCGTATTCAAGGTCAACGCCATGAATGCTGATTTGGCGTCCCTGCGTCAGGAGTATGCCAGCATACAGCTGGAGTCCTACAGCGGTTACCGCATCCCGAACACCGCCATACGCACCGTGGACGGTCAGAAGGGTGTATATATTCTGCGCAACAATCTGGTCAGCTTCAAGAAAATCGATATTATTTATACATCTGGTGAGTATACCCTTGTCGGTAATCTGGAAGGGGGCTCCGGTTATATCAGACTTTATGATGAGGTCATTACAGAAGGGACTGATTTATATGACGGAAAACTTATCCGTTGAGCAATGTTTTTACAATATTGAAGAAAACTATAAGCGGATCACTGCACGCATTGCCGAGGCAGCCGCAAAGAGCGGGCGTGGCGCCGGAGATATTCGGTTTATGGCGGTGACAAAGACGGTGCAGCCGATTTTCATCAATCATGCGCTCTCTCTGGGGATCGATTTAATTGGCGAAAATAAGGTTCAGGAACTGCAATCAAAAATGGAATTTTTTAAGCCCGCTGATGTGGAAAAGCATTTGATTGGTCATTTGCAGACAAATAAAGTGGCAAAAGTGCTGCCCTTGGTGACTATGATACAATCTGTGGATTCCGTGAAATTGGCACAGCAAATCAGCAAAACAGCGGAAAAACTCGGAAAGGATATGGATATTCTTTTAGAGGTCAATATCGGCGACGAGGATTCCAAAACCGGTTTTTCAGCCGATGAGCTTGTGGACAGCGCGGCGGAAATCGCTTCGTTCCCCTTTGTGCATATTCGCGGATTAATGGCAATTCCCCCTATTTGCGACAATTCGGACATGGCAAGAAGATTTTTTTCGTCCGCACATCAATTATTTGTTGACATTGGCAGCAAAAACATAGATAATATAGATATGAGCGTCTTGTCCATGGGAATGTCCCATGATTATTATGAAGCCATCCTTGAGGGTGCAACGATGGTTCGTGTCGGGTCTTCCCTTTTTGGAAGCAGACGCTATTGAGTTGTAATATTTTTTGTTGGAGGATATGAATATGAGCTTTTTGGATAAGATTAAATCGTTGGTTACCGTGCCCGACGAAGGGTATTTTGAAGAGGAAAACCAGGACGACAGTCTCCCCGTATATAATACCGAAGAAAAACCGGAAAGAAGACCTGCCAGACCTGCAAGAACGAGCACGAGACGCACCACGGAAGAGGAGCCGCCGGTCCGCTCGGCGTATTCCCGTCCGTCTGTTTCCGACCGTGTTAGCTACGGCGGCGGCAGCAAAGTGGTAGATATTCACACTACGGCGAAACTTCAGGTTGTGCTTCGTACACCGGATAAATACGAGGACGCGAAAGAGATTGCCGATGACTTGAATGAAAAAAGAACGGTTGTATTAAATCTTGAAAAATGCAACCGGGAAGCAGCCAGAAGGCTGATCGATTTCCTGGGCGGCGTTGCTTATGCTAACGGCGGTCAGCCGAAGAGAATTGCGCAGAATACATTTATCATTACGCCTTATAATGTAGACGTTATGGGCGATCTTCTGGATGAGATTGAGAACAACGGTTACTTTTTCGGATAAAAACGGATAAACCATGGTGAATGCGGCAGTGCGGCTCTATTTGTGCCGAACTGCCAGCGTTGCTATTGAAAAAAAGTATATTTTATAGGAACGAGGTTTTATGGATGCTGACTCCGGATCAACTGAAAGAGCATAGTTTTACCCTGATGGAAAACGGCTGTTACAGCGCGGAAGAGGTGAATCGCTATTTTGGTGAGGTAATCGCTTCCTATAACCAGATGTATCGGGAAAACGGTGAACTGATCAGAAAGATTTCCATTCTTGCCAACAAGGTGCAGGATTATCGCCGTGATGAAGATAATATCCGCAATGCGCTTCTGAACGCGCAGCGTTCTTCTGAGCGTATCCTTGCCGATGCCAAAAAACAGGCAGACGAAATCATTGCCGGAGCCAATCGGCAGATGCGTGATATTGTGGACGGTCGCGAGGGAATTGTAACCCATGCAAAGGAGGAAGCGGAACGTTTGCTCAGTGAAGCGCGCGTGAGTGCTGAGAATATTGTGTCCGAGGCGATGCAGCAGTCAGAGGAAATTCAATTTACTGCGAAAGCTGCCGCCGGGGAATCACAGACCAATGCTCAAAACGCCGCAGAAAAAATTCTTGCCGATGCCAACCAAGAGGCAATGGAAATTCTGACTTATACAAAGCAGGATGCTCAGTCGATTCTTACACAGGCGCAGCAACAGGCGCAGCAAATCATAGACGAAGCGCGTAAAAACGCGCAAATGGAATTGGACGCTGCTAAAAAGGAAGCTGCTAAGCTTGTTGAGATGCATAAAGCCGCAGCGGAACAGGCGGCAGCCGTCAAGACGGATATACAGCAGGAGATTGCGGACGCACTGCCGACAACTGAGCCGGCTGATAACGAAGCAATACAGGATATACCTGCTGCCGATGAAGAAGACCTGTCGGCGGAATCGACAGAAGTACCTGAAAATTTCAGTGACGAAGAAGCTGCGACGATAGAATCTGTCAGGACGGATGATGCGGTTATTCCGCCGGTTCCTGATGCCGCTTCTGATGTGGATTCCGCCGCCGCTCTGGTGGATGAGGAAGATTTTGACTCTTTTGATGATTTTGCCGTAGTATCAGATACAGACGATGAGGCAGCGGAGCAACCTCCTGAGCTGGTTGAGCCTGAATCAGAACCGATGGATGCGGCGCCTGTTGATGATTCTGACGATTTGGACGCATCGGTATCCGATTTCGTTGTTCATGTGAATACCGATGATTTCGGCGAATATGACGAAAACGATAATTTTGATGATTTCGGTGATTCGGTTTATCCGGAAGAGGAGCAGGATGCTTTCCCCCCGATATCCGAGAAAAATGAGAATGAGGATGTTTCGCATCCGGATGCATTTCCCGATACTTTTTCGGATGTTCTTTCGGAGCAGCCAGCCGATTCCGATGATGGCTTTACAATTGACTTCAGCTTGTTTGAGGATGACAGCGAGCCGCGTCATACGCCGGTTTCCGAGGAGCCGATTGAGGAGGAAGCTCCCGTTGAATTCGGTAACAAAAAGAAATCACGCAGGCACAGAAAAAAGAAATAAGGGTGGGTCGTTTGCTGTATGGCGCGAAAATTTTCTTCTAAAGGTAAGCGTCTTGCCGTCCAAATTCCCTTGTTGCTGTTTTTCATTGTGCTCGATTTGGTTATCAAGCGGGTTGTTCAGGAGAAGCTCGCGCCTATCGGTACGCTTACGGTACTTGATGGCGTATTTGACCTTACCTATGTGCAAAATACCGGTATGGCATGGGGGCTGTTGGGGGAGCGCTCCATGCTGCTTTCCATTATTGTCGGATGTATTTTGCTTGTTATGATTTTGTATCTGTTTTTTACAAAAGAGAGTAATATATTTTGGCATATATGTTTTGCATGCATCATCGGCGGCGGAGCCGGTAATTTAATCGATCGTCTGCTGCACGGTTTTGTGACGGACTATTTGCGTTTTGTTTTTATTGATTTTCCTGTCTTTAATTTAGCGGATTGCCTGATCGTTGCCGGCTGCTTTTCGCTTATCGGCTATTTGCTTGCCGATGTCATTCGTGAGTGGCAGAGCAAGCGCTGTTCGGAGAAAAGCGATGAATGAATTTGATTATATTGTTGATGACGAACTTCAGGGACTGCGAATAGACCGTGTCGTGGTGCTTTTGGAACCGTCGCTATCCCGCAGTTCGGTACAGCGGCTTTTGGACGAAGGATATATTCAAATCAACGGTAGGCAGGTTTCTAAAAACTACAAAACCAAATTTTCCGATAAGATTCATCTTACGCTGCCCGACCCGGTTTCCGCAGAGATTGCACCGAAAAATATACCTATTGATATTGTTTATGAAGACGATGATTTGCTTGTGGTTAATAAACCGAAAGGACTTGTAGTGCATCCGGCGCCGGGGCATTATGACGATACGCTTGTCAATGCGCTGATGTACCATTGTGGCGAATCGCTGTCCGGTATCAATGGTGAAATCCGCCCGGGAATTGTTCATCGTATCGACAAGGATACCAGCGGGCTTTTGATGGTAGCTAAAAATGATGCGAGCCATATTCACCTGGCGCAGCAAATCAAAGAGCATTCATTTCACCGAGAATACCAAGCGGTTTTGCTCGGGAATTTGAAAGAAGATATCGGCGCTGTGGATTTTCCCATCGGACGAAATCCGAATGACCGTAAGAAGCAATGTGTCAACGGTTTGCATGCCCGCGATGCGCAAACATCGTATGCGGTACTTGCCCGGTATCGGTTTTTTTGTCATGTAAAATGCGTGTTGCAAACCGGCAGAACCCATCAAATTCGTGTACATATGGCCGCATTGGGGCATCCGGTGGCAGGTGATACCGTTTATGGCGGCGAAAAAAACGATTTTGGGTTGCGCGGTCAGTGTTTGCATGCGGCTGTTTTGGGCTTTGTGCATCCGACAACGGGTCGCTATATGGAATTTGAAGCGCCGCTGCCGCGTTATTTTACGGACTTCATAAATAAAATCAAAAAAGCAAATTGGTAAAGGAGTGTTTTTGGTGACATCCGAAACAAAACAGATGCTGGCTCTGACGGCCAATCATATTCGGCAAGGGGTGATAGAGGGAACATATTACGCCAAATCCGGTCATCCCGGCGGTTCTCTTTCCATTGCCGAGCTGCTGGCATATTTATATTTTTCAGAGATGAATGTAAATCCTGCCGACCCCAAGGACACGGCGCGTGACCGTTTTGTACTTTCCAAAGGTCACGCTGCGCCGGCTCTCTATGCTGCGTTGGCGGAAAAAGGTTTTTTTTCAAAAGAAGACTTGAAGACATTGAGAAAGCCGGATTCTTATTTACAGGGACATCCGAATATGAACGATGTACCCGGTGTGGATATGAGCACCGGCTCGCTTGGGCAGGGGATTTCTGCCGCAGTGGGTATGGCGCTAGGCGCCAAACTCTCCGGAAAGACTTATCGTGTGTATACCATTCTTGGCGATGGTGAAATACAGGAGGGGCAGGTTTGGGAAGCCGCCATGTTTGCATCCGCAAAAAAACTGGATAATCTGGTTGCCGTTGTGGATAATAATAATCTGCAAATTGACGGTACGGTTGAGGAAGTTAATTCCCCTTATCCGATTCCGGATAAGTTCAAAGCATTCGGCTGGAATGTGATTGAAATCGATGGACATGACTTTGAACAGATTGCTTCCGCTTTTTCAGCAGCCGGAGTTTGCAAGGGCTGTCCTACGGCCATTATCGCGAAAACCATAAAGGGTAAAGGCGTATCCTATATGGAAAATCAGGTAGGCTGGCACGGAAGTGCGCCGAACGAAGAACAGTATCATCTAGCAATGCGTGAACTGCGTGCTGCGGAAGCGTTAGAAGGGCAGGGGGAATAAATATGGCGGAGACAGTAAAAATAGCCACCCGCGATGCATACGGCAAAGCGTTGGTCGAATTGGGCGAGAAAAATGAGTCTGTGCTGGTCATGGATGCCGATCTGGCAGCCGCTACCAAAACAGGCATGTTCAAAAAAGCGTTCCCTGACCGGTTTATCGATGCCGGTATTGCTGAGGGCAATATGATGGGAATTGCGGCCGGTCTTGCTACGGCAGGCTTTACGGTGTTTGCCAGCTCTTTTGCCATGTTTGCCGCCGGAAGAGCATTTGAGCAGGTTAGAAATTCTATAGGGTATCCGCATTTGAATGTCAAGATTGGCGCGACCCATGCCGGAATCTCCGTTGGTGAAGACGGCGCAAGCCATCAGTGCTGTGAAGATATTGCGTTGATGCGCACCATTCCCGGTATGACGGTTCTCAATCCGGCGGATGCGGTAGAGGCTCGGCAATGCGTTTTGGCTGCGGCAGAAATGGATGGTCCTGTTTATATGCGCTTTGGTCGGCTTGCCGTCCCGGTTCTGTTTGATGATGACTATCACTTCCAAATCGGTAAAGGGGTCTACCTGCGCGAGGGAACCGATATCACTATTATCGCTACCGGACTGCTGGTTGGCGCGGCTTTGGAAGCGGCTGATATGCTTGCCGCCCGTGGCGTTTCCGCTGCGGTTGTCAATATGGCGAGCATTAAGCCGATTGATCGGGATATCATTGTCGATGCTGCAAAAAAAACCGGTTGTATCGTAACTGCGGAGGAACACAATATTATCGGCGGCTTGGGTTCAGCTGTCGCTGAGGTTGTTTGTGAAACCGTACCGGTTCCCGTTATCCGCTGCGGCGTAGAGGATGTGTTCGGTCATTCAGGACCGGCGCTGAAGCTGTTAGACCTTTACGGGTTAAATGCTGCCGGCATAGCTGCAAAAGCCGAGCTTGCTCTTTCTTTGAAAAAATAAATTTGCTGCGAGCCTTCGCTTCTTGCTGAATGCTCGCAGATTTTTTTTGTGTGAACTGTATAAAAAATGAAAAATGTACATTTGTCAATGATGTGAGACCAAGAAGAAAAAGAAAAAAAAGAGCAGAGAAAAGACAATGTGCTGCTGGAACGGAGCGTAGCGGAGTGGAAGCA
>CASFEZ010000008.1 GCA_949293815.1 uncultured Eubacteriales bacterium | reverse complement strand
CGCCCCCCTGTCGGGGAGTGATTTATGGTATAATAACCTCAAGCACAAATCCGCCTGCGGCGGATTTCCCCCGCTTCGCGGGGCAGGGCGCTTCACGCCTGCCTGAGAACATTGTATCATAAAATCCTTTTGCCTTTGGCAAAAGCGCGGCTGAACGCCGCCCCTCTCTTATTAAGAGGTGTGATTTATGATAAAAAAAGTATTCTATAGGAAAAGTGAGGTTTTGACTATGCTTGCTCTCTTCTCAGCCCTTCGCCGCTTTCTGGCGCCGCTTTTGGCCATGCTTTTGATGCTCGGCGTTTCCGTCCCGCAGTCTACCTATTCTGTTCTGGATGAAGAAGCCTGCCTGACCAATTTTACCGTCATTTCCGATGTGCACATGGAAGGCAACAACAAAACCAGCCGTGACGCTTTTATTCGCGAGATGTATGATGTAAAGAACAATACATCCGGGAACGATGCGTTGGTGCTTCTGGGCGACAATACCATGAACGGTCAGCATATTGAAAACCTGTTCCTGTATGGCATTTTGTCCCAAATTGACCCGGCCGATCAGGTCTTTATGACGCTGGGTAATCATGATACGGGAAACGGCGAAAACCGCTATGGTTCCCTTGTCTCCCGGTTCTATACTTATTACAATGATTTTTATAATGTTGAGGTATCAACGCCTTATTATGCAAAAGAGGTGAATGGCTATCGTTTCCTGTTCCTCGGATCGGAAGAGGATGATGTCAATTCTCCCGTTGTATCCGATGCGCAGCTGCAATGGCTGGATGCGCAGCTGGCGGAAGCGACCGCAGACGGACGACCGGTCTTTGTATTTGGGCACCATCCTTATACCCATTACGAGAATCCGCAGGCTTTGGTATCCATTTTGACCTCTTATAAAAATGTATTTTTCTTCAGCGGCCATACCCATCGTTACGATATTCTTCAGGAAGAACTGGCCGAGGGAGTTTATCACTTCAATCTGCCCAGAGTGACCGAATTGAATGAAAACGATGAAACCTTTGAAGTCACCGGTCAGGGACTGAATATTGAAGTGTATGAAGATCAGGTCGTGGTGCGGGCACGCAATTTCTTTACCAGCGAGTGGATGGACGCTGCAACCTTCCCGCTGGTATAACCGGCAACACTGCCGTCTTTGCCAAAAAACCGCCGTTTTTACAGCAAAGACGGCGGTTTTTATATGGTCATATAAACCAAAAGAGGTCAAAAAAATCAGTCGGGACAGTCCCGGCTGATTTTTATATTTTTTCGTCAAACAGCGATTTTTTTTCAAAGTTGATGCGATTCCCCTCTATGTGCAACAATCCGTAATATCCCCCGTGGATGCTGCCGGGGTTGCACAGGTGCAGCGGGATGTTCTCCAAATACAGGTATGCCTGCCGGTGGGTATGCCCATAGAGGGCAATTTCGCAGTTTTCGGCAATGGCCTTTGCCATCAAAAGGTCGGTGGTTGACTTTACAGTATAGCGGTGCCCGTGGCAAAGAAAAATCCGCTTGCCGTCAAGCTCTAAAATTTGCTCTTCCCTTAAAGTACTCCCCCAGGAGCAGTTCCCCTTGACCCGGGCGATGCGCTTATTTAAATAGATCATATTCACCCGGTCGAGGTCGTCCTCGCCGTCCCCCAGGTGAATTACCCAGTCGGCGTCCCGGTGGCACCGCAGCGCCTCTTCACAGGAAAACACATCCCCGTGAGAATCTGACAGGATAAGCAGCTTCATGTATATCTCTCCTTGTTTGCGCATAGGATGTACTGTAATTTTACCAGAAAGGGTGAGCGCGTTGAACAGTGATTTGGAAAAACTGTTGTCTGCCGTCAAGGGCGGTAAACTCAGCCAAAACGAAATGCAGGATATCGGCAATATGCTGCTCAAGGGGCTTTCGCCGGAGCAGAGCGAAATGCTGCATCGGATTACCTCAGACCCGCAGCAGGCACAGGCCTTTATGAATTCGCCTGAAGTCAAAAAAATATTGGATGAACAATAGGAGTACATATGGAACTTTCGGAAATCTTATCCTCTATCAGCGATGAGGATATGAAAAAACTACAGGAAACCGCAAAAAGCCTTCTGGGATCCGGCGGTGCAGCCGGGCAGCAAATGCCGAATCTCGGCGGAATGGACCCGCAGATGCTCGGTCAGATCAGCAAAGTAGCCAGTATGCTGAACCGCCCCGACCCACGCTGTGATTTTTTAATGGCCTTAAAGCCGCTGCTCAGCCGCGATAAACAGGGCAGGGTGGACGAGGCTATGCAGCTGCTGCGCATGCTGTCGGTGCTGCCGCGTATCATGGAATTGGGGGGACGAAAATGAACTACTCCTATGCAGAAATGAAAAAAATGCAGGAGCAGGCCTTTGAACGGGTAAAGGAAATGCAGCGCCGGGCGGATCTGACCGCCAAGCAGGCGATGAGCGAGCTTGCCGCGCAGCCGCAAGAAGCGGAGCGGGCAGGGGAGCCGCCCCGCCGCATTCCCGACCAGACCCGGCGCATTTCCATGCCCGTGGAATTTCCCGACCGACCCCAGACCGCGACGCCCGCAGAGGACGGGATGCACAAAAATATCCTGCGCAATTTTTTCGGCATGAACGATACCGACCAGGAAACAGCCCTGCTGCTGTCGCTGATGATGCTGCTCAATGCGGAGAATGCGGATAAGGAGCTTCTGTTTGCGCTGATGTATATATTAAACGGGTAATATGTGCATCAGCGGCGTTCAGCGATTGGCGGTGCTTCGGTTGTATGTTTCTATGACTTTGTCATAACAGGGGGTGGCAATTCCGTACCGGCGGCCAAGGCGGGCGACACGGGCAATCAAACCGTCAAACTCCGATGGTCTGCCGGTTTCCATATCCCGCAGCATCGAGGTCGTCCCCTGCGGTTTCATGTCCTGTAAAAGGCGCAGGTTGCGGAAAAGAATGTCCTCCGGCAGCGGGGTGCCCATCGCCTGTCCCAGAGCGCGAACCTCGCCCATCAGGGCAAGCAGAAAATCCTGCTTTTCACCGGGCTTAACAAAATCACCGTTTGCGGCGCGGTAAAAATATTCTGCCGCGCCCAAAGGCGATACAAAGCTGAATTTTGTCAGCGCTTCTTCTTCGATATGCGCCGAAAGGCAGGCGTCAATGCCGCAGGCTTTTAAGTCCCGCTCTACCTGCCAAAGCTTTTTATCCGCTATATGCGCCTGCGTTTTGCGGTAGCCAAAGAATACCCGAAAGATATCCGTCGGCTGGGCAATGACGCCGGGTCGTTCCAGCATGCTGTAGATGTACATACACCCGTCGGTGACCGTCCCCGCAAGATTCGGCTGCAAATCGCCGCCGGTACCGAATACATTCAAAAGGGGGATGACAACGGTATCTTTTGTGCTCACGCGCTGTAAAAACGGCAGGAGTGCTGGAAGGGAGTAGCTTTTTACGCAGACAAAAATCACATCCGGCGTATCGTGATAATCCGTTTCACAACAGGCGGCGGGATGCACGGTAAAGTTCCCCAGTCGGGCGGAATGAACGGTCAAGCCATTGTGATGGATGGCAGCAAGATGCGCGCCCCGGGCAATTAACGTCACATCCCGTCCGCTCTTTGCGAGATACCCTCCAACACACCCGCCGGTACCGCCTGCGCCGAGAACCAGATAATTCATGATGCAATTTTTCCCCCTAAGTATGGAAAGCAGAGAGAATGACGCTCTCTGCTTTTTATGTTATTAGATTATGGCTGATAGGGCACGGGCTTGTCTTCGTTTTCATTTTGAATATTGATAAACCGGTTCCGCTCCGCATAGGTCCAGGTCATGTCAAAGGGCTTGCAAGCGCCGTCTATGGGAATAAACAGCTGTCCCGCCGCGCCCCGATAGACCGGGTGCCCCATGTCCAGTTCGCCCCGGTCGGTCTGGGCAATGGCGCTGCCGCAGGTATAGGTCGCCCGATGGCGGTAAAAAGCGATGGTGATTTTGTCCTTTTCCCGAATCACCGTGCCGCCGATAAAGGCCGCCAGCGTGCCGAAGGGCAGATGCCATACCCCGTCCACCTGTTCGGGCACCGCGTTGACCCCCGCGAGACCCAGCGCATAGCCCTTAAAACAGGTGCGTACCGACCGGTAAACAGGCGCCAGCGCATAGGGGGTAATCAGATCTTTATCCTTGTCAATCGTGCATTCATCCACCATGCGTCCGTCGTCAAAAAAGCCGGTGATGGTCAGCTTTCGTCCCTGAATCTTGACCAGACCGAACATGGAAACCGGCTCCGCCTGGGGATGAAAGGCGGCATGCCAGACCTTTTGCACCGAATCGCTGCCCGGCGGGTTCGCGTTGCTGTTGCCCAGCATATAATGCACCGTCCCTTCGGACGGGCGGTCGTAAATGCTTTCATTCCGCATGGGAAAGCTACGGGCAAAGTTATGCTCATGACCGGAAAATAGAATGTCCTGCCGTTCCATGCACGGGCGCATCATCGGGTAAGCGTCAAAATTATGCCCCTCGGGAATGGACGGATAGATGGGAAAGTGGTACGCGCCGATTTTCCAGGTTTTGGAAGTTTTGTCCAAATCCGCCATGGACCAGTCATTAACCAGCGCCGGTTCGTTGACGCCGTAAACCGTAAAATGGGCGTTGCCGTAATCAAAGGCATAGTTCTCCGGTCGCCAGCCCTCGGGACCGTTCTGCGGATAGCTCAGCATCAGCTGTTCGTTAAAAAATTCCGCCGGTTCCGCATAATAGCGGTCCACCTCCACCGGAAAATACTGCCGGAACCCCCGGTTGTCGTGGTTGCCGCAGCACATCATATAGGGAAGATGTTCGATAACCCCTTCCATTCCCTCGAACATGGCGTTCCACTGAATCTCATGCTGTCCGCAGTTGGTGTTGTCCCCGGCGGTCAGAATGAACCGAACCTCCGGGTGCGCGCGCAATACCGTTTTTAGCTTTTCATTAAAGGCTTTGTAGCTGGGGTTGTAATGGTCATCGTCCTTCTGGTGGTCGGAAATCAGCAAAAAAGTGAAATTCTCGCAGTGCTCCTCCTCGGTGGTGAACCAGAATTCCTCGCTGCGATGGGTCGTATCGCCGCAGGTGTACAGATATTTGGTGCCGGGCTTCAGGTTCACCGGCGTGGCGGTGTGGATATGCGAGGTGTTCACATCGCTCACAAACGACCGGGTCACAGCGTCGCAGGTATATTCCACCCCGCTGCCCGCTTCCCGGTACCGCAAAAAACCGCCCGCAATGCTCGTATCGGTACGCCAGGTCACACTCATGGAAGTTTTCGCATCGCCGGAAATGCTGACCATAATATGATCCGGCTCTTTGGTCGCAAAACGATAATTCGGTTGTCTTTCCTCAAAGCTGCTCATTTGTAATGTTCCTTTACTTTTTTCTCTTATTTTAACAGATTGAACGAAAAAGTAAAGTATTTATAAACAAAAATATCTAATTTCTGCAAAAAATAAGAAAGAAAGCAGCCATTCGTTTCGTTTGACAAATGCTGCTGTTCAGAGCAGTTCTTTTGTTCTTCGGGCAAGATACAGCGGAATATTTGTTATTTGCCCATCTTTGCGATAGCCGCGCTTGGAAAAGCGAATGGCGTGCTGCGGGTGGCGCTCTGCAATATATCGTTTAAACGACGGCGCGGATTTATCTTCGCCGCCTTTGGCTTCGATGGGGATAATCTCCATGCCGTTTTGCAATACAAAGTCAATCTCGCCACGCGCATCAGAAAAATACCGGGGCTCCACAGAAAACTGTCCGCGCAGCTGCTGCAATACATAGTTTTCGGTCAGCGGCCCCTTAAATTGATAATCACTTTTCAGCAAGATTGCGCCGTTGTCGATACCGGCCATGTACTTTAATAGCCCAGTGTCAAACAAAAAGAGCTTAAACTGCTCCGGTTTATCAAAGGCGGAAAGCGGGTGCTCCATCTTGGAAACATTATAGACCCGGTTGAGCATACCGGCCGACACAAGCCATTCAATGGCTTCTTCAAAATCCCGTGCCCGGCCGCCCTGGCGGACAGCGCCGTAAATAAACTTTTCGTTCGGCTTGGCCAGCTGCGAAACAATGCTGCGAAACACCAATAAAATGCGCCCGCTGTTTACTTTTCCGTTGTGCTTCCCGAAGTCGTTTTCATAGATTTCGACAAGCTCCCGCTGAATCTGAGAAATTCTTGCCGGGTCTTTGTATTTGATCCACGATGCCACACATTCCGGCATGCCGCCGATGATTAAATAATTGTTATAGGCTTCCAAAAGGCGCTGATGAAAAATTTCCTCGATCGCCTGATTTTTTTGAATGCTGTCATAAAAAGCGTAGAGTGCCGGGTCGGTCGCTTCCAAAAATTCATCAAAGGTCAGCGGATATAAGTCAAGCAAATTGACCATGCCCACCGGATAGGACTTCGGCTGCGCCAATAGGGTGCCCAAAAGACTGCCAGCGGCAATGATATGGTAGTCATTCGCTTTTTCTCTAAAATATTTCAGGCTGTTCAGCGCCTCGGGGCATTCCTGCACTTCGTCAAAAAGAATCAGCGTTTTACCCGGCTGAATTTTTTCTTCGGCTATGAGAGAAAGCAGCTCAATGATACGCTGCGGATTTTTATTTGAAGCAAAAATGGACTTCAGTTCGTCTTCTTCATCGAAGTTAAAGTAGACAAAGTGCTCGTAGCAGCTTTGCCCAAATTCGCGCATCAGCCAGGTTTTCCCTACCTGTCGTGCGCCGCGTAGGACAAGCGGTTTTCGCTCGGGGTCGTTTTTCCATTCTTTCAAATCCGAAATCGCCTTGCGTTTCAAGCATACCAACACCTTATTCTCATCTTGCTTATAGTATGACACATTTTTACGGGTTTTTCAATAGTAAACTTACACATTTTTCGGTAAAAATAAGCGAAGAACAAACACATTTTTCAGTTAAAATCAATGTATATAAAACACATTTTTACAAATTTACTACTAATTGCCGATAAATAAAAAAGAACGGGTCGCCCCGTTCTTTTTTATAATACAGACAATTTGTTAATAGCGGCTATCTAAGAATCATACCGATAGTAGGCATTGATTTTCTCATTGTCGAAGGTATACAGCAGGTCGATGTCGGGCACCTCGCCCAGTTCGGTGTATTGGTTGAAGGAATCGGTTGCGGCGAAGGATTCCTGCATTTGCCGGGCGGTCTCTTCGGCGGTTTCTTTGTCGATGGAGAAATACCGCAAAAAGGACACCAGCGCCATTTCCTGCGGGTCGGCGGTCATTTCCCCTGTGGCGGGAATGCCGTTTTCCTCGCGCCAGACTTGCAGCCATTCCAGAACTTCCTCCGCGCTGACCAGCGATTTAAAGGCATCGGGCACGGTGTAATAGAGCAGCCGGTAACTCCGGTCATACCCAAAGCCGGGAAATTCGTCGGAATAGGGGTATTGCCGGTGAAAGCGTTTGATTTGCTGCGCATCCGTATTCGGCGTTAAATCATATGTCAAATCGGCGTAGGCGCGTTCGGCGCGAAAGACCTCATCGCGCGCATACAGGGCGCGAATGGTCTCATCCACCCGATCCGGGGCAGTGTTCTCCAGACTCAAAAGAAGATACAGCCCGTGGTTGGCGAACAGGTCGCAGACCGTGCAGCTTTTGATGTTTTCGCCGAAGTAGCCGGCGGTATAGACTGTGTAATCCGGGTTGATCGCTTCGTAGTCGATAATCACCAATAGCTGATCTGCCGGAAAACCGCTGGTTTTCGCCCCCGCAAAGTCCGAAAGGCGTTTTTCGCCGCTGACCACCGCCATAAGATTGCCGATGTCCCCGGCAAAATACCGGTTTGAAAGCGGCGCGCCGCTGCCGCAAAGATCCAGCGCAGCGGCTACCTCGGCGGAAGCGTTCGGCGCTTCCTCTTCGGAAAGGGCGGTCAGAACCTGCACATCCGCCATGGAAACATGACCGTCTGCGTTCAAATCCCCCATGACAATGGCGGTGCGGTACAGCGTTTCTCCGTCATACAAAGGCGTTCCGTTGGGAACCGGCGCATCCTCGGCAAGACCCGGCGCGGTCAATGTTCTGCCGAGTTCGTTTGACAGCTCGGAAAGAGGCATGCTGTCGTAAAGGTACACCACCTCTTCGCCAAGCACCAGCTTTTCACTGACCGTCCCGCCGCCCCCACAGGCGCTAAGCAGCAGCGTCGGCAGCAGCACACAAAGCAGCAATCCGATGGTTCGTTTCATTTTTATTCCTCCCGTCAACTGGAATCGATGGTTCATTGATTATTTTGTGTTTTGTTTTTTGCCTTTGCCGCCGCAATCTTTTTTCGCAAGGCATCGCGGCCTTTGCGATCCCAGTAAATGAGGAGGGCGGCAAGCAGTGCCAACAGAAGCCCCAGCAGGGCAAACTCTCCTTTTGCGTCTTCATAGTTATATTTCAAAGAGCTCATGACAGAGGAGCGCAGCCCGAAAACATTTTTGCCCCATTCGCAATCGCTGATCGGACCGGACACATAATACACCGCATACAGGGCGGGATTCTGCTTTCTGTTTCCGACCGCAGGAACAAAAGCATCGGTGGTCGTGTCTGAGGGAAAATCCGGACCGATAACAGCGTCGTAACGATTATAATATTCTGCAATCATATAGGTAATTTCGTACTCCTGTTGCGTGAAGGTAATGGAAGACAGGAAAAATACCGGTTGGGGGTCGGAATAGGCGCGCACAGGCTCAATATCGACCGTGATTGATTTCATCATATCTGTTTGCTGAATTACATCGTAGGCATGATCGGTGGGAATGGCCGTATAGCGGGCAGACAGGATATCGGCATAAAAATCAGTCTGCCGGAAAAGATCGTCGTGCACTTGTGCATTTTCATAGCCATCCCATATGGAATACTGTGCCTCAAACGCCTCATCTCCGTCCAGCTCTGCCAATGTCGCATCCCGAATCTCGGGCTGGATAATGATATTCAACGAACGGATGACGGAATAAAAAGAACCAAAGGCAATCAAAAAGAAAATAAGGCATAACATGAATTTCCTAAGCATTAATACCACACTCCGCCCTTAAAAGTGTTTTTCTCTTGGGTTTCATACCACTGACCGCCATATTTATTTAACCTGCTTACAACAACAAGGATTGTTAGATACTCGTTGCGATATTGCTTTTTTTCTATGTCCATCCCTTCTGCTTTAGCTTTTTGCTGTAATACATTCAGATCGTTTGTTATTCGCTGATTATCTGCGATAGAACTGATTGCATCGAGCAACTCAATAATTTGATATGCCATCAATGGCGTTCCATCAAGCAAATCACCTAAGACAGACCATGCAATATCCAAGTCATCCCATATATTTTGGAGATTTCCGCTGGGGTCGATAGATTCTAAGAATGATTTACTAAGAATTGTTATCCATTCAATAATTTTGAATCTGCCAAAGATTGCTTGTATTTTAGAGTTTCCTCTAAGACCTCGGTTTTGAATTTCGATAATAATTTTTCCTTTTTTTGTGTCAACATCTGCTTTCACTAATTTATATACAGGTGTTGCTAAATCACTAAGTCTCAGCACTTTCTCTCTTATTAATAGGGTGCCGCACTTAAGTAAAATAATAGTTTTTGTTAATATTGAAAACAGTGAAAAAATATTGAGAATTTGTGGCGCGTCTCCTAAAGGATCGACATATAAAGTGGGACTGTTATTGCAATACGCAAACATATTTGTGCCAACCGCGCCTTGCTGGGTGTCGGTGTGGATATCCGCACTCATAAATCTGCCGAGAACCGGCGAATACATTCTTGTGCCAAGGGTATAGAAGAAACCATCCGCTGTTGGTACCAAGGCATAGCCTTTGTATGAGCCGGAATACATTAAACCGCCAATCAATGTAGCAATGAAAGTAAGCGTTTCGCCAAGATTATTATTTGTAGACGTATTCTCATTTTCGCTGTTCGTAGATAAGGTGCTTTCCACAGATTGTGTTGATGCAGCTGCTATCTCAGCGGTCGTAGCATTTTGCAGCATAATATTCATAATTGGGTCGGTAACTGCCTGTGAAGCCGTGGCAGATTGACTATCGGTTGCTTCATCAAACCCAGTGGGGGCGCCACCTCCGAATGCGTCATACTTTATGCCTTCTATCATATCGCCGGAGACAACATCAATCATTTTGCTGCCTTCGCCGATTAAATTATCTGCAAAGAGCATGATGCCTATTCCATCGTAAATATAGCCGACCAAATTACTGTCAGAATCATAAAGCATTTGAATCTTTGCCGAATTGGTTTCTTCTCCACTCGTTATTGTAAAGTACATGCTTAATAGCTGGGCATCATCCCAAAGATATTCCAGTGTATAGGTTATTGTATCCAAAGACGCGCTGCATTTGGACAGGAAGCCATTGTGATCATATGTGTAGGTATAGACGATGCCGTTCTTCTCCGCTTTTTGCAACAGCCGTCCCGCCGCCCCCACAGGCGCTAAGCAGCAGCGTCGGCAGCAGCACACAAAGCAGCAATCCGATGGTTCGTTTCATTTTTATTCCTCCTATCAACTGAATCGATGGTTCATTGATTATTTTGTGTTTTGTTTTTTTGCCTTTGCCGCCGCAATCTTTTTTCGCAAGGCATCGCGGCCTTTGCCCTCGAAAACGGTCATGCCGTCCAGCGAGAAGGTCAGGTATTTCAGTTCGTTCTTTTTCGTTGCGCACAGCCAGTGCCATTGGTAGCGTCCATGCGCCCGATACAGCTCATCAAACAAAACAAACAGCCCGGCGGGATCCGCGTCCGCCTCTTCCAGCTTACCGCCCAGCATGCGCATGGTGGTGTATTCGCTGTTCGGCATATAGGACAGGCAATGAAAGGTAAAAAACAGATCCGCGCCGACTTGGCGGAAAGAGGCAATATAGCTGTCGCCGACGCTGCGGGTCGGTTTTCCCATCAGCTTTTTGCGCAGGTGGCGGTGATTTAACGTAGCCGCGCGGTCGCATTGCCGCCGCAGCTTCCGAATGGCACGAACGGTTCTGCGGTAATTTTGCGGCGCAATATGCCCCAAAGCAAGCATCCGGGTGTCCGCCGTATGCGTTAGAACAGACATTGGCATAAAATTTTGTACAATCCAAAGGTTTTCTCTGTACGCTTCATCGTCGCTGCCGCGATAGCCCGGATCATTTCTCGCAACTTCTTTGAATATCTCTTGTGAATAAACGCTCGCCCGCTCATCTTTCATGAGCGGCATTTGGTAAAAGTAGGATACATAGCACCGCCAACGCTCTTTTGTCATATAACGCATATATTTCCCTCCGTTTTTTATGGTGCTGTTTCAGCGTATCCGTTTTGCCACAGTCGGGGCAGGGGATTTTACTTGAAAAATCATCCGTCTGCGCTTTTCGGCTGCGTGGTTTTTTCTGCACTCTCTATGTGTAAGAGTGTACCGTTCTCCGCAAGAACGGATAGATACCCTTCATTGTCACAGGGGAACAGCCAGAACAGGAACGGGAACGAAAGCGCCTGCCAGTTCGCAAGATTCAGCAAATCGACAACGCGAACCGTTTGCGCGTAAGAAAGATACAGATATCTGCCCTGACAGCGCAGCATGGTCGGCTCCGGCATCCCTTCAAGGCGGCAGAGCTTCTTTTTTTCCTCTTTTTCGATATCATAGGAATACAGAACGCAATCCCCGCCCCTGCCCGGCTCCTGTGTGACAAAATACGCGAGCCCGGTTCGGTTGGAACAGGCAAGGCTGCCCAAACCGGTGAGCGGCAGCCTACAGGATTTTACCGGTTTTTCGCCGTTTGCGGGAAGAAGCCGGCACAGTTCACTGACGAGCCGGTTGTCGGCGTGTACCAGAAAGGACAGATAAATCGCGTCCCCGTGCGCGGTGATTTGCTGCAAAATGGCGTTATTCCCACGATTGCAGTACCAGACTTCCTGTTGCATATTGTCCAGCGAGATGCCGTAAATATAGGAATCATCTTTGTGCATGGTCACGGATAACGGGGTATTCTCTTCCAGCTCCTTAAAATGCGCCGGATAAAGATAGCTGTTTTGATAAAAAATGCCCGGTGCAAAAACATGCCCTGTGCGCAGGGTTTTGACGACTTTTCGCTGGGGCACATGGTACAGCTTTGTCGCATGTTCCCCGTGCAGCGCAATCCATTCGTTGTCCTGCCGAATGACGGTCGCCTGCACCCGGCAGGGAATCGAATCGAGCAGCACTTTGGTCGAAAGGTCGTAAAGCTCGACCCGGCTGCTGAGCACAATAGCCAAAAGCGTCCCGTCCGCAGAAAGGTTGATGCTGCCAATCTGGCGTTTTTTGTGTTGATTGCAATATTCTTCCAATGCTTTTGTTATGCGCATAAGGTTCTCCTCGTATTTTGCGTCAAAACGCCGCCTCGCTTTGCCGTGTGTTGGATAGATTGGTTAAAAAAACGGCAGGTCTTTTACACTTTGGCTGTTGCAGAGATGTTTCTCTGCCATTACCCATCGGCAAACGGCAGCCGTACCGATTTTACGGTAATCTCCGGTTTGATTTTGGTATCGCCGTACACATCATAAAGCATCGTCCCATCAACAAACACGGCGCCGCCCAGCGCCGGAAGGCGCATAGTTTTGCTGTCGGACAGCACACCATTGTCCATATCATATCGAAAGACATCCCAGGTATAGGTTTCGGCATAATCCTGTTCGTGACAAAAGAGATAGAGCTGCCCGTCTGAAACATAGGAAAGGGAATAGAAAGTGCCTTGCGGGCGGTCGGAAAAATCCAACAGACAGGTATCCGTGCCGTTCGGGTTCCACCGCCAAAGCATATAAGGATCCCGCGTGGTATAGTATACGGCATCGCCATCGCAGAACAATTGCGCAAAGGAGCCTTCGCTGAAAGCGCGGGAATGCAGTTTTTCCGTGTGACCTGTTGCGGCATCCATCCGCTCAAGGGTCGTCCCCCCGTCTTCTCTTCCTAAATAAAGAATGGCATCCCCTCCGGCAGGGCACATGCTGAAAAGTTCCTGCGAAATTTCTACCAGAGCACAGACCTGCCCGGTCGCCAGAGAAACAGTCAGAATTTCCCAAAAGCCGCTTAAAACAATATAATTGTCGGTGACAAAAAAGTCTTCGATATAATCAAAATAATCTTTGGTTATTGGCTTTTGAAAGGTTTTCTGCTCCTTGGAATCCCAGAGCTGCTGTGCCGCAGCGCCGCCGACGGAGCGAAAAATGCCATAGCTGCCCGTCTGTTTGTTCTGCGCTGCAAAATACAGCGTGTCCGCATCGCCCGGATACAGCAGAGTAGGTCTGTGCGCATCCAGTACCTTTTCCGTTTGTCCGTTTTTATCGATGGTATAAATTCCGTCAGCGCCGGTAAATAAAAGGTTCTCTCCCCGCTGCAATACCGGCATGGCATTCTGTGTCGGATATGTGTTAATGGCTGGGAGCAGACTTTGCAGCTGCACAGCTGCGGGCGATGTTCTCTCACAGGCACAGCAAAGAAGCAGCACCATGACAAGAGAAATTATTATTCTTCTTCTTTTCATTATGAAATCCTCCTGATTCTTTGCTGAAAGCAAAATAATACTTTCAGTTCCGGCACATTCATCATCGGGTGGAGTCATCTTCAATATGAAACAAAATGCCGTTTTCCGCGTGAACCGATACATAGGATTCATGTTCGCAGGGGTGAATGGCAAAGAGAAAAGCAAAGGGAAGCGTCTCACTACGGTAATGATCTAATAGATCGATGATGCGCATGGTGTTGAGTTGAGCGATATAGAGATAGCGTCCCTTGCCGCTCAGAAATTTTAACCATCGACAGGAACCGACGCTGCATATTTCCTGACGGGTTTTATTTTGTAAATCATAAGAAAACAGAATGCCTTCTGTTTTGTTCTCCGGATTCTCACAGATGGAATATGCCAGTCCGGTCGCGCTCGACCAGACCATGTTTGCCATCAGCAGGGACGGCGGTGTGTGAATGATGGCAGGTTTTTTTGGTTCATCCAAAAATAACTGACACAGCCGATTGACCGAAAATCCCTGAGCATCTACACCGTGAAAGGATAGATACAGCTCATTGCCATTGATAAACATTTGTTGAAGTACGGCATCGGTGCGATATAACTCTTTCCTTTTGTATGTGGTTAAATCCAATTGAATAATACGGGTCAATCGCGTCGGCATATAATCAGGCAGCTCGCCCATGAGCCAGCGTGTAGTTTTTTCATCATCAGATTCAAGGAAAAAAACGGAATAAATATAGCTGTTTTTATAAAAGATACCTGTTGTGTCATTGGAGCCGGTACGCAGCATTTTTACGATTTTGCGTTCTGGAATTTGATACAACTTTGTGGTGTACGGTCCCTGTAGTGCCATCCATTGCTTATCATCGCGGATGGCAACGGAATGGGCGCGAAAGCGCACCGTATCCATCAGCTGTTTTGTTCGCATATCATAAAGCTCCGTGCGGGTACTAAAAACAACGGCCATCATCGTTTCATCTGCGGACATATTGACGCTGTTTACGTAATATTCGCCAAAACATTCTGTTATTTTCATGATTGCTTACCTCCATTCCGTTGGGCTTACCTCTTCCTGGGGACAAAAAACCATTGGTTCCGGTGATGGTTGGCGCCGTTTACCCGAAATCCTCGTCCATTGTTTGAATCCATCCGAGCCCGACCGCAAGGGCGGCGAGCAGCAGGCCGGGGTAGAGCAGTAGAACAGATGCGTGCAGGTGCAGGGCGGCGGCGGTCAGCATTACGCCCAAAAAGCCGATTCCGGCGGCGGTCAGCAGCATGGGGCGTTTGCGCTTCAGCAGCTCTTTGAGCAAAATGCCGAACAGCAATAGTACCACCGGCAGCCCGGCGAAAAAGGCAATCACGCCGCCGCTATTCGTTGCGGCAAGAGCCTGACTGCCCATATTCTCAAGCGGCGGCATCACAAACGGCGTATCGACGAGCAGCCCGTTCAGATGCGCGAGCAGATACAGCCAGAGCGCCGCGCCGCCCACCGTAAAGAGCAAAAGCCAGCGTTCCCTGCTGTTCCCAAGCCAGGAAATGCCTTCCTCCCAATACAGATACCCCAGGCAAAGCATCGTTTGCAGGCTGATGGACAGATAGCGCACCAAATCCATGCCGAGCTGCCACTGAAAACGATAGGGCAGGGGCAGCAGAAGAAACAAGCCGAGCGCCAGTGCGAGCCATCCGGTGTTTGCGCGTTTGCGTTTGTAATGAACCGCTATCCCCGCTCCGCTGCCCGCAAGCTGCAATGCCCAAAGCACCCAAAAGACGCCAACCGGCACCATCTGATACAGCGTTACCAGAGCCGCATAAAGCAGGTAAAGCCCGATGAAAATAAGAATTGTCAGCAAAATACGCAAAATGGGGTTTTTGATATGTTTTCTCATCTGATTTCCTCCCTTTCCACGCGCTGTATAGAACCGTTTGCTGTTTTGCAAAATCATGACCGTTCGGGCGCTCTCCCTGCCCCTTACACAGCCATTCCCTTTTGCAACAGCCGCCGCAGCTCATGCGCTGTTTTGTGAAATATCAATAGAATTTTTTTATTTCATTTGTATTATATAGGAAAATTATATGATTGGCAATCCGTTCCTTTGGAAAAATTCATATTTTATGATTTGTTCACAAAAAACGCATATATAAAACAAATCCTGTCGGTTTTATATAAAACTCGTCGCCTGTATTTTATTTTAACGCCGCAGATTTTTGAAAAATGCCAATAATGCTTTATTCTCCCGCCCTGCTATGCTATACTGTTGCTATCAAAATTGTGGGAGATGATTGTATGGAATCATCGAATCGACCGAATATCTGGCTTATTATGGCGGATCAGTTTCGGGGGGATTGTCTGGGGATCGCCGGGCATCCGGATGTGCAGACCCCGTATCTGGATACGCTGGCGGCAAACGGTGTGCGTTTTGAAAACGCCGTATCCGCCTGCCCAACCTGCATCCCCGCCCGGGCGGCGGCACTGACGGGCATGAGCCAGGAAAAAAACGGCAGGGTCGGCTATCAGGACGGCGTGGACTGGAACTATCCGCACACCTTGGCGGGCGAGCTGACGCGCGCCGGGTACCAGACCCGCTGTGTGGGTAAAATGCATGTGCACCCCCTGCGCAGCAATCAGGGGTTTGAAGAGGTGGAGCTGCACGACGGGTATCTGCACTACTACCGCGACCTGTCCCTTCCGGCGTATGAAAGCCAGTTTTTAGCGGATGATTATATGCATTGGCTCAAAACGGAGCTTGGCGCAGATGCCGATATTATCGATACGGGCATGGAGTGCAATTCGCTGGTGTCCCGTCCCTGGTGTTATGAGGAAAAATACCACCCGACCAACTGGGTGGCGGCGCGGAGCATCGATTTTTTCCGAAAACGCGACCGCACCCGTCCGTTTTTCCTGATGAGCTCCTTTGTGCGACCCCACCCGCCCTTTGACGCGCCATCGTGCTACTTTGATTTATATCGAAATCGCGCCCTGCGTCCGCCCTATACGGCGGATTGGGACGACGCATCTCGCCTTTTGCATGGCGGCAGAATCGCCGGTTCGGTAACCGGTTTTTCCGACCCGGAGCTTCAGCGCCAATCGCAGATTGGCTACTACGCCTGTATTACCCAGCTCGACCATCAGATTGGGCGCATTTATCAAACCCTGGAGGAGCAAAAACTGTATGACAACACCTTGATTGTCTTTGTGTCCGACCACGGGGAAATGCTTTCTGACCACCACTTTGCCCGCAAATCGCTGCCCTATAACGGCAGTATGCGCGTGCCGCTTATCGTTTCCGGCGGGGCGGTGGATCCAGAGGTGCGGGGCACGACCCGTGATTTTGTGGCGGAATTGCGGGATCTGATGCCCACTTTGCTGCAATCTGCCGGTGCGCCGATTCCCGATTCCGTGGACGGCGTGAGCCTGTGGGGAGAAATCCGTTCGCCCGGCAGCGAGAAACGCGAATTCATCCATGGTGAACATAACGGCGGGTTCCCCAATCATTTTATCGTGACCAAAGAGGATAAATACATCTGGTTTGCCGATACGGGCAAAGAGCAGTACTTCCGGAATGAGGATTATGAAGAAAAATTTGACCGTATCGCCGATCCGGCGTATGCCGAGCGCATCGCCTATTTGCGCCGCCTGCTGACAGAGCAGCTGACCGGACGCCCCGAGGGCTTTACCGACGGCAAAAACCTGATTCCCGGCAGACCTTACGGCGCGCTGATTCCGTGGAAATAAACAAAGAAAGATAGAGAAGGAACATCATTGCAAAATTGGAAAAACCTGACTGATACGCTGCAAAAAGAGAAAAATTTGGACGATGCAGACTTCCGTTCGCTTCTGACCCAAACCGGCGAAGCGGACGCGGAGCTGTTTGTCCGCGCGGATCAGGTGCGCCGCGCCGTCTACGGCGACGCGGTGTATATTCGCGGGCTGATAGAGTTTACCAATATCTGTAAAAACGACTGCTATTATTGCGGCATTCGCCGCTCGAACCGGCTGGCAGTGCGTTACCGCCTGACCAAAGAACAGGTTTTGGCCTGCTGCCGCCAGGGCTATGATTTGGGCTTTCGTACCTTTGTTTTGCAGGGCGGGGAAGACCCGTATTTTACCGACGCCGTGCTCTGCGACTGGGTGGAGAGCATCAAAAATCAGCACCCGGACTGCGCGGTCACGCTTTCGGCAGGGGAGCGCAGCCGGGAAAGCTACCGGGCGCTGTATCACGCCGGGGCGGATCGGTATCTATTGCGGCACGAAACCGCTACCGCCGCCCACTACGGGCAGCTGCACCCGCCCGAGATGCAATGCGAGAACCGCCGCCGGTGCCTGTATGACTTAAAAGAGATTGGTTTTCAGGTGGGCGCGGGCATGATGGTCGGCTCGCCTTATCAAACCACCGAGCATCTATTGGCTGATTTGCGTTTTTTGCAGCAATTGCAGCCGGATATGATTGGTATTGGTCCGTTTATTCACCATAAGGACACCCCTTTTGCCCATTGCCCGGACGGGAGCGTTACGCTGACGCTGCGGCTTTTGGCCATTTTACGCCTGCTCTTTCCCTATGTGCTGCTGCCCGCCACCACCGCTCTGGGCACGCTTGCCGAAAACGGGCGGGAACGGGGCTTGCAGGCAGGCGCCAATGTGGTGATGCCCAACCTCTCTCCGCCGGACGCACGGGAAAAGTACATGCTTTACCAAAATAAGCTGCACACTGGTGCAGAATCTGCCGAACAGCTTGACCGGCTGAAGCAAGCCGTTCAGACCGCCGGTTACCGCGTTGTAACCGATGTCGGTCATGTGAAACGCAGAAACAATAACACCTGATTTAGAAAATATTTATGAAAAAATAAAAGGCTGCACTCGCCATGCAGTCTTTTATTTGTTATTATATTATCTTACAGAAAAATGCGCATGTTTGTCCGTTATATCACCGGTTATGCAAACGAAAATACTTTGGAAGCCGACACAACAGTATATAAACTGCGCAGGCGCGCGTTTCGGGATGGTTTTTCCATGAGCCAGTTTTGGTTTGCTGTGTCTGGCGGTATTCGCTCAATCTGACAGGTGAAGCGCCGCTGTCAGAGCCGGAAAATCGGAAACGGTTTCCCCTTCGTAAGCAACATGGCGGCTGTTCATCAAGATTGGGCGCATACCCAAGCTTTCCGCCGCGTTCAGGTTGCTTCGGCGGTCATCCACATACACGCAGTCCGCCGGCTGCACGCCCAGCCGTTCGGCTGCCAACAGGAACATGCGCGGGTCGGGCTTGGCCATCTTCAAATCGCCGCTGACGCAGACGGTTTCAAAATATTTTTCCAGCCCGAATTTGTCCCGCAAGTACCGGCTCCACTCGCTGGAATCGTTGGACAGCAGCGCCAGCTTATAGGTTTTCTTTGCTTTCTCAAGAAAATCCAATACGCCGTCCGCCAGCTCCAGTGTGTCCAGATATTCTTTTTCTACTCGTGCCAAATCGCCGGTGAAACCTATCAGCTCCCAGATTTTCAGAGAGGGAATTTCACCGATATCCGCCCGCAGCCAGGGGGTATAGATTTCTTCCACACTTTTTTCGGGAAAGGTTTTCTTTACATGGGGCACAAAGTCGTCACCAGTCTGCCGAATGACAACGCCGTACATGTCCAGCACAATGGCTTTCATAAAATACCTCCAGTCGCGGTCGTTATTCTATATAGGATTGCTCTGTTTGAATGACGGAATAATATTGCTCGCCCATTGTTTGTTTGACGGCGGCGTTTACTTCGCTTTGCAGCGTTTTTTCGTCGGTCTTATAATGATGTGGTAGGACCAGATCAAAAATCAGATTGGTATGCGTAGGACCGGTGACCATGCGGAAATCATGAATGGAAAGCTGCTCGTCGATGCTTTTGACCAGGGCTTTGACCTGTTCTTGCAGCCGCATGCACTCCGGGTTATCGGTTTCGATGGGATCCATATGTATCACCGCGTGGCAGCCCAGTTCGGCTGCCAGCTGCCGTTCTGCGTTGTCAATTTCATCGTGAATGTTTAAGATATCGCCGCTGGCAGGTACTTCCGCGTGCAGCGAAATCATACGCCTGCCCGGACCGTAATCATGCACAATCAAATCATGAATCCCTACCACCGATGGATAGGACATAACGATTTTTTCAATATTTTTTACAAATTCCTTTGTTGGCGCTTCCCCTAAAAGCGGACTGATGGTTTCTTTGGCGGTTTTAATTCCCGCTATCAGAATAAAGATTGCCACCGCCGCACCGCACCAGCCGTCCAAGTGCAAGCCGGTTCCGCTGCCAATCAGGGTGCAGACCAGCACCGCCGCTGTGGCGATGCAGTCGCTTACGCTATCCGTTGCGGCGGCAAGCATGGCGGCGCTGTCAATTTTTTTGCCGATACGGCGGTTGTAGAAAAACATATATAATTTTACGGCAATGGAGAGCGCCAAAATCAGAATGGTGAGCCAGTCTCCGGACACCTCCTCGGGGGTGATGATTTTTTCCACCGAGGATTTCAGCAGTTCAAAGCCCATCAGTAGAATCAAAAGCGACACCACAAAGCCGGAGAGATACTCCACCCGCCCGTGCCCAAAGGGATGCTCATGGTCGGGCTTTTGCTCGCCGAGCTTAAAGCCGACCAGCGTTATGACGGAAGAACCGGCGTCCGACAGGTTGTTCAGGGCGTCGGCGGTAATGGCAATGGAGCCGCTCAACAGACCTGCGGCCAGCTTTGCGGCAAACAGAATAATATTTAAGATAATACCGGTTACCGAGCATAAAACACCGTAAAGCCCACGCTGCTTTGCCTTTGGCGTGTTCGGTTTGATAAAAAAATGCGCAAGCAGTCGAATCATAATACCCGTTCCTTTGTGATAAAGTCCTTCTTATCATATTAAAGCGCGCCGGGAATGATGTCAAGACTAACTTTGGACGCTGCGCCACTTGGTGCGGTGATTATAATTGATTTTGGCTATCCATCCAATCAAACAAAAAAAGGTTTCATCAACGCCCCGGGCATATATAAAACAAGGATTTCCATCGACGCCCTCGGGCGGGCACAAGACCCGCCCCTACAACATGAAATTGTTTTCTTGCAATAAAAACAGGACAGCCATACCCAGTATGACCGTCCTTGTTTTTATGCTTGAAAAAGAGGCAGCCCCACCGGCTGTTACTCCGCTTTCATTTCCACCAGTTTCTGCTTGCCGGTGAACGCATCCACCGAAAGCTTCACCGAGTCAAAAATGGCAGAGCGAATATCGTCTTTGGTAACGCCCAATTCCTGGCAGTATTTTTTGTCAATCCAGGTGTTCATGCACATAATGTCCGCCAGTCCCACCGGGTCAATGCCGCCCTCAACGCCTTTCTTGGCGTAAACCTTGCGCATATGTACGCCAAAGAGCTGGAACATCCATTTGCTAATGTGAATGATTTTACGGTTCGGCTGCCCCATCGCGTCATGGACAATCTCCAAGAACTGATCCCAGGTGTAGTTGTAATACCCCACGGGAATGGCGCCCCGGGCGCCTTTTGTGGCAGCGCCGTAAATGACCTGCGCCACCTGCTTTACGGTAACCATGGTCGTGCCGCCCACCGGATACATGGTCACAGGACCCATACCGGAAAGCTGCTCAATCAAAATCGTCCAAACCGGTTTTCTGCCGGGCTGGGTGCCGAAGATATAGGGCAGCTCCAAAACCGATACCGAGCAGGTATCGTCCGCATAGGACAGGGCGACCTCCTCCTGCTCGATGCGGCTGCGGATATACGGGTGCTTTTGTGTCAATTCCATTTCCGGGCGGGTTTTGGCAAAGTAGGAGAAATAGGAGCCCAGCACCACAATATTGGTCACACCGCATTCTTTGGCCAGGGGGATCAGCCGCTTTAAGGGCTGGATATTGTATTTTTCATACGCCTCATAAACCGGGGCGGGAAACTCCACCCGCTCGTCCACACCGGCGGCGAAAATAAAGCTGTCGCAGCCCGTCATCATTTCGCGGATCTCGTCGTCGGTCTTTTTGTTATAGTCACCGAAAACCAGTTCCATCTCTTCCGGAATGGGTGCACCTTCGGGCAGGGGCGGCAGCGCCACGGATTTGACGCTGTGTCCGTTGTCAATGAACATCTGCGCGGCGGCGCTGCCCAAAAGACCTGTGCCGCCAATCATAAATACTTTCATCAATAGTACCTCCATGTTTTCAAAACCTTACGGTTCCGTTATCATATACTTTTGAAACTGCGGGGCATATTTGCTGTCTAATGTTGCGGTAAGAGTAATGCCGTCCGGCTCGAAACATTCATCCTCCACCTTGCCCAGACGGCGCAGGCGGGCAGTCTCACCCGCATCGGCATAGGGAATCCGCAGGCGCATCACCTGCACCCTGCCCGGCAAAACCCTGGCGATTTCCTGTAAAAGCTGGGGCAAGCCCTCGCCGGTTCTGGCGGAGATGCGCACCGTATTGCGCCCGAAGGGCAGCACGAACAGATTGCCGCAGGCGTCACATTTGTTAAAGATCGTCACCGTCGGCACCGAACCTGCGCCCAGCTGTTCCAGAAGTTCGGTGGTCACCCGAATCTGTTTTTCCAGCTGCGGGTCGGAAGCATCGCAGACATTCAAAATAATATCGGCGTCAGCAGCCTCCTCCAGGGTGGAATGAAAGGCTTCCACCAGCGTATGGGGCAGACGGGAGATAAAACCAACGGTGTCAATCAGCATCACCTGTCTGCCGTCCGGCAGCTTTAAGGCCCGTGCGGTCGGGTCAAGGGTGGCGAACAGCTTGTCTTCGGCCAATACCCCGGCGCTTGTCAGCGCATTGAGCAGGGTGGATTTTCCGGCGTTGGTGTAGCCGACAATGGCGGCCGTCTGAATGCCGTCGTTTTTCCGTTTGTGCCGTCGCAGCGCCCGCTGCTTTTGGGTGCGCTTCAGCTGCTCTTCCAAAGCGTGAATCCGCCGCCGGATATGCCGCCTATCGCTTTCCAGCTTCGTCTCGCCCGGTCCACGGGTGCCAATACCGCCGCCCAGACGGGACAGGGCACGCCCCTGACCAGCCAGGCGGGGCAGTAAATAATTCAGCTGCGCCAGCTCCACCTGTAATTTGCCCTCGCTGGTGCGGGCATTTTTTGCAAAAATATCCAAAATCAGCGTAGTGCGGTCAATGACGCGGGTATCGGTGAAATTCTCCATATTGCGCTGCTGGGTCGGCGTCAACTCGCCGTCGGCAATCAATAAATCAATCTCTTCCCGCTCGCAAAGCTCCCGAATTTCCTCCAGCCGCCCATGGCCGATATAGGTCGCCGCGTCCGGGCTTTCCCGTTTCTGCTCAACCACCGCAAAAACGGTAGCCCCGGCGCTTTCCGCCAAACGCCGCAGCTCCAAAAGCGAGCCCTCGGCATCAAAGCTGCCGTCATCCACCGACAGCAGCAAACAGGATTCCTTCGGCGTATCATGCGTACTCGTTTTTGCTCCCTCCCCACAAGCGAATGGTGCTATCAAGAGTATCTTAATCGAAAATTCAGCAAAAGTCAATACGGTACCGATGTGTTTACAGTGGAATAAGCGCCGTTTGTGGGGGATTGGATATTGCATTTATACCGCCGCTTTGCTATAATAGCTTTACCGGAAAATGACAAAAGAAAGGCGGGCGTTCGAATGAAAAAAGAGGATCAGACAGAGCCGATTCGCGATGTGCTGGAGGATATTGTCGAGCTTACGGATGAGGACGGCAATGTGGTGCCTTTTGAACTGTTGGATGTGGTGGATTACGAAGGGCGCGAGTTTGCGGTGTTGTTCCCCTGCGAAGAGCCGGATTCTACGGAAGTGCTTATCATGGAGCTGCGGGACGACCCCGATGACCCGTCGGCGGAATTTTATCTGCCAATAGAGGATGAGGATTTGATGAACCGGGTTTATGACCGGTTCAAAGAGGTCAACCGGGATATGTTTACCTTTTTGGAATGATCGCCTTCTTGTCCGTTATGCGGCAGAAACGGCATCTATTATGAATAAGAAAGGAACGATGCAGACAATGGCGGATATTACCTGTCGGTTCTCGGAATCGGTAGGGGAGCTGCCCTTACCCGAATATCCCAGACCGCAGTTTATGAGAAAAGACTGGCTGAACTTAAACGGCGAATATGATATGGCCGTATGCAAAACCGGCGAGTTCCCCCGTGAATTTACGGAGAAAATATTGGTGCCCTTTGCCATGGAGAGTAAGCTCTCCGGCGTCGAGCGGCACCTGATGCCCGATGAAACGCTCTGGTACCGCCGCCGCTTTACCGTACCCGCAGATTGGAGCGGCAAACGCATTCTGCTGCATTTCGGCGCGGTGGATTATCTTTGCGAAGTGTTTATCAACGGCAAAAAGGCGGGCGGTCATCGCGGCGGGTATAACCCGTTTTCGCTGGATATTACCGACTATCTGCGTAATGGCGAAAATGAACTGGCTGTTAAGGTGACCGACCCTACCGACAAGGGCGGCCAGCAGCGGGGAAAACAGGCAACGGCGACCCACGGCTTCTGGTATACCGCCACTTCCGGCATCTGGCAGACCGTATGGCTCGAGCCGGTGCATCCATCCCATTTGGAAAAGGTCAAGCTGACGCCGGATTTGGAAAACAGCGCGCTGATTGTCAATGCGGATATTCCCGACGGCTGCGAGCTGCGGGTGGTTGTCTATGACGCCGATGAAAAGCCGGTGACCGAGCAGCAAATTGAGGGCATCACCGCCGTCAAGCTGCCAAATCCCCATCTTTGGACGCCGGAGGATCCGTATCTTTACTCCCTAACGCTGCTGTTAAGCTGCGGGGATGAAACGGTGGATACGGTGCTTTCCTATTTCGGTATGCGCTCGTTTACCATTCAGCCGGATAAGGACGGCTATCAGCGCCTTTGCCTGAACGGCAAACCCTATTTCCAAACCGGGCTTTTGGACCAGGGCTATTGGTGCGACAGCGGTCTGACCCCGCCCTCGGACGAGGCGATGATTTACGACATCCGGACCATGAAAGACATGGGGTTTAATATGCTGCGCAAGCATATTAAAGTGGAGCCCGCCCGGTGGTACTATCATTGCGACCGGCTGGGCATGCTGGTTTGGCAGGATATGGTCAGCGGCGGCGATTATGTCAGCAATTTTATTGTCGGTGTGCTGCCGAATATCAATATCCGCAATCTCAAGGACAACAACTACGCCCGGTTCAAGCGTTCGGACGCGGGGGAGCGGGAACAGTTCAAAAAAGAGCTGTTTGAAATGATTGAGAATCTGTACAACAGCCCCGCCATCTGCTGCTGGGTGCCGTTTAATGAGGGCTGGGGGCAGTTCGACGCCTTCGAGATTGGCTGGGCGGTCAAAGAGGCAGACCCGTCCCGCTTTGTGGACCACGCCAGCGGCTGGCACGACAGGGGCGGTCCGGACTTTGTCAGCATCCATAAATATGTGCTGCCGGTTCACGCGCCCAAAACCGACCCCAAGCGCCCCTTTGTGTTAAGCGAGTTCGGCGGCTATTCCCAAATCATCGACGGCCATGTGTGGAACAAACAGAAGAGCTTCGGCTATATGATGTTCCGGTCAAAAGAATCCCTGACCGCCGCGGTCAAAAAACTGTACGAAAAGCAGATTATTCCGCTGGTTAAAAAAGGACTGTCCGCCTGCGTCTATACCCAGGTTTCCGATGTGGAATATGAGGTCAACGGCATGATGACCTACGACCGGCAGCTGATAAAAGTGAACGAAGACACCATGCGCAATCTCAACCGGCAATTGATGGCAGAAGGGGAGCGCGTGTAACCGGACAACCGGCGTTTTGATGAAATAAATAGAGATTAACGAATATTTTTCTGGATGTTGCACAAAAAACCGACACATATTTTTTTGCAATTTATGGTAAAAAGGTATGGTAATCGGAAAAAAGCTATGCTATAATAATCAGCGGTGTATGCTGTCTGTCGCTGCGCTTTGCGGCTGGGCGGCTACAGACTTATCAAATGTTGGAGGAAAATTCATGAGCAAAAAGTATGTTTATTTGTTCTCCGAAGGCGACGCTTCCATGCGCGAGCTTCTCGGCGGCAAGGGCGCGAACCTTGCGGAAATGACCAAAATCGGTCTTCCCGTTCCTCAGGGCTTTACCATTACGACGGAAGCCTGCACCCAGTACTATGAGGACGGCAGAAAAATCAACAGCGAAATCCAAGCGCAAATTATGGAATATATCATCAAGATGGAAGAAATCACCGGCAAAAAGTTCGGCGATATCGAAAACCCGCTGCTGGTTTCCGTCCGTTCCGGCGCCCGCGCTTCCATGCCCGGCATGATGGACACCATCCTGAACCTCGGTTTGAACGAGGAAGTTGTCGAGGTTATGTCCAAAAAATCCGGCAACCCCCGTTGGGCCTGGGACTGCTACAGACGTTTTATCCAGATGTATTCCGACGTCGTTATGGAGGTCGGCAAGAAATACTTTGAGCAGCTCATTGATGAAATGAAAAAGGCCAGAGGCGTAGCCCAGGATATCGACCTGACTGCCGATGATTTGAAAGAACTGGCTTCTCAGTTCAAAGCCGAGTATAAATCCAAAATCGGCACCGATTTCCCCACCGATCCCAAAGAGCAGCTCATGGGCGCTATCGAAGCCGTGTTCCGTTCCTGGGACAACCCCCGCGCCAATGTTTATCGCCGTGACAACGATATTCCCTATTCCTGGGGCACCGCTGTTAACGTCCAGATGATGGCGTTCGGCAATATGGGCAACGACTGCGGCACCGGCGTTGCGTTCACCCGTGACCCCGCCACCGGCGAAAAGGGTCTGATGGGTGAGTTCCTTGTCAACGCCCAGGGCGAAGACGTGGTGGCAGGTATCCGTACCCCCATGCCGATTGCCGAAATGGCAGAAAAATTCCCCGAAGCCTATGCGCAGTTTACCAAAGTATGCGCTATTTTGGAAGACCACTACAGAGATATGCAGGACATGGAGTTCACCGTGGAATCCGGCAAGCTCTATATGCTCCAGACCAGAAATGGTAAGAGAACCGCCAAAGCCGCTCTGAAAATCGCCTGCGATTTGGTGGACGAGGGCATGATCGACGAAAAGAAAGCCGTCGCCATGATTGACCCCAGAAACCTCGACACCCTTCTTCATCCGCAGTTTGACGCTGCCGCCCTGAAGGCTGCCACTCCGGCGGGCAAAGGCTTGGGCGCGTCCCCCGGCGCTGCCTGCGGCAAGGTTGTATTCACCGCTGAAGATGCGATTAAATGGAATGAAAGAGGCGAAAAGGTCGTTCTGGTTCGTCTGGAAACCTCTCCCGAAGACATCTCCGGCATGAAAGCCGCCCAGGGTATCCTGACTGTTCGCGGCGGCATGACCTCCCACGCAGCGGTTGTGGCTCGCGGCATGGGTATCTGCTGCGTTTCCGGCTGCGGCGATATCAAAATGGACGAAGAAAACAAACAGTTTGAACTGGCCGGCAAAGTTTACCACGAGGGTGATTATATCTCCATCGATGGTTCTACCGGTAATATCTATGACGGCATTATCCCCTCGGTTGACGCGGAGATTGCCGGTGAGTTCGGTCGCATCATGGCCTGGGCCGACAAATACAGAACCCTCAAGGTTCGCACCAATGCCGACACACCCGCCGACGCAAAGAAAGCCCGTGAGCTGGGCGCCGAGGGTATCGGTCTTTGCCGTACCGAGCACATGTTCTTCGAGGCGGAAAGAATCGCTGCGTTCCGCGAAATGATTTGCGCCGACACCAAGGAAGAGCGCGAAGCCGCTCTGGCCAAGATTATGCCCTATCAGCAGGGTGACTTCGAGGCGCTGTATGAAGCGCTCGAGGGCAACCCGGTTACCATCCGTTTCCTTGACCCGCCGCTGCATGAGTTCGTTCCCACCGAGGAAGCCGACATCGAAGCGCTGGCCAAAGCCCAGGGCAAATCCGTTGCCGACATTAAGAACATTATTGCTTCTCTGCATGAGTTCAACCCGATGATGGGTCACCGCGGCTGCCGCCTGACGGTAACTTATCCCGAAATTGCCGAAATGCAGACCACTGCGGTCATCCGTGCGGCAATCAATGTCAAGAAAGCCCATCCCGACTGGAACATCGTTCCCGAGATTATGATTCCACTGGTTGGCGAAGTCAAAGAGCTGAAATTTGTGAAAGATGTTGTTGTCAAGACGGCGGATGCGGAAATCGCCGCCGCCGGCAGCGACCTGAAATATGAAGTAGGCACCATGATTGAAATCCCGAGAGCAGCCCTGACTGCCGACGAGATTGCGACGGAAGCGGAGTTCTTCTGCTTCGGCACCAACGACCTGACCCAGATGACCTTCGGCTTCAGCCGTGACGACGCCGGTAAGTTCCTGGATGCTTACTACGACAAGAAGATTTACGAAAACGATCCCTTCGCCAAACTCGACCAGAAGGGCGTTGGCAAATTGATGGAAATGGCCGTTACCATGGGCAAGAAAGTCCGTCCCGACATGCACTGCGGTATCTGCGGTGAGCACGGCGGCGACCCGGTTTCCGTGGAATTCTGCCACAATATCGGTCTCGACTATGTATCCTGCTCCCCCTTCCGCGTCCCGATTGCCCGCCTCGCCGCCGCCCAGGCAGCCATCAAGGCCGGTAAATAAGCAGTGTATACGCTAAACGCATAGCAAGAGCCCCCGAAGAGTTTCTCTTCGGGGGCGTTTTGTATACAATCGTTTTTTCGGGCAGCGGTTTATTCTTCGGTAATCATAGCGATGCCCTGCTCGAGGTTTTCCCTTGAGAGCATCCCCCGACCGTGGGCGACGAGGCTGCCGTCTTTGCCGATAAAATAGGTGACCGGAAAACCGGTGACGGAATAGGCGCTGACGGCGCTGCTTTGGGTATCAAAATAGATGGGGAAGGAGAAGCCCTGCTCGGCAACATACGCTTGTGCCGTCTCTTTGGTCTCCTGCACGCCGTCGGTGGCGTTGACCATTAAAAAGGTGACATCCGGGTGTTCGGCATAGGCTTCATTAAAATCGGGCATTTCCTCCTTGCAGTAATAGCACCAGGTTGCCCAGAAGTTCAACACAACCGGCTTTCCGATAAAGTCTGACAGCTTTACTTCATTGCCCGCCTCGTCCAGCACGGTAAAATCCGGCGCCAATACCACCTCTTCCTCGTCCGCTGTTTCCGATGCGGCATCGCCGGCGCTTTCGGTTTGGGAGGGGGAGGGCTGATCGGTCGCCAGCTGCTCGGGTTGGTAGTCCGCTGACAGCCGGTTATAGAGCACAACCGCGCCCACCAGAAAGACAACAAATACGGCGACTGCTGCAATCCACCCAATGGTTTTTTTCATGGTTTTGCTCCTTTCACGCCAGGGCGTTCAATAATTTTCCCATCAGACCGCTCATCATCAACAGACCGACAAGAATCAGCAGAACGCCGCAGATGATATTGATGGTTTTATAATTGCGTTTAATGAATTGAAACGCGCCTTTCAGCTTGTCAATTAAAAGGGCGCTGGCTAAAAACGGGATGCCCAGCCCCAGCGAATAGAGGAGCAGCATCCAAACGCCGGTCAAGGTCTGTCCCTGTTGGGAGGCCAGCATCAGCGCCGAGCCGAGGAACGCGCCAACACAGGGCGTCCAGCCCACGGCGAAAACCATGCCGAAGAGCAGGGAGGAGAAAAAACCGAGGTTTTCTTTGTTGATACTGTGCTTCATCCCGTTAAACAGCTTGATTTTGAATACCCCGAGAAAATACAGCCCAAAGAAAATGACAATCAACCCGGTTACAATATTGACCGCCGTTTGATATTCTTTTAAGAAGCTGCCGACCGTGCCCGCCAAAGCGCCCATGGCGACAAACAGAATCGTAAAGCCGCAGACAAAGCCCAGCGCATTTTTGATGGTTTTTGCCGGGGAGCGCTCTCCGCCGCCGGCAAAATAGGTGATATAGATTGGCAGCATCGGCAAAAGGCAGGGCGAAATAAAGGTGATGATTCCCTCAAGAAAAGATATAAAATATTGCATAGTGTCTCCTCAAATTTGTATCGCATAAGCATAGCATACACGGTTTTTCTGCCGATTGCAAGAACTATTTATCGGTCATTCTCCGCATTGACAAAGCGGTTGCCAGGGTGTAATATGAAACATACCGCAGCTTTTTGCGGGAATCTTTATTTATATAAATAAGGTGATTTTATGAAAATCGCAGCGACCTATGAAAATGGTCAAATATTTCAGCATTTCGGGCACTCCGAACAGTTTAAGCTCTATACCATCGAGGACGGCAGCATTGTCCATTCGGAAGTGGTGGGCACCAACGGCAGCGGACATGGTGCGCTGGCAGGCTTCCTGAAAGATTTGGGTGTGCAGGCGCTGATTTGCGGCGGCATCGGCAGCGGCGCAATCACCGCGCTCAAAGGCGCAGGCATTCAGGTGTTTGGCGGCGTTTCCGGCAATGCAGACGCAGCAGCAGAACAGCTTGCCAAAGGACAGCTTGCCTTTAATCCCAATGTCAAATGCGACCATCATGAGCATCACCATGACGGCGCGCAGCACGATTGCGGTGCGCATGGCTGCGGTCATTCCTCCTGTTCATAAGGTCAGACAGCGCTTTCTGTGCGAACCGTCGAAGCCGTCATGACCTGCCGCTGCGCTCGCTGCTTGCCAGCGCATATAACCGCCAGCCGCCCGCCAGGTTATAGCAGGTATAGCCATGACCGGTGAGAATGCGGCAGGCGATGTACGAGCGCAGACCGCTGTGGCAATGCACATAGACCGGCTTGCCTTTGGGAATGCGGGACAGGTTTTCCCGCAGAGAATCCAGCGGAATGTTGACAAATCCATCGATTTTTCCGCCGGCCACTTCCGCCGGGGTGCGTACATCCAGCAGGAAGACGCTGCCATCCCGGGGAAGGTTTTCCACATCGTGCCAGAAGAACTGGTGCACCAAGCCGTTTGTCACATTTTCCGCCACAAAACCAATCATATTGACCGGGTCCTTGGCGCTGCCGAAGGGCGGGGCGTAGCAAAGCTCCAGCTCGGTCAAATCCGTGACTTTTGCGCCGAAACGGATGGCCGTAGCCAGCACATCCATGCGCTTATCCACACCGTCAAAGCCCACGATCTGTGCGCCGATCAGCCGAAGACTGGTTTTTTCCCAAAGCACTTTGATGGACATGTTGGTCCCGCCGGGGTAATAGGTGGCATGCGGCGCGGAAAAAAGATAGGTTTTGTCATAATCGATGCCGGCCGCCGCTGCGGTTGTTTCGTTGAGCCCGGTAGAGGTGATGGTGTATTGAAAAAGTTTCAGAATCGCCGACCCCTGGGTGCCGGTATACGCCGCATCGCCGCCCATAATCACATCCGCGGCGATGCGCCCCTGTTTATTGGCGGGTCCCGCCAGCGGCAGAAATGCCGGCTCTTCGCTGATAAAGTGTTTAACCGCGACCGCATCTCCAACGGCATAGATATCCGGGATGTTGGTTCTCATCTGCCGGTCGGTCAAAATTTGTCCGCGCCCGTTGGTTGCAATGCCGCAGGTTTCGGCAAGGGTGGTTTCTGGGCGAACGCCGACGGAAAGCAAAATCAAATCTGCAGGCAGGCGCCCGTTCTCCAGATATACGGTATGGCCCTCGATGGCGCGAACGCCGTTTTTCAGGTAAAGAGCAATGCCCGCTTGGCGGCAGGCGCGGTGCACTTCGGCTGCCATATCAAAATCCAATGAGCCAATCAAATGGTCAGCTTGCTCGACGATGCTGACCTGAAGCCCGGCATTTTTCAGGTTCTCCGCCATCTCCACGCCGATATAGCCGCCGCCTATCACAACGGCGCTTTTGGGCTTTGCGGTGTGTATATAATCTTTGATTTTCTGTGCGTCGGGAATGCTGCGCAGCGTAAACACATTTTCCTGCTCCACGCCCGGAATCGGCGGAACGGCAGGTTTTGCGCCGGGGGAGAGAATGAGCGAATCATAGGATTCTTCATAGATTTCTCCGGTATCCAGATTTTTTACGGACACTGTTTTTTTCTCAGGATGAATGCTGACAGCTTCATTGCGGACGCGCACATCAATGCGAAAGCGCCGGTAGAAGCTCTCCGGGGTTTGCAGGGTTAAATCCGCCTGTTCGCCAATCACGCCGCCGATATAATAGGGCAGACCGCAGTTGGCAAACGAAACAAAATCCCCCCGTTCTAAAAGAATGATTTGTGCCTGTTCGGATAATCTGCGCAGCCGCGCCGCAGCCGAAGCGCCGCCCGCAACACCGCCGATAATAACTGTTTTCATTATATGATTACCTCGCTTTGAAAGGAGCCGCACTTACCCATGGAAAGCGCCGCATTTGAATCGTTTTACTGTGATGTTCTTCCTTTTTGGGAAAAACTCCCGCAGGGGGATAAAGAGGAAATATGCCGCCATTCGGTATCGCTGACCTTTGCAAAAGGTGCGCATGTTCATGACGGCGGCGATTGCTCCGGCGTCATTTTTGTGCGTTCAGGCTGTTTGCGGCTGTATATGATGTCCGATGAGGGGAAAGAAATCACCCTCTATCGGCTTCATACCGGGGATATGTGTATGCTGTCCGCGTCCTGTGTGCTTCAGAGTATCACCTTTGATGTTTTTGTCGATGCCGAGGAGGACAGCGCCTGCTACGTGATTCGCGGTCCTGTTTTTGCCGCTGTTTCACAGCGCAATCCGGATATGCGGATTTTTGCTCTGGAAACGGCAGTCAGCCGTTTTTCTGATGTGATGTGGGTCTTGCAGCAGATTCTTTTTATGAGCATGGACAAACGGCTGGCTGTTTTTTTGCTGGACGAAGCGGCGCGCCTTGGCACGGATTCCATTGCGCTGACGCAGGAGCAGATTGCGAAATACATTGGTTCTGCCCGTGAGGTGATTTCCCGTATGCTGAAGCATTTTGCCGCCGATGGTCTTGTGGAGGTGACCAGAAAGGGCGTTAAAATTCTGGATAAAAAACGCCTGCGCGCGTTAACCCTCTAAGAGCTGGAGAATCTGTGCCTTTGGACGGGCACCGATCGCCTGCTGCACAATCTGTCCGTTTTTCATAACAACCAGCATCGGGATGCTGGAAACACCGAACGCGGCCGCCAGTTCCGGCTCTTCGTCTACATTGATTTTTCCTATCAGACAATCGGGTCTTTCCTCGGCAATTTCCTCCACCAGAGGCGATACCATCCGGCAGGGACCGCACCAGTCCGCATAAAAGTCAAGCAGAACGGTCTGCTTGCTGTTTTTTATCTGTGTAAAATTGGATTGGGTTACTTTTTGTATGGACATAGAACATCCTTCTTTCTGTTTGGAGTGGCTTTATTATACCCGCATTTGCTTCTTCTTTTCCGTGACTAAGTCACGGTCTGCATATCTTTTTTTATGAGCATAGCGGTTGGTTTTTGTGGTTTTTACATGGCTTTTTAGGAATTGACAGCGCGGAAAAAGTATGCTATTATTTTTTAGATATTGTATGGATACCGAATTTTGTCGGAGGTTAGATAAAATGGTGAAAAGAAAAGGAAAACGATTGGCGGTCAGCCCGCTGCAAACCAATACCTCTCTGATTAACCGTGCATTTTTCATTGTCTATATCATTTGCACCCTGCTTTCTATTGAACTGGCGGTGGTTACGCGCGGTCAGTCGATAGAGGATATGCTTTTTTGGAATGGCGCGTATTCTGATCATTTTATGGACTTCTTCAATACCATTCGCGATTCTTTTGACCTGACATGGGTGTATCAGCGTAATACCATTTACCCGCCGCTCAGTGTCCTCATGATGCATCTTTTCTCTTTGATTATTCCGCATCGTTACCTTGAACTGGTGTTTGCCGATCGCTATGAGATGCAGTTTAGCCAGACTTGTGTTATGCTGTTTTTCCTTGTAGCTTTTTTCTGTGTTTTGCTGATTGCAAAAATGATTGAGCGGTATATGGAAAACGCAGGTCAAAGCTTGCGTGCCCGGGTAATGGTGACCTTCTTCCTGATTCTGAGTTTCCCAATGATTTACTGCTTGGAGCGGGGAAATACATCTCTGATTGCTTTAATCGGCTGTGCATTTTTTATGTTCTTTCGTAACTCTGAGAACAAAGTGGTTCGGGAAATCTCTTACATTGCTTTAGCTTTGGCTGCGGGAATTAAAATGTTCCCGGCGGTGTTGGGACTCTTGCTGATATATGACAAAAATTACAAGGCCGCTGCCCGTACGGTAGCTTACGGTATCGCTGCTGTTGTTTTGCCGTATGTTATCATGCAGCTCATTACCCCGGAAACAGGCGGTCTGGCGGAGGAAATACAGACCGGGGTCGCAAGCGGACAGCTGGATCCGGAAGAATATAATTCCGATGGTTCTGCTGGACGCTTCTTTACCAATCTTTTAAGCTGGATAAACAAGCGTACATACTTTACTGTAAACAGCACCAGTACATCAAATATCGCCTATCTTTTGTGCGCGTTGGGCTTTATTGAAGAAAATACGGCAAGTATACTGGGCATGGTTTTATTTGCGGTTTCTGAAATGGTCGCTTTCATCCTTGGTTTCTTCTGCAAAAAAGAATGGCAGAAACTGTTTATTGCCTGTTATTTGATGCTCAATATTCATGCGGTTGCCATGCTGTATACCTTGATTTATGTCCTGCCGGTTTTGGTTGTGTTCCTGTGCGATAAAAGCCGAAATGAAAAGAAAAAAATGCGGTTGGATTGGCTGTATTTGTGTTTGTTTGGCATTATATTTATTCCTCTTCCCAATTTTTTGTATCGATATCGAGATGTTATACAGTCCTATCTTGTTCTCACCTTCCAAATAAACTCAAATGCTAATTTGAATCATGCTTTGGCGTGGATTGCGTTCCAGCTGATTTTTGTCCTGATTATTGCGGAGCTGATTGTTGCTAAAATTCGCGATAAAAGAGCGGTTCGCAGCGCGGCGAATGCGCACGCCCCCGCCCGCTCGGCTCAGGTGGAAAACGCCCGCGCATAAGAAAACAGAGGACAGTTATGATGAATGAAAAAATTTCTGTTGTGGTTCCCGTGTATAATACCGAGCGTTTTTTAAGCGGTGCGGTCAATAGTTTGCGGAATCAGTCGTATGAAAATCTGGAAATTATTCTGGTGGATGACGGCTCGCCGGACGGCAGTCCGATGCTGTGTGACCGTCTGGCCGCGGAGGATGAGCGGATTCGCGTCATTCATAAACAAAACGAAGGGGTTTCCCGCGCCCGATATGATGGCGTGTGTGCGGCTACCGGAAAATACCTGACTTTTGTTGATAGCGACGACACCGTAGACGTTACCTATGTGGAAACACTTTTGGCGGCGATAAAAGAATTTGACGCGGATGTTGCTACCTGCGGTCATCGCGTTTTGACCGACGATGGGACAAACGAAGAGGAATACTGTTTTCAGAGCGGGACAATGTGTCTTTCCGCCGAGGGCACATTAAACCAGATGTTTTATGATCAGTGCTGTTCCACAGCACTGTGCGCGAAGCTGTTCCGTACGGAATGGCTGCGGGAAATTGCGCCGTCCGACTTAGTCCTGGGAGAGGACAGTTATATCTGCCTGCGTTATTTTCTTCGCTGCCGCCGGCTGGCGCATACCGGCGTGTGTTTGTACACGTATTACCAAAGAAGCGACAGCGCCATGCATGCCAGCGCCAATTTGAAGTTTTATGATTATATTCGGCTGTATGATATGCTGCTGCCGGAATTTTCCGAAAAGCAGCCCGGTTGCATGTTGGCTTTTTATAATCGGATGGTGGAAAAAAACTTTGTCGTTTTCCTAAAACTTGCAGGCGACAAAACCGTCCCGCCGGAAATGATGCAGCATATCAGGGAAAATATCAGGAAGTATCGCGGTTTTGCTTTGAAAGACAGCAAGTCGCATCTGCGTACCAAGGCGGCGTGTCTGCTTTCTTCTTTCGGCATGCCGGCGGTTGCGGCCTGTTATAAGCTGTTTGAGCGTTTACACTAAAAGTTTTGCAGGGCAAAACGCCCTGCTTTTTTATGCACACATTGGATGGAAATATTTTTTGTTTCAGAATCGCAGGAGGAGAAAACTATGATTGCCATCATTCCCCAGCCCTTGTCTTTAGAAGAAAAAGAGGGTTTTTATGCCGTTAGCAAGACCACAGGTGTTGCCGCGGACGCCGCGATGCAGGCGCATATAGCGTTGTTTTGCGGTATCACCGGTTGTTTCGCCGAAACGGGCGAAACAGCTGTACATTTGTCGTATCAAAAGGACTTTGCCAAAGAAGAATATGTGCTGACCATATCCCCGCAAGGCATACAGGTGCAGGCGGGCAGTGAGGCAGGTGTTTTATATGCCGCCGAAACGCTGCGGCAGATTCTGCATGGTCGGGAAGAAAAGGATGGCAGATGGCTGCTGCCCTGCTGTGAGATTCACGACAAGCCCCGTTATGCCTATCGCAGCATCCATCTGGATGAGGCGCGCCATTTCTTTGGCGAGAAGACGGTCAAGCGCCTGCTGGATTTGCTGGCGCTGTATAAAATCAATGTGTTCCACTGGCATTTGACCGACGACCAGGGCTGGCGCATTGAGATAAAAAAATACCCCCGCCTGACCGAGGTGGGCGCTTATCGCAAAGATTCCACCGTCGGCGGCTGGAACTGGCTGGCGTTTGAGGGCAAGCCCCACGGCGGTTTTTATACCCAGGAGCAGATTCGCGATATTGTCGCCTACGCGGCGGCGCGTAATATTATGATTGTGCCGGAAATCGATATGCCCGCCCACTTTGCGGCTGCCTTTGCCGCCTATCCGTATCTGGCATGCCGGGAGATTGACTGTGAGGTGCAGTGGCATTTCGGCGGTAAAACCCCTGCGCTGGCAGGCATGCGCGATTGGAACCGCAGCGCCTGCATCGGCAAGGAAAGCACCTTTACCTTTGTATTTGATGTGCTGGAAGAGGTTTTTGACCTGTTCCCCGCGCCCTACTTCCATATCGGCGGCGATGAAGCGCCGAAGGGGGAGTGGACAAAGTGTCCCCATTGCCAAAAACGTATGGCAGACAACCACCTGGATTCGGTGGAGGAGCTGCAGGGGTATTTTAACAATCGGGTCAATGAATTTGCAAAAGCGCACGGCAAACGCCTGATTGTGTGGAACGAAGCGCTGGCGGCCCAGGGACTTGACACCTCGATCGTTGGTCAGTATTGGACCGTGGAATGGGACGACAATGTCAATCAATATCTGGAAAAAGGCGGCGACCTGATTGTCTGCAAGCATCAGGCGTGTTATTTTGATATGTGCTACGGTCAGTATCCGCTGTGGAACACCTATTGCTTTGAGCCGACCAAACGGCTGGTGCCTGCCCGCTTTGCCGACCAGATCCTCGGCGTCGAGGGTTTATTGTGGACGGAATGGGTTTCCACCGTCGAGAAAATGGATATGCAGTATTTCCCCCGCCTGCCGGCTCTTTCAGAGCTTGCGTGGAGCATGCCGGAGAATAAGGATTTCGCGGACTTCCTCAACCGTATGCACGAAAACGAAAAACTGCTGGACGATTTGGGCGTCAACTACGCCGAAGATAAAATCGCCCTTCCCCGGGGCTACCAGCACCGCCAAAAACTGACCAATCGCTGGTACTTCCGGGAACAGGACTGGGAACTGCGCAAAAACCGCGAACTGAAACAACAAAAAAACAAATAACCCATTAAAAAAGCCGCATCGCAAGGTGCGGCTTTTTGATTTTAAGAGAAAAAGATGAATTATTTGTGATAGGTTTTGCCCTCTATAATAGTAAAGGCGCGGTAAATTTGTTCCAAAAGCATAACGCGCGCCAGGCGGTGGGGGAAGGTCATGGGGGACATGGACAGGCGCAGCTTGCCTAGTTTTTTGATCTCCTCCGAAAGACCATAGCTGCCGCCGATAATGAATACCAGGGTGTTCTGCCCGCCGAGGGCGGTTTTTTGAAATTCCTCCGCCAATTGTTCGCTGGACAGGAGCTTTCCTTCAATGCACAGCGGGTAAACGGCGGCGTTTTTCGGCAGATGCTTGCGGATGCCCTCCGCTTCTTTTTGCAGGGCAGCGGCAATTTGCTTTTCATTCGGCGCATCCGGCAGGGGAGAGGCGGGAAGTTCCGTTATTTTTATTTTGCCGAATGCCCCCAGGCGTTTTTCGTATTCCGCCGCCGCCTCCTCAAAAAATTTATCCTTCAACCGACCAACACAAAGAATCTCAATATTCAACCGAATCACCACCCAAAAAAGGCAACCAATCTACAATCCAAGCCCGAAGGGCTTCCGACACGAACCACGAATCACTATCAATTATCCACTGACCACTTTTTGTAAAAATCAAAATGTTAGCTAAGTTAAAAAACCATCAGCTTCCCATCCCCTCTGGGGGCGGCAACCTGCAAAAGAAAATCCATGCCCTCCGCGCCGCCATCCGCCGTCAGGGCTGCAAGCGTGACCTCCCGTGCGGTTTCAGGGGTGTTGTTCTCGCGGCTTAAATGTCCCAAAACAAAGCGTGCGGTGCCGTTCTCCATTAAATGTACCGCCGCTGCCGCGCAGTCGGTGTTGGATAAGTGCCCCAGCTCGGAGGCAATACGCGCTTTCAGCGGCGCGGGATACGGTCCGTAGCGCAGCATGCGCGGATCGTGGTTGGATTCCAGCAAAACCAAATCCGCGTCCCGCAGTCCCTGTAAAATAGCCGGTGTTATCATGCCCGTATCCGTGGCAACGCAAGCCGCCCGTCCGTCGGCAAATTCAATGCGGTACCCCACGCTTTCGGCGGCGTCGTGGGAGGTGGGAAACGAGGTGATGCGCATCGTCTGAAGCGCAACGCCCGCTTCGCCGATGGGGCGGTAATCGGTCACGCCGTCCAGCTGCCCCATCTGCAAAAGCTGTTTTAAGGTGCCGGGGCTGGCGTAGACCGGACAGCCGTATTTTTTGGCAAAGACCCGCAGCCCGCGGATATGGTCGATATGTTCATGGGTAATGAAGACGGCGCGTATGGTATGCGGCGCGATTTCGGCTTCCTCCAGCGCAAGGTTAAGCTGTTTGGCGGACATGCCGCAGTCAATCAAAATACCCTCCGTTGCCGTCCCCATATAGGTGCTGTTGCCGGAGCTGCCGGAGAAAAGCGGATAAAAACGAGCCATGCGTATTTCCTTTCCACAATAAAACTTCCGTATCCCAAAACATATCTATTATAACGAAAAGTTCCGGTGCAATCAATCCCATTTTTTACCTTTTTCCTGTTGACAGTGCGCAAAAACCGCGTATAATATATAGTTAATTGACTAACTATAAATCGGTTATCAATTGGAGGTATCCGGTTGAAAAACAAAGCGTTGATGCGTAAAATCATTACGCTGTCGATTTTGCATCGCTATTACCTGCAGCACAAGGCCGTCAGTGTGGGGCTTTACGCCGGTCAGCCCATGGTTCTGGAGTTCTTATTGCAGCACGGCGAAAGCGCGCAAAAGGACATTGCCGCCCATGCGCATGTATCCGCCGCTTCCGTAGCGGTCAGCCTGAAGCGCATGGAGAAAAACGGGCTGATTGCCAAAACGGCAGATGCGGCGGATTTGCGCCGTAATAAGGTGCAGATTACCGAAAAGGGCAAAGAAGCGCTCGCCGCTTTTCAGGCGGAGTGCAACGATTTGGACGATAAGATGTTTCATAACCTGTCCGATACCGAGCGCGGGCAATTGGACGCGCTGCTGTCGCGTATGATTGATAATCTGCTGGACGGCAGGGGCGAGACGGAAATTGCCAAGGCCTTTGAAATGGAACGGGCAAATATGACAAAGACGGGTAAGGAGAGAAAATAATGATAAAACAATTGCTGCCCTATGCAAAAAAATATAAGATACCGGCCATTTTAAGCCCGATCTTTATCTGCGGCGAAGTGGTGATTGAGGTATTCATTCCGTATATGATGTCCGTTATCATCGACTGCGGCATCCAGGGGGAACCCCTGAGCGAAAAAAGCGGCTTTGTGGTCGATTTGCTGCTGCGGGCGGGCTTCGGCGAAAAAAGCGGCATTGATTTGGTGATATCCATGGGGCTGTTGATGGTTGCCTTGGCCATCTGCTCGCTGCTTTGCGGCGTGGGTTCCGCCCGCTGTGCCGCCAAGGCGGGTATGGGCTTCGGCAGCGAGGTGCGCAAAGCGCTGTTTGATAAGGTGCAGGATTTTTCGTTTTCCAATATCGATACCTTTTCCACCGGTTCGCTGATTACCCGCATGACGACGGATATCAACACCGTGCAAATGGCGTTTATGATGGTTATCCGTATGTTCATTCGCGCACCGCTGATGTTCGCGCTGGCGTTTTCCATGGCGGTGGGCATCAATTTGCAGCTGTCGCTGGTTTTTCTGGTTGTTGCGCCGATTCTGGCTGTGGTCATGATATTTATCGGCATGAAATCCTTCCCCCGTTTTCAGGCGATGTTCAAAAAATACGACCGGTTCAACAACTTTATTCAGGAAAAACTGATTGGCATTCGTGTGGTCAAAGCCTATGTGCGAGCAAGGCATGAAAAGGAGCAGTTTCGTATCTCCAATGATGAATTGCGGGATTCTTCCATCTATGCGGAAAAGCTGATTATACTGAACGGACCGTTTATGACCATCGGTATTTCCGCCTGTATTCTCGGCGTTTTGTATTTCGGCAGCCGGCTGATTCTTGCCGGGGATATGGCGCTGGGTGAAATGATGAGCTTTATCACCTATATCCAGCAGATTCTGATGGCGCTGATGATGATTTCCATGATTTTCGTGATGACCGTTATGGCAAGGGCGTCGATTTCCCGTATTGTGGAAGTGCTGACCACCCAGCCGGACATTTCCGATAAGGACGCCGACCCCGATGCTAGCGTGACGGACGGTTCCGTGGAGTTCCGCAATGTGTGCTTTAAGTATAAAAAAGACGGAAAACGCAATGTACTTGAACATATCAACCTGCGCATCCGTTCCGGCGAAACCATTGGTATTCTGGGCGGCACCGGCAGCGCGAAAACCTCGCTGGTGCAGCTGATTCCCCGGCTGTACGATGTAACAGAGGGCGAAGTGCTCGTCGGCGGCAAAAATGTAAAGGAATATACGCTTTTGCACCTGCGGGAAGCGGTTTCCATGGTTTTGCAGAACAATGTGCTGTTTTCCGGTACGATTGAAGAGAATCTGCGCTGGGGCGATGAAAACGCCTCGGAAGCCGAGGTTCGCGCGGCGGCCGACGCGGCGGCAGCGGATGATTTTGTCATGTCCTTCCCCGACCAGTACCAGACCGATTTGGGGCAGGGCGGCGTGAATGTATCCGGCGGACAGAAGCAGCGGCTCTGTATTGCTCGTGCGCTGCTGAAAAAGCCGAAAATTTTGATTCTCGATGATTCCACCAGCGCGGTGGATACGGCAACAGACGCCAAAATCCGCGAAGGGATCCGCGCGAAACACGGCGATATGACCACCATCATCATTGCCCAGCGCGTCAATTCCATACAGCACGCGGATCGTATTGTTGTTTTGGACAACGGCAAAATCAATGCCGTTGGCACCCACGAGGAACTGCTGGCGCAGAATAAGATTTATCAGGAAGTCTATTATTCCCAGCAGGAAGGCGCCATTGCAGGCTGAGAAAGGAGGAGAAAATAATGGAACAGAAACAAAAACAACAGCCGCCGGCGGGCGGCGGTCCGGGCGGACGCAGAATGCGTTTTGAAAAGCCCAAAAACGCCAAAGGCACCATCAAACGCCTGTTCGGCTATTTGGATAAGCGCAAGGGGCTTTTGGGGCTTGTGGTGCTGCTGGTCGTTATCAGCTCCGGCGCGAATATTGCCGGTACCTATATGCTCTCGCCCACCATCGGCGTGATTGAAGAGATGCTGACCACCGGCGAAAACCTCTACAGCCGCCTGCTCGGCTATTTGGCGGTAATGCTTTGCATCTACGCGGCAGGCGCGGCGGCGCAGTATATTTACAGCCGTATCATGCTGGTGATTTCCCATTCCACCTTGAACAGCCTGCGTAAAGACCTGTTCGATAAGCTGATGGATTTGCCGCTGCAATTTTTTGATACGCATACCCATGGCGAGCTGATGAGCCGTTTTTCAAACGATATCGATGTGATTCGCGAATGCCTTTCCCAGGGCGTGGTGCAGATTATCTCGTCCATGATTACGCTGATTGGCACCTTTGTGATGATGCTGGTGCTCAGTCCGGCGCTGACGGGGCTAATTGTGATTATGCTTTTTATCATGATGGTCATTGTTAAGGTCATTGGCGGCAAGAGCGGTATGTATTTCCGCCGTCAGCAGGCGGCGGTCGGCACGGTCAACGGCTATATCGAAGAACACATTGAAGGACAGAAAGTCATTAAGGTGTTCTGCCGGGAGCAAAAGACCAAAGAGGAATTTGCCGCGCTGAACGATGACTTTCGTGTGGCGGCAACCAATGCGCATACCTATGCGAGTATTTTGATGCCAATCATGGGCAATATCTCTTATTTCAATTTTGCCATGACGGCGGCAATGGGCGCGCTGATTGTATTGACCGTGCCCGACTTTTCCGCCATCTCCAAACCGCTTGCGGTACTCTTAGGCGGTTTGTCGGCGGAGCTGTCCATCGGCAATATCGCTTCGTTCCTGCAATACACCCGCCAGTTCTCCCAGCCCATCTCCCAGGTGTCGCAGCAGTTCAACAATATTCTGGCGGCGCTCGCCGGTGCGGAACGGATTTTTGCTATCATCGATACCGCTCCCGAGGTGGACGATGGTTATGTGACACTGGTCAACGCCCAATACGATAAGGACGGCAATCTGGTCGAATCGGAAAAGCATACCGGTATCTGGGCTTGGCGGCACCCGCATACGGCGGACGGTACGGTTACTTATACGCTGCTGCGCGGCGATGTGCGCTTTGAAAATGTCACCTTCTCCTATGACGGCAAGAAAGATGTGCTGAAGCATGTCAGTCTGTATGCCAAACCCGGACAGAAAATTGCCTTTGTCGGTTCTACCGGCGCTGGCAAGACCACCATTACCAACCTGATTAACCGGTTCTATGATGTGCAGCAGGGCAAAATCACCTATGACGGCATCAATGTCAAGAAAATCAAAAAGGACGACCTGCGCCGCTCGCTGTCCATGGTTTTGCAGGATACCCACCTGTTTACCGGCACGGTGGAAGAAAATATCCGCTACGGCAATCCGGACGCCACCCACGAGGACATTGTCCGCGCGGCGAAGCTCGCCAATGCCGACGACTTCATTACACGACTGCCGCAGGGCTATGATACGCCCGTTACCGGCGACGGCGCGAACCTGTCGCAGGGACAGCGGCAGCTTTTGGCCATTGCCCGCGCCGCTGTGGCGGACCCGCCGGTGCTGATTCTGGACGAGGCAACCTCCTCCATCGACACCAGAACCGAACGGCTGATTGAAAAAGGCATGGACAGCCTGATGGAGGGTCGAACGGTATTCGTCATAGCCCACCGTCTTTCGACCGTGCGCAACGCCAACGCAATCATGGTTCTCGAACACGGCGAAATCATCGAAAAGGGCAGCCACGACGATTTGATTGCCCAAAAGGGCAAATATTACAGCCTGTACACCGGACAGTTTGAGCTGGATTAAAGCTGTGAATGCTCCTTTATCGCAGTCCTGCTGTTCAAATAAAAGAAGCACCTCTGTGTGATGATGTGACGCAATAAAACAAAAAACAAAAAAATGGCATCCGTTTTTTGTGAATGGCTGCCATTTTTTTTGAGAAATCGCTTGTCATATGGTTAAAGATATGATATGATGATAAAAACAAATGGAGGTGCTTTTATGTTGAATGGTTTTAAAAGAGCTGTTGTGACGATGCTCATGTTGTCAATGGTTCTTGGATTGTTCGTGTTCACAGCTTCTGCGGAGGATATTCTGCTGGGCGATGTGGATGCCAACCAGTCGGTTACCACAGCCGATGCCCGTGCGATTTTACGCCATGCCGTTAAAATTGAGAATTTGGCAGAATCATCTTTGTTGGCTGCCGATGTGAATCAGGACGGAAATATTACCTCTGCGGATGCCAGAGGCGCACTGCGCGTTGCCGTTCGGCTGGACGATGCGGTAACGATTACCACGCCGGACGAACCGACCGAGCCGACTTTGCCTGAAGATCCGACGGAACCGAATATCCCTGAGGAGCCGACTGAACCGACATTACCTGAGGAGCCGACTGTACCTGAGGAACCGACCGAACCGACTTTACCCGAAGAGCCGACAGAACCAGATATCCCTGAGGAGCCGACTGAGCCGACATTGCCTGAGGAGCCGACTGCACCTGAGGAGCCGACCGAACCGGAGGTGCCTGAAGAACCGACTGAACCGGATATCCCCGAGGAGCCGACAAGACCGGGCGAGACGGGGGACTCTGCTTTGGTTGAACAGATGGAGATTGAGGCATTTAGCGTTTCAGGATTGAATGATTCCTGTTATTATATTATATTCGTCACAAATAACTCGAACCAGCTTGTGCAGATTGAAGCGGAGATCACTTCGTACGATGCCCAGGGAAATGCAACCGATTCTTCTTACGATTATATACATGGGCTAGCTCCCGGACAGACCTCTTATTTAAGTGTCTGGTTTGGTGACCAGACACTGGCGCAAAGCTTTGATTATACGCTGGATGTAACCGAGGAAGAGCACTATGGATCCATAGAAGCCGTTACGGTTGAGTATAGCCAAACATCAGACGGCATCGTGGTTGCGGCAACCAACAACGGTGATACGGATGCCGCTTTTGTTAAAGCCTGCGTCATATTTATGAAAGACGGCGTTCCTGTATACATGGACGAGACTTATATTGTCAACGATGATAGTATGCTTCCCGCCGGTGAAACCTTGGCCGCAGAGTTCTACTGCGATATTGAAGGCGGGTTCGACGAGGTTCGCATAGTCTTGGATGGACGTGTTATTGATCCGAATGCAGCGCCCGAACAGCCGATTTCGACCGAGCTATTAGATATTGAGACATATGCCTGTCCGATGTATGATGAGTATTGCTACTACACAATGTACATTACAAACAATTCGGATCAGCTTGTGAAAATTGGCGCGAATATGATTGCCTATGATGCCCAGGGCAATATGATTGGCGCTTCTTCTGACACCGTGTATGCTTTGGCACCCGGACAGACGACGTTTGTCATTGCCGATTTCAACCATTTGGAGCTGGTGCAAAACATTGCGTATACTTTGCATGTAACGGAGGAGGACGACTACTATCGTTCCATTGAGGCTATTGAGTTTTCATACAGCCAAACCGCTGATGGGGTACTTATAACGGCTACCAATACAGCAGATGAGGACATTGTGAACGTGCAAGCCCGCGTGGTTTTCCTGAAAGATGGTAAACCAGTATATGTGGATTCGGAATTTCTTTACAATGCTGATAATTTGAGTGTCATTCCCGCTGGTGAAACGGTGACCGTGCCGGTCTATAGCTATGCAGATGACGGCTTTGACGATGTAGTCATTGCTTTGCGTGGGCATATCAGTGATTAAGATCCTGCGTTTGCAACAAAAGTTTCAATAAAGAATAAGGTTAAAAAGGTGCAGATCTGATTATAGGGTCTGCACCTTTTGATTTGTAAAAGAAGTCGGCAAATGGTATTTCAATTTTGTATGCAATATGGTATCATAAACAGGAAAAGATATGTGATTATGATTTCAGCAAAAGTGTGATTCAAGCAGAAAACGGAGGAATATCCGATGGCAAAACTGTTGATTGTTGAGGATGATAAGGCGATTGTAAAATCGATTTCCGAATTTTTGACCGGCGAGGGCTTTGTGGTGGATGCCGCCGGCGGGCAGCGTGAGGCGATTGAAAAACTGGAAACGCAGCAATACGATTTGGCGCTCTTGGATTTATCGCTGGCGGACGGCAACGGCTATTCCGTTTGCTCCTATATCAAATCCAACGGGGATATGCCGGTGATTTTTCTGACCGCTACCGACGATGAATACAGCGTGGTGGCGGGGCTGGATATGGGCGCGGACGATTATATGACCAAGCCTGTGCGCCCCCGGGAGCTGGTGTCGCGGATTCGTTCGGTGCTCCGCCGTACCGGAAAAAACCAGGCGGTTGTAACTTTCGGCAATCTGCGCATCGACACCGAAAAGGCGATTGTCACCAAAAACGGGGAGGAGCTGTTCCTTTCGGCGTTGGAATATCGGCTGTTGCTGATTTTTATCAATAACCGTGGTCGGGTGCTGACCCGCACGCAAATTCTCAACGATATCTGGGACGCGGCGGGGGAGTATGTCAACGACAATACCCTGACCGTCTACATCAAGCGGCTGCGCAGCAAAATCGAAGACGACCCGGCGGAACCGACTTTGATTCAAACGGTGCGCGGGCTCGGCTATAAGGCGGGGGAATAAGTATGAAAATATTCAGGAATCCTTATGTGCGAAAAACCGCCTGCCTTACGGGGCTTGTTATGCTGTTGTGCGCGGCGGTCTGCTTTTTCTTTGCCTGGCAGGCGGGTTGCGCGGTGCTGGCTGCGGGTATTTTGGTGCTGCTTGTGTATTTTTTGGACAGCCACAAACGCTATGCCGCCATTCAGCAAACGGCGCAACAAATCGACCGTCTGCTGCATGGTGACGATGCCATGGATTTATCCCTGTATGAAGAGGGGGAGCTTTCGATTCTGCACAGCGAGCTGCGCAAGCTGGTGCTGCGCCTCAGGGAGCAGACCGAGCTTTTGTCCAAAGAGAAAACCGCGCTGGCGGATTCGCTGGCGGATATTTCCCACCAGCTGCGCACGCCCCTTACGGCGATTCATCTGAATACCGCATCGCTGCAAGCGCCGGTACTGGCGGACGACAAGCGGCTGGCGCTTTGTATGCAGACGGAAAAACAGCTGGAGCGCATCGACTGGCTGGTCGCTTCGCTCCTAAAACTGGCGCGGCTGGACGCGGGCGCAGTGGTGCTGCGCAAAGAGCAGGTCGCCCTGTCGGATGTGGTGGACGCCGCCTGCCGCCCGCTGGCGATTGTAATGGACATCAAAGAGCAGACGCTTCTGACGGATGTGTCCGGTTCTTTTTTGGGGGATAAGGACTGGACGGTGGAAGCGGTAGGCAATATGGTCAAGAACTGCACCGAGCATATGCAGGCGGGCACGCTGTCTATCACCGGCAGGGAAAACCCAATCTATACCGAGCTGATCATCCGCGATACCGGCAGGGGCTTTGCCGAAGAGGACTTGCCGCACCTGTTCGAGCGGTTTTATAAAGGGAAAAATTCTTCCGAAAAAAGTGTGGGCATCGGTCTTGCCCTGTCCCAGCGGATTCTCGCCCTCGAAAACGCCACCGTCAAAGCCGCCAACCATCCCGAGGGCGGTGCACAGTTTACCATAAGGTTTTATAAGGGGAGCGTGTAATGCGCCGCTTTGCGGCGCTGTCTATTATGACAAATCTGTCACCCAAAAGTCACCGGCGCGTCACCTTGACGGGCTATACTATAGCCGTAAACCAAGGAAGGAGTGCTACTTATGGAAATTTTAAGAGCAGAAAACATTACCAAAATTTACGGCACCGGCAACAACCAGGTCAAGGCGCTGGACGATGTGTCTTTTTCGGTGGAAAAAGGCGAGTTTGTCGCCATTATCGGTCCGTCCGGTTCGGGAAAATCCACCCTGATTCATATTTTGGGCGGCGTGGATAAGCCCACCTCCGGCAAGGTGTTTATGAACGATAAGGATATTTACGCCGGGTCGGATGAGCAGCTTGCGGTGTTCCGCCGCCGGGAAGTGGGGCTGATCTACCAGTTCTATAACCTGATTCCGGTTTTGAACGTGCGCGAAAATATGACCCTGCCGGTGCTTTTGGACGGCAGAGAGGTCAACGAGGATCGGCTCGGGGAGTTAATTGACCTGTTGGGGCTTCGGGGGCGGGAGAAGCATTTGCCCAATGAGCTTTCCGGCGGGCAGCAGCAGCGCGTATCCATCGGCAGAGCGTTGATGTGCGCACCGGCCGTGGTGCTGGCGGATGAGCCCACCGGCAATCTGGATTCCAAAAACAGCCAGGAGATTATCGAGCTTTTAAAAACCTCTAATCAGAAATACGGCCAAACGATTCTTATCATCACCCATGATGAAAACATCGCCTTGCAGGCGAAGCGCATCATCGCGATTGAGGACGGCAGAATTGTGCGGGATGAGGTGACGGGAAAATGAAAATTCTGACCCGCCTCACCTGGGCGAATATGAAAGAAAACCGCACCCGCACCATTGTCACCGTGATTGGTGTTATTTTATCGGCTGCTATGTTTACCGCCGTGACCACGCTTTTATCCAGCGCCTTTTCCTGGGGCACAAAAATCATGATTGCGCAAAACGGCAACTATCACCTGTCTATCTCCGGTGCGGGCAGCGCCCTTGTTGACGATATTACATCCGATGAGCGGGTGGAATCCCTGGCAGCTGCCCGGGAGCTCGGCTATGCCAATGCAGAAAATGATAACGGTTCCAAGCCCTACTTTTATGTGCTGCAGGGCAACGAATATTTTATGCAGACCATGTCGGTGGAGCTGACAGACGGCAGGCTGCCCCAGACCGCGGAGGAAATTCTGCTTCCGGAGCATTATTTCTCCTTCGGCGGCGAGCGTATCCCTATCGGTAATACCATTTCCCTGAATATCGGCTCCCGCCAAAGCGGTGGGGAGCCGCTTGGTCAAAGCAATATGTATGCGGACGGGGAAGAGGAGATTGTCAATTCCCAGACGCGCACATTTACAGTAGTCGGCTATTATGAACGCCCGGGCTTTGAGCCTTATACCGCGCCGGGTTATACCGCCATCGTTGGCGGCGGCAGCCTGTCGGCAGACGGGATATATGATATCTATTTTCTGTTAAACAACCCGTCAAAGGATTTGGATGCGATGATTGAATCGCTGAACGAGGGGACATATTCCTACTCTGTCAACTGGGATCTGCTGGCGTTCAGCGGCGTCAGTGGCTTTGACAATATGCGCAGCATGCTGATTGGTATGGGGCTCGTGTTTATTCTGATTATTTTTGTCGGCTCGGTATCGCTCATCTACAGTGTCTTTTCCATCTCGGTGGGCGAGCGCACCCGTCAGTTCGGTCTACTGTCGTCGGTGGGCGCAACCGCCAAACAGATTCGCCGTTCGGTCTTTACGGAAGCCGCCTTGGTCTGCCTGATGGGCGTGCCATTTGGCTGCGTCTGCGGCGTTGGCGGTATTGCGGTAACCCTGTATTTTTTGGGTGATGCCATCAGTAAAGTTGACGCTTCTGAAATTCCCATGACCTTGAGCGTCCATCCGCTGTCCATTGCGGCGGCCATTGTGATTACGGTAGGCACGGTACTCGTTTCCGCCATGATTCCTGCCCGGCGGGCGGCAAAGCTCTCTGCGATGGAAGCGATTCGCCAAAGCAAGGATATCAAAACCCCGAAAAAACGCAAAAACCGCGAATACTCGCCTCTGTTTTATAAAATCTTTGGTGTTCCTGCCGCTCTGGCGCGGAAGTATTTCAGTCGCAGCCGTAAAAAATATCGGAACACCATTATCGCCCTGGCTTTGAGCGTCCTGCTTTTTGTGTCGGCAGGCAGTTTTATTGACGCGCTGGTCGGCACCGCCAACTACGCGATGGAATTGTCAGACTATGATATACAGGTGCTGCTGAAAGAAGTGGATAACATCCCCGCGTTGGAAAACGCCATGCAGCAGCTGAATGGGGTAACAGATTTTGCCATTTCTCAGGAATGCTATGCTGCCGTTCCGGCAAACGGCGCCCCCAAGACCGAAGACTATGACGAGTATGTCAAAAACTATTCCGACGGCAGCGATTCGGTGATCGACGGCATTACCATACTATACCTGAATGACAGCGCCTTTGACGCCATGCTCCCCGGCAATACAGACAGCGCCCCTTTCTATGATAAAAATTCCGATGTGTATCTGCTGTGCAATCATACCGCTTTTACTATCGATGTTTTCGATGAGGAAACGCAAGAATACGAGCGGATGACCGATTCCTTTGATTTTTATGATTCGGCAGTCACCAGCCTGCCGGTATTCAGTGATGCCGAGCTGATCGAAGGATACTATTCCTACGAAATAACTGAACAGAACGGTACTTATTACCGCGTCTATATTCCGGAGGATTACAGCGGAGAAACAGACGCTTCCGGCCAACCCCAGGGAGCTATTCTGCGGGAGGTTACGCCAGTGAACTATACCATAGGCGCGGTAACCAACCAAATGCCCATGGGCTACAGCGGCACGACCCGACCGGTGCTGCTTCGCCCGATTTCTGCCGCTGACCCTGCACAGCTGAGCTCTCTGTATTTGCATCTGACTTCCGATGATGCCATTGCGCTGGAACCGGAATTGGAAGATACGCTGGAGACGCTGGGGATTTCCTCTTTTGATTTGCAAAACCTGGTGTCGGAAGATGAAACCGTTCACGCGCTGCTGACGGTGGTGCAGACATTCTCTTACGGCTTTATCATTCTGATTTCCCTGTTGTCAGCGGCCAATGTGTTCAACACCATATCCACCAATATCGCCCTCAGGCGTCGGGATTACGCCATGCTCGGCAGCATCGGCCTCGGGCGAAAAGGACTCATTCGCATGATGAACTATGAATGCCTGATTTATGGCCTGCATGCGCTATTGGTCGGTTTGCCTCTGTCGGTGCTTGCCTCCATCGGCATTCGGTATGTCGTTTCGGATATGGTAGAAAGCGTCTTTGATTTACCCTGGATTTACTTCGCCATCGCCGCCCTGTCGGTATTCGTCGTGGTGTTCAGCTCCATGCTCTACTCCTACGCCAAGCTCAAAAAAGACAGCCCGGTGGAAACCCTGAAGGATGAAAATATCTGACCCGAATATGGGATTACCACAGCAAAAAATCACCTGTTTTTAACCGCTTGAAAGCTGCAAAAAAGAATCCCGCCCCTATGGATGAACAGTCCATAGGGGCGGGTTCTTGTGCCATGGTTATTTGTCTTTCTTGTTCTGATCTTTACTATCCTTTTTTAGAAGAATAATGAGATGAATCAGTCGGACGAATCCCAGCAGGATAAAGCCAACGCCTGTAATGCTGAGAATAGGAGAAAAAATCCACGAAATAATTTCCATTTAAAACCTTCCCAAAACTTTGATTGCGATAAACGGCTGTGACGGTTACAGGCGCCGCGCCGTTTTTCTGCGTATAAGAAAAATGGCAAGGTATTGCATGGCGCTGAGCAAAAACAGCACCCGTGCTGCGGTCAAGTCCATGGAAAAGCTCAATACGATGCGGCTGGCAAAAAGGCAGAGAGGCATATTATCTTTGGAACTCATACGCTCGCTTCCTACGCTCTTTCCTCCTGCCGTTCCCGGCGCAGCCGGATGACCTGCGCAATCACCCCGCCCCCCAACATCGTACCGCAGAGAAAGGTAAACACTCGTAGCGGAATACTCTCCCTGTTATTCGAAGAGGTTATGATAAAAACAGTGCAAAGAAACGCCATGATTTGATTGTACTGCACCAGGTTAACCTTCATAAAATCACCCACGCTAAAACAACTGCTGATATATATCATTAGTATAGATACGGACGGCTCTATTGGCAGTCTAAAAAAGCAATAGACCATCTGAGAAAAATAGAAACCCCACATCCGAGAACAAATCGTTTCCGGCGTGGGGTTTTTGGTGTGGGTGGTGTGCTGTGCCTTGATCTGTTGGAATCAAAGCGTTCTGTTATATTTTATTCGTGTACCTTCATCCCGCAAACCATTTTGACAAAGGCGGGGCTGTCGTGGTCAACGATTTCGCTGTGCCCCAGGTCTTTTGCGGCAATCTGCGCCATTTCGTCGTCGGTCAACGCAAAGTCCCAAATGTCGATGTTTTGCTGCATTCTTTCCACATGCACCGATTTCGGGATGATGGAAACGCCGCGCTGGGCATTCCATTTGAGGGCGACCTGGGCGGCGGTTTTGCCGTATTTCTTGCCGATTTCGGTCAGTACCGGGTCGGTGAAAATGCCGTGCTTGCCCTCAGCCAGCGGTCCCCACGCCTGGGGCACAATGCCGTAGGCTTTCATATTGTCAATGGCTGCCTGCTGGGTAAAGAACGGGTGCAGCTCCACCTGATTGACGGCGGGAATAATCTCCACATTCTCGCACAGGTTCGTCAGGTTCCCCGGGTAAAAATTCGCCACGCCGATGGCTTTTGTCAAACCATCACGGTAGGCTTTTTCAATGCCGCGGTACGCGGCGAAATAGTCACCCATGGGCTGGTGCAGCAAAATCAAATCCGCATACTCCATGCCGAGCTTTTGCAGGGAGGCTTTTACGGCCGCATAGGCGGTTTCCTCGGTTTTCATATCCTGCACCCAGACTTTGGTGGTGATGAACAGTTCGTCTCGGGTGGTAATGCCATCGGCAATGGCACGCGCCACCGCTTTGCCGACGGCTTCCTCATTCATATAAGCTGCCGCCGTATCAATCAGCCGGTAGCCGGTCTGAATGGCTTCATAGGTCACCTGCTCGCATTGTGCGGCGTCCGGAATCTGGAACACGCCAAAGCCCTCCAGCGGCATTTCGGAACCTTGATTTAATTTAACGGTTTCCATCATAAAAATGACCTCCTGTTTATTCGTTTTTTGCCCGTGCAGCAATGGACAATATCGTTTTACACCTTTATTATACCAAACAAAGCACAAAAGTACAGTGCCGATTGCGCAGAGCAGTATAACTTATTTGCATACTATACTTGCAAAAACCATCGGCAGGCTGTATAATCAAACCGGAGGTGGCTTTATGTTTGAGTTATACCAATTGCAGCAGCTGCTGGTTGTGGTCGGGTGCGGAACGCTGTCCGGCGCGGCAGAGCAGCTGCATCTGTCGCAGCCGGCGCTCAGCCGGTCGATGCAGCGGCTGGAAAGGGAAGTTCAGGTGCCGTTGTTTGTCCGCCGGAAGAATCGGATTGAATTAAACAAAAACGGTGAACTCGCGGTGGAATACGCCCGGAGAATCATGGACGAGGCGGCAAAGATGGCGGCGGCTCTGCGTGAGCAGGAGCGGCGGCTGCATACCATTTGCGTGGGCTCCTGCGCGCCCGCACCGCTGTGGGAAATCAGCCCGGCGCTGTCGAATCGGTATGCGGATATGACCATTTCTTCTGAAATTCGCGATTGTAATCTGCTGGAGCAGGGACTGCTTGCGGGAGAGTACCAGCTGATTATTTTGCCCTATCCATTTCAGCGGGAGCATGTGCACTGTGTGGAATATGCCCGGGAGCAGCTGTTTTTCTCGCTGCCGCCCTCCCATCCGCTATCCGACCGCAAAAGCCTTTGTTTGCACGATATGAATGGGGAGACGATGTTATTGCGCAATCGATTGGGCTTTTGGGAGCATATCATAAGCAAAGATGATAAAATGCCGGATGCGCATTTTATTGTGCAGAATGAACGGGATTTTCATGCGCTGGTTCAAGCGTCCGTTCTGCCGTACTTTGCCAGCGACTGGGCCATGCGCCGCGAGGGGACGCAGCCGAACCGCGTTTATATCCCTATTTCGGATACTGAGGTTCATGTTACTTACCACTGCTGCTGCCTTTCGCAGGATAAAACCATGCGCGCCTTTCTGTCGCAATATTTGAAAAACCATTCTCTATAAAAAAAGAGAGAAGCCGAAACCATATCGGACTTCTCTCTTTTGTATGACAGGGTGTAAGAAAAAGCGGTTCAGCTGCGCAGGGAAGCGCCCAGCTCGGACAGCGCTTGCATCGCTTTTTGCATGGCGGTATCCGCTTCCTCGTCGGTCAGGGTCTTTTCGGCGGAGCGCAGGCGGATATTAAACGCCACGCTCTTTTTGTCGGCGGCTATCTGCTCACCGGTGTAAACATCGAACAGCTCGACCTTTTCCAGCGTTTTGCCGATGGCGTTTTTAATGGCTTTTTCCAATGTCAGCACCGGCGTGGCACGGTCGCAAACCACGGCCAAATCCCGGGTGGTAGCGGGGAATTTCGGCAGCGCATGGTAAACGCGAACCATGTTTTTCACCCGGCACATATAATCGAAATCCAGAATCGCCACATAAGTCTTGCATTTCATGCCGTAGTTTTCCGTTACATCCGGATGAATCTCGCCGAGAATCGCCAAACGCTTGCCGTCCAGGGTCAGTTCAGCCGTGCGTCCGGGATGGAAGGACGGGTCGTCTGTTACAGCGGCAATATCATAGCCGCAAATACCGGCAATTTCCATCAGCTTTTCCACAATGCCCTTCAGGGCGTAGTAGTCCGCGCCGGCGCCGTACATGCCAATGGCAATTTTATTGTTTTCATCCGGCAGCTTGTCCGGCTCGGTGGGGATATACTCCCGGGCAATTTCAAACAGGGAGGCGCTCAGGTTGCGGTAGTTATAGTTGCGGGAGAGAATGTCCATCATCGAGGGCAGAATGGTGCAGCGCATCACGCCGGTATCCTCGCCCAGGGGATTTGTGATGACCACGCTCCTGCGTTTGTCCTCGGGCAGGCGGATTTTGTCATAGGCCTTCGGGCTGATGAACGAAAAGGTGGCGATTTCGGAAAGCCCCATCGCCAAAAGGCTTTCGCTCATTTTCTTTTCAAAGCTCTGTTTATCGGTCAAAAAGCCCGCCGCTTCGCCGGTAAGCGCGCGATCCTCAATTTTTTCATAGCCGTAGAACCGGGCGATTTCCTCGGAAATATCCGCTTTGTGCTCAATATCCACCCGGTAATAGGGGGTGTGAATGCCCGCCTCGTCAATGGTAAAGCCGAGCTTTTCCAAAATCTTCTTCTGCTCCTCGGCGCTGACAGAAATGCCGATAAAGTTGTTGACCCACTGCGGGTCAAAGGGAATCACGGGGCGGTTCTTCGGACTGGGGAATACATCCACCGTGCCGTTTATCACCTTGCCCGCGCCCAAAAGCTCAACCAGTTCCAACGCGCGCAGCAGCGAAATATGGCAGCCCTCGGGATCCAGTTCTTTTTCGTAGCGGGAGGACGCCTCGGTGCGCAGCCCCAGCTTTTTGGCAGTGGAGCGGACGCTGAATCCGTTGAAACAGGCAGACTCAAATACAATCGTGGTCGTATCGTCCATAATACCGCTGTATTCGCCGCCCATTACGCCTGCTACGGCCACCGGCGCCTCGGCGTCGGCAATGACCATCATATCTTCGGTTAAGGTGTGCTCGGTGCCGTCCAGGGTGGTAATCTGCTCGCCGTTTTTGGCTTTGCGCACAATGACCTGATTGCCCTTCAAGTAGCGCAAATCAAAGGCGTGCATGGGCTGACCGTATTCCAGCATAACAAAGTTGGTAATGTCAACAATATTGTTGATGGGGCGCACGCCCGAAGCGCGCAGCCGCTCGCGCAGCCAGCGGGGGGAGGGCTCTATTTTAATATCTTTCACGACTGCGCCGTCATAACGGTAGCAGGTGTCCGGCGAATCAATGCGCACTTTCAAATAGTTATTGACATCCTCGCCGCCCTCGCATTTGACGGTCGGGGACGGCAGCTTCATGGCAACATCAAAGGTTGCCGCCGCCTCTCTGGCAAGTCCGGTAACCGAAAGGCAGTCCGGACGGTTGGAGGTGATTTCAAATTCGGTCACAATATCGTCAAGCCCAATCGCCTTGTGGATATCCATCCCCGGTACTTTTTCGCAGTCGTCGCCCAAAACAAAAATGCCGTCCTCAATGGCATAGGGAAAATCGTGTACCGTCAGCCCCAGCTCCGCAAGGGAACAGAGCATACCGTTGCTCTCCACGCCGCGCAGCTTGCCCTTTACAATATGCCTGCCGCCCGCGATATGGGAATCGTCGAGGGCTACGGGCACATAGTCGCCTGTCTTTAAGTTCTGCGCGCCGGTGACAATTTGCAGCGGTGCGCTGCCGCCTGCATCGACCATGCAAATCCACATATGGTCAGAGTCCGGGTGACGCTCTAAAGAGAGGATCTGACCGACTGCAATATTTTTTAATTCTTCGCCCTCCTGATGGTAGCCCTCCACCTTGGAACCGCTCATGGTCATTTCATCGGCAAAGGTTTTGTCGCTGACGGAAAGGTCTACATAATCAAGAAGCCATCTTTTGGATAAATTCATCTTTTTCCCTCCTTAAAACTGCTCTAGAAAGCGCATATCGTTGTCGTAAAGCAAGCGCATATCGTCAATATTAAAGCGGAACATGACAAGGCGCTCCAGCCCGATGCCGAAAGCGTAACCGCTGTAAACATCCGGGTCGATACCGCCGTTCTGCAAAACCTTCGGGTGCACCATGCCCGCGCCGAGAATTTCAATCCAGCCCTCGCCCTTGCACATGGGGCAGCCCTTGCCGCCGCAGCGGAAGCAGGAAACATCGATTTCACAGGATGGCTCGGTAAAGGGGAAGTGGTGCGGGCGCAGGCGGATGCGCGTCTGCTCGCCGTACAGCCGCTTGGCAAGCGCCAGCAGGTTGCCTTTCAGGTCGGACATGGTAATGCCTTTGTCCACCACAAGTCCCTCAATCTGGTGGAAAATCGGGGAGTGGGTGGCGTCCACCGCGTCGGAACGGTATACACGACCGGGGGCGATAACGCGAATCGGCGGTTTCTGCTGCTCCATCACGCGTACCTGTACCGGGCTGGTCTGGGTGCGCAGCAGGATATTGTCGGTGATATAAAAGGTATCCTGGGTATCTCTGGCCGGATGCCCTTTCGGAATATTCAGCGCTTCAAAGTTGTAGTAATCGTATTCGACTTCCGGACCGTCCGCAATTTGGAAGCCCATGCCCAGGAATATTTCCTTTACCTCATCCAATACAATGGAAAGCGGGTGCTTGTGACCAATGGCGACCGGCTTGCCCGGCGCGGTAATATCCAGCGTTTCCGCCCGAAGACGAATTTCTTTTTCTTTTGCTTTCAGCTCGGCGGATTTTTCATCGATGCGCTTTTCGATTTCCGCGCGAACGGTGTTGGCGAGCTGCCCCATGGCGGGGCGCTCTTCGGCGGAGAGCTTGCCCATCATTTTTAAGATGGATGTCAATTCGCCTTTTTTGCCGAGAAATTTTACGCGCAGCTCTTCCAGCGCGGCGGGCGCGTCGGCTTCCTCAATCAGACGGGAGGCGGCGCTTTTAATTTCTTCCAGCTTTTCTCTCATGTTCATTCCTCCGTAAATTGGTTGTGTTTCTGTGTTTTCGGACAAAAGAAAACGCCCTTGTCCGAAAAAGACAAGGGACGAAAAAAATTCCGCGGTACCACCCTAATTTTTGCACAGAGCAAACACTCATTGGACCGGATAACGGCGGTCATTCCGTTTTTGCTTACAGCTTTTTATTTTTGCGGCAGATGCAGCGCCTGACAGCAGCAAATAAAAAGGTTCGGCAAAACCGCTCCCGGGGGAACTTCACACACGCCGCCGCCTGCGCTCTCTCAGCCATAAGCGCTCTCTGTATAGGCGGGCTCAGCGGGCTACTTCCCCGTTCACAGCGTTTCATTAGATGTTAGTGTAACACAAAGAAAAAATTTTTTCAATAGTTTTTTCTTTTGTCGCCGCGATTTTTTTGTTTTCCGGCTGTCGGTTATATATGCCAAGACCGCCTTTTACGCTGTATGAGGGAATATTGACAAGCGTTTGACGCATGCTATAATAACAGTGAATGGAGATGGGAGTCATGTTTTTGCGGTACGCATCCTCGCCCGAAGGCGAAAAACCGGTAAAAAGACACGAATGGAATGCCTGCGGCCATTTGGCAGGCGTGCGGTACCTGCTGCCCTGTGTTTGGGAATATAAAGATAAAATCATATTCGATTTGATTGGGCAGGTGCATCCGTACCAGGCTTTGGCTTTTTGTAAAAAATATATGAAAGACGAATGTGCCGATTATGAATTGACCGAGAGCGAGAACCCGTATCACCGGCTGGAACTGCAAATCCGCGCTGTGAACGGAAAGCTGTCCCCCGGCTGGCGAAGCGAAGAAAAAGGCATTCTGCCCGCCGCCATTGCCTGTGCGGAAGGCTTGGCGGAAGAATCCGCCGCATGCCGCCGGGAAACAGAGCGGCTGTACGGTCATATGCCTTTTTCTCATTATTCGCTGCGCCGCTGCGAATTGCCGCTGCCGAAAGGCGAGGGCTTGCAGTCGCTGAAAATCGAGCTGAAAGAAGCGGATCGGTTCGTGCCGCTGAAGCTGCAAATTTCTTTGAACGCCGGCGAAGAACAGGCGGCTTCTTTTTACTATCCGCCGGAAAGAGCCGAAAAACGATTGATTCTGTCAAACTATCAAACTGAAAGCACCGGCATGTCGCTGTGCCCGCAGGTGCAATGCGCCGCCTATCGATTTGACCCGCCGCTGCGGCCGGAGGAATCGCCGCTGTTTGACACAACTGCCGTCTGCGCGTCTTCCTTTGATGGCGATGCGCATTTTTCGCCGGACGGCAGTGAAGCGGCGAGCATTGGGATTATCGGCGGAGCAGACGGTCCGACGGCTGTTTGTTTCGGCGGAGAAGAGCCGCAGCCGGTTTGCCTGGCAAAACCGGGTCTTTCAGACGATGCGCATGGATTGTTTATCTTAAAAGGAATGGTTTTGCGGGGGAAACAGCGTCAGGAAATCACCTTTGTAAAAAGAATACACAAAAAACCGAAAAACTTAAAAATTTTTATAAAAAACCTCTTGACAACCGGAAAATCCTGTGATATAGTATAGATGCAAAGAGAGATACGGGTAATAAGAAAAACAAACACCGTTCCTTTTCTTCTTTGATTCACTTGAAAAAACCAAAAGGTCGTAAAGAAGGCTTTGTGGATTTTCATTGTGAACACCGGTTTGCGGCAAGTGTAGAATTTGTTGTTCTCCTAATCAGGAATGCGATTGTCGTAAAGGAGGCAGTCAACTTCCCGTAAAATTATCAGTGTGAAAGTAAAAATTTTATTTCATCGCATCAGAAACAGGAAAGTCGTAAAGAAGGCTTTTTCAAATCTATGCAACAAAAGAAAACACTGTGTAAGACATGTAACGGAAACAGCAGTTTTGCAGAACCGGTGATATACGGAAACAGGAAACGGCAGCAGAAATCCGCATCTCTGCAAATAAAAAAGAAAGGAGTGAGTCCCATGTTCTGATTACCGAGTGCGTCCGCTCATTTGTAAAAAGGGCGAACCGTGGTGACGGAACAGTAAAAAGAAGACCGACCGTTCTTCTTCCGAACCGATACGGTTAATACAATCGGGATTTAGGTAGTTTCGGTTTTTTGGAAAACAGATTGACTTACAGAGCTAGTTGAGTAAGAGAAAGTGTATTATTTGGTATCCGACGAGCATTTGTTGAATTTCGATGAGCATGATTGATGAAAAGCTCTTTCTGTATGCCAATGTCAGGTTATTTGGGTGTTAAAAGACCCGGCGCAAAAACGCCGTGCGTGAACAAGCAATCTGTTGCCTGAAAAACGGCGGATAAGCACCGCGACAAAAGTTACCGCAACTCCAATCGGAGTGCGAAGCGAAAGACAGCTTTGTCTATGTATATACGGGTTAGCAGTTCTGCCGCAAAAGTGAAGACTACCGTTGCATTGGAAACTTTATGTATAAATTGATTCAAAAGAGTACAGCGAAAAAGCTTTCCTTTGTAAAATTCTTGAAAAGAGAAAAAGGATAAAATTGAATGACTGATGTTATGATGTAGACCGTCGAGCGAGTATTGCAATTCGCATCGGCGGTCTACGATTTTTCGGCAAAATTTACGCTGCGTGTGCTGTGCACCGCGGGTTCTTTTGTATATGGCAGCGATGGGGCAATATATGCCTATATGGCAGCGGTGGGGCAATATATGCCCGCATCGGCGTAGCTTCAGTGCGGCGCCGGGTTGCCGAATATCACTTAGTTTCGTTGTATTTTGCCGCTGCTCGAACTTTTGCTTGACTTTTTCAGTGATATGCTTTATGTTATATATTATAATAATTGAAAAGGGATGTTGTTTATGATTGGTGCTGTCATTGGGGATATCGTCGGGTCGGTATATGAGTTCCATAACCTGAGGTCGGTGGATTTTCCGTTTTTTTCGCCGGAGGGCTTTTTTACCGATGATTCGGTGATGACCGTTGCGGTGGCGCGGGCGCTGCTTTTGCACCGGCAGACCGGCGCGGATTTTGCTTCCGCCTGTGAAGAGCAGATGCTCTCTTTGGGAAGAGCCTATCCCGATGCCGGGTATGGCGGCAGCTTCCGGCTTTGGCTGGCCGGTGTGATAAAAGGACCCTATAATAGCTTTGGCAACGGCAGCGCTATGCGGGTTTCCCCGTGTGCGGATTTGGCGGATTCTTTAGAGCAGGCGCTGTCCTATGCCGAATGCTCCGCCGCCGTCACCCATAATCACCCAGAGGGGATTCGCGGCGCAAAGGCAACCGCCCTGGCGGCATATCTGGCAAAAACCGGCGCCTCTAAGGCGGATATTCAGCGCGCGATTGCGGATTCCTATTATACAATTGATTTTACCTTGGATGATATTCGCGCATCGTACCGCTTCAACGAAACCTGCCAGGGCAGTGTGCCGCAGGCGCTTGCGGCTTTTTTTGAGTCAACGGATTTTGAAAACGCCATTCGCTTGGCTGTCTCCATCGGCGGCGACAGCGACACCATTGCCGCTATAACCGGTGCGATCGCCTGGCCGTATTACAAGATGCATGACCCGGATTTTGAAAAAACAACCTTGCCCCTTGCCCAAAAAGCATTCCGTTATCTGCCGCCGGACTGGCTGCCTGTGATTTACCAGGTGGATGGTCTGCGCTGACGGGAACAGTTTGGGGTGTTTTGATGTCCTTTTAGATAAATACCGGCAGCGTACCGTACAGGTTCGGCGCGATACGCTGCTGTGTTTTTTTGTGGTGGAAAAGGCAGGAACTGGGGTAATTTGTATTGTTTTGGAAAGGATTGCGGCTGGATATCTTGCAGTAATTGTTCATTCCGACGAAGTTGTAAAACCGTATCGAAATTTGTTGACATTTCGCTGATATCGTGTTAAAATCTTAACATAGTATGAATAAGCGGCGGCGCTATGCTGCCAAAAATCTTTTCGAGTGCTTCCCCTCGGCGATATACGCCCGGAATCCTTATGGTGTTTTTTACAAACAGCAGGTTTGCCAAGTCGGTATTTTTGGGGAACGCTCGTTTTCTGTTTTTGTATATGTTTTTTACATATAAATCTTATTTTAGGAGAAATGACACAATGAAAAAATGGATTGCGGTTCTGCTTGCTGTCGCAATGCTGTTTGCGTTTGCGGCGTGCAACAACGACCAGCCCTCCACCGGTGACGAAGGCAACACTTCCACCAGTGAAGAAGGCTCCACCGCCGGTACGGCGCTGACCGGCGACATCAAGGTTGGTTTCATCTTCCTGCACGATGAAAACTCCACCTATGACAAGAACTTCATCGACGCTGCCAACGCGGCGCAGCAGGCTCTTGGTCTTTCCAATGACCAGGTTCTGTTCAGAACCAACATTCCCGAAGGTCAGGAATGCTATGACGCGGCTGCCGAGCTGGTTGAAGCCGGCTGCGATGTTATCTTTGCTGACTCCTTCGGTCACGAAGGCTTCATGCTGCAGGCTGCTCAGGAATTCCCGGATGTTCAGTTCTGCCATGCTACCGGTACTTTGGCGCACACCGCCGGCGTCGATAACTATCACAATGCGTTCGCTTCCATCTACGAGGGCAGATATCTTGCCGGTATCGCCGCTGGTATGAAATTGAATGAAATGATCGAAGCCGGTGAATTCACCGCCGAAGAAGCCAAGATGGGCTATGTCGGCGCGTTCCCCTATGCGGAAGTTATTTCCGGTTATACCTCTTTCTATCTGGGCGCCAAATCCGTTTGCCCGACTGTGACCATGTCCGTCAGATACACCAACTCCTGGTTCGATGAGGCGCTGGAAAGAGAAGCTGCCAACGCCCTGATTCAGGAAGGCTGCAAACTGATCAGCCAGCACGCGGACTCCATGGGCGCTCCCACAGCCTGTGAGGCTGCCGGTGTTCCCAATGTTTCCTACAACGGCTCCACCGCCGCTGCTTGCCCGAACACCGCGATTGTTTCCTCCAAAATTAACTGGGAACCCTATTTTGAGTATATGATTACCTGTGTTGCCAACGGCGAGCCCATTGCGGCCGACTGGTGCGGCACGCTGGAAACCGAATCGGTTCAGCTTTCCGAGCTGAATGAAGCGGTTGCTGCGGAAGGCACTGCGGAAGCCATTGCCGAAGCAAAGGACAAGCTCATTGCCGGTGAGCTGCATGTGTTCGATACCTCCACCTTTACTGTGGACGGCGAAACCCTGACCAGCTATATGGCCGATGTGAACACCGACGATGCCTATACGCCGGATACCGAAGCGATTGCTGACGGCTACTTCCATGAGTCCGAATATCGCTCCGCTCCTTACTTTGATATCATCATCGACGGTATCGAAGCGCCGGAGAGCTAAGTTCAGTTTAACAAAAACGCAGGCGGGGCATTCGCTCCGCCTCGTTGTGGTTTATTGTAAAAAACTGCCTGTTTTTTCCTGCGCAGTTTTGATTTTTTCAAGGAGGTTACGGCGTGAGCAAAACGGCAGCACTCGAATTGAAAAAAGTGTCCAAGCGCTTTGGCAGCGTTGTGGCGAACCATCAAGTCGATCTGACGGTCTATCAGGGCGAAATATTATCGGTGCTCGGCGAAAACGGCAGCGGCAAAACCACGCTGATGAACATGATTGCCGGTATTTATTACCCCGACGACGGTCAGATTTTTGTTGACGGAAAAGAAGCGGTCATCCGCTCGCCGAAGGATGCGTTTGATTATAAGATTGGTATGATTCATCAGCATTTTAAGCTGGTGGATGTGTTTACCGCCACCGAAAATATCGTTTTGGGGCTTCGGGAAGAAAAGGGCTTCGATTTGAAAAAATCGGCGGCTCGTATTCGCGAAATCAGCGAAAAATACGGCTTCGAAATAGACCCCGATAAAAAGATTTACCAGATGTCTGTTTCCGAAAAACAGACCGTGGAAATCATCAAGGTGCTTTATCGAGGGGCGGATATTTTAATTCTGGACGAGCCGACGGCGGTGCTGACCCCCCAGGAGACCCAAAAGCTCTTTGCGGTTCTGCGGCGAATGCGCGACGACGGCAAGGCGATTATCATTATCACCCACAAGCTGCACGAGGTGCTGGCTTTGTCGGATCGGGTGTCTGTTTTGCGCAAAGGTGAATCCATTGGCACGGTCATCACCGCCGAAACCAATGAAGCGCAGCTGACGGAAATGATGGTTGGTAAAAAGATAAGCCTGAACATCGACCGCAGCGAGCCGAAGAATCTCACCGACCGCCTGGTGGTCAGAAACATCAACTGCTCCAGCCGGGATGGCGTGAAGCTGTTGGATAATGTTACATTCACCGCCCGCAGCGGCGAGATTTTGGGCATTGCCGGTATCGCCGGCAGCGGCCAGCGGGAACTGCTGGAATCCATCGCCGGTTTGCAGCATGTGGACAGCGGCGAAATCCTTTACTATGACCCCAAAACCGGCGCCGAAGAGAATTTGCGCGACAAAACGCCCCTGCAAATTCGCGAAATGGGCGTGCGCCTTTCCTTTGTTCCCGAAGACCGGCTGGGCATGGGGCTTGTAGGCAATATGGATATTGCCGAAAATATGATGCTGCGCAGCTACCGGCGCGGAAAATCCATTTTTCTGGAGAAAAAGCAGCCCCGCACCCTGGCGGAAGAGATTATCAAGCAGCTGGAAGTCGTAACTCCCAGCGTCAATACGCCGGTACGCCGTCTTTCCGGTGGCAATGTGCAGAAGGTTTTGGTTGGTCGTGAAATATCCTCTTCTCCCTCGGTGTTAATGGCGGCTTATCCGGTGCGCGGATTGGATATTAACTCCTCCTACCTGATTTACAAGCTGCTGAATGAGCAAAAAGAAAACGGCGTGGCCGTGATATTTGTTGGCGAGGATTTGGATGTACTCCTGGAGCTTTGCGACCGTATTCTGGTCATCGGCGCGGGCAGAGTGACCGGCATTGTGGATGCCCGAACAGCGACAAAAGAGGAAATCGGCCTGTTGATGACCAAAACCGAAGGAGGCGAAGCACATGGCTAATAGGGCAGAAAAAAAGCGGGAGCCACTGTTTCATATTGTAAAGCGGGATACCATTCCTTTTTGGCAGTCGATTTTAATCCGCGTGGCCGCCGTAGCTTTGGCGCTCGTTGTTTGCGCGGTTGTGGTGGTGCTGTTCACCGATTTGAACCCGCTGGAAGTGTATACCACCATGATTTCCGGCTCGTTCGGCTCTATGCGTAAGTTCTGGGCAACCTTGCAAAACACAGCCATTTTGTTGTGCATCTCCCTTGCGGTAACGCCTGCGTTTAAGATGAAATTCTGGAACATCGGCGCGGAAGGGCAGGTTATGATGGGCTGTCTGGGTACCGCCGCCTGTATGATTTTGATAGGCGACAAAGTGCCGTCAGCTGTCCTGATGCTGATTATGGTTGTTGTCAGCATTCTCTGCGGTATGCTCTGGGGCGTGATTCCCGCAATTTTCAAGGCGTATTGGAACACCAATGAAACGCTGTTTACGTTGATGATGAACTATGTTGCCATACAGCTGGTTTCGTTTTTCTGCACCGTATGGGAAAATCCGAAAGGCTCCGCCAATATCGGCGTTATCAACATGAGCAGCCACGCGGGCTGGTTCCCGTATTTATTCGGTCAGCAATATCTTTTGAATATTCTGATTGTTTTGGTGCTGACCATCGGCTTGTATATTTACTTAAAATACAACAAGCACGGTTACGAAATTTCCGTGGTTGGCGAAAGCCAAAATACCGCCCGGTATGTGGGCATGAATGTAAAAAAGATTATTATTCGCACCATGGCGCTCTCCGGCGCAATCTGCGGCATTGCCGGGCTTTTGATTGTGGCGGGTACGAATCATACCATGACCACCAGCAGCGCCGGCGGACAGGGCTTTACCGCCATTATGGTTTCGTGGCTGGCGAAATTTAATCCGCTTGTGATGATTTTGGTCTCCTTCTTCCTTGTGTTTTTAGACCGGGGCGCCGGTGAAATCGCCACCGCCTTCCGTTTAAATGAATCCATGGCGGATATTTTAACCGGTATTATTCTGTTCTTTATTATCGGTTGTGAGTTCTTTGTCAATTACCAGATTGTCTTTACCAAAAGACGGAAGGAGGCGCGCTGATGTTTGATACGATTGCTTTGGTCATCCAGCGGGCTGTGGTACAGGGAATCCCCCTGCTGTATGGCTCGACCGGTGAAATTTTGACCGAAAAATCCGGCAACCTGAATTTGGGCATTCCCGGCATTATGTATGTCGGCGGCGTATCCGGCGTGATTGGCGCGTTCTTTTACGAGCGCTCCACCGAAACACCCTCCTCCTTTCTGCTGGTGTTGATACCGCTGCTTACGAGCCTTTTTGGCTCCGGCATCATGGCGCTGATTTACAGCTTCCTGACCATTACCCTGCGCGCCAACCAGAATGTTACCGGCCTGACGCTGACCATATTCGGCACTGGTTTCGGCAACTTCTTCGGCGGCTCCATGGCCAACCTGTTTGGCGAGGGCGGCTCGCTTGCGTTGACCGAAACCAGCCTCGCGTTTCAGACCTCATTCCCCTTTGCGGACAGGCTCGGCTCGATTGGCACCATCTTCTTTTCCTACGGCTTTATGGCGTATATGGCAATTATTGTTGCGCTGATAGCCGCCTTTGTGCTTAAAAAAACAAGGGTCGGTTTGCAGCTGCGGGCGGTTGGCGAAAACCCCGCCACGGCGGACGCGGCCGGTATCAATGTTACCCGCTATAAATACGTGGCAACGGTGGTGGGCGGCATGATTGCCGGGCTCGGCGGCCTGTATTTTATCATGGACTACACCAGCGGCGTCTGGACAAACGGCGGCTTTGGCGACCGGGGCTGGCTGGCCATTGCGCTGGTTATCTTCGCGCTGTGGAAGCCGAATGTCAGCGTGCTCGGCTCGATTCTCTTCGGCGGGCTTTACATTGTCTATCTGTTCATTCCCGGGCTTGAGCGCAGCACCCAGGAGCTGTTTAAGATGCTGCCGTATGTGGTGACCATTCTGGTGCTGATTATCGTCAGCATGCGCAAAAAGAGAGAATATCAGCCGCCGGAGCACCTGGGTCTTTCCTATTTCCGCGAAGAACGCTGAGTTTGCTTTTCTGCCGAAACGGCTTTTTACAGTCGTTTCGGTATTTTTTTGCTCAAAAGCGCCATATCCCCAGCATTGCGCAGTCTTTTGCGCCGGTTTTGTAATATATCTCTTGCAAACCGCGCAATATAATGATAAAATATAAGTTACCCTGCAACATTAGGAGGATAAAAATGGAAAAGAAACCGTTTTACATTACCACAGCCATCGCTTATACCTCAAGAAAGCCTCACATCGGCAATTCTTATGAAATTGTGTTGACCGATGCCATTGCGCGCTTTAAACGAATGCAGGGCTACGATGTGTTCTTTATGACCGGAACGGATGAGCACGGTCAGAAGATTGAGGAATATGCAAAGG
>CASFEZ010000007.1 GCA_949293815.1 uncultured Eubacteriales bacterium | reverse complement strand
ATGAAAAATGCGATAATCAGGCAAATGCTATTATAAACTATCTAAAAGGAGAAACAAAATGAGAAAATCAATTCCGCTGAACTTTGACTGGAAGTATTCGCCGGTCTATCAGGACGAAATGATGAAAAAGGGCTATGATGACGCCGCCTTTGAAACGGTTCAGATTCCCCATACGAATCTTCAGCTGCCGCTGCATTATTTCGATGAAAAATCCTATCAGTTCGTCAGCTGCTACCGCAAGCATTTCAAACTGCCCAAAGAGGCGTTTGAAAACGGCAGACGGATCCTTTTGCACTTTGAGGGCGCGGCCAGCTACGCGGTTGTCAGCGTCAACGGCAAAGAGGTCGGCAGCCACAAGGGCGGTTATACGCCGTTTGTTTTTGACATTACCGATGAAGTCAATAAAAACGATAATGTCATTGCCGTGATGCTCGATTCCACCGAGCGCCCGGAAATTCCGCCGTTCGGCAATGTGGTTGACTATTTGGTATACGGCGGTATTTATCGCGAAGTATGGCTGGAAATTGCCGAGCGCGTATACATTGAAAATGTTTTTGTCAAAACCCCCAACGCCCTCGCGCCGGACAAGACCATTGAAACCGACATTACGCTGAACACTTCCGCAAAAGGGGAGTTTACTTTCTCTCTTTGCTTTGGCGGTAAGGTCTGCAAGGTGCATACCTTCTCCTTTGAAGGGCGTATCATCCACACCGTCTGGAAAATTGGCGATGCGAAGCTTTGGGATATTGACGAGCCGAATCTTTATACCCTGCGCATTACCTATGAGGGCGACGACACCGAGGTGCGCTTCGGCTTCCGCGAAGCCCGTTTTACCAGAACCGGTTTTGTCTTGAACGGTCGGCATGTGCAGCTGCTTGGCTTAAACCGCCACCAGAGCTACCCCTATGTGGGCTATGCCATGCCCGCTTCCGCCCAGAGGGACGACGCCGATACGCTGAAATACCGTTTGGGCTGCAATTTCGTCAGAACCGCCCATTATCCGGATTCCATCCACTTTTTGGATCGCTGCGATGAGATTGGTCTTCTGGTCTTTACCGAAATGCCCAGCTGGCAGTTTTTGGGTGAGGGCGAATGGCGCGATAACTGCCTGGACAATGTAGAAAGCATGGTCGTCCGCGACCGCAACCATCCGTCGGTGATTCTGTGGGGTGTGCGCGTCAATGAGGGCGTGGACTGCGACGATTTCTATAAACAGACCAATGCGCTGGCAAGAAAGCTGGATCCCACCCGCCAGACCGGCGGCGTGCGCAACTTCCCCCGCAGCCACCTGTTGGAGGATGTTTATACCTACAATGATTTCATCCATGCCGGCAAGGCCATTAAGTTGCTGCCCGCCGCTATTGTTACCGGCGTGACCAAACCCTATCTTGTCACCGAGCACAACGGGCATATGTTCCCGACCAAATCTTTCGACAATGAACCCACCCGCACCGAGCATGCCCTGCGGCATTTGCGGGTGCAGAACACCGCTTTCGGAAATCCCCGTATCAGCGGCGCTACCGGCTGGTGCTTTGCCGACTACAATACCCATAAGGACTTCGGCAGCGGCGATAAGATTTGCTACCACGGCGTATTGGATATGTTCCGCGTGCCCAAGCTCGCGGCGTCGGTCTATGCCTCGCAGCAGGACGCGGTTCCAGTCATGGAATGCTCCTCCTCCATGGACATCGGCGACCATCCCGGCGGAAGCGTTGGACCGGTATACATTTTCACCAACTGCGACTATGTAAAGGTCTATAAAAACGGCGAGCTGAAAAGCATTGCCTATCCCAATAAAAAACGCTTCCCGAATCTGCCCCATCCGCCCATCTGCCCCGAAGATTATATCGGCGACGCGCTGATTAAACAAGAGCATCTGGATGAAAAAGCGGCAGAATACCTGAAAGTGGCGCTGGTGGCCGCAAGCCAGTATGGCTTTGCCATGCCGCCCTATAAATACCTGTATGTGGCGGCCGCGTTCCTGAAAGGCAAAATGAGCGTCAAACAGATTTACAATCTGGTAACCAAATACATTGCCAACTGGGGCGGCACACAGGTCGAGTATAAATATGAGGGCTATAAGGACGGCGAGCTGATTAAGACCATCGTAAAAACCAGCGTTTCCGCGGTGGACTTTACCGTAAAAGCCGACCGCGATACCCTTGTGGAAAAAGAAACTTACGATGTCGTCCGCGTTGCCTTGGAGGCTATTGACCAGAACAACAACCGTCTGCCCTATGACAGCAGCGTGTTCCATGTCAAAGTGGACGGTCCCGCCGAGGTCATTGGTCCGGATGAGTTCGCTCTCATTGGCGGCGTCCGCGCCTTCTGGCTGAAAAGCAAGGGCGAGAGCGGCAAAGTAACCGTTACCGTATCCTCCGAAACCTTAGGCGAAAAGACAATAGAACTCACCGCTGAAAAGGTAAAAATCGATTAACCATAAAGTTAGAAAAGGCGATCCGCTTTTTGGGGCGGGTCGCCTTATATGTTTATTAGGGAATTTGTAAACAAGTTGTAGTTTCACGCTTCTGTTATTATACTACTTTTGTATAAAAACAGGGACTGTTGCACACATGGAGGCAGCAAAAAAGCATTAATGTGCGACAGTCCTTTTTTATTTAATAAGGATAAAATATATTTGCTTTTCTAAGCGTTTTTTCGCCCGCTCGCGGTACCTTCGTACAGCTTCGGAGCGAAGAAAACGCTTTCTGCCTCAAATGCAACAGCCCCTGTATATACAGTGGTTTTTTGAATGGAAAGGGAAGCAACGACCCAATTGCGGTTTAGAAAAGGGGGTTAAACCCTTTCAATCCCGATAACGGCCTTTTGGGAATTGATATCCCATTCCTTAACATAGCCTGCCGGTTCGGCAAGCGTCAGGCTGTTGGCCAGTACGGTGCGGCAGATTTCGTCTTTTGCCGCTTCTGCCACCGCTGCCAGCTTGTCGCCGGTCTTCAGGGTGACGGCAATATGGTCGGTGACCTGGAAGCCTGCTTCTTTGCGCATGGTTTGAATTTTGCTTACCAGCTCACGCATAAAGCCCTCCTGTTCCAGTTCGGGGGTAATCACCGTATCCAGCGCCACGGTAATGCCGTTGTCGGAAAGGGTATACATGCCCTCGGTCTGCGTGGTTTCAATCAGCAGATCCTCCGCCGTCAATTGTACCTCTCCATCGGACAGCGCAAGAGTGATATGACCGTCCTTATCCAAAGCGGCTTTCAGTGCCCGACCATCGGCAGAGGTCAGAGCAGTACGGATTTCGCCGACCTTTTTGCCGAATTTCGGTCCCACGGTTTTCAGCTGCGGCTTAAAGGAATAGGAGATAAAGGCGTCCGCGTTATCGGAGAAGAGCACTTCCTTGACATTCAGCTCGTCTTTGATAATATCCGTATAGAGCTTTTCCAGCGGCTTTTCTGCTACGACACGCAGCGCAGCAAGGGGCTGGCGATTTTTGATATTCGCGCCGTTGCGGGCGGCACGACCGAGAATGACGATGGACAGCACCTCTTCCATGTCGCTCTCGAGCTTCCCATCGACCAGTGAATCATCGCAAACCGGAAAATCGCACAGGTGAATGCTCTCCGGCGCGCTTGCGTCCACCGAGCGCACCAGATTCTGGTAAATTTCCTCGGTCATGAACGGAATCATCGGTGCGGCGGCTTTGCAAACGGTGACCAGCGCGGTATACAGGGTCATATAGGCGTTGATTTTATCCTGCGGCAGACCCTGTCCCCAGAAGCGTTCGCGGCAGCGGCGCACATACCAGTTGCTCAGCTCATCCACAAAGTTATCCAGCGCTCTGGCGGCTTCGGGAATGTGGTAGCCGTCCAGCTCGGTATCCACGGTTTTGACCATGGTATTCAGCTTCGAAAGCAGCCATTTGTCCATAACTGACAGCTTTTCCGGCGCCAGCGTGTATTTCGTCGGGTCAAAATTGTCGATATTGGCATACAGTACATAGAACGCATAGGTGTTCCACAGCGTGCCCAAAAACTTGCGCTGTCCTTCGGTCACCGCGTCGTCGTGGAAGCGGTTCGGCAGCCAGGGGGCGGAGTTGGTGTAGAAATACCAGCGAATGGCATCCGCGCCGAATTTTTCCAGCGCATCGAAAGGATCAACCGCATTGCCCTTGGATTTGGACATTTTCTTGCCGTCCTTATCCTGCACATGTCCTAAAACCAGAACATTCTTATAGGGCGCCTTATTAAAAATAAGCGTGGAAATAGCTAAAAGGGAATAAAACCAGCCGCGGGTCTGATCCACCGCTTCGGAAATGAAGTCGGCAGGGAAGTGGCTTTCAAAATACTCTTTGTTTTCAAACGGATAATGGTACTGGGCAAAGGGCATGGCGCCGGAATCGAACCAGCAGTCAATGACCTCGGGCACACGCTTCATCGTTTTGCCGCATTCCGGACAGGGGAAGGTCACTGCGTCAATATACGGGCGGTGCAGTTCGATGTCCTCAGGGCAGTTGTCGGAAAGCTCCCGCAGCTCGGCAATGCTGCCGATAGCGTGACGGTGACCGCATGCCTCGCATTCCCAAATATTCAGCGGCGTGCCCCAGTAGCGGTTACGGGACAAGCCCCAATCCTGCACATTCTTCAGCCATTCACCGAACCGGCCGGTGCCGACGCTTTCGGGAATCCAGTTTACGGTATCGTTGTTGCGAAGCAAATCGTCCTTGACTGCTGTCATTTTTATAAACCAGGAATCTCTGGCATAATAAATCAGGGGCGTATCGCAGCGCCAGCAGAACGGATAGTCGTGTTCAAATTTCGGCGCGGCAAACAGCAGCCCTGCCTTATCCAAATCCACCAGAATTTTGGGATCGGCGTCTTTTACAAACAGACCGGCATACGGGGTTTCTTCAGTCATTTCACCCTTGCCGTTGACGAACTGAACAAACGGCAGGTCGTATTTTCTGCCGACTTTGGCGTCGTCCTCGCCGAACGCCGGGGCAATGTGGACAATACCCGTACCGTCGGACATGGTAACATAGCTGTCGCAGGTTACATAATGGGCTTTTTTATGCTGTTTTGCTGCGACATCGGCGGCAGCCTGGAACAGCGGTTCATAGGAAATATTTTCGAGTTCTTTGCCAAGACAGGTTTCCAGAATCGTATAGGCGGGTTCTCCGTCCTTAGCCAATGCGCCCAAAACCGAATCCAGCAGCGCTTTTGCCAAAATATAGGTATACCCATCGGCGGCCTTGACCTTGCAGTAAGGCTCATCTGGGTTCACGCAGAGCGCCACGTTGCTCGGCAGCGTCCAGGGGGTGGTTGTCCACACCAGGAAATAGGCGTCCTGGTCTTTCAGCTTAAACCGGGCAATCGCGGAGCGCTCCTTGACGCTCTTATACCCCTGCGCCACCTCGTGCGAAGAAAGCGGCGTGCCGCAGCGCGGGCAATAGGGAACAATTTTAAAGCCTTTGTATAGAAGCCCCTTGTCCCAAATCTGCTTGAGCGCCCACCATTCGGACTCTATAAAGGTATTGTGATAGGTGACATAGGGGTCGTCCATATCTGCCCAGAAGCCGACCGTGCCGGAAAAATCCTCCCACATCCCCTTATATTTCCAAACGCTTTCTTTGCATTTTTCAATGAAAGGCGCCATGCCATATTCTTCAATCTGTTCTTTCCCGTCAAGCCCCAGCAGCTTTTCCACTTCCAGCTCTACGGGCAGCCCGTGGGTGTCCCAGCCGGCCTTGCGGGGGACATCGTAGCCTTTCATGGTTTTGTAGCGGGGAATCATATCCTTGATAACGCGGGTCAGAACATGACCGATATGGGGCTTGCCGTTGGCAGTCGGCGGCCCGTCATAAAACATATAAATCGGATGTCCCTCGCGGTTCTCCATGCTTTTTTCAAAAATTTTGTTTTCGTCCCAAAAGGATTCGACCTGTTTTTCCCGGGCAACAAAATTCAGATCGGTCGAAACCGGTTTGTAAACGGACATGCGTGCTCAATCCTTTCTCTTACCTTACGGATGAAAAGAAAAAAATCCCCGTCCCGCTTATCTGGGACGAAGATGTCTTCGCTATACCACCCGATACGGCATACATTTTTTATATGCGTTCCCGATAACGGAGGAAACCCGACGGCGCTTACTGTAAAGTTCAGCCCGCAACTCAGAAGGGATATTCACGGAGCCTTACTCGCGCGGGCTTGCACCAACCGCCCGCTCTCTGCGCCTTTCCGGAACCGCTACTGTCTTCGTCACTGTTTTTCTCTATACCGGTTTATTATAGCACGCATTTCATCGGTTTTCAATAGCTATTTTATAATTTTATGAACAGAATCGGTCAGTATCAACCGACCGATTCTATTCTGCGCGCTGTTTTAGATGGTAAATTCAATGGTAAAGGAATAATCGGCGTGATAGGTTTTGCTCAGACGGTAGGTGCCCTCTTCCAGTGGTCCGCCAAAATACCGCAGCAAATCAACGGTAAAGGTTTGTGTTGTCAGGTTGCGGTGAACAATTCCAAGTTCGGGGAATGGTTCAGCTGGTTCCATGGAAATCCAGGTATCGCCGTCCTGTTTTTCCAGCGTAAATGACATATCATAGCTCAGGGTTTTGCCGGTATAATTGAAGATTTCAACAACAATTTCCTCACTTGCCGTGGTAACCTCGTTTGCCAGCGTGGCATCCACCTGCTCATACTTGCCGCCGGTAAAGATGGCGATGAGCCCCAAAAGAATCGCAATGAGTTTCGTAAAAATAGCGGACACAGTTCATCCTTCCTTTCATGAAATAAAATCTGACCAGGAGTGAAATATTTACTTGATAAAACACCCTATAATTTTCTATCATTTTTTTTTGCTGAAATAATATGGAAAATTAAATATTTTGTGAATTAAGCAAAAGTTAGTAATCAAATATGAAAGAATGATAAAAATGGCAAAAAAACGCCGGAGCGGCAAAGCGCTCCGGCCAGGAGAACGAGTATCAAACGTGGAAAAGCAAATCAGAATAGCTGGGATACGGCCAGTAGCTCTTGGCGGTCATGGTCTCCGCCTCGTCCGCAGCCGCGCGCAGCTCCTGCATGGCGCCGAATACCGCGTCTTTGTAGAACATGGCCTGCTGCTGCAAAGAGGTGATCTCTTTCGCGGCAATCAGGGATTTGTCGAGCGCCATGGTATTTTCATATACAGAGGAAAGCAGGCAGGACAGTTTTTCGAGCAGCTTTTCTTCATAGGTGCAATTGCAGCCGGACAGCGCCGCTTTTTTGGCGGCAATGGTTTTCGCCAATTCATCGGTGTAGGCGGAAATGGCGGGCATTATGTCCTTGTTTGCCATATCCAGCATGGTCAGCGCCTCGATATTGATGGTCTTGCAGTAGTTTTCCAGCAAAATATCGCAGCGGGAACGCATTTCGGTTTCAGAGAATACTTTCATCTCGGTAAACAGCTTGATATTGGCATCGGATACAAAGTAAGGCAGTGCCTCGGGGGTACTCTTCAGGTTCAAAAGACCTCTTTTTTCGGTTGCCTCTTTAATCCATTCGTCATCATAACCGTTGCCGTTGAAAATGATGTTTTCGTGGGCAATCAGGTTGGATTTAATCAGCTCATGGAGCTTCGCGTTAAACTCCTCCGCAGGAACGGCTTCCAGAATATCGGCGAACTCTTTCAGCGATTCGGCAACAATGGTGTTCAAAATGATATTGGGCGTCGCGACCGAAGCGGAAGAGCCCAGCATACGAAACTCGAACTTATTGCCGGTGAAGGCAAAAGGCGAGGTGCGGTTGCGGTCGGTGTTATCCTTTGGGAAGCGGGGCAGAATATGCACGCCGATTTTCATCGGGACCTGTTCTTTCTGGTCATAGGCGGTGCCGTTTTTAATCGCATCGATAATCGCGGTCAGCTCGTCGCCAAGGAAAACGGAAACCACGGCGGGCGGCGCTTCATTTGCGCCCAGACGGTGGTCATTGCCGGCGGTGGCTACGGAAATGCGCATCAAATCCTGATGCTCGTCAATGGCCTTGATAACAGCGGTTAAGAACAGCAGGAACTGGGCGTTTTCATAGGGCGTATCGCCGGGCTCCAACAGGTTCATGCCGGTGTTGGTGCTCAAAGACCAGTTGTTATGCTTGCCGCTGCCGTTGACGCCCGCAAAGGGTTTTTCGTGCAAAAGGCATACAAGCCCGTGGCGCTCCGCCACTTTTTTCATAACCTCCATGGTCAGCTGGTTATGATCGGTGGCAATATTGGTGGTGGAAAAGATAGGCGCCATTTCGTGCTGGGCGGGAGCCACTTCGTTATGTTTGGTTTTGGAGGGAATGCCGAGCTTCCAAAGCTCATTGTCCAAATCCATCATATAGGCTGCAATGCGGGGCTTGATGGAGCCAAAGTAATGGTCATCCATTTCCTGTCCCTTCGGCGGTTTTGCGCCGAACAGGGTGCGTCCGGTGAAGATCAGGTCTTTTCTCTGGTCATAAAGCTTTTTATCGATAAGAAAATATTCCTGTTCCGGACCAACGGTGGTTTTCACCGTTTTGACATCGGTATAGCCGAAGAGCTTCAGAATGCGCAGCGCCTGCTTGTTGATAACTTCCATCGAGCGCAGCAGGGGGGTCTTTTTGTCGAGCGCTTCACCGCCGTAGGAGCAGAAAGCGGTGGGAATGCACAAGGTGCCGTCTTTAATAAAAGCATAGGAGGAAGGATCCCAGGCGGTATAGCCTCTGGCCTCAAAGGTGGCGCGCAGACCGCCCGAGGGGAAGCTGGATGCATCGGGTTCGCCGCGAACCAGTTCTTTGCCGGAAAATTCCATAATGACGGTGCCGTCATCTCTGGGGGAGATAAAGCTGTCGTGCTTCTCGGCGGTGATGCCGGTCATCGGCTGGAACCAGTGGGTAAAATGGGTCGCGCCGTTTTCGATTGCCCATTCTTTCATGGCGTGCGCCACTTCATTGGCAATGGACAAATCCAGATGCTTGCCGTCTTCGATGGTTTTTTTCAGCTTTTTGTAGGTATCCTTGGGCAGCCGGGAACGCATGGTCTTGTCGTTAAAAACAAGAGAACCGTAGAACTCGGTGACATATGCCATAGTCAAACACTCCTATATTAAATGTCATAAATATAAAATAACAAAAGGCGTCACGGGTAGGGAACCGTGACACCTTTGTCATCTTGTAACTATTATATGCGCTCTCTCCCTTTTTGTCAAGGGGTGAATGTGCAAATTGCGGCGCCGCTTGCTGCAAAAAACTGTGAAAAACAAATAAAATGCTATAGTTGTATCGGTATCGGATGTCGAATGGTAAGATAGGCACCTTGTACATCACAGTCGTAAGCCAACACGCGCACACCCGCTGCGGCAGCGGTTTGCAGCGCATCGGCAAAGGCAGGGTCGGTCGCCCGGTTCGGGCAAAAGCGTTCGGCGGGGGAAAACGCCAATACAAAAAATACAGCAGCCTCATACCCGTTTTGCAGGCAATCGGTCAGCTCCTGCAAATGCTTTGTGCCCCGGCTCGTCGGTGCGTCCGGAAAATAGGCGGTACCGTCCCGCTCCAGGGTAACCCCTTTGACTTCAAGAAAGATTTTACGACCATCGGTTTCGATATAAAAATCAAACCGGGAGTTTTTATACCGCTTTTCCGGGAAAATCTTCGCCTCCGGCGGGAGATTTTTTTGCAGAAAATCAAAAACCGCCTGATTGGGCGCCATGCTGTCTACCTAGAACCAAATGCCGTTTTTCTGTACGGCGGCAAGGTCATACCCGGTCTTTCGGTTCGGCGCGACCGCTTTTGTTAAAATGACCGGCGCGCCCGCAACAAATAATTCGCGGCACCTGCCGGTATTTTTCACATGGCAGAGCGTCTCGCCCTCGGGCAGCAGGACGGCGGCAACAAAGCGGTTCTCACGCCGGATAAAATACCCCCGGCTTATTGCTGAAGGTTTGCACATAGTCAGAACCCCGCCTTTATCATTATATACATGAGCAGATGCTTTAACAAATCCAATCAATTAACTGCGGCGGCGTCCCTTACTGGAAGCCCGTTTGTTTGCGTACATGATTTTCTCCGCCGACATCGCCAGCTGTGCTGCGGAAATCGAATCGCCGCTTTGCCGAATGGCATATCCATACGCAACGCTGATTTTCAATTCGCTGTTTTCGTTGTTGCGAAGAACCAGCTCGTTAAATTTATTCAGTTTATCCATCACAAGCTGCTGGATATCTTCGTTCTCTTTCGGGGCAAGCAGCACAATGAATTCATCGCCGCCCACCCGGTAAACGGTGTGCTCTTCGCCGAAGCCGGTGGTCAGGCAATAGGCGGTCGAGCGCAGCAATTTATCGCCGCTTTCATGGCCGTAACGGTCGTTGACCTGTTTCAGATTGTTAGAATCAAACATAATCACTGCCAGCGCGACATCGGTTTTGTCCCATTGCTTCAGGGCTTTTTCATAAGCGGCCTTGTTTTTTAAGCCGGTCAGATAGTCGGTATACGCCATCCTTTTATAATAATTGAGCCTGTTGACGTCAGAAAATATTTTGCTGCTGCTGATTGCCCGGGTGATGACATTGACTGCGCAGGCAAGCAGCATGCCAATCATAACAATATTGCTGTAAGAATCCGAACGCACCAGCGGGAAATAAAACGAGACCAGCGCAGCTGCGGCAGTGAGCGCAATGATAAGCAGCAGCAAAGCAGCTTCTTTACTCTGTTGATTTTTGTGATGTTGGAAATAAAAAACAATTGCTGTAAGAAAAGAGACAAGAAGCATCAAATGACAGAAAACCAGGAAATAAAAAACTTTTATCAAATTAGCAAACAAAAGTCCTGCCGCCAGCAGCAGCAAGAAACAAAAAACGATGCACATTCGGGTAAACACCCTGCGTTTTGCCGGAAATTCCTCTTTTAAGAACAGACAAAAAAGAGGGACCAGCAGTGAAAATAGGAAAGTGGACAAATATATGACGAGTGCGCCATTTTCAAAATACAACAGCGGCAGATTGGAGTCCAACAAAAGCCATAGCGAGAGCGCAAACAGCAGCAGCGAAAAGTACATATTCTTTTTGGATGTGGTTTTTCGAGCGATGCACCAAAATAAAATTTCTATTAAAAAGAAAATACCAAAGACCGCGCACAATAGCAGACGCGGCAGGGCACTGTTATAAATATCGGAAATAAAACTCGCCTGCGTTGACAGGCTGAACGAGGTAAATTTGCAGCGCTGGTTCGACAGGATTTCAAGGGTCAATTCCTGTCCGGCGGCAGATTCCGGCAAAGTAAAAACAACCAGCCGGCTGCCGGTGTAGCGTCCGGTGGTGTCATGATCGGTAATTTTGGATTCAAAAACCGTTTTTCCCGCAGCCAAAACGCGAAAATGCAGACAGTCGGTTTCAAACGAAAATGTATTGCAGCTGCGCAATTCCTCCGGTATTTTATAGGAAAGAACAGCAGCTCCGTCAATGGCAAGGCTCTGTCTTGACAAATCTGTTTTGATAACACAATTGCTCCCGTCATCCTTCAGTGAAAAATCTTCGATGGACAGCGAGAGGTAATTATTTGGATCGGCAACGGCAAACGTCGTATTTTCATGCGAAAAGTGAGTGCCGATAACGAAGAATAATGCAATCAGTAAAATGCAAGTGGCGCAAACACAAATGAGCCCCAAATGGCTTTTGAATGAAGCCGATGAAGGGCGGAAATGTGATTGCTCCGTATGTTCGGTTCCCGACACGAGCCGCTCCTCCTTTGATGTTGCTTTCATAACATGTCAACCGAAAGGATATGGACATACATATTATAAAGTCAAAAGTTGAACTTGTCAATCCGTTGTTCTCAAAAACCGGTGAAATGCCGAAAAGCAGCGAAAAATACCGCATATCCAATTCTGACACCGCATAATATGTATGGTATGTGGCACTTTCCATATATAGCCGGAACAGGAAAATGTAAACAATCAATAGCCGATGTGTGAAAAATGGGCAAAAAAAATGAAAAGAATCTCTTGACAGGAAAAACACAGTGTGCTAAAATAAGCACGAAACTAAGCCGAATTGTTTTTAAAAATAGAATCAAAGGGCAAAACTGTCGAAAGACAGTGACGCAAAGCTTGGAGGCTACCGTTTTTTAACTATGTCTGTCCGGCTGCAAGAAATAGAACTGTGTTCCATTTTTTGCGGTCTTTTTATTTTTTTATTGGTGAAATAACTCCTTGAAAGGCGGAGAACAGGTATGAAAAAAGCTCTCTTTGGCTACAATGTCCGTGAAGTGGATGAAAATATGGAATATCTTGAGGAGATCAACGCAAAGCTCGAGAAACAGGTCAAACAACTGACCGCCGAGTTGGAGGCGCTGAAAAACGCCGACCGCGAGTTCGAATCTCTGACAGATATTCCCTCTGCACCGGCAGACAGCGCCGAGCTGGCTGCCCTGCGCGAAGAAGCGGCGGATTTGAAAATTACCAACGAAAAGCTGAGAACAACCATTGCCAATATGGCGGCGGAGCTGGAGCAGCGCGATGCCGTGCCCCGTACCGAAGCGGATGAGCTGGCAAAAGTCAGCGAAATTTGCCGTGCTGCGTATGCGGATATGGCGGACGCCAAGAAAGAAACAAAAGAAAAACTTGCCGCCTTTGTTGCCGATTTTTTGGCGCAGTGGGCTTCTTACCGCAAAAGAATTGATGATATGACCGCTGAGGTATCAAGAGCTTGCGATGAAAGCCGCGAAGCCTTTTTGGCTGCGGCGGACGGTATATTGGCGCAGTATGCGGATTTGAACAGTAAAACCAATGATTTTGCTGGATACCTGGACGATATGGATGATTTGGAATCTTCTGTAAAAGTTGGAATCGCTGATATTCTGCGTGAATTGGAGCAGCCGGAAGCCGAGGGATCTTCGGTGGAAGCACCTGCCGCTGTTGAAGAACCGGAGGAGGAGCCTGAACCGCAGCGCGCAATTTTCCGTGCTTTGAAAAAGCGCGGCTCCGAGAAAAGAGAAGCGCCGCAACAAGCTCCGGCAATTGAGCCAGTTGCGGAGAAAAAACCGTCGCCTGCTACTCCTCGCGCAGCTGAGCGCGCCGGCAAGTTGACTGCGCCGTCTGATGATGCCGATATCGGCATTACAGTCAGTGTCAATCCGAAAAATATTGTAAACGGCTGATTCCTTTGGCTGTTTGCAGCAGGGAGATTATGATTGTATGGGAACAGAAATGCAATACCGTTCTGCGTCCCGGTTTTACAAGAGCCGTTTTGTCGGGTTCGTATGCCTTTATTTGGTAGCGGCAGCGGCTCTTTTTCTTCTGTCCGATTTTCTGATTACGCCGGATGCGTCCGCCCTGGTGACGGACTGGCAATATATTTGCGCGGATCGCCTGGTTGGTCTTGATGACAGCCATAACCGGTGGCAGAAAACCAATGCCCAGCAAAAGCCGGAGATGGAAAGCGGCGATGCGTATATTTTGCTTCAGAGAACCTTTTCTGATGCAGAAAGCGGATGGCTGCATATAGAAAGCGAGCATTCCTCTATGCTCGTTACCATAAATGAAAATACCGTATATGATACATTAAGCGGCAATGATGCTTTTCAGGCATCCGCTTTGTCACGCATTGATTTAACCGATGCGGGGGAAAAAAATGTAGAAATCATTTTGTATTGCCCCCACGCGTTTTCCTTTTCCGCTGTTTTGTCGGAAAGTCCGGCGGTGGACCATGCGTTTGGTGGGTATTTGGCGTTTTGCTTGGTTGCCGGAATCCTTTTTCTTCTGCTTGGCGTTGTGGCGGTCATGGCGTGGGTGATTATCAAAAAACTGCGTTTACCTATCCGCTCGTCCCTGTTTTTTATTGCTGCCGCGTTTTTCTGCTGTGCTGCCGCGCTGTTTTTGGAGCGCATGTCCGCCATGCAGGATTCCCCGTTGCCTGTTTCCATCTATTCGCTGCTGCGTATGCTGACAGCCTTGGCGGTGTTTTTTGCGCCGCTCGGCGTGGCAGTCGATGTTTTCGGATGGAACGGGAAGCTGGAGGTTGTCAGTGCGCTGAATATTCTTTATGCCGCCGCAATTTTGTTCTGGCCATATGAAATATTTTTTGAAGCGCTGATACAAATCGGCGTTATATTTCAGCTGTCGCTGCTTTTGGCGATGCTGATGCTGTCCCGAAAATCCGTGATGGCGCAGAGACCGTATGCCATGCTCTCGGCAATTGCCTTTTTTGTTCCCATTCTTTTCTGTGCGCTGGATACTCGCTTCCGTTTGCTTGTGCATGCGTGGATCTTTCCGTATTTGGCTGTTGCTTTAACCGGCGGCATACAATTGGCGGTAAGTCTTCGGCAGGCGGAGCGCGCCGGAAAACATGCTTCCGTTCGCCGCAGTCCTCCTGCCGTTCCTGCGGAAAAAACCAATGAAAGTCGAAAGGATACCGGTCTGATTCAGGTGCTGCCGCAAAAATTGGATGTCCGCATCCGCCAGCTGATATCGGAAAAATGCAATCCACCGGATCAACATATGCTGCATGTGGCGGCATACAGCCGGGTCATTGCCGCGCATATGGGGCTGGAATCCGACAAAGCGGACGAGATTGCCGAAGCGGCGCTGCTGCATGATATTGGAAAACTGATGGTGCCGAGTGATTTGCTCAGTAAAACCGGCAATTTAACCGAAGCAGAATTTGATGAAATCCGCCGTCACCATTTGTACGGCGAACGGATTTTATCCGGAACCGGCTCCTCGTTCTTTGATTTGGCGGCGACCATTGCCCGTGAGCACCATGAGCATGTTGACGGATCTGGGTATCTGGGATATGTTGACACTGAAATTTCACTTCCGGCAAAAATTGTTGCCGTAGCGGATGTGTTTGACGCGCTGACCTCTGACCGCAGTTATAAAAAAATATGGAGATTTGACGAAGCCTTTCACTATATTACAGAGCGCGCGGGCAGCTATTATGACCCGGAAGTTGTCAAGGCTTTTGTACAGGCAAAAAATAAATTATATGAGCTTTATTTTGAGTATCACGCGGGTGCAGTTCCCGAAGTAACAACCGATAATCAGGGAGGAATGCGTAAGTGAATATTTTGATCACCGGTCGGTTGGCGTCAATTACCGATGCGGTTTGCGAAGAATTATCAGAACGGCACAAGGTTGTCTTTGCATCGAATGATGTACAGCCCGCGCAGCTTTCTAAAAAAATCAATCGGTTTAAGTCTTCTCCCTGCGATGAAGATTTTGAAAAAATCTTTCACTCCTATCACTTCCACACCGTTATCTTTTTTGGCGAAGCCGTTTATGACGGCAATTCTTACTCAGGGGAATATGCGGATTTGGAGCGGTGCCTGCTGCTTTGTTCGGCGCATGATATACACAATGTTTTATATCTGCGTCCTTCGGTGCGCTCCGCTTCCGGCGCCGGTCGCCCGGACAGTGAAGTGGGCGTTCTGTATGCTGCAATTGATATGCTGTGCAGCTATTACCGCAATCAAAGAGGTCTTTCGGTGCTGACGGTGGATACGCCTGTCCTGTATGGGTACGGTGAATCCTCTTCCGTTATCGGTGATGCCATTGCGCAGGCAAAAAGTACGGCTGCCGTGCGGTTTGCAGGGCAGGAACAGCAGATGCTCGGTTATCTTTCCCAGAAAGATTTAGCGGAATTGCTGCTGCGCGTTGTGGAGAGCTGGCAGGCCACTTGTACGCATTTTTCATTGAAACCGGCGTCAAAACTTACCTATAAAGAGCTTGGCGAAATTATCAAAACCAAATATCCCACGGTTCGTATTACATATGGCTCCGCTGCGGCAGATATTATTACCGATGAGGGCGATAATACCGCAAAAAGCGAGTATGACTGGGTTCCGATTCGTCAGGTGCGCGATGAGCTGCCGGACTTGATTGTATCGCAGGATGATCAACCGCTGCGGGAGCAGGGCACACGGCTGCAAAAAGCCGGCGCGTTTTTGCGCAAGCATCATTTTGTTGTACAGCTGATTGAGCTGCTGATAGGCTTTGTTGCCATGGAGCTGCTCAACCGTGTTACCTCTACGACTATTTTATTTTCATATATCGACTTTAGACTGTTATATATTGTTTTGCTTGGTACGATTCACGGGCTGAAGACCGGCTTGGGAGCTGCCGCGCTGGCAAGTATTTCTCTTTTGGCTGCCTCAATTGTCAATACCAATAACTGGGCAGCTACCATTTATGACGCGCAGACCTGGCTGCCATATATCTTTTATTTCCTTATCGGTGCGGTTACCGGCTATATCCGTGACCGCCGCAAGAGCGATTATGAATCCCTTTCCGGAGAAAAAGCGGTGCTGGAGGATAAATATATTCTGTTGAATGAATTTTATGTCAGCGCCGTACAAAGCAAAGAGCAGTATAAAAACCAGATCATGTCTTACCGCGACTCTTTCGGTCGACTGTTTGATATCGCGCGCAGTCTGGACAGCAATATGGTAGACCAGGTGTTCAATGAAGCGCTGAATGCCTTGGAGGGGATTTTGGAAAACAAGTCCGTCTGTCTGTACCGCTGTGATGATTCCATGCAGTTTGCCCGGTTAATTGTCTGCTCCCGTGAAATTGCCCAAACCACCGACAAATCCCTGAACCTATCGGTCTATGCGCATATGGTAGAGGCGTTTCAGGACGGCGAAGTCTGGGTGAACCGCGAACGATTGGACGGGTATCCGGAATATGCGGTGCCGCTGTGCCGGGACGGCAAGGTCGTTGCGCTGATTTTGATTCGGCGGTGCAGCTACGAGCAGATGGCGGTTTATTATGAAAATATGATTAAGGTTGTCTGCGGTTTAATTAAAATTTCGCTGATTCGCGCCATTGAATATACGGAAAAAACAGAGAATGAAATATATTTGCCCGGCAGCCCGATTATTGAAGCCTCGCATTTCAGCAAGCTGATTCAGGTCAAAGAGGAAATGGCCAACAACGGGACAGCGGAATATGTGCTGCTGCGCTTTGATGTACCCGCGGATAAAATGATTGCCGTTGCAAAAAAAATTCAGACCTTTGTCCGCTCTACAGATTTTCTTGGACAGGGACCGGACGGGGGGCTATACCTTTGTTTGTCCCAATCCAACGAGAAAAATATTCATGTGGTGTTAAGTCGTATTAAAAACTCAGGTTTTTCCTTCCACGAAATGGGTTCCGGTGAATAACATGGCGCTTCGAATTTGTTTGGTTGTTTATATTATCATACATATTATTTTGTGCGTACTCATCTACCTTGGGATACGCAGCCGGGTGCTGCGCTTTTCGGAGCAGCTGTTCCCGATTATTGTTATGGTGCCTTTTGCGGGCATGCTGCTTGCGGTTGTTGCCGACTACTATTCCCGTTTTCATAAGTCCGGAACCAGGGAAATTTCTCTGGAAGAGCTGCATCTTGGCTTAGAGGATTTGCGCTTATCTCACGCCGAGGGCGACTCTGATGACAGCTTGGTGATACCGCTGGAAGAGGCGATGTCCATCAACGACGCGGAAACCCGTCGGCAGCTGATGCTGGAGATCCTGCACCGCGACCCGGATGAATATTTGGCGCTTTTGCAGGAGGCCAGATTGGATGAGGATATTGAGGTGTCCCATTACGCTTCTACAGCCATGATGGAATTGCAGCGCGAATATGAGCTGGATATGCAGAAGGCGGAGCGGGAATACAACGCGAATCCCGATTCCAAAGAAAAGCTGGATATTTTTATGCGTACGCTGAAACAGTATATTTCCAGCGGTCTCATAGACGAAAATGTGCTTTTTGTATACAACCGGCGCTATTCTGAGCTTTTGCAGGATAAGATTAAAATGAATCCCGATGATATGTTCTGTTTTGCAGAAGCGGTGGATAACTGCCTGGCGCTGGGGGAATATGCCGGCGCAGAGGAATATGCAAACCGGATGATTGAAAAATGGCCATCCGAGGAGGATGCCTGGTTCGCGAAACTGAAAATTTATCGCAGCATCAACAACGGCAAGGGGATTCAGCATATTATTGAGGAAATCAAGCGCCGCCGGCTATATTTATCGCCGGAAGGAAAGGCGACGCTTCGTTTCTGGGATCCGTCGGTCACCTTTGAATCTGCGGAGGTAGATGAAGTTGTATAAAAAATTTCGCATTGTCCTTTTGACTTTTTTGACCCTCTGTCTGCTGACGGTGTTTTTGTTTATGGATAATCTCGGTATCCAATACGAGGTCGCCGAGCAGGAACTGACTTTTTTGCCGGATTCAGTCATTGCGCAAAAAGACGAGATTGCCGACACCCCGAAAACCTGCCTGTTCTTATATGACAGCAGACAGGAACACAACGATATTTTTTCCGAACATATGGAAGATGTGCTGGATATTATGCGCATTGCTTATGACGCGGTAGATTTGGCGACAAGCGCCGTGCCGGATTTTTCTGCCTACAAAACAGCGGTTATCTGTTTTCAGGATTTGGATGTGCTGTCGCAGTCCATTGTGAATATCACCGACTGGGTCTATGCGGATGGCGGACGGCTGCTGTTTTTCTGTTCGCCGATGGCGGGACCTGTGTTTTCCTATCTTCAGCCGATGCTGGGTATCCAGGACGGCGGTGTTGCCTATGCGTATATTACCGGTATCCAGCTTCTGCCGGGGTTTATGATTGGCTCGGAGGATACCTTTACCTTTAACTGGGAAGAGCCGGTGGCAACCACAATGAGTGTTTTGCTGGATGAAAGCGCTACGGTGTATGCCGTGTCTGATGACGATACGCATATTCCCCTGGTCTGGTCATCGGATTACGGTGAGGGACGCATGGTGGTCATGAACCATGGTATTGCGGAAAAATCTTCCCGCGGGCTTTCCTGTGCGGCGTATGGTCTGCTGGAGGATGCCTGTGTGTATCCGGTTATCAATGCCTCCTCGTTCTTTTTGGACGACTTCCCGTCTCCGGTTCCCATGGGCGACGCCACTTATATCCGCCAATATTATAACCGGGATATTTCCAGCTTTTACTCGAATATCTGGTGGCCGGATATGCTTCAGCTTTGCGATACCTACGGTGTGAAATATACCGGTGTTATCATTGAGGACTATAACGAAAAGGTAGACGGCGTGATTACCCGCCAGACCGACCAGGAACGGTTCAATCACTTCGGCGCCATGCTTTTAAATGCGGGCGGTGAAATCGGTATTCACGGGTATAACCACCAGCCCCTGTGTTTCTCCGGATTTGATTTTATGGATAAGGTGGATTATGATACCTGGGTGTCCGAGGAAGCGGCAATTCAGGCGCTCGATGAGGTATTTGACTACACCGAATCGCTGTTCCCGGAGAATAACATTCAGGTCTATGTGCCGCCCTCAAACATTCTTTCCGATGAGGGACGGCAGCTGTTAATCGAAAAATATCCGCAGCTGAAAGCGCTGTGCAGCCTGTATCTTGAGGGTGAAATTGAGTATAGCCAGGAATTTGAAATCAGTGAAGACGGCATCGTGGAACTGCCTCGTGTGATTTCCGGCTGTATTCTTGAAGAGTATGATTACTGGGCGGCAATTAACGCGCTGAACCTGTATTATGTCAACACCCATTTCATGCACCCGGACGATACGCTCGATGTGGATCGCGGCGCGGATATGGGGTGGGGGCAGATGTATGAAAACCTTTCCAATTATATGGAATGGCTGTATTCGTCCGCAACAAATATTCGCAATCTGACCGCTTCAGATGCGGCGGCCGCTGTGGAGCGCTTCGATGTCTGTTCGGTGGAAAAAACAGAAACGGAAAACGGCTTCGACCTGCGCTTGGGCGGTTTCTGGGATGAAACCTATTTAATGATTCGCTGCAACGGCGAAAAACCAGCGGAAGTTACCGGCGGAACGATTGAGCATATCAGCGGCGGCTACTGGCTGCTGCGGGCAACTTCTGCGAATGTCAGCGTTGTGATGGAGGCGGAATAAATGCGTATTTGTATGATTTTGGAAGGCTGTTACCCGTATGTGCGCGGCGGCGTTTCCAGCTGGGTGCACGCGCTGATGCTCGCTAACCCACAGCACGAATATGTGCTCTGGCTCATTGGTGCCAAGGAAGAGGATAAGGGTAATTATAAATATGAAATCCCGAAAAATGTCGTTGAAATTCACGAGGTGTTCTTGGACACCGCACTCAGGCTGCATGCCTCCTCCAAAGACGCCTATCCGTTTAATGAACGGCAGATTGCAGAACTCAAAAAGCTGGTACTTTGTGCCGACCCGGACTGGGATGAGCTTTTCCGATTGTATAATAATGATAAAGTCGGCGCTGTTTCTTTTTTGATGAGCGAAACCTTTTTGAATATTTTGCTGGATGTCTGTGAAACCGAATATCCGCATGTTTCTTTTGCTGATTTCTTCCACAGTATTCGCTCCATGTTCCTGCCGACGCTGTATCTGTTGGGCACAAAAGTGCCCGAAGCGGATGTGTATCATTCCACGACCACCGGCTATGGCGGTATACTGGGAGCGCTGGGCGCATGGAAATACAATAAACCCTTTATTGTAACCGAACACGGAATTTACACCCGGGAGCGGGAAGAGGAAATTTTGCGCGCCAAATGGATTGTGCCCGCGTTTCGCCGCCAGTGGATAAATATGTTTTATATGCTGTCGCACTGCGCCTATGACCATGCGAGCAGTGTGACCTCGCTGTTTCGTCGTTATGCGGATATCCAGGTGGAACTGGGCTGTTCGCCGGACAAACAAACGGTTATCGAAAACGGCATACAGGTCGATCGCTACAGTGCGGTGCCAGATAAAAGGCCAAATGGCTTTATCGATATTACTGCGATTGTCCGTATTCATCCGATTAAGGATATTAAAACCTTGATTCACGCCTTTTTTGCTTTGAAACAGCGTGTACCGAATGCCCGGCTGCATATTCTCGGCGATACGGACGATGAGGAATATGCCGAGGAATGCCGGGCGTTGATTGAGCAGCTGCATATAGACGGCATTGATATGCCCGGCAATGTGAATGTTTTGCAGTATCTGGAGAATACCGACTTTACGGTTTTGAGCAGCATTTCCGAGGGACAGCCTCTGGCGGTGTTGGAATCTCTGGCAGCGGGGCGGCCGTGCGTGAGTACGGATGTGGGCTGTTGCCGGTCCCTTTTGGAGGGCGAGGAAGACGATGATTTCGGCGTGGCAGGTCTTGTGGTACCGCCCATGCATTCCCACGCGCTGGCAGATGCGCTGGAACTGATGTGCCGCCGGTCGGATTTGCGGCACGACATGGCCATTGCCGGGAAAAAGCGGATTCGTAAAAATCATGTGCATCAGGATATGGTTGACCATTACAATGAGAACTATAAGGAGGTTATCAGCAAGTGGCAGGCATCGGCTTTGAGCTAAAAAAACTGTTTTCCCGCAAGGGGCTTTTGGCTACTGTCCGCGCCTACTCATATGCAACGGCAGTTTGCGCGGGACCCATGCTTCTGGGGTTTTTGCTGCTTCTATGTTCCATGCTGATGGTGGATTTTTACGGCGCGAGCCGCCATATGCGCGAGCTGGCGGTGACCATCTTAACCCACGATTTACTGGCGTCCCTTTTGGTAACCTCGCTGTTTTCCATGCTGACCACCCGCTTTTGCGCGGATATGATTTATGAAAAAAAGTACGATAAACTTATGTCATCTTTTTATGGCAGCCTGTGGATGATGCTGCTCATAGGCGGTATATTGTATGGTTTGTTCCTAGCGTTTTCCGGCATTGCGCTGCAATATAAGCTGGTGAGCTTTGTGCTGTTTATGGTTCTGATTGTCGTTTGGACGGAAATAAATTACTTAACCATGCTTAAGGATTTTCGTAGCATTATGCTGGCTTTTTCGGTTGCTGTGGCCGTGGCGCTTTTGCTGATGGTTTTATTCCTTTGGGTCTTTCATATGGACCCGGTGCTGGCGGTGCTGCTGGCGGTAACCATTGGGTATACCATTGTTATGGTTTGGTATTTTGCGCTGATTTATAAATATTTCCCCGAGAGCTTTGGTACTTCTGTCCGCTTTTTGGAATGGTTCGACAGAACGCCTCAGTTGGGGCTGACAGGCTTTTTACTGACCCTTGGATTGTTTGGTCATTTGGTGATTATGTGGTGGTTCAGTCCGCTGAAAGTGCAGGTAGAGGGGCTGTTTTATGGTGCGCCGACCCACGATGTTCCGGCGATTTTCGCTTTCTTTTCTATTTTGATTACGACGGTGAACTTTACCACCTCGGTCGAAACCCGTTTCTATCCGCAGTATAAAGAATACTTCAGCCTGTTCAACGACGGCGGCTCGATTGAGAATATCAATGAATCCGAAAAATCTATGATTCGCGTTCTAAGCGAGGAACTCGGGTACCTTGCGGTCAAACAGGTGTTTGCAACCTTAATCTTTATTATCTTCGGTACCATTTTGCTGCCGGTGCTGCCCCTGGGCTTTTCCAATGAAATGCTGCGGATTTTCCGTACCTTATGCGTCGGCTATGCTTTTTACGCCATAGGCAATGCAATTATGCTGATTTCTCAGTATTTTTCCGATTTGAAAGGCGCCATGCTCAGCGCAGGACTGTTTGCGCTGCTGACCAATTTGCTTTCGCTTTTGCAGGCGCTGTTTTTAGATTCATTTTACGGGTTCGGCTTCTTAATTGGCAGCGCGGTTTTTTGCCTGGTGGCCTGGCTGCGGCTCTGCCGATACTTAAAAAAGCTGAAATATAATGTACTCAGCAAACAGCCGATGTTTGCCAGTGTACACATAGGTTTTTTCACTCGATTGGCTGACCGTATGGAGAACAGAGCTGCGCGAGTGGAAAAGAGACGATATAATAATGTGCATCGTCACGAAACCAAGAAGCAAGAAAGGACGGAACCGCAATGAAAAAAGTATTTCGCGCATTCGCCGTATTGTTGGCGCTTTGCTGTTTACTCTCCTCCTGTGGTGAAAGCGGCGTTTCTGACCCGCAGGCGGAAGTAGGCACGACGGTTTTGGAAGATGAAAGCGAATCGAACGCGCTGGTCGATGCCCTGACGCAGGATTCGGATGTCGTATATGCCAATGACGACGAGGATTCGGTTGTTACGATGTATTTGACGGTTTCCACCGGCAATTCTTCCGACAATACGAACCATACCTGGACGGAAGTCAATGCGTATTCGACCTATTATTATGAAGAAAACAACTTGGAGAAGTACGGTGTGGAAGGGATTTTGCAGGTTGGCGATGAGTCTGGACCCCAGAACGGACAATTTGGATACACTGATTTTGCCCCCAACTGTACGGTGACTATCCGTGGTCAGACCAGTACCCGTTCGCCGCAGAAATCCTATAAAATTAAGATTAAAAAAAATAAGGGAAACTGGCGGGAGCAAACGGTTATCAATTTGAACAAGCATGTCTACGATTCCGTTCGGTTCCGCAATAAAATGAGTTATGATCTTCTGAAAACCATTCCCGGCGCGTTCAGTGTCAGAACTCAGTTTGTACATTTGTATGTGCGGGATATGACCGTGGGTGGTTCGGGTCAGTTTGAGGATTACGGTCTGTATACCCATGCCGAACAGATTAACAAAACCTATCTGCGCAATCACGGTCTGGATGAAAACGGACAGCTTTATAAAGCATCTATGTTTGAGTTCATGCGCTATGCTGACAATATCAAGCTGTCGAGCGATCCGGATTATGATAAGGCTGCTTTTGAGGAAGTTTTGGAAATCAAGGGCTCCGATGATCACAGCAAGCTGATTGAGATGCTTGACGCGGTGAACAATTATGCTGTTCCGATTGAGGAAATATTGCCGAAATATTTTGACCTGGAAAACTATTTTACCTGGTTCGCATTCCAGATTATTACGGGCAATACCGATACCAACAGCCAGAACTTTTACTTATACAGTCCCCGCAACAGTGAAAAATGGTATTTTATCTCCTGGGATAATGACGGTGCCTGGGAATATTATGAGGAAACTGCGATAGAGGGCGAAACACCCGGCTATCGGTATAATACCGGTGTTTCCAATTATTGGGGGGTCATTTTGCACCAGCGTGTGCTGAAATCAGATACCTATCGCCAAATGCTGGACGATAAGATTGAGGAATTGCGCAATACGCTGACAAAAGAACGCCTGACCGAAATGGTCAATACCTATTCCGCTGTTGTGCGACCGTATCTCTTCGGCGATATTGATTATAACTATGCGCCACTGGTCGAAGAGGAATTTAATGCGGTTATCGCAGAAATACCCAACGAGATTGATTACCGGTATGAATTGTATAAAGCCAGTCTGGAAAGCCCTATGCCATTTTATGTGGACGATCCGGTTTTATTGAACAATCAGTTGACTTTCGGGTGGGAAGCCTGCTATGATTTTGATGATGAGGCGGTTACTTATCAATTTGAACTGGCGGATAATTATCAATTCAGCAATCCAATCAGTGTACAGGAAAACCTGGTTACGCCGCAGGCATTTTGTGAGGCACTGCCCGCAGGACAGTATTTTTTCCGTGTTACATGCCGTAATGAAAGTGGATATACACAAACGGCTATGGCTGAGTATGAGGCGGAGGATGAAACGACCTATTACGGTGTTATCTGTTTCTATATCAACGCCGATGGTACCATTGTACGCGGGTGAGGGGAGGCGTTCTCTTGCAATTTCGCCATGAGTTAAAATACTTAATCAACGAGGGCGACGCCGAGTTGATTCGGCAGCGCTTAAATCCGCTGATGCAGCCGGATCCGCATGCCAAAAACGGTCGGTACCATATTCGCAGCCTGTACTTTGACGATTTTTTCGGTACTGCCTATATAGACAAGGTTAATGGTGCGCCGGTGCGAAAAAAATATCGTGTACGGGCGTATAATTTGGATTCATCGTTTATTCGGCTGGAATGCAAGCTAAAAGATTTGTCCTATGTCAGCAAGCGCAGCGCCGCTTTAACGCCTGATGAACTGGAAATGCTCTGGCGCGGGGATTACGGCGGTCTTTTGCAAAGCGGCAATGCGCTCAAGCAACAGCTGTATTACGAGTGTATGGGCAAAGTGCTGCGTCCAAAGGTCTATGTGGATTATGAGCGGGAGCCGCTGGTTTTTCCAACCGGGGATGTGCGCATTACTTTCGATAGAAATGTGCGCGGCGCATACCCCTCGCAGCCGATGTTCTCCGAAAATCTGATTTTTCATTATATAACCGAACCGGGTAAGCTGATTATGGAGGTAAAATATACGGAATTTCTGCCGCGTGTGATTCGGGAGCTTTTGCCGCCCCGTGCATCGGAAATTACGGCATTTTCCAAGTACACCCTGTGCTGCGACACGATTAACTATATGTCAGCCGTTGAAACGGTCTATTAAAGAGGAGGATTTTTATAATGGCACTTTTATTAAGCATGAGTACGCAGGATGTGATTAAACAGTCCTTTCTGGAATCTTTCAGCGGGGGAACAACGGCAGAGGGCATTCTGCCCATGGCGATTTCGCTGGTCGTCGCGCTGTTGTTTGGTCTGTTTATTGCGCTTTTGTACCATAAGTTCTTCAAGGGCGTTGTCTATAACCGGGCATTCGTCATTACCATTGTGGGCATGACCGTATTGACCTGCATGGTGACTTTGGCCATCAGTACCAACATCGTCATCTCCCTTGGTATGGTCGGTGCTTTAAGTATTGTGCGTTACCGTACCGCTATCAAGGACCCGCTGGATCTGGTGTATCTGTTCTGGGCGATTACCACGGGTATTACCGCCGGTGCGCAGATGTATCTGTTGTCGGTTATGGCTGCCGTAATTATGACGGTAGTGCTCATCATCTTCAATAGCCGTTCTGCCAGAGGAAAACTGTATATTGCCGTTGTACATTATAAGGACGATGTAACCACTGATATGATCAAACGCGCCATGGGCACGACCAAATACCGCATCAAGTCCAAAACCATGCGCGGCGATTATACGGAGCTTGCTCTGGAGGTTTATGTGGGCAACCAGAGCATGGTCTTTGCCGAAAAGCTGCGCGGCATTGAGGGCGTAGAGGATGTAACCACCATTCAATATGATGGTGAGTACCATGCTTAAAGCCGGTTTATTAAAGACGGTACGTCTGTTTGCTCTGCTGACAGCGGTTCTTTTTCTGTACAGTTCCTGTCAGTCCCAAACGCCGGAGCAAACCACCGTTTCCGAAACGGCAGTATCTTCCGGCTCGGTGCTGGCAGAGCAGTCCTTTTCCGAAAGCGATGACGCGCTGTATAACCCGCTGATGGGCTTTGCGGCGGAGGCGGACTATACGGATGCCGTGGGGGATAATACGCTGGTATATATTGATATCCTCTGGCGGGAAATAGAACCGGAGGAGGGCGTCTATGATTTTTCACAGGTAGATGAGGATAACCAGATTGCGCGTTGGAAATCCGAAGGTAAGCATGCGGTTCTTCGGTTCATTTGTGATAAGCCCTCGGATGAGGAGCATATGGATATCCCCGACTGGCTGTATGTGCAAACCGGCGACGGTACTCATTACGCCTATGACGATACCCACAAAGGCTATTCCCCGGACTATGCCAATGAAACCCTGATTGCCGCCCACGCCGAGGTGATTGCCGCCCTGGGGGAGCATTACGGCGCGGATTCTTTTGTCAGCTATGTAGAGCTGGGGAGCCTGGGGCACTGGGGCGAATGGCATGTCAATTACGAGTCAGGTATTGTACATATGCCAAAAGAAGAAGTACGGGAACAATATGTTACGCCATATCTTACGGCTTTCCCCGATGCAAAAATCCTTATGCGCCGCCCGTTCAATACAGCTGCGGAGCATGGCTTTGGGCTGTATGACGATTCGGCCGGGAACCCGGAAGCCACCGAGGATTGGCTGCAATGGATAGTCGAAGGCGGTGATTATGCCCAGGCGGAGGAAGAAAACGCACTGACGGCCATGCCGGAGCAATGGCAAATTGCGCCGATTGGCGGCGAATTTAACAGCAGCCTGACCTATGATGAGATGTTCGGCGATGGTTTTACGCAGACATTGTCGCTTTTGCAGCGCTCCCATACCACCTTTTTAGGTCCCAAATTCCCCCACGCGCTGGACGAGGAAAATGGGAAAGGGTATGAGGCGGAAATTGCCCAGGTGCTGAAAACCATGGGCTACCGGCAGTATATCAAACAGGCATCGATGTCAGAATATGCCGATGGCAGTACCGCTCTGACCCTGTTGTGGGAAAACACCGGCGCGGCACCCATGTATTGGGACTGGACGGTGTGTTTGTACTATGTGGATGCAGAAGGTGCCGTGCTTTCCCGTATACCGACCTCCATTCGCACCACTATGATTCTGCCCGGCGAGGAATATACCTATACCATTCCCTTGAGCGGGAGCACGCCTGCCGGCGCGGCGCGGCTTTGCATCGGCATTGAAGACCCCATGACAAACAGCCCAGCCGTCACCTTTGCCTCCGAAACCGAGCATATCGACCATATGGCGGTTTTGTTTGATCTGGCTTAAAGCAAAAAACAGGATATTTCTGAGTGAAAAAATGCGGCTGTCATTGGCAGCCGCGTTTTTTACGCCTTTTATGCGGTTTTACCGAAAAAGGGCGGATAAGCCTTGACTTTATCGTACAAGTATTGTACAATAAATAAAGTTTACAGCAAATTATTTTGGTTGTTTTATGGAGAGGAGCAGACGCCTTGTCTAAATATATTTTGGCGCTGGATCAGGGAACGACCAGCTCGCGCACGATTGTTTTTAACCGCCGCGGGGAAATGGTCGCCAAATCCCAGTATGAGTTCCCGCAAATTTATCCCAAAGCCGGCTGGGTGGAGCACGACCCGATGGACATCCTGAAAAGCCAGATGCGCTCGTTGGCGGATACGCTGATTGACGGCAGCATTCAGGCGCGGGACATTGTGGGAATCGGCATTACCAACCAGCGTGAAACCACCATATTGTGGGACAAAACCACCGGGCAGCCCGTGTATAATGCCATTGTGTGGCAATGCCGCCGAACGGCAGAGCTTTGCGAGGAGTTAAAAAAAGACAAGGCGTTTTCCGACTATATTACGCAGCACACCGGTCTGGTGATTGACGCTTATTTTTCCGCGACAAAAATCAAATGGATTCTTGATAACAGCGAAAAAGCGCGGCAGGTGCTCAGCGAGGGCAATTTGCTGTTCGGCACGGTGGAAACCTGGATTATCTGGAATCTGTCCGGCGGGAAAGTCCATGTGACGGATTATTCCAATGCCTCCCGTACCATGCTGTTTGATGTGGATAAGCTGTGCTGGGACGAAACCATTTGCCATCGCTTGGGTATCCCGATGGAGATTCTTCCCACGCCTGTGCCCTCCAGTCAGATTTATGGGTTGGTCTCTTCCCACGGCATTCCCGGTGTGGAGGCGCTTTCGGGCATTCCCATCTGCGGCGCGGTCGGTGACCAGCCTGCGGCGCTGTTCGGTCAGGGCTGTTTTGAGGCAGGTCAGGCAAAAAATACATATGGCACCGGCTGCTTTTTGCTGATGAATACCGGCAAAGAGCGGGTAAAATCCAAAAACAATCTGGTTACCGGCGTGGCATGGGGCATTGGCGATGAGGTGGAATATGCCATCGAGGGCAGTGCTTTCAATGCAGGTTCTACCATTCAATGGCTACGGGATGAATTGCAGCTGATAAAAAGCGCCCCCGAATGTGACCGGCTGGCGGAATCGGTACCCGATGCCGGCGGCATTTATCTGGTTCCCGCCTTTACCGGGCTTGGCGCACCCTATTGGGATATGTATGCCCGGGGCTGTATTGTGGGCATTACCCGGGGCACCAACCGGGCGCATTTTGCCCGGGCGGTTCTGGAGGGCATTACCTATCAGATGACCGATTTGCTCCGCGCCATGAAGGCGGATTCCGCCGTACCGCTGAAGGAACTGCGGGTGGACGGCGGCGCCAGCGTCAGCAATATTATGATGCAGATTCAGGCAAATATCGCCGGCTGCCCGGTGAACCGTCCCAAGGTTGTGGAAACAACCGCTCTCGGCGCGGCTTATCTTGCCGGGCTTGCGGTTGGTTTTTGGGGCGGGCTGGACGAAATCAGCCAGATTCGCGAGGTGGACCGGATTTTCTTCCCCGAAATGACCGAGGACGAGCGGGAGAAGGCCTATGCCGGCTGGCAAAAAGCCGTACAGCGTGCCCAAAACTGGGCGGAACGCGAGTAAAAAGTTCCTGAATAACAAAAAATATAGCATAGCGGCGTGTTTAGCGCCGCTTTTTTGCTATGCCGTTTTTCAGCAGCGCATATTATTTTTTTGCATGGAAAAATTCTTGATTTTTCAGCAGCGGCGTGCTATAATAGTAATAATTACAGACTTTTCGGTGGCAGAACAGATTTTGTCACCCGGTTCTGTATATTTTATGGTAATTCGGAGGTTTTCCTATGGCAAGAGTGTATAACTTTTCGGCGGGTCCTTCCATGCTGCCCGAAGAAGTGCTTCGCAAAGCAGCGGCTGAAATGCTGGACTATGAGGGCTGCGGTCAGTCCGTGATGGAGATGTCCCACCGCTCAAAGGAATTTGATAAAATTATTAAGGACGCGGAAGCGCTTCTGCGTGAGCTGATGAATATTCCCGACAATTATAAGGTTCTGTTTTTACAGGGCGGTGCGTCCGCGCAGTTTTCCGCGATTCCCCTGAATTTTATGCAGAAAAACAATAAGGCTGATTATATCATCACCGGTCAGTGGGCGAAAAAGGCGTTTGCCGAAGCCAAAAAATATGGCGCAGCCAGGGAAGTTGCCTCTTCTGCGGATAAAACCTTTACCTATATTCCAAAAACCACCCGTGAAGATTTTGACCCGGAAGCGGATTATGTATATATCTGCATGAACAACACCATTTACGGTACGGTATATCATGAAATTCCCGATACGGGCGATGTACCGCTGATTGCGGATATTTCCTCCTGCTTTTTGTCCGAGCCGCTGGATGTGACCAAATTCGCCATGGTTTACGGCGGCGCACAGAAGAATGTGGCTCCCGCAGGTCTGGTGATTGCCATTATCCGCGAGGATATGCTCGGCAATGCCCGCGAGGATACACCTACCATGATGAATTATAAAATTATGGCGGATAACGATTCCCTTTATAACACGCCGCCTTGTTATACCATTTATATCTGCAAACTGGTGCTCGAGTACCTCAAGAGCCTGGGCGGACTTGAGGCCATGAAGGCGCGCAACGAAAAGAAAGCCAAGATTTTGTACGATTTTCTGGATTCATCCAAGATGTTCCACGGTACCGTTGTGCCGGAGGATCGCTCCCTGATGAATGTTCCCTTTGTTACCGACAGCGATGAGCTGAACGCCAAGTTTATCAAGGAAGCCACCTCTGCGGGCTTTGTCAATCTGAAGGGGCACAGAACCGTCGGCGGTATGCGCGCTTCCATCTACAACGCCATGCCCATTGAAGGCGTTGAAAAACTGGTTGCCTTTATGAAAGAATTTGAAGAGAAAAACAGCTGAGGAGTCGATTGCCATGCAGATACTTACATTAAATAAAATTTCGTCCAAAGGCACTGATTTATTGGATAAAGAAAAGTACACCTGCTCCGATGCGGTGGAAAATCCGGACGCGGTGCTGGTGCGTTCCGCATCCATGCACGAGATGGATTTTCCCGCTTCGCTGAAGTCTATTGCCAGAGCAGGCGCAGGCGTCAATAATATTCCGCTGGATAAATGCACCCGGGAGGGTATTGTTGTTTTCAATACCCCCGGCGCGAACGCCAACGCTGTTAAGGAGTTGGTGGTCTGTGCGCTTTTGCTGGTGTCCCGCCGCATTCCTGCCGCCATCGACTGGTGCAAGACCCTCAAGGGCGAGGGTGAGAATGTTGGCAAGCTGGTCGAAAAAGGCAAAAGCAATTTTGCCGGTCCGGAGATTGCCGGTAAGACCCTCGGCGTGGTTGGCGTCGGCGCCATCGGCAATAAAGTGGCGCAGGCGGCTGTGGCTCTGGGGATGAAGCTGGTTTGCTTCGATACCTTTATGACTCCGGAACACGCTGCGGCGCTTGGGGAATCGGTGCAGGTGGTCGATCATATGGACGCCCTGTATGCCGCCAGCGATTATATCACCCTGCATGTACCCGCCACCCCTGAAACAAAGGGCATGATTAATGCCGAAAACCTTGCAAAATGTAAAGACGGTGTGCGGATTTTGAACTTTGCCCGGGGCGATTTGGTAAACAACGCCGACTTGCTGGCCGCCATCAAGAGCGGTAAATGCGCGGCTTATATTACCGACTTTGCCGCCGATGAGCTGTTGGGCGTGGACGGCGTTGTGGCGCTGCCGCATCTGGGCGCTTCCACCCCGGAGAGCGAAGAGAATTGTGCGGTGATGGCTGTGAACCAGACGGCAGATTTCCTGGAAAACGGCAATATTGTCAATTCTGTAAATTTCCCCGCCGTATCCCTGCCCCGTAAAAGCAAAACCCGCCTTTGCATTACCGCCACAAGGGATGTTTCCGCCGAAGTGGAAGCTGCCGTGTCAGTGGTCGCGTCTGCCAGTGGTATGAAAAAAGGCTTTTATATGATTGCCGATACCGACGCGCCCGTGGATGAAAATACCATCAAAGCGATTGATGGTGTTACCCGCGTTCGTGTGCTGTAAATTCAAGGCACGCTGATTATAAAATACGAAAGAGCCGCCATCTCCCGATTTGGAGAGATGGCGGCTTTGCATTTTTTTAGTAGGCAGCAGCCAATAAAAATCCCGCAAAGCGCTATCGCTTTGCGGGACAGGGAAAGTAAATTTAGATGGCAAGCATTTCAAACATTTGGCGAATCTGTTCAAACAACCGGGTAATTAAATCCACAATCTTTTGTATCAGCCGCTCAAAGGGGTTGGTCGGTTCCCACTGCGCGTAGAGTGTGGTATTTCCGTTTATGGTAATAGTGTCGCCTGTCTTGTAGTTTGTGCCGCTGCCGTCCGGCTCGGTATTCCAGCCCGCAAACTGCATATAGGTATAATCACGATCCGTGGTATCATTGGGTACCGCGTCCGCTTTTACAACCGCAGTATCACCGGTATGATAGCGGGTGTTGTCGAAGATAATGGATTTCGCGTAATCGCCCACATTGTATTTTAAGTAATAGCTGTCGGGGGCAAAGGCGTCGTCCAGCACAACATATCTTCTTTGGATAAAGGCGCGAATTTCTTCAACCATATTGTCGTGATTGGTCTGCATCGCTTCCCGGTTCGCAATCTGCTCGCCGTTCCAGCGAATGCTGTCCATCACATAGCCCATATTCAAATCTTCGCCGTATTCGGTGGCTTTTTCCAGCAGCTTTTCATAATAATCCTTGAAATCTGTTGCCCAAATCTCGGAAACCAGCGCCTGGAAATCGTCGTGTGTATAGGCCTGTGCCAACAGCCCGAATCTTCCCTCGTTGTGGTTGCCGATAAAGCAGGTGCGGATATAGAGGTTATTCGTATCGCCTACCACGGGTACATGGTTAATCAAATCGTTGGGCGCCATGCAGCCGAACGCCAAATCAAAATCCCAGGCGGGACCGGCTACCAGCTTGCCGTCAATGTCCTTGGAAAAATAGAAGCTGGAGCTGCACCCGTCAAAGTTCATGGTGAACTCGTCCAGAATATACATTCTTGCCAGCGAGTCCACATCGACATATTCGGAATAATGCTTGCCCAATTCGTTATAGCCGGTGGGGGAATAAAGCGCCTCTTCGAACTCACCGTAGTAGGTGGCAATATACTCCACCTGTGCTTTGGAGGCATATTCCGGTTCTTTCACCACAACCGCCTGACCGATTTTGGAAATGAATCCCGAGGCCTCCTGCGGGTAACGGTATAATTTTTCCAGCTCCAGCAGATAGCCGCCGGTGATGTTTTCTGGGTTATTGGGTACATGCGCGTATTTTACGGTGTTCCATACCATGCTCTTTTGCGCGCCGCCGAGCCGGTAAGTATCCAAATCGTTTTCGTTGACATCTTCGGTTTCGCTTTCCAGATCATAAATTTCGATGCGGTTATCGTCAATTTCAACCTTTTCCGTCATCATATAAACGCCCTGATATTCGCCGTTGACATAAAAATTGAATTGCTCATGACCGGAAACATAGGGTACTTCCAGCTTTTCCGCCAGCTGTAAAGAGAGCTGATAGCGAATCAGGGAAGCATCGGAGCGGTTGGCGAGCAGGCACCATTTTTTGCTCTTGCCCATTCCGAACAGATTGGTTTTGTCTTCGAGCTTAATATTATAGGGCTTTTTGTCGGCGGTCCATGTGGTGTTGCCGCGACCTTTGATATAATCCAGGTTTCCGTCATATTCCACCTCGCCGTCCTGGTCATAAATCAGCGCGGTGCCGGGTTCTTTATAATCTTTATCGGCGTGTACCGTTTCCAGCGAACCGGATTCGGTGTCAATAAAAACGGTTGAAATATCCTGTGCTTGTACCACAACCAGCGTATACTGTTGCCCATCGCAAGTCAGTACAAATTCGCCGCCGCCGGCGAAAACATCGGTCGTCTCGCCGGCTGTCAGCACAGTATCGCCGCAGGTGACCGTCCCGGAAGCCTCAAAGTCCACCGGCAGCGCAGCCAAATCAGCGCTGGAGGGCATAAACAGGTAGTATTTGCCATCGCTGGCGTTATAATACCAGTTGATTTTTGAAGAGTTGACTTGCTCCTCGTACATCAGTGGTTCAACGGAAAACCGGCTGATGCCCACCTCTGCCGCCGAGGCGGATAAACAGAACAGCACAAGAAGCAGGGAAACAACAAATGTGATTGCGATGTGTTTAATGGTTTTTCGCATATGATTCCTCTCCTGGTTGTTGTATTTTATATTATTATACATCATTCTTATAAAAAGTGCAAGCATAAAATATTGACAGAATGAAATTATTTTTCTGCCGCGAACTATCAGCGAACGGAAGTGATTTCCGCGCCGTCCTGTGCTGCCTCGCCGTTAAATTCCGAAATATGGATGGCGCCGCAGTTCTCCGCGTCCAGAGCGGACTGGTATTGCGCACAGCGGCTGCCGAAACGAGCTGTGCAGTCTTTCAAGAAAATGTCATCCGCTCCCCGCAGATAAAAACAGGAGTTGTCCGCTTTTTCCACCCCGTAGGCAAGGCAGGGACGCAAATCGTAAAGCCCGCAGTCCCATTTGCTGGTTTTACTTAAAGTGACATGGACATCGGAAAAGTGAATATCGGAAATTTTATGTGCATCACCACCGTGAATGAGCACGCCGTTTTCGCCCTTGCAGGTAATATTGCGGAAGCGGATATTTTTTATCGTGCCGCTCTCGGTCTCGGCGTCTCGGTTAAAGCTGGTGAGCACAATCGGCTCCGCTGTGCCCCACCAGTCCGGGCAGAATCGGCGCGTTTCGATGATGCAGTCACTGTATGAAACATTTTCCACACAGCCTCCGTCTCGGATTTGAATGGAAAGTCCCCGGTTGCTGCGAGAAATAATGCAGCCGGAAACCGAAATATTCCGGAAATCATCGACCCCCTCCGTGCCAATTTTAATGGCGGCGGATGTGGAAATCAATGTGCAGTCGGCAATGCGGATATTTTCGCATGGTCCGTATTCCGCGTTGCCCTTGCTGGTTTTTAAGCAAATACAGTCATCTGCGCACTCGATATGGCAGCCGAGAATGCGTACATTGGTGCAGTGGTCGGGGTCGATGCCATCGGAATTGGCGACATCCAAATCGTTGAGGATGCGGATTTTGGAAATCAGAACATCATCGCACCCGGCGGGGTGCAGCGTCCAGAACGGCGCGTCGGTAATCGTAATATCCCGAAAGGAGATATGATTGCTCTTTTCGATATAAATAGCCGTGGGGCGGGGGTAAAAATTGCCGGTGACATAATAGCGGTCCTTGCGCTCCACAAAGCTGTGCCCGTTTGCGTCAATCACGCCCTCGCCGGTAATCGATGCGCCGTCCGCCTCATAGCCATAGATAAATACGAAAGACGGCTTACCAGTGACCGGATTGCCAATCTTGGCGGTTTTCGGGTCGTTGATAAAGGCGCAGGGGCGAATATAGCCGTTAATGTCTGCGGTCGCCTTCAGCCTCGCGCCTTTTTGCAGGTGAAGCTGCACCTGTTTTTTGAGCTGAATGCTGTCGGAATAATAGGTTTTCCCGCTCTCCAAAACAACGGTGCCGCCGCCGTTTTCGGCTGCTGCGTCAATGGCCTGCTGAATCGCCGCGCAGTCGTTGGTTGTTCCGTCGCCGACCGCACCGTAGCTTTCGGGGGTGTATATTTTCATGAAATTCACTCCATTCTCTTGTGGTTCTCTGCCTTGCCCGTTCGGAACGGGCAGCATTACGGAATGATTATAACATAGACAGAAGAATAATACAATAGATACACCTGCCACTTTTTCCTGTTCGGCAATGTCTGGAACCTCTTGTCGGTTTTTTGCGCCATTTTCAAAAACAATGTCGAACGGTTCTTGACAAACCGAATAAAGCGTCGTATAATATCTTTGTATTTTATAAAGCAAGGAGATTTTTATATGAAACGCATCAAAACCCTTGAAACCCGTGACTTAAAACAGAGCATCTGCAACGGCGGCTGCGGCGAATGCCAGACTTCCTGCCAGTCCGCCTGCAAAACCTCCTGCGGCGTTGCCAATCAGCCCTGTGAGAAAACAAGCAAATAAGTTCTGCGTTTTCGCGAAATGGATTTGAACGCCTGTCCCCACGGGGCGGGCGTTTTTTCCGTCATATTTATCATTATTCGAGGAATTTATATGGTACATCAATATCAACTTGGCGGTTATCATATTGTTTTGGATACCTACAGCGGCTCGGTACACGCCGTGGACGAGGTTGCCTACGATATGATTGCTCTATATCAAACCGAAAGCCGCGAAAATCTGACGCGGCGGATTCTGGAAAAATATAACGACCGTCCGGATGTCACGGCAGAGGATGTGGCGGAATGTCTTGCGGATATCGATTCGCTGGTGGCGGCGGGCAAGCTGTTTTCCACCCGGCAGGACGCGACGGCAACCGCTGACCTTTTACAGGATCGACCGGTGGTCATCAAAGCGCTTTGCCTGCATGTGGCGCATACCTGCAACCTGAATTGTGACTATTGCTTTGCCAGCCAGGGCAAATACAAGGGCGAGCGGGCGCTGATGGACTTTGAAACCGGCAAGCGGGCGCTGGATTTTCTTGTGGAAAACTCCGGTACCCGCCGCAATTTAGAGGTGGATTTTTTCGGCGGCGAGCCGCTGATGAATTTTGAGGTGGTCAAACAGCTGGTGGTCTATGCCCGCAGCATTGAAAAGGAGAAAAAGAAGAATTTTCGCTTTACCCTCACAACAAACGGGGTTTTGCTGGACGACGAGGTGATTGACTTTGCCAATCGGGAAATGCACAATGTGGTATTGAGTCTGGACGGCCGCAAAGAAGTCCATGACCGCCACCGGGTGGATTATCAGGGCAGGGGCAGCTATGATTTGGTGGTGCCGAAATTCCAGCGCTTTGTGCAAAAACGAACCAACGGTACCTATTATATGCGCGGCACCTATACCCATGAAAATACCGACTTTACCAACGATATTTTTCATATGGCGGATTTGGGCTTTACCGAGCTGAGCATGGAGCCGGTGGTCTGCTCGCCGGATGATCCCTGCGCGCTGACAAAAGAGGATTTGCCGGTGCTGTTCCGCCAATATGAAATTCTGGCTGAGGAAATGCTGCGCCGCAAAAAAGAGGGCAGACCCTTTACCTTTTATCACTATATGCTGGACTTGTCCCACGGTCCCTGTATTTATAAGCGCATTTCCGGCTGCGGCTCCGGCACGGAATATCTCGCCGTAACCCCTTCGGGGGAGCTGTACCCCTGCCACCAGTTCGTAGGCGACAAGGCGTATCTTTTGGGCGACATCTGGCACGGCATTCAAAACACCGCCCTGCGCGATAAGTTCAAAAACTGCAATGTGTTTTCCCATAAGCAGTGCCGCGACTGCTGGGCGAATATGTACTGCTCCGGCGGCTGTGCCGCCAACGCCTACCACGCCACCGGCGACATCACCGGCGTGTATGAATACGGTTGTGAGCTGTTCAAAAAACGCATTGAATGCGCCATCATGCTCAAAGTCGCCGAAAGCGAACTGGAAGCAGGAGGGGCATGACAGGTTGTTTGCTTATCTTTGTAATTGTTACTTGCTTTTTCGGCAGGACTATGATATGATACCAATAGATAAAAGAGTTCCTGACGCCAAAACGCTTTGGCTTTGCGGCGGAAGATACGGTATTTTTTGATGGGCGCAGTCTGTCCATCGGGTTGATTTGTTATAAATCAAGAGCCGCATTTTCCGTGCGGCTCTTTTTTCTATGTTTTTTCGGAGGTTGAGAAAAGTGGAAAATCGCATTGCACTGGTGGGCATTGTGGTGACCAATCCCGATTCCATCGATGCGCTGAACAGCCTTTTGCATGAATACCGCGACTATATCATCGGGCGTATGGGCGTGCCATATAAGGAAAAACAGGTCAGCATCATCAGCATTGCGCTGGATGCGCCCCAGCCGGTAACATCCGCGCTCGCCGGTAAAATCGGCAGGCTGGATGGTGTGAATACCAAGACCATCTATGCCGCTCAATAATCTATTTTTATGACAGGAAAGGACGAAATGGATCGTATGTATGACCCAAAATCATTGAAAGCCGAGGAGTTCATCTCCCATGAGGAAATTATGGACACCCTTGCCTATGCGGAAAAAAACAAGGACAATCGCGAACTGATTGATTCCATTTTGCAGAAGGCGGAAAAGCGCAAAGGGCTTTCCCACCGGGAGGCATCGGTTTTGCTGGCGTGTGAGGATGAGGCGACCATTCAGCGGATGTACGATTTGGCGGAGCAGATCAAAAAGGATTTTTACGGCAACCGTATTGTGATGTTCGCGCCGCTGTATCTGTCCAACTATTGTGTCAACGGCTGTGTCTATTGCCCGTATCACGCCAAAAACAAGCACATCGCCCGCAAAAAACTCACCCAGGAGGATATTGTGCGGGAAGTGACAGCTTTACAGGATATGGGGCATAAGCGCCTGGCCATCGAAGCCGGTGAGGATCCGGTCAATAACCCCATTGAGTATATTTTGGAGAGCATCAAAACCATTTACAGCATTAAGCATAAAAACGGCGCGATTCGCCGGGTGAATGTCAATATTGCCGCCACCACTGTGGAAAATTACCGCAAATTGAAGGAAGCGGGCATCGGCACCTATATTCTGTTCCAGGAAACCTACCATAAGGAGAGCTATGAAAAGCTGCATCCCACAGGCCCGAAACACAATTACGCCTATCATACCGAGGCCATGGACCGCGCCATGGAGGGCGGCATTGATGATGTGGGGCTTGGTGTATTGTTCGGCTTGGAGCTGTATAAATATGAATTTGCGGGACTTTTAATGCACGCGGAACACCTTGAAGCCGTACACGGCGTAGGCCCGCATACCATCAGCGTGCCCCGCATTAAACGGGCGGATGATATTGATCCCTCGACCTTCGACAACGGTATCGACGATGATACCTTTGCCAAAATCTGTGCGCTGATTCGTATCAGCGTGCCCTATACCGGCATGATTATTTCCACCCGCGAGAGCAAAGCCGTGCGTGAAAAGGTCATTCGTCTGGGCGTTTCCCAGATCAGCGGCGCCTCCCGCACCAGCGTCGGCGGCTACTGCGAACCGGAGCCGGAGGAGGACAACTCCGCCCAGTTTGATGTCAGCGACAACCGCACGCTGGATGAAGTGGTGCATTGGCTGATGGATTTGGGCTATATTCCCTCGTTCTGCACCGCCTGCTATCGGGAGGGCAGAACCGGCGACCGGTTTATGAGCCTTTGCAAATCCGGTCAGATTCAGAACTGCTGCCATCCCAACGCCCTGATGACCTTAAAGGAATATTTAATGGATTATGCGTCCCCAGCAACCCGTCAGGTCGGAGAATCGCTGATTCGCTCCGAGCTGCCGAATATCCCGAAAGAAAAAGTACGCCAGGTCTGCGAAGATCACCTGGAAAAGATAGAACAGGGCATTCGGGATTTTAGATTTTAATACCCGCCCCTGCACGGTGGTATTCATATCCGATTGCATATAAAACAGCACCAATACCCAGGAGGTAGTTTGTATGAGCATGAACGACACCCCGTCCGGCGTGAGAGTACACATCGGCTTTTTCGGCAGGCGTAACGCCGGGAAATCCAGTGTGGTGAACGCCGTCACCGGGCAGGATCTTTCGGTGGTTTCCGATGTGCGCGGTACCACCACCGACCCGGTTTACAAGGCCATGGAATTGCTGCCCATGGGACCGGTGGTAATCATTGATACTGCCGGTTATGACGATGAGGGTGAGCTTGGCGCGCTGCGCATCAAAAAGACCCGCCAGGCACTCAACCGCTGTGACTGCGCCGTATTGGTCGTGGACGGCGCGGAGGGCGTCGGCGAGGTGGAAAAAGAGCTGATTGCCCAGTTCCAGAAAAAAGAGATTCCGTATCTGATTGTTTATAATAAATCCGATGTTGCACAAACAACGCCCCAGGACGGTATCGCTGTCAGCGCCCTGACCGGTGAGAATATTTGGGAACTGAAAGAGCAGATTGCCCGGCTGGTAAAAACCGACAGTGAGGGCAAACGGCTGGTGGGGGATTTGCTGCAAAGCGGCGATTTGGCTGTTTTGGTGGTTCCCATCGACTCCGCCGCCCCCAAGGGCAGATTGATTCTGCCCCAGCAGCAGACCATTCGCGATGTTCTGGATGCAGGCGCGGTAGCGGTTGTGGTCAAGGAGGATGAGCTGAGCCGCACTTTCGACAGATTGCGCCAGAAGCCTGCCATGGTCATAACCGACAGCCAGGTCTTTGAGCAGGTCAGCCGGGATACCCCTGCCGATGTTCCTTTAACTTCGTTTTCCATTCTGATGGCGCGGTATAAAGGCTTTTTGGAGGCGGCCGTACACGGCGCCGCGAACCTTGCCAAATTGCAGGACGGCGACAGGGTGCTGATTGCCGAGGGCTGCTCCCATCACCGCCAGTGCGACGACATCGGTACGGTGAAAATGCCGCGCTGGCTCAAAGCTTATACCGGGAAAGAGCTTCAGTTTTCCTTTACCTCCGGTCGGGAATACCCGGAGGATTTGTCCGGTTTCCAGCAGGTGATTCACTGCGGCGGCTGTATGCTCAACGAGCGGGAGCTGCGTTACCGGATGAAGAGCGCCGAAGACGCCGGTGTGCCCTTTACCAATTACGGCACTGCCATTGCCTGTATGAACGGCATCTTAAAGCGCAGCTTGCAGCTTTTTCCGAACTTGGCAGCACTTGTCCCGTCGGGGAAATAATCGCAATTTGTCGATTTTCTATTGACAGCGATTCCGGATTATCGCATAATATAGAAGATATTGCCCACTGCGGAAAGGTGTGTCATCCGTGAGCAACGAAACTGGTCTGGATTTGGATTCGCTTACGCCCGAAATCCGTGAGCTTTTTCAAACAGATATCAAAGAGTACTTCTATCTTATGCAGCTTTATAATGCTGCTATCAAAGAGGTACGCACCAAGCTGGAAATACTGGATGAGGAGTTCAGTGTTCGTTACGCGCATAACCCCATTCACCACATGGAGTACCGTCTCAAAAATCCCAGAAGCATTCTGGGAAAATTGAAAAGAAAAAATCTTCCCATTCGCGTGGAATCCATGACGGAACATCTGTATGATATTGCCGGTGTGCGGGTAATATGCAATTATATCGAGGATGTATACCGCGTGGCACAGCTGCTGACTTCGCAGGATGATATTACACTGGTTCGCTGCCGGGATTATATCAAAACACCTAAAGCCAACGGCTACCGCAGCCTGCACCTGGTGGTCAGCATTCCTATTTTTTTGGCAGAGCGTACGGCGCCCGTGCCTGTCGAAGTACAGATTCGTACCATTGCGATGGATTTCTGGGCAAGCTTGGATCATCAGCTGCGTTATAAGTCAGAGGAATTGGTGCCCGCTGACCTGAAAGAGCGGCTTCGCCGGTGCGCGGAAACCATCACCGCACTTGACAATGAGATGCAGGCGATATATAAAGAACTGAAAGAGGGACTTCCAAAAAATGAGTAAGTACTATTTTACCTCGGAATCCGTTACCGAGGGACATCCCGATAAAATCTGTGACCTTATTTCTGACCATGTGCTGGATTCTCTGCTTGCGCAGGATCCCATGAGCCGCTGTGCCTGTGAAACTACAGCAGAACCTGGCGCGGTACATATTATGGGGGAAATTACCACCACTGCCGATGTGGATTATGAAGCCATTGCCCGCAGCGTCATTGCCGAAATCGGCTATACAAAGGATGAATACGGTTTTACTGACCGCTGCAAAGTGACCTGTTCGCTGCATACCCAGTCGCCGGATATCGCCATGGGCGTAGACCGATCCCTGGAAGCCAAACAGGCTGATTCCCAGGATATCGGCGCGGGCGATCAGGGTATGATGTTTGGCTACGCCTGCAACGAGACGGCGGAGTATATGCCCCTTGCCATTTCTTTGGCGCATCAGCTGACCCGGGCGCTGACCCGGGCGCGCAAAAGCGGCGAGATTGCCTATCTGCGTCCCGATGGGAAATCGCAGGTCACTGTTGAATATGTAGACGGTAAGCCTGCACGTGTGGCGGCGGTGGTGCTGTCCACCCAGCACGATGCGGATGTTTCCCATGAAGCCATTGTTTCAGATATGATTGAAAAAATCATCAAACAGGTCATTCCCGCCGATCTCCTTGACGCGGATACCAAATATTATATCAATCCCACCGGTCGTTTTGTTCTGGGCGGACCGGCGGCGGATACGGGGCTTACCGGCAGAAAGATTATTTGCGACACCTACGGCGGCTATGCTGCCCATGGCGGCGGCGCGTTTTCCGGCAAAGACCCCACCAAGGTTGACCGCAGCGCGGCGTATATGGCGCGGCATATAGCAAAAACAGCCGTTGCATCCGGCGTTTGCGATAAATGCGAGGTTCAACTGAGCTATTCTATCGGCGTAGCGCAGCCGGTTTCCGTTTATTGCGACACCCATGGCACCGGGAAAATCAGCGATGACGCCATTTCCTGCTGGATTGCAGAGCAGTTCGATTTGCGCCCTGCTGCGATTATCGACTATTTAAATCTGCGCCGTCCCATCTATGCCGCAACGGCTGCTTATGGTCATTTCGGCAGAGAAGACGGGGATTTTCCCTGGGAAAAAATTAACGAACCGGCTGCCAAAGCACTGGTCGCCCTTGCAGAATAAATTATTTTGATTTGGGATATAAAACCGCTGAACGGCATCGATTGCGGTGCCGGTTTCGGCGGTTTTCTTTTTCGGCGTGTATTTTTTTCTCCGGCATGTCAATACTGCTATTGTGCAGATCTTCGTTACATATGCAACGGAGGTATACTATGCAGTATAACAAAGTGGAGATCTGCGGCATCAATACCGCAAGGCTGAAGGTCATGTCTGAGGAAGAGAAAGTTGTCCTGCTGAAAAAGGTGAAACAGGGCGATAAACATGCGTGCGATGAACTGGTAAAAGGGAATCTGAGGCTGGTGCTTCGGGTGATTCAGCGTTTTTCCAACCGGGGCGAGAGTATGGACGATTTGTTCCAGGTTGGGTGTATCGGGCTGATTAAGGCAATTAAAAATTTTAATACCGATTTAAATATCAAATTCAGTACCTACGCTGTGCCGATGATTGAGGGGGAGCTGCGCCGGTATTTGCGGGATTATAATACCGTTCGTGTTTCCCGCTCCATGCGCGATACCGCCTACAAGGCCATGCAGGCGCGTGAAAAGCTGCAATATGAAATGAGCCGGGAACCGACTGTGGAGGATATCGCCAAGGAACTGCAAGTGCCTACCTCGTCCGTAGTGATTGCGCTGGAAGCGGTTGCTGAGCCGGTATCGCTGTACGATCCGGTATATTCCGACGGTTCCGACCCGGTCTATGTTTTGGATCAGATTGGCGATAAAGCTTCTGAAAGCGATTGGATTGAGGAAATTCAGTTTAAGGATTCCCTGCAAAAGCTTAGTGCGCGCGAAAAGCGAATTTTGAATTTGCGCTTTTTGCAGGGCAAAACCCAGACTGAGGTGGCAAAGGAAATCCATATCTCCCAGGCGCAGGTGTCCCGGCTGGAAAAGGGGGCGCTGGAAAAGGTTAAAAATTCCTGAACAACCGCTGATAAATGCCGGCGCATAAATGGCGCCGTTTGATTTTTATCATGCCAAAAATATGCGGGCATAGTCGCTGTATGCCCGCATATTCGCGTTTACTTGAGGTATATGCTGCGTAAAATTATCATAGGTATCAAACAGAGAATGTGGAAGGTGATACATATGAAAAAACTGCGGATATGCTTTTTATGTTTTTGTTTGTTTTTTAGCGGTATAATCATTACGCCGGCAGCCGATTATACTGTGCCGAACGCCCGCCTGGGACAGGAAGTGCCGGTCTCCGGCGCCGCGCTTTCGGCGATGGAAGATGTTTCCATGAAAGTGGAGGTGAATGCCAAAGCGGCGGTTTTGATGGAAGGCGCTACCGGGCAAATTTTAATGGCGATGAACGAAAATGAACAGCTCTATCCCGCCTCCGTCACCAAGATTATGTCCATGATTTTAATTTGTGAAGCGCTCGACGCGGGGAAAATCAACTTGACCGATACCGTCGCCGCCACCGAAAACGCCTGCGCCAAGGGCGGTTCGCAGATTTGGCTTGAGCCGGGGGAGGAAATGACCGTTGACGATTTGCTGAAAGCCACTGCCGTTTACAGCGCCAACGATGCCTGTACGCTTTTGGGCGAGGTTGTCGCGGGCAGCGAAGAGGCGTTTGTACAGATGATGAACGAGAAGGCGCAGCAGCTGGGTATGAGCAATACCCATTTTGTCAACTGCACCGGCTTGGACGATACCACCGAAGAGCATTTAACAACGGCTTACGACATCGCGCTGATGTCCAGAGAGCTGTTAAAGCATGACATTATCAAAAACTATTCCACCATCTGGATGGACTCTCTGCGCGGCGGGGAAACACAGCTTGTCAACACCAACAAGCTGGTGCGTACCTATAAGGGGATTACAGGACTGAAAACCGGTACAACGGATAAGGCCGGGTGCTGTGTCAGCGCCACCGCCGAGCGGGATGGGCTTTCGCTGATTGCCGTGGTGCTGGGAAGTGACAACAGCAACGACCGCTTTAACGGCGCGAAGGCCATGCTGGACTGGGGCTTTGCCAATTACGAGTGCTATACGCCGACGATAACCGAAGAGGAGCTGCCGGAAATATCTGTTTTGGGTGCGCTCCAGGAGAAAATGACGCCTGCGCTGCCGGAATTTTCGCCCATTCTGGTTGCACGCGGACAGAGCAGCGCCATTACCGTAGAAATAACGGTCGTCGAGAATGTCAAAGCGCCGGTTGAAGCAGGACAAAAGGTAGGCAGCATTCGCTTTTTGGCAGAGGAAGAGGTACTCTGCGAATACGACTTGCTCTGCGGTGAGGATATACCAAAACTCAGTTTTTGGGAATTTATGGGAAAAATTCTGCAAAGCATCGGCAAAGAAGAAGCAGCAGAGAGCGACAGTCAGTGACGCGCCGGATAAAAAATGAAGACACCGCAAGCCGGTCGGTTTGCGGTGTCTTGTTGCAAAAATAAGGGAATAGATTATCAGATGAATTTTTTTGCGATAAAATCAAACACCGAGCCATAGGGTGCCTGATAGTCCTGCCCGTTCCATGTTAAGATAACTTCCCGCGTTTTGGCGGTGATGGCGAAGGTTTCGCCGAACAGAGCGAGATTCGAAATGGTTATGCAATCGCTTTTCGGCGCAATTTGCAGCTGCCGCAGTCCCACAACGCGCAGACCGAACAGTCCTTCGGTTATCATGCGGCAGAACAGCACGCTTTCCGCCGCCAAATGGGCGCGGTTGCCTTCGGGATAGGCTTCAAAAGGATAGGGGGAGTGGTTCCCCTTGAGGCGGTTTTCGGCATATTCGCATGCTTTGGTAAACGCACCGGCGTCCTCCGTCAAAAACGCGCCGCAATGCCCCCGCAGGGTTACATTGCCGTCAAGCCTCACATCGGCAGGATGAAAGGGGAGGGTACGGCCGTTTTTTTGCAGCGTAAAGCCAACACCTTTGAAGTTATAGCCAAAGCTGCCGCGCGTATCATCCGGCAATGTGCGCAGCGCCGGGAATGTCACATGGCGGTTGATGCGCAGAACGCCGTCTCGATCCTTGCCGTAGCAAATAATGCTGCTGCTTTGCAGTCCGCTCATTTCCACATGGTCGCTGACCGCGCCGTTTTCTTCTCCGATTTGCCAAAGCACCGCGCCGTCCGGTGTCAATGTTTTTTTGCGTGCGGCAGCAATCTCCGTTTGGGACGGCTTTGCCCAGCGGGGAAATGCCCTGGTGTGGTGAAATAGCTCGTAGCTGGTTTTATTCATCAAAATTCCGCCTTTTTTAGATTGAGCTCTATTATATTCGGAAAATACGCAGAGTGCAATAGAAAATATGCAAAGAAAAATCTGTGCTATACGCCATGCCGGCGGCGCAGATAGGGTCGGTTTTCCGGATTCTGTGAACGGCTTGAAAAAAGTGCCGGTAATCTATTGAAAAATTTTTCGCCATATAGTACAATAGACTAAATTCAAGGCAAACCTCGGAGGTTTTATATTCTATGTCCGTACAGTTAGATTGCAGTTATCTGGATTCTTTTATTTCGGCAGAGGACTGCAAGCAAATCCAGGCCGAAATAAAAAAAGCACACGACTATCTTTATGACAACAAGGTCAACGCCCGCGGCAATGATTTCCACGGCTGGCTGACGCTGCCTTTTGATTATGATAAAGAGGAATTTGCGCGCATTCAATCTGCCGCTGCAAAAATCCGTTCTGATTCCGACATCCTCGTTGTTATCGGCATCGGCGGCTCCTACCTCGGTGCCCGCGCGGTGATTGAATTTGTCAAATCCAAAAACTATAACCTTGTTCGCGAAGCAGGCGACCCGCAGATTTTCTTTGTGGGCAACAGCATCAGCCCCGCAGAGCTCTCGCAGGTTTACGCGCTCTGCCGCGAAAAGGATTTTTCCGTTAATGTCATATCCAAATCCGGTACCACCACCGAGCCTGCCATTGCGTTCCGTATTTTCCGCGCACTTTTGGAAGAACGCTATGGTGTCGAAGGCGCCGCTGGGCGGATTTACGCCACTACCGATAAGGCAAAGGGGACGCTGCGCTCCCTGGCAGACAGGGAAGGGTACGAAACCTTTGTGGTACCCGATGATGTGGGCGGTCGCTATTCCGTGCTGACTGCTGTAGGGCTTTTGCCCATCGCCGCCGCCGGTATTGATATTGAAGAGCTGATGGCGGGCGCGGCGCAGTCTGCCGAAACCTATACCGACCCCGATATCGAGAAAAACGACTGCTATAAATACGCCGCCTTGCGCAATATCCTGTACCGCAAGGGCAAAATGGTGGAAATGATGGTCAGCTACGAGCCGGATTATCTAATGATGAACGAATGGTTCAAGCAGCTGTTCGGCGAAAGCGAAGGCAAGGAGAACAAAGGCATTTTTCCCGCCAGCGCCATTTATTCCACCGATTTGCATTCCCTCGGTCAGTATGTGCAGGAGGGCAGCCGCCTGCTGTTTGAAACCGTGGTGGTTTTTGATAAGACCAAAAATGATATTGTTATAGCCGAAGACCCGGAGAACCTGGATGGTCTGAATTTCCTTGCCGGAAAAACCATGTCCTTTGTCAACCGCAAGGCGTTTGAGGGGACGGTGCTTGCGCATACGGACGGCGGCGTGCCGAATATGATTTTGCGTCTTGCCGATATGAGCGCCCGTTCAGCCGGTGAGCTGATATACTTTTTGGAAAAGGCCTGCGCCATTTCCGGTTATGTTTTGGGCGTCAACCCCTTTGACCAGCCCGGCGTGGAAATGTATAAAAAGAATATGTTTGCTCTGCTCGGAAAGCCCGGTTATGAAGCGCTTTCCGCTGAGCTTGCAGAGAGATTGAATAAATAACTGTAAAGGAGCAATTACAATGGTAAAATTATTGATTGGAACCAAAGGAAGCGGAAAAACCAAGCGTTTAATCGAAGAGGTCAACGCGGCGCTGGCGCGCAGCAACGGCAATGTTGTCTGCATTGAAAAAAACAAGGCGCTTTCCTACAATGTCAACTATCAGGCGCGCCTGGTTACGTCCGATGATTACGGTATTGCCGGTTATGATATGTTCTACGGTCTTCTGTGCGGTCTTTGCGCCGGGAACCATGATATTACCGATGTACTGGTGGACGCTACGCTGCGTATCGGCAGCCGCGATCCGGAGGAGACCGCTGCCTTTTTGCAGAAGGTTGCCGAGCTTTCCAAGATGGCGGAAACCGACTTTGTGTTTACGCTTTCCATGGAAGAGTCCGATTTGCCGGAAAATGTCTTTGAGTTCTGCAAAAAAATCTGAAAATTTTCTTGACAAACCAAATCCATGTATATATAATGTTAAGGTATGAGTTTTGGAGGCTTTTGCATGGTTCTGGAACTGGCGCGTATTTTTGAAAACGAGGGCAGCCGCCTGCCGTTTGATTATGTGGTCAAAACCGATGGCAGCGGTATTCCCGCGGACGCCCGTTTCCCCTCAGGCATCGCCGCAAAAGGCGTGGTGGAGAACCATTGCGGAATGGTCACTTTAACCGGTACGGTGGATTTTGCCTACCGCGCCCCCTGTGACCGCTGCGCCGCTGAAGTGGTTCGCGCATATTCAATTCCGCTTTCTCATCAGCTGATTCGTCAGCTCCACTCCGATGAGACGGATGAATATATCGCTGTTGAAAATTCCTCTTTGCCGTTGGACGAGCTGATTTACGAGGATGCCATTTTAGCGCTCCCCATGCGCTTTTTGTGCCGGGAGGACTGCAAGGGGCTTTGCCCCATCTGCGGCGCCGACCGCAACGAAGGCGATTGCGGCTGTAAAAAACCTTCAGACCCCAGATTGGCTGTTTTGGAACAGCTGCTTAACGAATAAATATTTATCAGTTTATACAGGAGGATTAGGAATATGGCAGTACCTGCAAGACGCGTTTCTCACGCAAGAAGAGATAAGAGAAGATCCAGTGTTTGGAAATTGGATGCTCCTGCGATCGAAAAATGCCCGAACTGCGGCGCTTACAAAAGAAGTCACAGACTTTGCGGCTCCTGCGGGCAGTACAACGGCCGTCAGGTCGTTACCGTTGAGGAATAATTTCTCACAGCGTTTTTTACAGGCGGAGAAGCATGTCTTCCCCGCCTTTTCATCGTTTATCAAAATCTTGCCGTAAAAAGGAGCTTTTATATGGCAGTTAAAATCACATCTGTTGAAAAAGGCTCCGCCGGCAGCCGAAAAGGCATCAAAAGCGGCGATACGCTGATTTCTATCAATGACCACGAGATTTTTGATGTGCTGGACTACCGTTTTTATGCGGATTCCGATGATATCTATCTGCGCCTGCTCAATGCGAAAGGCAGGGAGCGTGTCAAGCATATCCGCCATTGCGATGGCGCAGACAGCCTGGGGCTGAACTTTGACACCTACTTAATGGATAAAAAACAGCAGTGCCGCAACAAATGCGTTTTTTGTTTTGTGGATCAGATGCCCCCGGGGATGCGCGACAGCCTGTATTTTAAAGATGATGACTCCCGTCTGTCTTTCTTCTTTGGTAATTATATCACATTGACGGCGATCAGCGAGCGGGAAGTGCAGCGCATTATCGATATGCACATCAGCCCTATCAATATTTCCGTCCATACCATGGATCCGGCGCTGCGCGTCAAACTGATGGGCAATCCCCATGCGGGAGAGGTGCTTTCCATCATCGACCGGTTCAGCGACGCAGGTATTCAAATGAATACCCAGTTGGTGCTCTGTCCCGGACTGAATGACGGCAAGGCGCTGGAATATTCTTTGGATGAATTGTCCAAGCGCTATCCGGCGGTGCAGAGTATCGCCGCCGTGCCGGTGGGGCTGACCGCATGGCGGGAGGGGCTGTATCCCCTGAAACCATACGACAGGCAATCCGCCGCCGAGGTGCTGGATATTATCGATGCGTTTAACGAGCATTTTGCTTTTTTCAATGGCGGCAAGCTTTGCTATCCTGCCGATGAATTTTATATCAAAGCTGAACGCCCGGTTCCCGATGTGGAGTTTTACGATGATTTCTCCCAACTGGAAAACGGCGTCGGCATGTGGACGCTGCTGCGCGCAACTTTCCGTGAAGCGCTGGCTCAGCTGCCGGAGCCAACCGTGGCAAAGCGCAAAAAGGTCTTTATCGCCACCGGTGAGGCTGCCTATCCGCTGCTTGCGGCTTTGACGGAAGAACTCCGGCAGCGGGTACCATCGGTGGATTGTAAGGTTGTTTGTGTCAAAAACCATTTCTTCGGCGAAAGCGTAACCGTTGCCGGTTTGATTACCGGCAAGGATTTGCTGGCAAAGATGCGGGAAGAGGAAACCGCTGACGGATATTTGCTCTTGACCTCCGCCATGCTCAAAAGCGCGGATGAACCGATTTTTCTGGATGATATCACGGTTTCCCAGGTGGAAGAACAGCTGGGCGTATCCGTTGTTGTAGTGCCGGAAACCGATGGCAGGCAGCTGCTTGCCGAAATTTTAGGATTGTGAGGTGTTTTGCATGCCGAAACCGATTGTCGCCATTGTTGGGCGACCGAATGTGGGCAAATCGACCCTGTTTAATAAGCTGTGCGGGCGGCGGCTGGCGATTGTGGACGACCGCCCGGGCGTTACCCGTGACCGGCTGTATGCCGACTGCGAGTGGCAGAACCGCCATTTTATGATTGTGGATACCGGCGGCATCGAGCCGTTTTCCGATGATGTGCTGCTGCGCCAGATGCGCGCACAGGCCGAAACCGCCATTGAAAACGCCGATGTGATTGTTCTGGTCACTGACCTGCGCACCGGCGTTGTCGCTACCGACAAGGAAGTGGCGCAGATGCTGATGAAAAGCAGCAAACCGGTGGTGCTCTGCGTGAATAAATGCGATTCGGTAGGCGAACCACCCGCAGAGTTTTATGAATTTTATAATCTCGGTCTTGGCGACCCGATTGCGGTTTCCGCCGTGCATGGTCACGGCACCGGCGACCTGTTAGATGAAATCTTTCGCCATCTGCCGGAAGAAGAATCAACAGGGGAGGAGACCGATGCCATCAAAGTGGCGATTATCGGCAAGCCCAATGTGGGCAAATCCTCGCTGGTGAACGCGGTCTGCGGCGAAAAGCGCATGATTGTTTCCGACATTGCCGGTACCACCCGCGATGCCACCGATACCAATGTGACCATTGACGGGCAGGAATATGTGCTGATTGATACCGCGGGTCTTCGGCGCAAGTCCCGGGTAGATGACCAGATTGAGCATTACAGCGTGCTGCGCGCCGTCGCGGCGGTGGAACGCGCCGATGTGTGCGTTATCATGATTGACGCGGTGGTCGGTTTTACCGAGCAGGACTCAAAGGTGGCGGGCATCGCCCATGAGCAGGGTAAGGCTTGCATCATTGCCGTTAATAAATGGGACGCTTACGAAAAGGACAGTAAGAGTATGGATTCTTACCGCAAAAAGCTCATGGAAGATTTTTCCTTTATGTCCTATGCGCCGATTATCTTTATTTCCGCCAAAACCGGGCAGCGGCTCGGGCGGTTGTTTGATTTGATCCGCTATGTCAACGAGCAGAACGCCATGCGCATTTCCACCGGCAAGCTGAACGATGTTCTGGCAGCCGCCGAAGCGCGGGTGCAGCCGCCGACCGATAAGGGCAAGCGCCTGAAAATCTACTATATCACCCAGGCGTCAACCCGTCCGCCGACCTTTGTCTGCTTTGTCAACAAAAAGGATTTGTTCCACTACAGCTATCAGCGGTATCTGGATAATCAGATTCGCGCCGTTTTCGGTCTGGAGGGAACTCCCACCCGCTTTGTCATTCGGGAACGGGAGAAAAACAGCAAATAATACTTGCGGCTATTGCAAAAGCCCTGCCCGAAAAGAGCAGGGCTTTTCTTTATTCTGTTTTTTCCATTAAATCTTCCATTTGGCAATGTAGAACCGAGGCCAATGCGGTTAGTTTTTCAGCAGCGGCTTTGTTGATATCCTTTTTTCGCTGCTCATATTGCTGAATGGTTCGCAGTGAAATGCCGGATAGCTGCGACAGCATTTGCTGTGTCAGGTTTGCATTTTTGCGCAGCAGTTTCAGATTGGTCTGTTGTTTTCTTTCCAAATAAAGCGTATTCATTCGATCAATAAACTGCCGAATATCCATTTCGTGGTAGGGGGAATAAAGGGATATTATCTCTGTTATCGGAATATATTCTGCAATTTCAGAAAAAGACAACGCCGATTCCCATTGATAATGGGCAAGTGCCCAGCCTGCCCAATATTCTTCGCTGCGATTGGCTGTAAACTTTGGCTCAATGTGCTGAGGTGCAATACCGGCAAGCCGTAGAACTTCATAGGCAAGCTCCACGCCGGACATACCGACTAAAAGCCGGAACTCCCCATCGCCGAATCGTTCTGCCACACCGGTGGAGAGAAAGAGAGAGAAAAACGTATCTGGCGCATACTGTAAATCATATACGGCAAAATCCAGCATCCGTCCCAGCGCCGTGCTGGCCTTTTCCAGATACACTTCATCGTAGGCGTGGATCATTCGATTGCATCTCCTCGTCCATAATTTGCGTAATATAAATATCGCCACGCTGGCGGCGGTTCCTTTCAAGGCTGAAATAATCCCGCCGAGCCTTACGATCCCGCTGCATTTTCTGCGCGAACCATTCTTGATGACTGGCAATTTCATATTTCACAAATTGCAGTCGATCAAAAGCCAATTCGCTTTTCAGAACAAATTGCTCGCCGAGATTGCCCAGATGCATGGCATTGCCAAGCTGCCGGTAGGAGATGGTGCCGTTGATAAAATCCTGTGCAACGGAAAAATAACTGTCGTCGGCGCGATAGCCGATGATGGCATCCGCCGTTTCATAGTCGATGGCAAAGTGCGCCAGCAAATAGTTTTTTGCCTCCCAGGCCAGCGCGGAGGGGGCGTCAAACGTCCGATTCTGCAGGAGAATTGCCAGCCAGTGCAATAGACCAATTTCCGGCGCATTCAAATTGAGAATCTGCAGACCTGCATCATCGAAGGTATAGACATTGGCATAGCCGTCCTGATTCTTTCCGACCGCCCATTCTTTCGCCAAAGAAAGGTTTTGTGTACAATAAAACCCCAAACCATAATCATTATACGATTTGCCATAGCCAAAAACGGGTTTTTCAATAATATGGTCGGAACCATGATAAAGCGTTATCTCCATATAAAACCCTCCTTCCTGTATAATTATACTCCTGTAGGAGTAGTTATGTCAAGAAGGCAGAATTTATTTTTAAAGAGTAATTTGCCAATAGGCGATCTGTTTGCGCTGGTGGGTATAGGTGATATGCAGGGTATTCTCGTGAAAGGTGATGGCGGGATAGGAAAATTCATCCTCGGCGCTCCGGCGTTCTTCCAGCATAAGGGCGGTGTGAAAGGTCTCGCCGTTGTCCTCTGATACCATCAGCTCCAGCGGAGCCCGCTCGCCCCAGTTCTCGGCAACGGGATTACATACCAGCCAAATCCTGCCGTCATCGCTTCGCACACAGTCCAGCCCGCTGTTGTTGTTCGGCAGGGAAGTGCGCTCGGCTTTTTTCCAGGTTCTTCCGCCGTCCAGCGACCGGCTCCTGTAAACTGCACCCTGATTGGAACGCATGAAAGCGTGAATTACGCCATCGCCGTCCTCCCATAAAGTTGGCTGAATCATCTGCGCCAAGCCGAAAACCTTACTGCGCGGGCGGACAATATAGGGGGAGCGAAGCCAGGTGTCGCCATCGTCGGCGGAAATATCAATAAAGCAGCGCCATTGCCTGTGCTTTTCCGTGGAAGCGGGCGCCAAAAGCAGCCCGTCCCGGGTGGTAATGCACTTGTTTTTCACCGGACCTCTGCCGCCGGAGGTGTCGCCCGGAACAAGAACTTGCGGCTTTTGCCAGCTTTGACCACCGTCCAGGGAATCCGTATAACAGGTCGCCCAATCGGCGATCGGCTTGCCTTTTTTGTAAAACAGGCGTACCGTGCCGTTTTGCCGCAGGTGCAGCACCGGGTTCCAGTGGGGCAGGTTTTCCGCCGAAGAAATGATAATCGGTTTTTCCCAAGCGCCGCCCGTCTGCCTTGCCGTGTAGATGCGTACATCGTCCTTGCCCTCCGCCGAGCCGCCGAACCATGCCGCCAAAACATCGCCGTTTGGCAAGGGCAGCACAGTGGACGCGTGGCAGGAGGCGAAATACGCATCCTTTTCAAAAATATATGTTTTGATTTGCCGCATACGAGTTCCTCCGTTCGCTTTTTCTTTAGTATAACCGTATCGGGCGCGCAAAACAAGGATAATCTGCTAAATTTTGGGGTATTCTTTGGATGAGCACCGATTGGCGCTGCAAAAACGCCCGGCGGCGTTAAAAACTTTTATTGAGAAAAACAGCGGAATACAGCAAAAATCGGAGAAAAACAGAGTTTTCTCAAAAAATCTTTTCCTTTCCGGCGGATTTGTACGAGAAAATCCAAAAAATATGTTGACATTTGCGTCTTTAAGCACTATATTAGTAGGTAAATACAACCGCGAGAGGGGCTGCATAATTGGAAAATAATGTGATTATCGACCTCAAGGATATTTGCATATCCTTTGACGGAGAGCAAATTTTAGATCATCTGAACCTCTACATCCGCGACGGCGAGTTTATTACCTTTTTGGGTCCGTCCGGCTGTGGTAAAACCACAACGCTTCGCATCATTGCCGGTTTTTTGGAGCCGGACAGCGGAGAGGTGGTCTTCGGGGGAAAGAAAATCAATGGTGTGCCGCCTCATAAGAGACAGGTGAACACCATTTTTCAGCGTTATGCGCTTTTTCCCAACCTGAATGTTTACGAGAATATTGCCTTCGGATTGCGCTTGCGAAAGCGTCCGGAAAAGGAAATTAAGGCTAAAGTGCAGCAAATGCTCGAGCTGGTCAATCTGAAAGGCTTCCATAAACGAAGTATCAGTTCGCTTTCGGGCGGACAGCAGCAGCGGGTCGCTATTGCCCGCGCGCTGGCGGTAGACCCGAAGGTGTTGCTTTTAGATGAGCCGCTGGGCGCGCTGGACCTGAAACTGCGGAAGGATATGCAGCGGGAGCTGAAGAATATCCAGCAGCGCCTGGGTATTACCTTTATCTATGTCACCCACGACCAGGAGGAAGCCCTTTCCATGTCCGATACGGTGGTGGTGATGGATAACGGCAAAATCCAGCAGATTGGCAAACCGATTGATATTTATAACGAGCCGAAAAACGCCTTTGTGGCGGATTTTATCGGCGAGAGCAATATTGTTGACGGCATTATGCGCCGGGATTTCGTGGTGGAAATCGACGGCAAAACCTTTGAATGCCTCGACAAGGGCTTTGCGCCCGATGAAAAGGTAGATGTGGTTGTCCGACCGGAGGATATTGATATTGTACCCTTGGAAAAAAGCATGCTCACCGGTACGGTTACCTCTGTCACCTTCATGGGTATTTTCTATGAAATCATTGTGGACATTGAAGGGTTTAAATGGATGATTCAGACCACCGACAAACAGGAGGTCGGCGATGTAATCAGCCTTTATATTGAGCCGGATGCGTTCCATGTGATGAAAAAGAGCGAATATTCCGGTCAGTTCGGCGACTACAGCTCGTTCAGCGATGAGTTTGAAGAGATGGCCAATGCCAATCCTTCCGAAGAATAAGGAGGGCGCGGCATGAATCAAAGATCCTCTCTTGGAAAAAAACTCCTCGCAGCGCCCCACCTGGTTTGGTCGGCGCTGTTTATTATCGCCCCGCTGATTATGGTAGTCTATTATGCCTTTACCGACAACACCGGTGCGTTCACGCTGGAGAATATCGCCGCCATTCCCCGCTATACCGATACCTTTGTTTTATCCATCTGGCTTGGCTTCCTGGCAACGGTTATCAGCCTGATTTTGGCTTACCCGCTGGCTTATTTTATCTCCCAATCCAAACTGCCGGTGCAGCAGACTATGATAATGCTGGTCATGCTGCCCATGTGGATGAACTTTCTTCTGCGCACTTATTCCTGGATGACCATTTTGGAGGACAACGGCATTATCAATACCATTTTAACCGCCATCGGTCTTGAGCCGCTGCGGCTGATCAACACCCGCGGCGCGGTGGTTTTGGGCATGGTCTATGACTTTTTGCCCTATATGATTTTGCCGATTTATTCTGTGATGGTTAAACTGGATCATTCTCTGGTCGAAGCCTGTCAGGATTTGGGCGGCAATAAATGGGATGTATTCAGCAAGGTGATTTTACCCAACAGCATCTCCGGCGTGGTTTCGGGCATTACCATGGTCTTTGTGCCGTCGGTCAGCACCTTTTATATCTCCCAAAAATTGGGCGGTACAAGCACCCAGCTCATAGGCGATGTCATAGAGCGGCAGTTTATGACCGCCAACAACTATCATCTGGGTGCGGCGCTTTCGCTGGTGCTGATGGTGCTGATTCTGATCTGCATGGCCGTGATGAATCATTTCTCCGACGGCGAGATTGAAACGGGGAGGATTTCGGCATGAAAACGAAAAAGAATATCCTCCTGAAAGTCTATGCAGCCCTGATTTTTATCTTTTTATACGCGCCGATTGCGGTACTCATTGTGTTTTCCTTTAATGAATCCAGCAGTACCGCCCAGCTCAGCGGCTTTTCGCTGAAATGGTACCAGGAGCTGTTCCGGGACTCCGCTACCTTGTCTGCTTTGCAGAATACACTGGTGCTGGCGGTGCTCTCCTCGCTGATATCCGGCGTATTGGGTACGGTATCCGCGGTGGGCATCGACAGTATGCGCAATAAGCGTCTGCGTAATATGACAAAAAGTGTGACCAATATCCCGCTGATGAACCCGGATATCGTCACCGGTATTTCCATGATGCTGCTGTTCGTGTTCGCCGGACGGCTTTTGGGGCAGAGCGGCGTGCTGGGTTTTCCGACCATGCTCATTGCGCATATCACCTTTTGCCTGCCCTATGTGATATTGTCGGTGCTGCCGAAATTGCGGCAGATTGACCCGCATCTTTCGGAAGCGGCCGAGGATTTGGGCTGTACGCCCCTACAGGCGTTTTTCAAGGTGGTTCTGCCGGCAATCATGCCCGGCGTGGTCACCGGCGTGATGATGGCGTTTACCCTGTCTTTGGACGATTTTGTGGTCAGCTATTTTGTTTCAGGTCCCGCGTCCCAGACCCTGCCCATCCGCATCTTTTCCATGACCAAAAAGCGCGTCACGCCGGATATGTACGCGCTGTCCACCTTACTGTTCCTGGCAATTTTGATATTGCTGATTTTAATCAATTTTGCCCAAGCCCGAGGCGATAAAAAAGAAAAGAAGACCGCCTCAAAAAAGAGCTCGGCAGATTATTGATAGCTTGAAAAAGCATTGCCTTACGAGAACGCTGCCGGGGCGTATCCGGTTTATTTTCTTCATAGAAAGGTCTGATTTTGAATTGAAAAAGATTTTCTCGCTGTTTGCAGTCGCCATTGTGGCGTTCTGCACCCCCTGTCTGCTGCTGTCCGCTTCCGCGACCGGTACCACAGAAGCGCTTGACCCGGAAAGCCTTAGGGGCACCACGCTCTATGTATATAACTGGGGCGAGTATATTTCCGACGGTTCGGAAGGCTCTATGGATGTCAATAAGGAATTTGAGGACCGCTACGGCATTCATGTGGAGTACACCAACTTCACCAGCAACGAGGATATGTATGCCAAGCTCATCAGCGGCGGCGCGAATTATGATGTAATTATTCCGTCCGACTATATGATTGAGCGCCTGATAAAAGAGGGGCTTTTGGCGGAAATCAATTTTGACAATATTCCCAACTACCAGTATATTCCCGATGAATACCGTGACCTGTATTTTGACCCGGAGAATAAATACTCCGTGCCCTATACCTTCGGCATGGTCGGTCTGATTTACAATACCACCATGGTCAGCGAAGCGCCGGACAGCTGGGAAGCCATGTGGGACGAACAGTACAGCGGGCAGATTCTGAACTTTAACAATCCCCGCGATGCTTTCGGTATTGCCCAGTTCCTTTTGGGACTGGATATCAACTCCGAAAATCCCGATGACTGGCAGGCGGCTTATGATAAGCTCGCCGAGCAAAAACCGCTGGTGCAGAGCTATGTTATGGATGAAATCTATAACAAAATGGAGAACGGTGAGGCCGCTCTTGCCCCTTACTATGCCGGCGACTTTTTAATGATGGTTGATAATAATCCGGATTTGGCATTTGTTTATCCGAAAGAGGGCACGAATGTGTTCGTGGATTCCATGTGCATTCCCGCCAACGCCCAGAACAAAGCGGCGGCGGAGCTGTATATTAACTTTATGCTGGATACCGACATCGCCACCGCCAACGCCAACTTCATCAGCTACGGCTGCCCCCATACCGGCGTGCAGGAAAACCCAGACTATGAGTGGTACGGCAATGAGATTCTCTATCCCGAATCCGTAGACTTTGAAACCGACTATTTCCACAACCTGTCCGATGAAACCCTGAGTTTAATGACCAGCCTCTGGGACGATTTGATGATTGAGGGTGGAAGCAATACCGCTGTCTATATCGCCCTGATTGTAGTCGTCGTCGCCGTGATTGTCATCGCCGTGGTTTTCACCATCCGCAAAAAACGCCGCTCCAATCTGGACGACTGAGTCTTTACAAACACGCCCAAACCGCACCATTGCCGCAGCGCCTTGGTGCGGTTTTTTATTGCCAATCAAAAAGACCGAATATTAAAAAAACCGCCTCGGGGTGTTTCCCCGGGGCTGATGTTTTGCATTTTGTGCATGATTTTTGGTTAGTGGTCAATCAAGAATTTTTAATTTCTGCAAATAAGACACAGCCAGCTGCGACTGCCCCAGGTCAGTGGGATGGACGCCGTCGGCAGACAGGGACGGATCGGTATAAACCGCATCGGCGAGCAGGCGGCGCAGGATGCTGTCGTAGTCGAAAAGAATACAGTCAAATTGCTCTGCCAGCGCTTTCACGCATTCAATTTTCGGGTCCAAATCCCCGTGCCATTGTATTTTGTTCGGATCCGTGTGGGTCAAAAACGGCGTAATCAGCATCACTTCCGCTGTCGGCATGTCGTTTTTTATTTTTTTTAACAGCTCAGTATACTCTTTGCGGAACCTGGCAAGCGGGCACGGGTCTCCGTTGTCAAAACCGCGCCAGGTGTCATTGATGCCAATGAGTATGGAAATAAAATCCGGCTGTACCGCCAAAAAGTCATTCTCATAGCGTGCGAGCAAATCCCGCACCCGGTTCCCGCTGACCGCGCGGTTGACAAATGTCACATCTGCCGCGGGAAATAACGCCTGGTAAATCGCCTGTATTTTTGCCGGATAGCCGTTGCCCATGGCGTTTGGTCTGTTGCTGCTGTCTGTTCTGCCGCAGTCGGTAATGCTGTCGCCCTGAAATAGAACAACCGCGTTGTGTTTGAAATATTGCCGCATGATAAACGCCCCTTGTTTTGATTTGATTTTATTTTACAATGTCCAACGACCTTTGTCAATGTCGATAAAAATATGAAGTATTTTTTGAAAAGATGTGGAAATTTTTTGCATTCTATGCTATACTGAATCCGAAGAACCCACATTGGGTGGAGAGAAAGGAAACATATTCTATGAAAAAAGAGATGGTGCGCGTCGGCGCGGTAGGTATCAGCGGCAGAGGTTCCGGTATGCTGGAGCTGCTTTTGCAAATCAAGGGTATTGTCTGTCCCGCTGTTTGTGATAAAGTGCCCGAACGGCGTGACCGGGGCATTGAAATTGTGAAAAAATCTCCCTGTGGTGCAACAACACAGGTGCACGGCTACACGGACTACAAAGAAATGCTCGAAAAAGAAAACCTGGATGCGCTTTTGATTTGCACAACCTGGATCACCCATGCGCGGATTGCCATCGATGCCATGCGCGCCGGTCTGGATGTGGCAATGGAAGTCGGCGGCGCTGCTTCCATTGAGGAATGCTGGGAGATGGTTCGTACCAGCGAGCGTACCGGCAAGTTCTGTATGCTTTTGGAAAACTGCTGCTATGACCGTAAGGAAATGCTGGTTTACAACATGGTCAGGCAGGGGCTTTTCGGTGAAATTACCCACTGCGAGGGCGGATACCGCCATGATTTGCGCGATGAAATCTGCCTTGGACGGGAAAATATTCACGGCAGATTGTATAATTTCCAGATGCGCAACGGCGAACTGTACCCGACCCATCAGCTCGGTCCCATCTGCAAGCTGCTGAGCATCAACCGGGGCAACCGGATGCTGTATCTGACTTCCATGTCCAGCAAAGCGAAGGGTCTGAACGAATGGATTCGCAAAAACAAAGGCGAGGATTACGATTTATACGGTTATGATTTCAATTGCGGCGATGTGACCTCCACCATGATTAAATGCGCAAACGGCGAAACAATTGTGCTGCATCATGATTGCTGCACCCCGCGCCCCTATTCGCGCAACTATGTGGTCGAGGGAACCAATGGCACCTTTATGGAGGTTGAGGATCGCAACTGCCTTTTGTATTTGGATGACTTTGAGCCGAAGCACCAGTGGAAGCATATTGACGAGTTTTGGGAGAAATATGACCATCCCCTGTGGAAATGGTACAATACCACCGGCATTAAAGCCGGGCACGGCGGCATGGATTATCTGGTGCTTTCCGCTTTTGCGGAAAGTCTGCTGGAAGGCAAAAAACCGCCGATTGATGTGTATGACACCGCCACATGGATGGCAATCACCTGTCTTTCCGAGCAGTCTGCTGCCATGGGCTCTGTACCGGTACCGGTTCCGGATTTTACCAGCGGTATGTGGATTGACCGCGAACCGTATGATAAGGGTATGTTCTGCTTAAACGAGATATGCGGTGAATAACAAAAACGAGGAGTATGCAAATGAGGTATTATATCGGAGTTGACGGCGGAGGGACGAAAACCGAGATTGCGCTTTTTGATGAAAACAAAAATTTGCTCGATTCTGTTAAGGTGGCAGGCAGCAACCACGAAAACCTGAGCGGTTCCTTTGCAGAGGCGGCAGATATTATCATGTCGGGAATCAATCTTTTGCTTGAGTCCAATCATCTGACCTATGACGGGATTACCGAGATTTTAATGGGGCTTGCGGGGATTGACCATCCGTATCAGCATGACGCGCTGTATGCCATTTTGGAGTCGCGCGGTCTTCGGAATTTCCGTATTTATAATGATGGTTTTATCATCACAAAAGCTGGGCTGCCGAACGGCATCGGTATTGGTTATAACTGCGGTACGGGTACCTGCTGCAATTCCATTGACTCCCGGGGCGAAATGCTGCAAATCGGCGGTTTTAGTGAACTCTCCGATGATAAGGGCAACGGGCATTGGATTGCCAATCGGGTATTTAACAAAATTTATGACGATATCTGTCTGAACCTGCGTCATACCGGCATGACAAATGCTTTTTGCAAAAAAACGGAGATTGAGCCGACCCGTGACGGTCTGCTGTCTACCATTGCTAATTTTGAACAGGAAGATACGGCGGATGATTTTATCCGCCTTCTGATTGATTTGTTTTTTGACGCACTCAACAGCGGTGATAGTGCGGCAGAAGCAATTTGCGATGAAATGGCTGAGCGGGGCGCGGAGTATATCTGCGCCCATTTGGAAAAGCAGATGTTCAGCGGCGATACTGTGGCGGTGGTGCTTTCCGGCTCCATGCATACGAAATTGCCGTCTGAACGGTATATAGCACGGTTGGAGGAAAAATGCGCGGCAAACAGCCACGGCAAAAAACTGGTTTTTTCCAAATTGACCCGTCCGCCCGTGGTCGGCTGCATCAACTGGATGCTTGAAAACGGATAAGGAATCAGATACAGAGGGGTGTTTTTATCTATGAAAGAAATTCAAGTTGCGGTTATCGGTTCCGGCAGCACTTATTGCCCGGAGCTTATAGACGGTTTTATCAAAGCGAGAGAGGAACTGTATGTAAAAAAGCTGATGCTGATGGACATTGATACGCGCAAGCGCGTCATTGTCGGCAATCTCTGTGTGCGGATGCTGAAAGCGGCGGGTATGGACACCGAGGTTGTTATGACGGATGATTTGGAAGAGGCGCTGCGGGGCGCGGATTTTGTGGTTACGCAGATTCGGGTCGGAATGCTCAAGGCGCGGTATCTTGACGAAACCATTCCCCTGAAATACAATTTGATTGGGCAGGAAACCACCGGTATTGGCGGTTTTTTCAAGGCGCTGCGCACCATCCCGGTTATGAAAAATATTACCGATACCATGGAAAAGGTCTGTCCGGATGCCTGGCTGATTAACTTTACAAACCCATCGGGCATTGTGTCCGAATTTATTCAGAATTACACCAAGGTCAAAAGCGTTGGTCTTTGCAATGTGCCCATTACCATGATTGACGATGTCAAGGCGGCCGTGGGGGAGGGCGCTCAGATTACTTACCTCGGGCTGAACCATTTAAGCTGGATTACCTCGGTAAAAAAAGACGGCGAGGAGCTGCTGGATAAGCTGTTTGACGATGATTTTGCGCCGACCGTGATGGCGAATATTCACGATGATGGCTTTGATTTGGACTGTGTAAAGGCAGCCGGCGGGTTCCCGTCCTCGTATTTGCAGTATTATTACAGCCGGGACGCAAAGCTGGCATATCTGAAATCCTGCGAAAAGACCCGGGCGCTGGTCTGCATGGAAATTGAAGAGGATCTGCTTAAAATGTATGCGGATGAAAAACTTGTGACCAAACCGGCGCTTTTGGATAAGCGCGGCGGCTATAAATATTCCCTGGCTGCCGTGTCGCTGATTAACGCCATTGCCAACGACAAGCAAGAGGTGCATGTGGTCAATCTGCGCAATGCTGGGGCGCTGGATTTTATGGCGGATGATGATATTGTGGAAATTCCTGCCGTTTGCGGTAAAGACGGCTGCAAACCGATTCCGATTCCTGGTTTCCATAATCGCCATATCATTGGTTTGATGCGCATTGTCAAGGAATACGAAAAGCTGACAGTCGAAGCGGCGGTGAACGGTGACGACCGGGCGGCGCTCAATGCGCTGATGGTGCATCCGCTGATTGGCGATTACAAAGCGGCGTCGGCGTGCTATCATGAAATGAAATATGTACACCATAAGTATCTGCCGCAGTTCTTTATGGGACTGCCGGAATCCAAATAAAGGGGGAAAGGCTTATGACCTTGCAGGAGGCGGAGAAAGGCTGGGGCGGCGTTTACTCGTTGCTGCTGACGCCCTATCATGACGATTTAAGCATCGATTACGATTTGTACGGCGAATATGTACGCTGGCAGGTTGCGCAGGGAGTACACCATTTGTTTTCGGTCTGCGGCAGCTCGGAAATGACCAGCCTGACTTTGGAGGAGCGGCTGCAATGCGCCCGGGTGGCGGTAAAGAACAGCTGCGGACATAAAGTGGTGGCGACTGCCAATCTGGAGCCAAGCCGTCCGGCGCAAATAGAGGAAATTAAGCGCATGGAGGATGCCGGTGTAGACGGTCTTGTTTTCATTACCAAAAGCTATGGCTGTGATGATGAAATTATGGTGCGCTATATCACGGAACTGGCAGAACACGCAGCGAAGCCCATCCTTTTGTATGAATTTCCCGGGTTCCCAAACAATAAAATCAGTGCGGCCGCTTATGGCAAATTGGCAGCGGACGGTATTGTGCAGGGCATTAAGGATACGACCTGTATCATGGAGGGCGGCATTTCCGACAAAATCCGTGTGCAGGGCGAATCCTGCGTCATGCAGGCGAATATCCCCTATCTTTTAGAAAGCTATGAACAGGGCGCAAGAGGGGTGATTGCCACGCCCAGCACCTGCGGTGTTGGTATTCTGCGAAAAATGTGGGACGCCTATCTTGCGGGCGATATGGCAAAAGCGACCGAATACCATGCGGATGTCTGCGCGCTGAGTGATGTAACCGGAAGCGGATTCCCCGCCAGCGCAAAGTACCTTGTTCAGCTTCAGGGCATCCCCATGCAGGTATATACCCGCGGCGGCGCGGAAAAGCATTTGAACGCCCAGGGGTATAAAAATTTGCGCGTCTGGCATGACGCCGCCGTGCGGAAAGGACTGATGGAGGCATAAGCCGCAGGGCATTGTCCCTACGGCACCGGGCAGACTGTATGGCGCATATTGTTTCCTCTTTTGGAAATACTGCATCAAAAGGAGATGCAGTATTTTGGGAACTGAAATATTAAAAACAGCAGGAATGGCTGTATTTTCAGCTGTGACCTTGTTTATTCTTGCTAAAATCATGGGGCACAAGCAGATAGCCCAGCTGGACTTTTTTGACTATGTAGCCGGCATCACCATTGGATCCATTGCCGCAGAGATGGCAACGGAATTGGAAGCGCCGCTGCAGCCCTTGGTCGCAATGATTGTTTACGGCGTGATTGCATTTTTACTGAGTATGCTTTCCTTGTGGGTGATTCGTTCCAGGAAATATTTGAATGGTACGCCGACCATATTGTTCTCCGATGGTAAATTTTTTCGTGCCAATCTGAAAAAAGCAAAGCTGGATTTGAGCGAATTTATGCTTATGTGCCGCCAACAGGGGTATTTCGATCTCAGTCAAATCCATTTGGCGGTGTTTGAATACAACGGCAGAATTTCTATTTTGCCCAAAAGCGACCAGCGCCCGGCAACGCCGGCGGATTTGCAGCTTTCGCCGCCGCCTGCTTCCATCTTTTGTGAGGTTATTATGGACGGTCATGTTTTGGAGGGGAACCTCCAGCGTATGGGGCTGAACAGAAAATGGCTGCAAAAGCAGCTGACGGCGCAGGGATTTTCTGACCCGAAAGAAATCTTTTTGGGACTGTGCGATACCGAAAAACAGCTGTCCCTTTATACGGGACTTTGAAGAATACCAAACAGCCGAATCATATCCATTCTGCGGTGAGGCGCAGGAAAGGCGGTTACTCATGAAAACTTTCGGGCAAAAAGCGGCAGACGAGGTGTATACCGACCGGGAGGGGGTCTATCTTGTTTGCTTTCAGCAGGATAAGCTGGCGGTTGTCCGAACGAAGCGCGGGCTGTTTTTGCCCGGCGGCGGTATTGAGGGAAATGAAAGCAGGGAAGAATGTCTTTGCCGTGAGCTTTTGGAGGAAACCGGCTATGCGGTGTTACAGCTCTCCTATGCCTGCTCTGCCGACATCTATACCCGGCACGAGCGCATTGGCGCTTTTCACCCGATTCAGCACTACTACACCGGCGTGCTCGGTGAACAGATTTGCAAGCCGATTGAGCAGCATAAGCTCGAATGGCTTCCGGTTTCCCATGCGCCGGAACGGATGTATGTGCCCGCGCAGGTCTGGGCAGCGCAAACCTGTTACCGGGCGCTGCTGAAGAGTGGCACACAAGCTGTACCTGCCGGCAGTGCAATAAAAGATGCAAATGATTAAATTGACAAAACCAGGAAAATTGTTTACACTGATATAGATTTTGGTGTAAACAATTTTTTTGGTTCTTTACCGTTTCTTAGCTGAAAATGTGATAGGATAGCTCTTGCCCGATGGAGGTAGAAATTCCATGCATGTAAAACAAACGCTCAGAAGTCTGTTTATTGTTTTTTCTGTCTTTGTCTGTGCTGTTTTGTGCAGTCTTGTTTTGCAAAAATTGGATGTGCAGGAGCATATTACGACCATTTTTGTTTTTGCTGTGTTCCTGATTTCCCTTTTCACGGAGGGCTATGTGTACGGCGTTGTTTCCGCGCTGGTCGGTACGCTGGCAGTCAATTATATATTTACTTATCCGTATTTTTCTCTGAATTTCAGCATTCCCGCCAACCTGATTTCTGCTGTGGTTATGGTAACGGTTGCGGTGCTGACCGGCACGCTGACGACCAAGATTAAGCGCACGGAAGCCATGAAAGCCCAAAGCGAGCGGGAACGGACGCGAGCAAACCTGCTGCGCGCCGTGTCCCACGACCTGCGGACGCCCCTGACGACCATATACGGCGCCAGTACCACGCTGCGTGAAAAGAGGGGCGATTTGACCGAGGAGCAAAAGGATGCGGTATTGCGAAGCATTCAGGAGGACGCCGAATGGCTGATTCGCATGGTGGAAAATTTGCTTTCTGTCACGGGTATTGACAGTGAAAAAATGAATCTGCGCAAAACGCCTACGGTTATAGATGAGCTCATTGATTCCGTGATGTCCAAATGCAAAAAGCGGTACCCGCAGGCGCCGATTCAACCGGTATTGCCGGATTCGATTCTGATTGTGCCGATGGACGCGCTTTTGATAGAGCAGGTTCTGTTCAATCTTTTGGAAAATGCGGTGCTGCATGCGCAGGGGATGACGGAACTAACCCTGCGGGTGTATCAGCAGGGAAATCAGGCGGTGTTTGAAGTGGCGGATAACGGCTGCGGCGTTTCGCCGGAGCGGCTGCAAACATTGTTCAGCGGCGGTGAAGGCGCTGCTTCCTGTGCGGACGGCAGGAAGCGAAACACCGGCATTGGGCTGTCGGTATGCGCGGCTATTGTGCAGGCTCACGGCGGTAAGCTGACAGCAAAAAATCGACCGGGCGGCGGTATGGTCTTCCGCTTTGCGTTGGACTGCGAGGAGATGTCAGATGACGAACAATAAATATAAGATTTTATTGGTAGAGGATGATGAGAATATCCGCACCGTTATCACAGCGATGCTGGAAGCATCGGACTACCAGGTTGTGATTGCCGAAACCTGTGCATTGGCGAAAATGCTGTTTTCCTCTCATCAGCCGGATTTGGTGCTTTTGGATTTGGGGCTTCCGGATGCGGACGGTATGCGGTTTTTGGAAACCATACGGCAGAATTCCTTAACGCCGGTTATTGTATTATCGGCGCGCACAGCCGAGCAGGATAAGGTTCGTGCGTTGGACGCAGGTGCCAACGACTATGTGACCAAGCCATTCGGCGCAGCGGAGCTGCTGGCGCGTATCCGCTCCACACTGCGTACCTGCCGCCACTGCGCGGATGCGGGAAAATTGCCGAGCGGAAAGTTCCGCCTGCGGGATTTAACCATTGATTACGATGCCCGCCGTGTCTTTGTGCAGGAACGGGAAATCAAGCTGACACAAACGGAATACAATATTATTGCGCTTTTATCGGAGCACTGCGGAAAAATGATGACCTATTCCGCCATGATCCAGTCCATCTGGGGGTATCCGAGCGAGGGAAGCGTAAAAAAATTACAGGTCAATATGGCCAATATCCGTAAAAAACTGGGAATTACGCCGGGGGATGTGCGGTATATTACCAATGAACTGGGCGTAGGCTATCGTATGAACGGGGAGAGAGACGAGTGAAACATTTATTTCATCGGTTATCATCGGCACGCCTGATTGCATTGGGCTTTGCCGCTGTTATTCTGATTGGTTCTGTGCTGCTGATTCTGCCGTGCAGCGTGCAGGACGGGGTGCAGCTGAATTATATTGATTCGCTGTATACCTCAACCAGCGCGGTTTGCGTTACCGGTCTGATTGCCGTTGACGCAGGCGACACCTTTACGCCGCTGGGGCAGTTTTTTCTGGCAATGCTGATTCAGGTCGGCGGACTTGGTGTAACTGCGGTTGGTGCGGGTGTAATCCTTGCCATGGGCAAGCGCGTGGATATGAAAGGGCGCAACCTGATTCGGGACGCGATGAACCTGGATTCCGGCAGGGGCGTTATTCGCTTTGTAAAAAGCGTTTTCCTTACTACGCTGATTTTTGAATTGTCCGGTGCCATTCTCAGTTTTATTGTTTTTGTACAGGATTATCCGCCGCTGAAAGCAATCGGCATCAGCTTGTTCCACTCGGTTGCAGCGTTTAATAACTCCGGGTTCGATATTTTGGGCAATTTCCAAAACCTCATCCCGTATCGGGATAATGTACTGCTGAATCTGGTGACCTGCGGTTTGATCTTTTTTGGCGGTATCGGTTTTTTGGTGATTCGCGAAATGTGGACAAAAAAACTGAATTGGAAAAAGTATTCCATGCATGCTAAGGTGGTTCTGTCCGTCAGCGCGGTTCTGATTGTTGTTGGGGCAGTCCTGTTAAAACTGACAGATGATGTTACCTGGCTGGGCGCTCTTTTCCACAGTGTGTCAGCCCGTACCGCCGGTTTTTCCACTTATCCGCTGGGTACTTTTTCGGACGCCGGGCTTTTGGTGCTGACGGTATTGATGTTTATCGGCGCGTCTCCGGGATCTACCGGCGGTGGTATTAAAACCAGTACGTTTTTCGTGCTGCTCAAGGGCATCAAGTCCGCCGCAACCAATCAATCGGAAAAGGCGTTTCGGTATGCTATCCCCCGTGATGTGTTCCGTAAATCGTCTGTTATTGCGCTGTTGGCTTTGGCTGTGGTTGTAATCGGAACTTTTCTGATGCTTGCCATGGAACCGGATGTTACGCTGATGCAGGCGTTGTTTGAAATCACCAGTGCTTTCGGCACGGTAGGGCTTTCAACCGGTATTACCCCCGGTCTGAGTGTCGGCTCCAAACTGCTTTCGATTCTGATTATGTATATCGGCAGGCTGGGACCGCTGACGATTGCTTCGGTTTGGTACTTTTCTCATGGAGAAAGAGTGCGTTATCCGGAAGGAAATATTGCAATTGGCTGAAAAAAGGAGTATACTATGTTTCGTAAAAAACAAAGTGAGAATATGACATATGGTATTGTCGGACTGGGGCGCTTTGGGTACGCGCTGGTAGAAGAGCTGGCGGTGTCCGGTGCGGAGCTGGTGGTTCTGGATCGGGATGAGGACAAAATCCGCGAAATCCGGGACTTGACAGAAAACGCATATGTTGTAAAATCTCTGGACAAAAAAACGCTGCTGGAATCCGGCATCCAGAATTGTGATGTGGCGGTGGTGTGTATCGGAGAGCAAATGGATAAATCCATTCTTACTACCCTGAATCTGGTCGCCATCGGCATACCCAAGGTCATTTCCAAGGCTGCCAGCACGGAGCACGGCGCGATATTGGAAAAACTCGGCGCCGAGGTGGTCTATCCTGAGCGGGATATGGCTATTCGCCTGGCAAGCCGCCTGGAAACAGAGCGGGATATTGATATTATTCAGCTCAGTGAGCGTATCAATATTTCCAAGCTGCAGGTGCCGGATCAGATTGTCGGCAAAGAGGTACGTGAGGTCGATTTGCGCGCCCGTTTTGGACTGAACATCATCGCCATCGAAAACAACGGCGTGGTAACGGAATCCATAGCGCCGGATGATCGTTTCCGCGCGGGGGATGTGCTTTTCCTTGCCGGAAGCAAGGAGGGGCTATTACAGGTCAGTTTGTGGGCAAATAAATAATACGCCGGTCCGTTGCCGGAACGCTTTGCCGTATTCCTATCAGCAGAGTGCAAAAAACAAAAGAGGGTCGATTATTTTATGGTTTTCGCGATTTGCCTGTTTGCTGCGACTTATGTGCTGATGTTAATTTTCAGCAAGTACCGTCCGTACATCGCGCTTGGCTCCGCCCTGATTTTTATTGTAACCGGTATGCTGCCGCTGAATCAGATACTGGATTCTATTGATTTTAATGTGCTTTTAATGATTGCCGGTACCATGGGGCTGGTGCAGCTGTTTATTGACAGCAAAATGCCTGCGCTTTTGGCGGATCTGGTGATGGAAAAAGTGCCGAATGTGCAAATGGCCGCGGTAGCACTGGCGCTGTTTGCCGGTATTATTTCTGCCTTTGTAGACAATGTGGCAACTGTTTTGATGGTGGCGCCCATTGCGCTGGAGATTTGTAAAAAGCTGAATACCAACCCGGTGCCTTTTATCATCGGCATTGCCGTATCCTCTAACTTGCAGGGCGCGGCAACACTGGTCGGCGATACCACGGCCATTATGCTTGGTTCCTATGCCAATATGAGCTTTTTGGATTTCTTTGTATATGACGGCAAACCCGGTATTTTCTTTGCGGTGGAATTGGGCGCTATTGTATCCGCTCTGATTTTGGCGTGGCTGTTCCGCAAGGAGAAAGCCCCCGTCCCCAAGGGCACGCCCCGTACCAAAGTCAACGATTATGTGCCGACGGTGCTTCTGGTTGGCACAATTGTGTTGCTGATTGCCGCTTCCTTTATTTCCAATAAGCCGGATATTACCAACGGTATGATATGCGTAGTTCTGCTGCTGATTGGCATTATTTATACTTACTTTAAGAAAAAAGATGCTTCTGCTGTACTAGCTCCCCTCAAGGCCATTGACTTTGAAACCATCGGGCTGTTGTTCGGGTTGTTTTTAATCATCGGCGGCATTACCAATATGGGCGTTATCGATGCGGCGGCGGATTTACTGGCCAAACTCGGCGGCGGCAATATTTTCCTGCTGTATACCATTATTGTTTGGGCGTCTGTTTTGATTTCCGCGTTTATCGATAATATTCCCTATGTGGCCACGATGCTGCCGGTTGTTACCGGGCTTGCATCCGCGCTGGGGATTGAACCGACGCTGTTATATTTTGGTCTCCTGTCCGGCGCAACCTTGGGCGGCAACTGTACGCCCATTGGTGCCTCCGCCAATATAGCGGGTATCGGTATTCTGCGCAAGGAGGGGTATGAGGTCAAAAACAAAGACTTCTTCCGCATTGGCATTCCCTTTACCTTGGCGGCGATTATCCCGGCATATATTTATTTCTGGCTTCTGTATCACTGATATAATCTTGATATGTAATTATTTTTGAACGTCCCGATTTTATCGGGACGTTCCGTTTAGGAGGTTTTATGATGCAGGTTCTTATGATTAACGGCAGTCCCCATGCCAAAGGAAATACCGCTGTTGCGCTGGCGGAAATGGAGAAGATTTTTTCTCAGGAAGGATTTTCTGTGAAAACTTTGCATATCGGAAATCAGAATATCCGCGGCTGCATCGGCTGCGGTTCCTGCGCCAAAAACGGCAAATGTGTGTTTGACGACGCGGTCAACGAAGCAGCTGCGCTTTTTGCTGAAAGCGATGGGCTTGTTGTCGGCAGTCCTGTTTATTTCGCTTCTGCCAATGCGACGCTGGTTGCGTTTTTGACCCGTCTTTTCTACAGCACGCCATTTGATAAAACCATGAGGGTCGGCGCTGCCGTGGTTGCAGCCAGACGCGGCGGCTTGTCGGCAACCTTTGACGAGCTGAATAAGTTCTTTACTATTTCCGGTATGCCGGTGGCGTCCGGGCAGTACTGGAACAGCATTCATGGCAGAGCGCCGGGGGAGGCGCTTCAGGATGCGGAAGGATTACAGGGGATGCGTACCCTGGCTCGCAACATGGCTTTTCTGATGAAAAGCATTGCCCTTGGCAGAGAAACCTATGGTCTGCCTGAAAAAGAACCCTTTACGCGCACGAATTTTATCCGCTGAGCGTGTCTGCGCGTCCGAGCGGATGGATTCTGTCTTGACTTTTTTATTCGGTTCCTGTATAATCGCTATGATGTTTTCAGTTTCGTGATTATCATATTTCAAGGGGAGAGATACGAATGCCTTTGGTCAAAAAAGGGTATTTTTTTGTTGCGGTTATTTTACTTTTTCTGTTGATGGCAGTCAGCGCAAATGCTGCGGAGATTGACGAGATAACCACCGCTCCTGCTATTGAGCAGCCCACCGAGCCCGGTACAACGGAGCAGGGAACAACGGAGCCGGGAACAACGGAACCGACCACGGACGCAGAGGCGGAGAGCGTTTCTGCTTATCGGATTGCGGAGGACAGCGCCTTCTCACTGACCGCTGGCGATACGGAAGTTGCGCTGTATGAAAAGGAATATTTTATCGATGCCAACGATGACGGCAAATATTCCACCGCCGATTCCAGGGTCCTTTTGCGCATCAGCATTGGCTTGGAGGATATGCCGGCTGATGTGCGGCCGCTTGATTTTAATGAAGATGGCAGCCTGACGACGCAGGATGCGCGTCTGAGCTTACGGTACAATCTTTCACTTGCCGTGTATTACTGCGATGCGGACGGTGCGGTTTATCCCGGCTTTTTTCAGTTTTCTGAAGGCGGTCGCGGTTGGTTCGATGCGGCAGGCGGTTTGATGCGCGGCTATGGTAAAATTGATGAGGATTATTATTATTTTAACGCAGACGGTGTTATGCAGACCGGCTTTGCAACGGTTTTTGGGGCAACGGCTTATTTTGATGAAGACGGCAAAGCGGTCAACGGTTTGATGGAACTCGATGGTACGCGCTATTATTTTCAAAACGGACTGGCGCAGACCGGCTTCCAAACCATAGACGGCAAGCGCTATTATTTTAATAAAGATGGCAGTATGGCCACCGGTACGGTTTCCATCGATGGTGAAACATATTATCTTGGCACGGACGGTGTTTTGCGTGACGGCAAGTATACCGAAAACGGCGAAACCTATTATTACGACAAGGGCGCGCTCTACACCGGCTGGATTTTTGAAGGGCTGAATGCCTATTATTACAGCAACGGTAAAATGCTGCGCAGCACCACCAGCGGTTCCTATTCCTTTGACAGCAGCGGCATCGCTTCCGCCAGCAGCATTACAACGGACACGCTGCCGGTTTATTTGCGTGGTATTTTAAAGCGTATCGGCACTTCCCCATATGATATTTATTCGTATGTACATAACAATTTCAGATATAAGTACTATGACAAAGCCTCGCCGGAAGCTATGGCGGTTCGTATTTTAAGCAGCGGACGCGGCGCCTGCTATGACTATGCGTACCTGACCAAATTCCTTTTGGAAGCGGCGGGGTATGAGGCTATTGTTGTTGTAGGCGGCAGTTTTAATGCGGCGAACGGCAATGAGCATGACTGGGTGCTGTATAACGCCAACGGCGTGTGGCGGTATATGGATACGCAGCGCGGCGTTTACAGTAAAACTGCTTCGGAATTGCGCGCACTTGGATACTGCTGGAGCGAAAACGGTCTGCCGGCAGCCAACTGATTCGGTGATTGTATGGTCTTTAGTTCCGTTATTTTTCTATGCTTTTTTCTGCCGGTCGTTTTTTTGCTGCACCGTGTTTTACCCGGTATCCGTCTGAAAAACGCGGTGTTGACCGTAGCCAGCTTGTTATTTTACGGCTATGGGGAACCGGTTTTCGTATTTTACTTAATTTGTCTGGTTTTTCTGCATTACCTGGCGGGCAAGGCTGCTCGTAAAAAAGGGCACTTCCCAAAACCGCTTTTTGTGGCTCTGTTAATACTGGACATTATCACACTGTTCGCTTTTAAGTATGTGGGCTTTTTTGTCGAGAGTGTCAATGCCGTTTTGGGGCTTACAATTCCGGTGCCGCAAATTGCACTGCCTATTGGTATATCGTTTTTCACGTTCCAGATCATGTCTTACGCCATTGATGCGTACCGGGACGAAAAACTAATTCAGGATAACTTTTTTGATTTGCTGTTGTATATCTCCTTTTTCCCGCAGCTGATTGCCGGACCCATCGTGCGCTACAGCGACATTGCAGTCCAACTGCGTGCGCGTTCTGCGCCGCCGGAGCAGGTGGCGGACGGCTTTCGCCGGTTTATTGTCGGGCTTGCGAAAAAGGTGCTGATTTCCAATACCATGGCGGTGACGGCGGATGCCCTTTTTTCGCAGGTGGACGCCGGGCTGTCCATGCCTGAAGCGTGGCTTGCGTCCTTGTCCTATGGGCTGCAAATTTATTACGATTTCAGCGGCTACAGCGATATGGCCATCGGTATGGGGAAAATGTTCGGCTTCCATTTCTTGGAAAACTTCAATTATCCGTATGCTGCCACCAGTGTTGCTGATTTTTGGCGCAGATGGCATATTTCGCTGACCACCTGGTTTCGGGAATATGTGTATATTCCGCTCGGCGGCAACCGTAAGGGTATGCCGCGAACGCTGCTGAATATTTTTATTGTCTTTCTGCTTACGGGGATTTGGCACGGCGCAAATACAACCTTTATTGTATGGGGGCTGTATTATGCTGTCTTTATGATTGCCGAACGCCTTGGCGCAATTCCCGTTAAAAAAATAAAATGCAAGCCGCTTTTGTGGCTTTATACCATGTTTATCGTCTTTACCGGCTTTATCATTTTTCGGGCAGACAGCCTTTCGGATGCATGGGTTGTGCTGCGGGCGCTGTTTTCGTTCAGTGACCTCAGCCGCACGGGCTTTGCCGGGGCGCTATCACAGGTTGACGGATACTTTGTGTTTATTTTGGTTATCGCAGTGGTTTGCAGTTTCCCTGTGGCGAAAAAGATTTGGGCGAAACTGTCCAATCGTCCGGCTGCCGCGCCGCTGTCGTATGTTGCCTCCGCGCTGCTTTTGGCTCTGTGTATGCTGTTTTTGATTACGGATTCCTACAATCCGTTTATCTATTTTAATTTCTGAGGAGGCAGACGGAATGAAAAGAATATCCGGTGTTATTTTTCTTTCGGTTTGCCTTTTGTTTTGCCTGCTCATTGGTGTATCCGCCGTGTTTTCCCAGGCGGATGCGGAAGTGGAGCAGCGGGAGCTGACAGCCTTTCCCTCATTTTTTGATGAGGACGGCAGCTTGAATAAGAACTTTGATTCCGAGCTTTCCGATTATTTATCGGAGCGCATGCCTTTCCGATCGGCGGCGCTGGAGTGGAAGTCTACACTGCTGGAAAAGCTCTTTGCCTCCTCCACCGCTTCGGATGTGATTATCGGCAAAAACGGCTGGCTGTATTTTGAGCCGACGATTGCCGAATATACGGCGGCTTCGCCTCTGAGCGAGCGGAGCATTGCCAATATCGTAGATACGCTTTCGCAAATCAACGATTACTGCAAACAAAAAGGCGTAAAGTTTGTATTTACCGTTGCGCCGAATAAAAATGAACTGTATGACGAAAATCTCCCCCGGCGTTTTTTGAAAGGGGAGGGGAATAATTATGACCGCCTGACCGAGGCGCTTCGGCAGACGGATATTCCGTATGTTGATTTTCACGATTTGGCAGGGGCAGCCGAAGAGCCGCTTTACTACGCCACCGATTCTCATTGGAATGTGCGCGGTGCCGTCATTGCTTATGACGCGCTGCTGACGCGCCTTGCCATTGAGCACGAAACCTATCAAAATGTCAACTGGATTGAGAGCGAGAAAAACGGTGATTTATACGGGATGCTTCACCCGGCTGATATGCAGCCGGAGACAGAATGGGTACCGGATGTGACCTATACCTATGAATATACCTCCCGCTTTCGCAGTGAAGAGGATATTACGATTACCACCGAAAATACAACCGGCAGCGGTTCACTTTTGATGTTCCGCGATTCCTTTGGCAACGCCCTGCTGCCGTTTCTGGCGCAGCATTTTTCTACCGCCTATTTTTCCCGTGCTGTGCCCTGCGATTTGACGCTGGTTGACAGCCAAAACGCCGATACCGTTATTTATGAAATGGTACAGCGCAATTTGGCGAATATCATTTCTTACGCGCCGGTGCTGCCGGCTGCGGAAGCGGAACTGACGGCGGACGAGGAGAGCGAGCAGAGCGTATCTTTGCTGCAAACGCAGGAGCATAATGGTCTTTTGCATATTTTCGGCGCTTTGGATGAGCAGCTGCTGCAAACAGACAGCAAACTATATTTGCGCCTGACTTCCCCCACTGGCGAAGCGCAGTATTTTCGCTGTTTTTCAATTTATGAAGCCTCGCTTGCCGGTGACGGTCTTTGCCGGGACAATGGGTTTTCCGGCTACTTGGATACGACCGCTTTACCGCGCGGCGACTATCGTCTTTCCGTCTGTGTCGAATCCGGCGGAGAGGTAACCGCTTTTCCAACGGATCAGACTGTTGCTATAGAGTAAAAAAAGGAGTTTTTGTTATGCGTAAAAAAATATGCTTACCGGTGGTTTTTGTTTTGCTGCTGACGCTGTTGTTTTCTTTTGCGTCCTGCCAAAAAGATGCAGCCGATGACGGCGCAACCACAACCGAAGCGGGTACGACTGAAACAGTGCAGGAAATTTTAACCGCCGAAACGGACGAACCGTCGGCTTCTGTAAGTGAAACGGAATCGGAAACCGCTTCGCAGACCGAGCCTTCCGAAACCGAACCTGTCGAAACGGACGCTCCAACCGAATCCGAGCCCGCAGCACAGCAACCAGAAGCGCCGTCTGCCGACAACAATGCTTCTTCCGGCAGTTTTTCCGGCGCGGATATGAGCATTTCCATAAGCGGCGTGCGTATGTCACCAAATTCCAATTGGGCTTCCTATTCTTCCGCTCTGGGTGAGCCTTCCGGCGTTACGCAGGCGCCGTCCTGTCATTTTGACGGTATGGACAATATCTATGAATACAGCGGTTTTTCCGTCTATACCTATCGCAACGGCGGCGAGGACTATGTGTATAATATCGAAATCACCTCCTCCTCTATTGCAACAGACAAAGGCATTCATGTGGGGTCTTCCGAAGCGGATGTGCTGGCTGCCTATGGTGATGGCTACGCCAATCGTTCCGATTCCCTGATTGAGTACCGCTCCGGGGCGCAGTCGATGTACATTTCTTTGAGCGGCGGTACGGTCAGCATGATTGAATTGTACAGCGAATAAAGAAAAATATTTTGTCAACCGGAAAAACGCATTTTCCGGTTGACAACTTCATTGAAGAATAGTATAATATTACCACTGCGCGGATGTAGTTCAATGGTAAAACTTCGGCTTCCCAAGCCGGTGTTGCGGGTTCGATTCCCGTCATCCGCTCCATGCCGGAGCAAAGCGGACTTTGCTCTGGCTTTTTTATTTGGCTCTTTGTCAATAGTTGGGGTAAACCCGAAGAAAGGAAGAGTGCCGACAGGCGGCCGCCAACAAGCGGCAGCTTGCCGGCATTACAGTTTTTGATGGGAAAACATATGCAGGATACGGTTGCGAAAGCGGCCAAAGTTGCGATAGCCATAGGCATTTCGTTTCAGGGTATATCCAGTTGCCAAGCTCCTTTCGGGCTTCTTGTGCATTGTCCAAGTCCACAATATCGAAAAAGTCCTCTTTGTATTGGTAAGCTCTGCTCAGGGTGTCAGAGTAATACCGCATCACATGGACTTCCTCTCTTTGTGTATCTGTTAACCTGCTTTCCCGTTTGCTCAACAGGCGCTTGGAGCGTTTGAAATACCTGCGCCTTTGTGGGCTCATTTCTTTATCAATAATCTGTGTGGCATTGGGAAACCATGCAGAGGCTGCCGAGGCATATGGTCTCCACATATCACTGACAAAATACCTGACCTTTTCCCGCTCTCCTCTGGGATAGCTTTTGAAGTAGTTGGTTAGATAGTAATCATATCGCTTCGGAAGGATGTCCAATACCACATGCTTGACCGGATCCGTAAGGATACATTGGTATTTCTCTCTGCCTGTATTGCCCTTAAACTCGTCTATGGACAGGGCGGAAGAGAGGGTTGCTTTTGGATAGGATAGATAATCAAATACGCGAATGACTGTACTTACCGAAAGATTGAAATCTTTGGCTACGCTTGTAAAAGAGCGTTCATCTCGCAATTTATCAAGCACATAAGCAATCAATCGTCGGCTCATGCGGTAATAGCGGGGAAGGAAGGAAATTTCTTCATAAAACCGCTTACCGCAATGCACACATCGAGACCGCCTATGATAAGGCATTGAAACTCGAAGCAGTTACGGAAAAGACAACCCTGCTCACGAGGGTGCTTCCGGCATATACCGGACACCCGAGAGGAAACGAAATGGTTGAAGAAATCATTGTGGATTCCGTTCCTGTTGAAATGGGATTTACTGCTGAAGGATGGTTTTGCCTCAGGATGCCTACACTGCTCCCCAAAAAGCAGTCCGGCTCCACCGAATACATTCGCGGTTATCTTGCGCCGGCTATGAGCAGTTATTTCGCCGGAAAACCGAGAGTCAGATACAAGGACTGTGTGATGATTTTCCGTCATGTGTATGACAGACAGAGGCCGGAACGACTCAAACGGGACCACGACAACATTGAGGTAAACAAGGTTGCTGATATTGTTGCCATGTATGTGCTCCCCGATGATAAGCCGAAGATCTGCTCGCACTATTATTGCAGTGCCGCCGCAAGTGAAGATCGCACCGAAGTATAAACGCAATCGCCATCTGGTTGATAACAGTTCTGCTTGTATTTCTTATCTCACAGAAAACAAGGGCGGAACTTTTTATACAGTGAACTACGCTAAGA
>CASFEZ010000006.1 GCA_949293815.1 uncultured Eubacteriales bacterium | reverse complement strand
ATCAATTCGGTTTTATCTTTGTTAAACAATACCCCATATTCATCCGACGAATAGGCCGGGTTGTTTTCGTCTACCTGAATGCTGGTCAGGGCATCGCAGGAATAGAACGCAGAATCGCCGATGGATTTGACGCTGTCCGGGATATCAATGCCGGTCAGGTCATAGCAGTATGAGAACGCATAAGCGCCGATGGTGGTGACGCTGTCCGGGATATCAATGCCGGTCAGGTCATAGCAGTATTCGAACGCACAACGACCGATGGTGGTGACGCCATTGCCGAGATTGACCGTGGTCAGGGCATCGCACCACCAGAACGCATAATCGCCGATGGTGGTGACGCTGTCCGGGATGTCGATGCTGGTCAGGGCATCGCAGTCATTGAACGCATAATGACCAATGGTGGTAACGCTGTCCGGGATGTCGATGCCGGTCAGGGCATAGCACTCATAGAACGCCCCATCGCCGATGGTGGTGACGCTGTCCGGGATGTCAATGCTGGTCAGGGCAGCACAGGAAGAGAATGCCCAACCGCCGATGGCAGTGACGGTATATCCATCGATGGTATCCGGAATTACCACGTCCCCGCCAGGGCCGGTATAATCGGTAATTTCCGCTGTGCCATCATCTAAAACCCGATAGTCATAATCGCCACTGGTTGCTGCAAGCGACTGCACCGGAATCATAGAGAATGCCAGCAACATGCAAAGAATGACGGATATAATTTTTCGTCCTTTTCGCATAAAAACACTCATCTCCTTTTTTTGTTTATATACTAACACAACATAAATAAAAAATCCATAGTCAAAAGCATAGAAAATAATACCGCCGGAAAATGGGTTCCGGCGGCGCAAAATCTCAAGAAAACGGTTGCGCATTGTTTAAAATCAAAATAAAGTTCAGCAGCCTGCACAAATCGTTTGCTTTTATTTTATGCAAACCTGCCTTGTGCAGGTTGACGAACCCAATCAAATCGTTTTTGCGGCTTCGGTCACAAATACCGTTTGGTACTGCAAAAACCGGCGGCTGGCTGTTCTATACGCCGCTTCTTTTTCCTGTGGTCTGCCTTTTGTTTGCGGCGGTTCACCTGCTTGCGCCGGCGGCTATTTTGCCCATTCCGCGCCAAAACGCTTCTGCCGCCCGGGGGCTGTTGGCTGCCGGCGTCAAACTTTTTTCAAGTCTTATATTATACGCCTTTGGCTATCCCGCCAGAGCCAGTGTATTCATCAGCAGCAGAAAAATGACGCCGGGGGTGCCGCCAAACAAACTGACCAGCAGGGAAAAGGGATTGCAGTTGATATGTACAGAGAAAAAAGAACCCAGCAGATTAACGGCAAAAAACGCGCAAACGCCCTGCGCCGCCGTCCAAAGGAGGCCGCGCCCCAGCCGGTGGCTTTTATAATACACCAACAACAGCAAAAGTCCACAGGCAGCCAATGCGGCAAACAAGATACTTTTATTCATACGATCCCTCTTTTTCGCTTCTCTGCTAAAGCCTATGCCGGCGCGCGAAAAAAAATAACTTACCATTTGTCCCGCCGTTTATTTTTTCAGTCTATCGAATATACTAACAGTGAAAGGGGTGCGAGAGATGAAAAGCCATTCCAGAACCTTTGAACAATACTGCTGCGTTATGGAGAAAAATATCATCATGGAAGAAACCTGTCATACAGACGGCAAACGGGAGCTGCGGTGCATCCATCATATGGTCTGCGCCATGAACGGCGGCTGCAAGAACCAAATCTTAAAACCGCATATGGAAACGGGAAACGAGCAAAAATGCGCAAAAGGGCTTTCCTTTTTTGAACAGATATGGTAAAATATTCGGGAATTTGGAAACACTGGGAAAGGGCGATACCATGGAAGCGGTAAAATTGATTCCGGCACTCAAGCAGACCATTTGGGGAGGTCAAAAGCTGAAAGCGCTGTATGACGGCGCGGGGATGGATAATATTGCCGAAAGCTGGGTGCTGTCCTGCCATCCGGCGGGACCTTCGGTGGTCGCCACCGGCGAGGACGCGGGAAAGCCCCTGCCCGAAGTACTAAAGAAAGCCGGAAAAGAAGCGCTGGGGACGCTTTGTCCCGAAGGGGATTTTCCGCTGCTGATCAAGCTGATTGACGCCGCCGACCGGCTTTCCTTACAGGTACATCCTGACGATGCCTATGCCCGCGAACACGAAAACGAATACGGCAAAACCGAATGCTGGTATATACTGGACAGCGAGCCGGGGGCGGAATTGATTTTCGGTATGCAGGACGCGCTGAGCCGCGAGCAGTTCCGCCAAAGCATTGCCGACAACACCCTGCTTTCCCATGTACGCCATGTACAGGTCAAAAAGGGGGATACCGCCTTTATTCCCGCCGGCACCTTACACGGCATCGGCAAGGGCATTCTGCTGGCGGAGGTACAGCAAAGCTCCGATACAACCTACCGGGTCTACGACTATGGCCGCCTGCAAAACGGGAAGCCCCGGCAGCTGCATATTGACCAGGCCGTGGCTGTCACCAATCTTTCGCCTTCGGACGCTTCGCTTGTGCCGATGGGCAAAAAAGAAGAAAAAGACGGCTATACTGAGCAGCTTTTGAGCGCATGCCAATATTTTGTGATGAAACAACTCGAGACAGATAGCCGGTATATGGGCGTCTGCGATGATACCTCCTTTACCTCGCTGGTGGTGCTTGCGGGCGAAGGCACCTACGAGGGCGGCGAAACCACCCTTTCGCTGAAAACCGGCGACAGCTTATTCATTCCCGCCGCCACCGGCCATTATACCGTAACCGGTCATTTGCAGCTGCTGCACACCACCTTAGGAAAGAAGGACGCTTGATGCCCGTACTCTCCGCGCAAAATATATCCCTCGCCTTTTTGGACAAAACGCTGTTTCGGGATGTAACCTTTGCCATTGAAAAAACCGACCGCATTGGGCTGATCGGCGCAAACGGCGCGGGCAAAACCACCCTGTTCCGGCTGCTTTTGCGTCAGCTGGAGCCGACGGAAGGGGCTATTATCATGCCGGCGGGCACCCGCATCGGCTGCGTGGAGCAGCATGCCTGCCGCGACAGCAGCAAAACCGCCTATGAAGAGGTTTTAACCGTTTACAGCGATGTGATTGAGATGGAACGGGAACTGGAAAGCATCAACCGCCGTCTGTCCCAGTCGCCGGATGCGGCGCTGATTGACAGGCAGGAACAGCTGCGGGAAGCATTTGAAGCGCGGGACGGTCTGAGCTATCGCTCCCGGGCAAGGGCAGCGCTGTTGGGACTGGGGTTTTCAGCGGAGGAAACGGACAAGCCTGTCGGCATCCTCAGCGGCGGTCAGCGTACCAAAATCAGCCTCGCAAAGCTGCTGCTTTCCGGCGCAGATTTGATTTTGCTGGATGAGCCGACCAATCACTTGGACACCGAAAGCGTGGAATGGCTCGAGGACTTCTTAAAAAAATACACCGGCGCCGCCATGATCATCTCCCATGACCGGTACTTTTTGGATAAAGTGACAACCAAGACCATGGAGCTGCAAGGCGGACGCTTCTTTTTTACAAAAGGAAGTTATTCAACATATCAGCAATTGAAACAGGAACGGCTGCTGTTTGAAAGCCGGGAAAACGAAAAAATAGAAAAAGAGATTGACCGGCTCAAGGCCATGATCGAACAGCAGCGCCGGTTTAACCGGGAGCGCAACTATATTACCATTGCCTCCAAAGAAAAACAGATAGCACGGTTAAAAGAAGGGCTCCACGAAACCGTGCGCACCCCGGACGAAATGCGCCTGCGTTTTCCCGTAGCGTCCGAGAGCGGCAATGAAGTGCTGTCGGCGCAGAACCTTTCCAAAACCTTTACAAAGCCTCTGTTTTCCGGCGTCAGCTTTGACTTGCGTAAAGGCGAGCGAGTTTTTCTGCTGGGACCGAATGGCTGCGGCAAAACGACCCTGTTAAAAATGATATTGGGAGAGATTACGCCGGATACGGGCGCCATACGCTTCGGCGCCGGCGTGCGCATCGGCTATTTTGAACAGACCCAGTCGGCGCTGGGCAGCGGCAAAACCGTTTTGCAGGAGGTCTACGACCGGTTCCCGGATAAAACCGTGCCGGAACTGCGCAAGATTTTGGCGGCGTTTCTCTTTCGCGGGGATGATATCGATAAAACCATGCGGGATTTATCCGGCGGCGAGCGCGCCAAGGTGGCGCTTTTGGAAATTATGCTGCGGGGCTGTAATTTCCTGATATTGGACGAGCCGACCAACCATTTGGATATCGAATCCCGGGAGGTTTTGGAAAACGCCCTGGCGGAGTATGAGGGTACGATTCTGGCCGTTTCCCACGACCGGTACTTTATCAACCGGCTGGCGACCAAATTGCTTTGCTTCGATGGCGGCACCGTCCGGCAAATTAACGGCAATTATGACAGCTATCTGCTGCTGCGCGAGCAGAGCAAGGGCGCAGAGCAGAAAGCCCCCACTGTAAAAAAGCCCAATGCGTACCAATTAAAAAAAGAGACCGCCCGCCGCCAGCGGCTGCGCAAAGGGGAAATTGCCCGCCTCGAGAAGCAAATTGCCGAGCTGGAGGAACAGAAAACCCGGCTGCAAAACCAACTTGCATCGCCGGAAGTTACCGCAGACTATCTGCAAATCACCGAATTGACCGATGCGCTGGACGAGGTTGCCCGCCGGCAGGACGAGCTGACCGAACAGTGGCTTGCTTTATCCGAAGAAGAGGAATAACGATCGCCCGCTTGTTACAAGGGGACGAAATATACATACCAAGAAAGGACTGTTACCATGCAACAGATTCGTATGGGCATTGTGGGCGTTGGTAATATGGGCTCTGCCCATGTGAAGCGCTTTTTAAGCGGCGAATGCCCCCAAATTCAACTGACCGCCGTGGCGGATATTGACCCGACCCGCCTTGCGTGGGCAAAGGAGCAGCTGCCCACCGTAAAGACCTTTGACAGCGCCGATGCGCTGTTCCAAAGCGGCGAGGTGGATGCGGTCTTGATTGCCACGCCCCACTATTTTCACCCGCCCATGTGCCGCGCCGCCCTGGAAGCGGGGCTGCATGTACTCTGCGAAAAACCGGCGGGGGTCTACACCAAAAATGTACATGAGCTGAACGAATTCGCCAAAACCCAGAACAAGACCTTTGCCATTATGTTCAACCAGCGCATGAACCCGCTGTATCAGAAAATGCGCGAGATTGTAAAGGGCGGCGAATGGGGCGAGCTGAAACGGGTCAACTGGATTATTACCAACTGGTTCCGCACCCAATATTATTATAACTCCGGCGGCTGGCGCGCCACCTGGTCGGGGGAAGGCGGCGGCGTACTGCTGAACCAGTGCCCCCACCAGCTCGACTTGTGGCAATGGATCTGCGGTATGCCCTCCAAAATCCGCGCGGTCTGCCGCGAAGGTAAATGGCATGACATTGAGGTGGAGGATGATGTGATGATTTACGCCGAATACCCGAACGGGGCGAGCGGCGTATTTATCACCACCACCGGCGACTGCCCCGGCACGAACCGGCTGGAGATCACGCTGGAAAAGGCCAAGCTGGTCTGCGAGGACGATAAGCTGATGATGGCAAAGCTGCCCATGTCCACCAGCGAATTTATCCGCACTGCCAGCGATGGGTTCGCGAAAATGGAATACTCCTATGAAGAAGTCCCCTGCCCCGGCGAAAACTCCCAGCACACGGGCATCTGCAACGCCTTTGCCGCGCATATCTTAAATGGTACGCCCCTGTCCGCGCTGGGCGAAGAGGGCATCAACGGGCTTTCCATCTCCAATGCGGCATTCCTCTCCTCCTGGACAGGACAGGATATTACACTGGCGGATGGCGAAAATCCCATGGCTGCGCATGAAGACGAGTTTCTCTCCCTGCTGCGGGACAAAATCGCCCACTCCAAGGCAAAAACCACCGTCAACACCGGCGTACAGAGCGATATGTCCTCGACCTTTTAAAGCATTGCATGGCTTCCCCGAGCAAAAAAACAACAAACGAGCAGGCGCCAATTGGTCTCCTGCTCGTTTTCTTTCTATTATACGACAGCTGTGTAGTATTTTGAATTATTTAGACAACATTTGTATAACATTTATGAAATCGGAATAATATATAAAATTGAGTATAATTCCAAAAAGTGTCTTGTTATTCTTGTATCTTTTGTATATAATCATACACGGATACAGAATTTGTCTGTATTTTCGACCCAAAAAACTTTTTTCGGGAGGAACACATGATGAAAAAGCACCCATCCATCCGGCGCGGCATTGCCATCGCGCTGAGTCTTGTCATGCTGTTTACGGCATTCTGCGTGCCCGTATTCGCTGACGGCATTTATTCGCATCTGGACGGTTCCAGATATGTATTGGAGAAAGTTTCCAATCCTGACCGTCTGGAGGGCGAAATTGACGGGCTGATGCCCAGCGGCGACCGCGCCAGCAGCTATTGCTGGGCAATGGCGGAAAACGCGGGGCACCTGTACATCGGCACCTGGGCGAACGGTCTTTGGCAGATGGTAGAGGCCATTGCCGCTTCCGGCGCTGCTGCCGGCATTGAAGTGACCGACGAGCTGGTGGACAGCATTGTAGAATTTGTTACCCGCGGCGAAATCGACCGCTGCGAGGACGACTCCTACTACACCGCCAAAATCTACCGCTACAGCGAAGAGACCGGCGAAATGGAACTGCTCTTTGCCCCGGGCGAACACGCGGGTGACCCGGACTATGGCGTGGTAACCGGCTTCCGGGCGGCAGTGGAATTTAAGGGCGATGTGTATATGGACGCGCTTTTGACCGGCCGCTGCCTTTTGTACCGCGTGACGGACGAAGACCCGTACGCGCTGCCGGAGGTTGTTTTCCAGAACGGTACCCTGCGCGCCATGTGCGTCAGCGTGGACGGTGAAACCATGTTTGTCGGCGGCAGCAGCGATATTCCGGAAGGGTATCAGAGCTCTGCGTCCATTTTTGCAACCACCACCGGTGATGCGGGCGATTATCAGGTTATTGCCGATGCCGAAGATTTTGCCTATTATACCACCACCTGCACCACGGCGGATATCAGCGATTTAACCACCATGGCGAACCCGGCCTATGAGGGCGGCTACGAAATTATCACCAATCTGGTTACCTCTAAGGGCATTGCCATCTTCCGCGGTCATGCCGCCTCCGAAGAGGAAATTGCCGCCGGTCTTGCCAATAAATACGGCTGGGTCTGGACAGAGTTTGCTGGTGACAACGGTGCCTATCCGCTCAGCTTCGGCAATCTGCTGCATGTCAACCTGAACCCCGTTGTTTTCAACGATGAGCTGTATTTCCTGACCATGACCAACCCGATGACGCCCCTTTTGCAGCTGTTTGCGGGGATTGTTTCCGGCAACCAGACACTGCTCTACAAAGGGCTGGATACCGTTGCGCTGGACTGTGATATTGAATGCTCCATCTATCGCCTAACCAAGGACGGCACGCTGCAAATGGTGATGGGCGATGAGGAATACTGCGATGAAAGCATTGAATATGCGGCAGAACTGGGCGCCGGGTTTACCGATGAAAAATACGGCACCACCATGTACGCCTGGCGCGGCATTACCTATAACGGCAGGCTGTATGTCAACACCATCGACTATTGGAACCTGTTCGGCTATGTCACCCAGCTGACCAACGGCGAGCTGCTGGGCATGAGCAAAGAGGGCTTACAGACCGAGCTGGGCAACCTTGTTGCCGTGATGGAGCAGATTCTCGGCACCCCCTCCATTATGGACAAGCTGCCCGCAGATTCGGCGCTGCTCAACAGCATTTTGAATGACAATGTGGTCAGCTCCCTGCGCAGCTTTGTATCTTCCCCCATGTTCGACGCCCTGTACACGCTGTACAGCGGTCTTGACAAAACCGCGACCACCGATTTCCTCGGGGAAATGATTCGCTTCAGCACCGACTATGCGGACGATTTGGCGGCCTTCTGCGATAAATTCGCTTCGCTTATCGGCAACGGTCTGTTCAGCGATTCCGCCGCCGCACAGGATATGCTCAGCAAAATCAACGCGGTAAAGGATGCCTTTGCCCTGATTGCGGAAAACAAAGAGCATATTGAAAATTATATGATTATTTCCGAAACCGTCGCCAACGAAAAGAACCCCGGCGGCGAGGTTTGGTGCACAGCGGACGGCATCAACTGGGAGCCGATTACCAGAAACGGCTTTAACGACAAATACAACCACGGCGTGCGCACTTTCGCCATCGGCGATGACGGCAGCCTGTACTATGGCTGCGCAAATCCCTACTACGGCGCACAGCTTTGGAAACACACCGATGTGGACGCGGATTATGTCTATACCGGCAGGCAGGACCCCATGGTCAACGAGGAAAACGAACAGGAACTGTCTTTCCTGGAACGGTTTGTCGCCATGATTCAGGCGCTGTTCGCCGCCATTCAGGCGCTGTTTGAAAGCCTGTTTAACGGAATCGGTTAACGCACAATTTTTCACGAGCGGCAGGGATTTTCCCTGCTGCTCTTTTTTGCATTCATTTTCCCGCAGACTGTCACAAAACCAATACGAACGCCGGTAAACCGTCTGAAATCCGCCGACAAGCGGATTGTGGCTGGGGCATCTGCCATATTTTTGCAGCGGCGCACAACCATCCGCAGCGATATTCCGCGCCATTCGTATCAAAAAAACGGCTCTGTAAACCATTAAAAAATTTAAGGTTGACAGTGAGGACAGTCCATGGTATGATAAGTCAAGCGGAGGTGCATCAAATGGCGACAAAAGAAAAGGTATTAAAGCTGTTTGAAGAGAACAAAGGCATGGTCTTTTCCGGCGAAGAACTGGCAAGAACGCTTTCCGTTTCCCGTACAGCGGTATGGAAAGCGGTGAAAAGTTTGCGGGAAGAGGGCTATTCCATCACCGGCACAGCGGGCGAGGGATACGCGCTGGCGCCGGATACGGATATTCTATCCATACAGGGCATACAAAAATATTTGCGTCCGCCTGCCGATGCGCTTCACCTGACGGTTCTGCAAAAAACCGAATCCACCAATACCCTTTTGCGCAAAGCCGCCGTGGAGGGCGCGCCGGAGGGCACCGTCATTGCCGCCAACTGCCAGACAAAGGGGAAAGGCAGAATCGGCAGAAATTTCTATTCCCCGTCTGATACCGGCGTTTATTTAAGCATTCTTTTGCGCCCGACGGGTTATTCCGCATCACAGGCAACACGCCTGACGACCATGGCGGCCGTTGCCGCCTGCGAGGCCATGGAATCCACCGGCAGCGCACCGGCAGCGATTAAATGGGTCAACGATATTTTTATAGACGGCAAAAAGGTCTGCGGCATTCTGACGGAAGCGGCATTCGACTTGGAAAGCGGTTCGCCGGAATATATCATTGTCGGCATCGGCTTTAATGTATACCCGCCGAAAGCGGGGTTCCCGGACGAGCTGACAAACATTGCCGGAGCGATTTTTCCTTCCCCCCTCAGCGACGGGAAGAACCGGCTTGCGGCGGCATTTTTGAATCGTTTCTGCGCCATTTATCATGATGCGGACAAAACCTCTTATGTCAGCGCCTACCGCGAACGCTGCTTTGTTATCGGCAATCCGGTCCGCGTGATTCGTCCGAGCGGGGAACGAAACGCGCTGGCTTTGGATATTGACAATGCATGCCGCCTGTTGGTTCGCTATGAGGACGGCAGCGAAGAAGTGCTGTCATCGGGGGAAATCAGCATACGGCTGAAAGAGAGGAACGCAAATGAAACATAAAAAAAGTTTGCGTATGGTGCTTTGCGCTCTGTTTACGGCGCTGGTAGCAGCGGGCGCCTGGATTCAAATCCCATCGCCTACCGGCGTCCCCTTTACCTTACAATTTCTGTTCACCCTTTTGGCGGGACTGCTGCTGGGCGCAAAGCTCGGCACGCTTTCGGTCTGCCTGTATCTTGTCATTGGTCTTCTGGGCGTCCCGATTTTTGCCCAGGGCGGCGGCATTGGCTATGTCTTGCAGCCGAGCTTCGGCTATCTGATTGGGTTCGCGCTGGGTACGCTTGCCACCGGCGTGATTGCCGGGAAAGATGCACATCCCTCTTTCAAACGCCTGTTGGCGGCGGGCTTTGCGGGACTGGTCCTCGTTTACGCGCTGGGGCTGGTCTATTATTACTGCATCAACCGCTTTTATCTGAATAATCCGCCGGAAGTTTGGCCCATGTTTGTATCCTGCTGTCTTTTGACATTGCCGGGCGATATTGCCAACTGCCTTGTCGGCGCGCTTTTGGGCAAACGGCTGATTCCGCTGCTGAAAAAATATGTATAAATCTCCTGCCGCCGTGTGCGCTCAAAAAGCGCACGCGGCGGTTTTGCTGCCTTACTTTTTTTGCTTCTTGACTTCGCCGGCAAAGCACGGTACAATGGAAGCAGGATATTTTACAAGGAGTGTTTCGGGTGAAAAAGATTGCCGTTGCGCTGGTCTGCGTGCTGCTCAGTCTGAGTGTGCTGATTGGCGGCGCAGCCGTTGTCTATCAAACCGCTTTCAACAAAACCGGTTCTGTGGTTTCAAAAACCGTCAATCGGGTGAATTTCACCTTAACGGATACCGAACAGACCTTTTCCCCCGCCAACGGGCAATATGTTGCTGAATTGCAGTTTACCGCATCAAAGACCGAGCCGGACTTTTACGCTGTGATGAACAATATCTCCCTTTCCGGCATGGGCTTTGAAAATTTGGAGGTTATTCCCACCGAGGACACCGCCGTGCCGTTTTCCGGCGCGGTGCTGCCCGCCCAGGACGGCGAATGCGAGGAAATGACCTGGCTTTTGCGCATCACCTTCAGCGCCCAAAGCGGCACCACGCTGACCCCGACCTTAACCATTGACTATACCTCCGGCGTCAAAGCCGAAGCCGCCAACCGCCGCCTGTTTGAAGCGCCGTTGACCTTTATAATTGAAGAATAAAGATAGAAAGGCTCTCACCCGCCGGTGGGAGTCTTTTCTCATAATCAAGTAAACATTGCGCCGCTGCTTCAAAGAAAATCCATCGATAAAGCTCTTGCCGTCCGCCACGCCCCTGCGCGAATGCCACCCGGCGCTTTTTCATTTTATCCGCAGCCGGGGAGAACAGCCGATTTTTGTTTTGCCACAGAAAAAATTATGCTTATCCCTTGACAAAACAGACCGGCTGTGGTATAGTAATAGGGCTTCATACGGAGAGATACCGAAGTGGTCATAACGGAACGGTCTTGAAAACCGTCGTACCTTACGGGTACCGTGGGTTCGAATCCCACTCTCTCCGCCAGAAAAAACCGCCTTTCCGCTTATATATATACAAAAAACACGCTACCATGGAGAAGTACTCAAGTTGGTGACGAGGCGCCCCTGCTAAGGGCGTAGGTCGGGTAACCGGCGCGAGGGTTCGAGTCCCTCCTTCTCCGCCACAAAAGCCCACTGTAGTTCCTGAAATTACAGTGGGCTTTTTGCTGTAATATAAAATTTTGCGCCAATCGATAAAAAGCAGCGCATCAGGTAAGGAGGGAGCCGATATGGTAAGACCGGACAACGGCGAACTGTTGTCTATTTTTCGCCTGTTTTTTGATTCATCCCCGCAAGAAACGAAGATTATCAGCACCAGCCGTGGGGTGAATGATTTCAGAGAAACCATTCTCGCCACGTGGGATTCGGGCGAGCGGTATGTTCTGAAACTTGCCGATAACGATTTTACCTTTCCGGCAAAAATAGAGACATGGCAGCAATGCGCAAAGAGCTATCGCGCGCTCGGTTACTACTGCCCGGCGATTCTCTGTTCCAAAAAGCATGACTTCCCAATTGTGCATTACAAAGACCATACTTGTGTTGCGTGGGCGGAAGAATATGCAACATACGCCACGGCAGAAGCAAGAGGCGGAGAAAATACGGCTTTCCCCATGGCGCAGCGGCGGGAATATATGCTTGACGCCTTTGTTATGACCGCAAAAATAGCCGCCATGCAGCTGGATTTTACCGCATATCCGTCCGGCTACTGTCTGTTTGAGCGGTTTGCCCCAAGCGATGCTTCTGATGAGGTGCTGGACAACGCCCGCCAATGGAAAGCGTATGCCGATACGCTCCCCGCCGCATTTCAAAAGCAAATTGCGCGCATCTGGCAGCGCTGGACAGAAAATCGCCGGCAGCTGCAACAAATCTACCCGCGCCTGCCGACTTCTGTTTTTCAGGCGGACTTAAACCCCACCAATATTCTGCTGGATGAGAACGGAAAGTTTGCAGGCATACTGGATTTCAACCTGTGCGGCCGGGATGTGTTTTTGAATTACCTGTTTCGGGAAATCTACTGGATTGCCGATGTCGATGAGGAAATCGCGTATCTGCTTTCCGTCTTGCAAAAAGTGAGCACTGTTTACCGCTTTTCCGCCCTCGAAATCGAAGCGGCGCCGCTATTATACCGCTGCCTGAAACCCCTTTGGTTTACCAAACTGGAAAAGCTGAAAGCCGCCGGCGCGGATGCCCAGGCGATTCAAGATAGCCTAAACGAAACCGAATCGCTGCAAACCCGTCCCATCAACTTTGTGCATGTAATGCGCAAAGTTGCCCCACGCTCCTGGGGCGATTGACAAAACAAGACCTGCGCCATGCTTTTGCTCTACATTCCTTTGTTTTTTCTGAGAACATCAAGAATCGATTCTGCACCACCGCAAAACAATAGATAAAACGCAACCCCCGAGATTGCCTGTTCGGCAAATCTCGGAGGTTATGCTGGTTCAGCAAGATCTCTTTTTCAGCTACTACCAACTTAGTCTTCCAGATGGTCAATAGCGTACTGCGCTTCTTCGGGCGTGAACTGCTCGCCATACTCTGATACCAGCTGGTCATAAATGGCGCTTTTGGACATGTTCATCATTTCCGCATATGTTTTGGCTTTTTCCAACGCATTGGCAAAATAGTCTGCTTCCAGGTGGTCTATGGCATACTGTGCCGCGTCTGCCGGAAAGGCTTCGCCGTATTCCGACACCAGCTGGTCATAAATACCCTGTTTGGACATGTGCATCATATCAGAATAAGTCTGGGCTTTTGCTAAAGCGTTCAAATATTCCATCGGCGGCTTTGGACCTTTTGAAAGCACAATTTGAATCGTGCCGCCTGCACGAATCTGATCATTCACATTTCTGCTTTGGCTAATCAGCCCGCCTTCAGGGATGGCATCGGAATATTCATCCGAGAAACGCAGCGAGACAGTGTTTGCTTCCGCCCAGGCTTCCATATCCTCTTTGCTCATGGTGCTGAAATCCGGAACGGTAATCAGATTGCTGTTTGCCTGTGTATTGTCGGAAAGCGCCTGCGTGACGCTTTCTGAGACCTGAGGAGTTGGTTCTGTAGGCGTTGTTGTGTCTTCACCGCCGCCTAAACTGCCGAGAATCAACAGCACCACAACGACAATCAGCAGCCAAAACCACCATCTTTTATAAAACTTTTTCTTTGGCTTTTGCGGCGGCATGGATGCATTGGGCGGCATAACATAAGTCGATTGTCCTGAAAAATTCGCGCCGTTGGGCTGCTGCGCAGCAGCGGTATTTCCGGCAGGCGGCTGTGCGGTCCCCTGACCGCCCTGCGCATCCGCTGCGGCAGGTGCGCCGCAATTCGGGCAAAATTTACCTTCAAAAACACTTCCGCATTGTTGACAAGTCATAATCCTCTCTCCTTTATCTGTTCGCACGACCTTGAACGCAAGCATATTTTTTACACATAGGTCGTTTATTAACGGCTGCCATTTTGACGCGCCATCCCCCCCGCTTTTACATCTATTTTCCTACACACTTTCGGAACCAAAAACCAACCAAGCGAATATTATCGGTAATTTATCCGCGCATTGCTTTTTATAAAATATTATAAAAATCCGTTGCAGAATTTGTCGCACAAGCCGGTGACGCGCTGCGTTTTCCCTTATAAAATACTATGTATGCTTTGCTATTTTTCCCAACAATTATCATTATTGAATTATAAGTTTCCAATATTGCATACAACAACAGCATTGGTATCACAGCAATTTCTTTTATAAAAGTTTTTTATATTATTGCATATTTGTCGAAATTTGTCAAGCCACCATTTTGAGCTGTCGAAATTTCTCAACAGCTCAAAGCGTTTTTATGCTTCACCGTCTGCAATCCGTTGCAGCTCTTTTATTATGAGCCGCTGAACATATGCAGGGCATTTATGGCGTCCGGATTCCCAATCTTCAATCGTTCTTTTCGGAATTTCAAACTGCTCGGACATTGCTTGCTGCGTAAGACCAGCAGCAAGCCTTGCTTCTTTCAATGTCATCGTTACTTTTTCCTTTCTTCTATTGTTATCTATATTACACCACAAATTTCATGGCATGACAACTTCTTTTTTAAGTTCTTCTATTTTTTAATGGGGTTAAATGACAATAAATTTGCTTTCCGCTCATTGCGCGCAACAGTTGTAATACTGGCATATAAAAAACAAAAACCGCCCCGGCGGCTGTCTTGCGGCAGCGCACCGGGGCGGTTGCTTTCGGTTTTATGCTTCCTTTTTTAATTGTTTCACGACCTGATTGCCATAAACGGCGGTGCCGGTCACCAGAATGCCCTGAATGGCGGAATCCACCGTCCAGCCGCCGAGCGCCATGGCACCGACGATACCCAGAGGCAGCAGGATTAACGGTATCCACTTATCGGGAATTTTCTGAATGCCTTTCAGGATTTTACCGATAATCAATAACACCGGAATTAAAATCAGGGCTTTTTCTGTAATATAAGTAAGCAGTTCCATATTTCTCTCCTTTCGATTCTCCTATTTCATATATATGTTCTTTTGGCGGTATTCAGACGCCCTCTTCGTTCAAGGCCTGAATGCCTAGACGGGTCAGCAAAGCTTTTTGGCGGTGTTTCACATCCCGGGCATAGTCCAGCGCCTCATGCATGTCCCCGTTACAGTGGGTATCGGGAATGCGCGATACGGCGTTGGCGGTGGCTTCGCCCAGGCTGAGAGAGGCATTGACCGCCTCCACCAGCATATACTCCATTTCCGCCCGGGCTTTTTCCCGTTCCTCGATGCGCTGTTCCCTGCTGTTCAGCCATTTTTTCAGCGCACCGAAGGCAAAGCCCGTGACGGCGGAGGGAATGCCCATGAGTAGGAGCAGTTCCCATACAGACATATTCATCATGACTCAAGCCCTGTTGCTTTCCGTAGAAGCTCCCGGGCGTCCGAAGTGGTAACGCTGCCGTCGCCGTTGGCATCCGCTTTTTGCTTTTGCGTGTCAGTCAATATTTCTAAACCTACCGCCGCCCGCAGGGCATCGCGTGCATCCGCTGTGGTAAGTTTGCCATCGCCGTTTACATCGCCAGCCACATCAGGTGTTTTGTAACTCACGCCGACAATGGAGCAAAGGCTTTTTGCAATCGCAAGGGCAATCGCATCAAAGTTCTTGTCCAAGGCGGCGCTATCGTTTGTATTGCTAATAAAGCCCATCTCCAAAAGTGCCGACGCGCAATTGGTGTCCCGATTCACGGCGAAATTATTGTAACTGGGTGCGCCACACTTGACGCCCCGATTTCTAAGGCCATCCGCTGCACAAACCGCATCCAAAATAGTTTTAGCTTTGGATTGTGTGTTGGCGGTAGCAGTGCGGATAACCCAAATCTCGTTACCGGTTGCGCTGGCGGACGCCGAATTGCGATGGATGGACAGATAGTAATCCGCACCCCAGCTATTGGATTCCGATGTTCTGACTGCTAATTTTTTACTGGTATCGGTCGTGCGGGAATACTTGACTTCTACCCCCTGCGCCTGCAAGAGTTTCCCGACCGCCAGAGCCATTTTGAGTACATCATCCGCCTCGGTTCTGCTGCCATTGACTGCGCCGGGATCCGACCCGCCGTGACCGGCATCCAAATAAATTTTTGCCATATGTTTCATCCTTTCAAAATTTTATATAAAAAAGACGCCCTCCTTGCGGAACGCGTCTTGACAAATTGCGGATTTTCGGTTATACTGTAGACAAGAGGTAACCGTCAAAAGCGGTTAGCTTAGTGAGTTAACATTCGGCTCGCGCCGGATAATAACCGTCCTGGAGCCAACAGGGCGGTTATTTTTTTAAGGTAATACGGATTTCCTTGACACCTTTATAGATGACATAGAGCACCAATGCCATAAGCACTTTACCCATATGCAACACCTCCTTTCGGAGGGATTGCTAACCGCCATTTCTGCCGCCTCTTGTCTACGGTGTTTATTCTACTTTATTCTTCCGAATTTGTCAATATTCAACATCTTGTCTGCTTCTATCTGCATTGCAAGAAAAAACATCCCGCAGTGGAATGCTCTTGACAAATTACGGATTTTCGGTTATACTGTAGACAAGAGGTAACCGTCAAAAGCGGTTAGCTCCGAATTGTTAAATGTTTTGACTTAACAACCGTCACTTGGCCGAGTGGCGGTTGTTGCTTTTAACACGAAATTGGATTGTGTATGTACGCTTTCCAATATAAAAAGTCAGTGTTAAAATCATGCGCTTCACCCCCTCTCGGAGGGAATACGCCAACCGCCTTTCGGCTCCTCTTGTCTACGGCAATATTCTACCGTATGTTTCCGAATTTGTCAATATGCGTGCTTATTCTGCGCCCCTTTGCGGGCGCTTTTTTGTTTTACAGGACTTTTGTTGTTCCGATATACACCCCTGCGGCTTTCTGGGTGCCGAGATACACCACCGCCGCGCGGGTTGTGCCGATATACAGCTTGCTGACCGGCTCAAAATACGCTGTATAGCTGCTGTTTGACGTCAGGGTGATGGTGCGGGCAGCATTGGTGTTGCCATCGCTCCATCGCACAAAGCGATAACCAGGCTGCGGGGTTGCCTGTAGAGTGACCACCGTGCCGCTGTCGTAAGTGCCCGCGCCGCTGACGGTGCCGCCCTCCGTCGCAGATAATGTCAGGGTATAGCGTTTTAAGGTGTACTCCGCCTGCGCACGGATATTGCGGAAGGATATATCGTGATAATAGAAGATGGTGGAATACAGATATACCCCCAGCCGGAAGGAGATGCCTGCTTGCAGCTCATCCATACTCCAATCGGTGCCCAGGTCAATGGTCTGTGTTGTCCAGGAGGTATCAATCTGTCCGCCTTCTGCCATGATTAGTGCCCCACTGCTGCTGCCGCTGGGATTCACATAGCGCCCGCCGCTGATTTTTGCGTTGTATGCTAAGTTTGAATAGTTGCCGGTCTGGTTGTAATTTGATTTGCATTCCACCAATAGCTCAAAGCGATTCAGCCGCTCGATGTCAGTAGGAAAGTCTTGGTTCAGATACAGCTGTGCAAGGTTGATCAGTGTTCCGGTGCGAAAGGCGCTGGAAGAAGAATAGGTGGCCTCCCCACCGTTTTTTAATCCCTGTAGAGAACCGCCGGAAAAAATACTGGAGTAACTGTGACCGCTGTTCTGGTCTGCAACGCTGTCAGCATATATCGTTACTGTCGGCATCCCATCACCCCGTTACAATGGTAATGACAGAGGTATCGTTGACTGTAGGTGCCGTATCGGATACCACAATCTTGTACCCGTTGACCCGCTCGTGGGTATGGTCAACGCTGCTTTTCTCTTCCAGCGCAAGGCGTATCTTTTTGATGAGATAGGTCAGCGCGGTTTCATCGATATGCTTCATGGTTTACTCCCCCATGGCGCTTGTCCAGATGGAATCAATCTCCAAATTGGTAAACTCCACCAAATCCGTTTTCTGCATATAGCCCGAAAGGTCAACCGCCGTGGTGCCGATGGTTTCAAACGCGCCATTGATATACAGAAATTCCCGGTACACATTGTTCTCGCCGCCGTCAATCGGCACCAGATAGATCACGCCAGCCTGACCGGCTACGGTGGGAACGCCGTCCTCGTCATATTCGCCATCTGTCAGGATTTGTGCGCTGATGCCGCTGACACCGGCAAGGGCTGCGGATACATACCCCGCCACGGCCTTCGGGGACGCGGTTTTCAAATCGCTGGTGGCATCGGCACTGATGTCTGTAGATATCAGCGGTACAGGCACATCCACCGCTTTTGCCGTAACAGGCAGCGCCTGTCCGTTGACCTTGACCGATTCCAGCACATTTGCCTCGGCGCCTGCGGGGGCGTGGGGGGTTGTGCTGTGGGTATAGGCGGCATCATACTGTGCTTTCAGCGTATCGGTTAAATCGTTGTCGGATAACCCCTTGTATTCCGAATCACTGCCGGTTTTCAGCACCTTTTTCACAAAACTGTTTTTGATCAGGGTAATGAGATAGACCAGACCGTTCTGACCAAGATAATTTGTTGCCATAAAAACACTCCTTCTTAATGGTTATTCCAGATATCTAAAATTTGCTGATTGGAAAACTCCGCCATTTCCGGCTGCAAGTCCAGCTCCGCCGAAGTTTTATCGCCGGACAGCGCCACACCGTTGATGGACGGTTTGTTTTCCAGGGTTTCATAGTTCTGCGCACCTGCCTGTGCTGCGGTTGCGCGATAGACTTTTGCTTCCATGGTCGGGCTACGGATTTCCGCTGTTATTTTCACATCAGCACCCCGCAATCAAGAAAAGCTGCCGGTAGATGGGCGTATGCTGCGACCCATCGGCAAAGTGCAGCCTAACACAGTATCGGAACTCCCCGCTGGGATTTTGCTCCAACAGCCCGGCGGTCTGTGCGCCGGAGAACACAAAGGTCGCGGTGCTGCCCTCCTGCAAATCTGCCGCTAACACCTGTTCCGCGCCGTCCGGCAGATGCAATACCAGCTCCGCCACATCGCCATCCGACAGTTCCAACGCCTGTCCATCCGCCGTAAAATCTACCGCCAAAGTCAGATCGTCCCCGGCGATGCAGTGTAATTCATAAGGATTCATACACAAATCCCCCTTATGCCGTGACATAGGCAATGTCAAGGAAATACAGGTTATCTATAACCTCCGGCATGGCGCTATCGTAGGCTTTGCCAATGGATAAAGCACCATCTGCTGTTACAACAGCCGGTCGAAGAATTTCCTTATTAGAAGACCAAATCATTGCCTGACCGTACTGCGTAAATTTTGGCAGATACGCCGTCTTAATCGTGCCAATCACATCACCGGTATTGTAGTCAACCGCTATTTGTGTAAAGTTGAAATGTGCTTTTACAACCTTTAATGCAGCATTATACCAAACGGATGCTGTCCATTGGTCACCGCTGCTGACTAGATTAACCATGTCCGCAAAATCTGTCAGGGCAACCGCTTCCCAGCCATTGCCTGTCGCGGCAAGCGCGGAATCGATTTTATCTGCATTGTCATTAAAATCGGCAATATTATAAAAATCCGTCGGTTCAGGTTTTTTTAGATTATAAATCTCTGTATATTTCATATAAAATCCTCCGTTTGTATTTGTTCATGCGAATATACGGCTAATTGCTGGTGGGTAAGCGATGACTGGTTCAGGTTGCCGTAAGTATTATATTCGCTGGCTAAAATAACCATGTGGGCGGGCAGAACCCGTTCGAGCAGGGCCAGCACGCTGTTGTATTGATTTTTTCGAGACAGCGCCAGTTTGACCACAACGGTTTTTTCCGCCTGATTGTCGTATAAATAAAACCCATCCTCCCCGCAAAGCCGCGCCAGCATATGCCGTACCTGGCGGCGGTTATACGGCCGCTGTTCGAGCATTCGGGATTTTATCTCAAACAATTTGTCCTCTGCCGCCATGCCGGGCAGCTCCAGCCGCAGCGCCTGCTGCCAACGGTTAACGCCCGCTTCATCCATACTGCCGCCATATAGAAACTGGTTGGCTATTTGCTGTGTCAGCGTTTGCTCCAACAGCAAAAGTTCCGATTCGAAGCAGTCGAGCAGCACGCACAGCTCACGAATTTCACCAAAAAAGGCGGGCAAATACTCACGCAGTGTCTGCTTCACGCTCGCTCACCTCCCCCAAGACCGGGATACTGTCTGCTTCAAAAGTCAGATTTTTCTCATTTCCGTTCAAAAGTGTATCATATGCTTCTAAAATACCGTCAACGGTGGATAGCGCGGACTCTATTTTTCCAATACGAAGCACGCCTTTGCCGGTATTTGCCCAATCCTCGGCAACTGCCATAAAATATTCGTTTAACACCTGGGTTATCTCCTGCTGCACTGCGGTAAAGTCATAACCGGCTTCATAATCAATTCTGGTTGCCACCAGTACCGGCGTCCCCTCGGCGGCCATGGCCGTTACCACATGGTCGAACGGCGCAAGACCGCCGCCGGTGTGCTCTCCGTCTACAATAGGATCGAACAGGTTCTGCACTGCTATCACCGTTTCCGCTGCCGGTACGCCGAAATTCTCATCCACCAGCACCAGACCGACTGTGCCTGCTCCGTAAGCCGCCCGGCGCACCTGCACACCGCCAACGCCGGGGACGGTTAAGGTTTTTTGCCGGTAATCCGCAACATTGCCGCCGAAAGGTGCAGCATTTAAGTCCTCATAGTAGCGCTGCCGCAGCTGGTCAGCGGTTTCCGCCTCGCTGCCGAAATCCACCATGCCTGTTACCACGGCGGACTGCACCGAAACGGCATAACCGAGATACAACATCGCTTCCCCGCTCAAATCTGCCACTTCGCCTGCACTTTCGCATCGCAGTTCATAGGTTGTCTCGTCCACCGCTCCGATTACCGTAAAAACCATATTCCCTACGGAAAACCGCTCGCCGACCGACAACGGGGAATCCGTCTGAATTTCTGCGCGCAGCACAGCATAGCCCGCCTCGCGATAGACAAGGCCCCGTTCCTCCGCTTTCAAAATCAGCGCCTGTAAATCTGCTGTATCCACATAGGCATTTTCCCGCATTTCATACATACGCAAGTATGCCGCCGCCAGCTCCTGCGCCACCGGCGCCATCATAGCATAAGATATGCTGCTTTCCCGGGTATCCAGCCCGTTTTCATCCGCCTGGCGGAGCATCCGCCCTAAAATTTCATCATACAAAGCGCCTTCCGACAGCTCTGTCCATGTCATAAATCTACTCTCCCTTCTGTCAGTCCCTCCCGGGTCTGCACCTGAAATTGCACTTGCACCGCGTTTTCCTCAATTGAAAATACAAAATCATACACCGCCTCAATGCGGTCATCCGCCATCAGCGTTTGTATGATTCGATTCTTCATTTCCACATAAAAGATTGGCATCGCCTTGCTTTGCAGCTGATAGCGCGGCAGCCCGTAAGATTCGGGATAAATCAAAAACAGCTCCGCCTGGGTCGATAGCCGCAGCCGAATCGCCTGCTGTATTTCCGCCAGCCCCTCCGTAACACCGGTAACACATCCCTTATCAAAATCCAAAGCAAAATCCCGCGATGGCAATACGGCAATTTCCGTCTGTTCGTCCAAAACGGTATTGCGCATGGGAATCATATCATTTCCTCCTTTCCGCCGACGGTATCCAGCAGCACAAACCGCTGACCGCCCTCCGCCCGCAGCAAAACCACCGCATCGCCGACCGTCAGCGTATCTTTTACCCGGCCGCATACCGTTATCAGCGCCTGAGGAATGGTCAAATCACCGATTTTCACCGTCACCGGCGAAAGCGATACGATACGACCGAATACCACATTACAGGGATTCTTCGCGTCATACACACCGCGTGCTGCCTTTTGGATGACGGTTAGCAATTTATCAGATTCAAACATAGTCGCCACCTCCCGACAGCTCCAAATCCATCGTATGGCGATTGGCAAAAAAGGTATGCTCTGCCTTTTCACAAATCATATATACCCCCTGCTGCGCTTCAGGCATGCGCACTGTCACCGCCGTTCCGCCGCGCACGCTGCAATCACCTATACACCCGGATACCGCCAGCGTTTTATTTTCCAAGTTATAATATTTCAGCAATTCTTTTGCTTTCTGCATCAAAAGCGTTGGCTCTTCTATTTCGTCTGTGCGCTCGTAATACTGCAAAATGCCCCATTTTTCCTGATTGGCGGTATCATTGGCAGCATATAATTCCCGCTCGCCGGTTTCATCGTTATCGCGGGCGACAACGACCCGGTTGTAAACATCCCGGTCAATGCTGTGGGTAACAGAAAAGGACGCGGCGCTGCCCACATCCACAACCTGTTCAGCCGAAGAAGAGCCGACCGGACGCAAAGAGAGCTTACCGAAATCATCATAAAGCACATAGTAGCCGCCGGTCTGCACCGTCGTTAATTCCGCAGCGGTTGCCAGAATATCCAAAACCGGCGCTTCCTCTAAACGGGTGGGAATCACATACCCGGTGTCCGTAATCTCGCCGGTCTTCATACGGTATTTTTGCGCCACATAGCGCACAAGATCCGAATACGACAGCTGGTACACAAAGCTGTCTTTGTTTTGCAGATAGCGCAGCTGGTCGTAGCAGGTTACCTGTGTCGCAGCGCCGGTTTTGCGCTTGATCTCAAACACATAGCCGTAAAACAGCGGCTTGCCGTCATAGCGAAATGCTACAGGACAGCCGTTTTCCAGCTGTAATATACCATCCTCTACCACCGAAAAACGCAGCACCGACGCGGCGTCCCGCGCATAGGTCAGCTGCACTTCATCCACCACCACCGGTGCATAGACCGCATCGCCGTTTTGTATGAAAACATTGACCTTATCCCGCGCTTTGATTTCAGCCGCAAATTCCCCGGTGCGCACCCCGGTTTGACCGGAGGATGCCTTAACGAGCACGGTCGTAATCTCTTTTTTTGCCGAAGAAGATGTTCCGGCAGCGGTGGAAGCAGCGTTTGCTGCCGTATTTTGCGCCGATGTTTCCGAAGCCCCCTCCGGGCGGCTGCCGAGCCAGCCCCAGCCGAGATACCCGTTGTGCATGGACGAAGTCAGGCGGCATTTGTACACCGTAGACACCGGGTCATACAATATGCCGCCGCCGGCGGACAGCGCCACATGCCCATATTTTTTTCCGGCCTCCCCGTCCCCGTTAAAATAGACGGCAGCCCCCGCGGGCGGGTACAAATCCGATGCGGTTCCGCTTTTCATATAGCGCTGCCGGGAAATTTTTGCGCTGTTGCAGGAAATAAAAACGCCGGTGCCCGCCTCGTAGCAGCGAGCCACAAACGCTTGACACTTGCCGTGCCAGCGGGAAGAACCCAGCTGGTTTTCCGCGTACTGTAAAATCAAATCCAATTGCGTTGCCATCAAAACGCCCCCTTATTTTTTGGTATATACGCCGGTTTCGCCGCCGGTGGTGGGATATTGGCGCAGCGTCAGCGATACATAAAAATCCCGCCCGTACTTTTCGGCGTCCTCGACAATCTCATACTCCTCCAGCGTGACCGTCATACTGGTATCGGACAGAACGGCGGTTTCCCCGCTTATGCCGTTGCGCAGCAGAGTGCGCGCATGAGAAGAGCGAATCGCTGTATTTTCATCACCGGTAATTGCCTTGGCAATATCTGCGGAATAGGGCAACAGGCGAGCGGCAAATTTCAGCGCCGTTTCAGCGGTCAGGGTACGAATCACCAGAAAAGGAAACGGCGCGCCGCCGGTTTTCAGCCGCTGGAACAAGTCCAAAAAATACCCCGGCTCCTGAAACGAGCCGCTGTAAACGGCAAACGGATAGGGCGACGCCGGCAGAAGCAAATCAAACTGCACCTCCGTCAGCCCCGCCGGCTGCAAAACCGGCCACTCGCCCCCATTGGCCAAATCCAGCGTTTCGTTTTTGTTTTTGATTTTTACCCGCATCGAGGCCGGCGTCACGGGCATTAACACCTTGTCCAAATAGAAATAGTATTGCATCACATAGCCTCCTTTTTCGCATATAAAAAAGCAGCCCCGAAGGACTGCTGCTATTGTTCATAAAAGCGCGGAAGCTTTGGAAACCAATGTCGTTGACATCTCCCGAGAAAGTTTATCGACATAGCCATCCAAATCCACCTGACCGTTGACCGTCGGGCTGGAATTTAAGGTAAATTGAATTTGCGTATTGGTAATCTTTTCCAGCGCCTCCCGCTCTGCCACCTGTCGCAGGAAGGAAAAATCTTCGCTATTTTGCAGATCGGCATCAACAAGCTGTTCCGTATTATCCGAAATGCCCCTCAAATAGGAATTTGCATCGTCCGTATAAGACGTACCTGCACCCTGCGTCGTATCGTTGCCATCACCGGATAAAGGCTCGAAATCAAAAGCACTCAAATCATAGGATGCTTCGTTCTCTTCTGCCTGCGCGGTATAATCACGAAAGGTTGTCGTCAAAGCAGCAACTGAATCATTGAGTTCTGTTTCCTGCAACGCAATCGCAGCCTGTCGCAAAGATGCGTTCTCCTCGGCCTGCAATCGTGCTCTTTCCAGTTCTTCTTCCCGTGCTGCCTGTTTCGCATCATTTTCCAAAGCGGCGACGCTTCCAAAATCCACATGCTGAATGGTCTGAATCTCTATGCCGGGAATGGCATTCATGAGTCCGATAAACTGATTGATGTTATCAATGGCACCATTGACAAGATTTTGTAAAATCTGCAACGCCTTGACACGCATATCGCCAAGTGCGTTCAGCACATTCATCTTAAACTCCATAAATTTGAGCGACAGATTTTCGGTAAATGTTGCAAGATAATTATGTAATTTTAAGAATTGCAATGTAAGATAATTCCACCCGGCTACCAGTGCCAGCTTGCAGATTTCCCAGGCATTTTGCAGTCCGCCAACCGCCTGCACAAAACGATAGACCGCCGCCACGACAACGCCAATCACCAGCGCAATCCAGAGGAACGGATTTTGCAGCAATGTACCGTTCAATAATTTGGAAGCAAATGCTGCAATATGGGTCGCTACGGTATATATGCCGTATGCTGCTGCTAAAAAACCCAGCGCGGCGCCAACGCCAAAGAGAATCGGCACCAGACTATCCCAGTTTTCCGCAATAAAATTCGCCCCCATAGACAAAAGCTCCAAAAGCGGGGCGAATGCAATCATCAGCTCTGTCTGCGCCATTTCCTTCAGCTGTGAGAGGGTGACATTCAGGGAATTGAAATCCTCATTAACCAGTGCGGCTGACTGAGAAAACACCTGCAAAGCACCGCCCATATCCAGCCCCTGTTCACCGGCCGCACTAACTGCAGATTGTAATCCCGCCATGGTATCGGATGTCAGATATTGTTTTAAGGAGGTCATTTCATCTTCTACCATCTTATTATCGTTTAATACGGTCTTTACCGCACTCAACGCTGATGCGGCATCCTGATTTTGCACGGCAGCAGATTGGGCTATAAAACCGGCAAAAGCCATGGCCAAACCACTGTCATCGGTATTTAACAGAACCCTTGCATCATTCACAAGCGTTGCCGTCTTATCAGCATCCAAATGTGTCTCCTTTGACAAATCCAGAATCTCCCCGGTGATATCCCCGCCGCCGCTATTGTCAAACTGCAGCGAAAGATTCTGCATCGAGGTATAGGAATCCGACATATCATAAAGCTTCTCTAAATCTACCATCTCTTTTGCCTTATCATATAAGCCGGAAAAACTGTTGATATATTCAGAAATCTTCTTTGCGCTTCCGCCTGCGGCATTACCGGTATTGTTTATGGCAGATTCCACCTGCCGCATGGAACTGGAAGTCTGTGTACTGTCCTGGTTCAACCTGGTGATTTCCATTGTCAGATTCATACTGTTTTTCCGCATCACTTCCATGCCTTGCGCAGCTGTCCTGACATTGGCAGCCATCGTGCTGAATCCGTTGCCATAATTCAACATGCCGCCTTGCATATTGCCAAACGCACTGAATGTTTTCATTGCGCTGGTAACATCAGAAGACATGGATATTTTCATTGTTTCTACCTGCGATTGCACCCTGTTTTGCAGCGTCAAACCACCGGTGTTTTTGGCTGCTGCGGTCATCTCCTGCAGCGCCTTTGTCACCTGCTGCAAGTGGTTTGCGCCATCCTGCGCTTTTACCGACAGCGCACCCCATGCGCCTACAGCTTTTTCATCGGGTGATGCAATAGAGACATCTACCGTCTGTGCGCCTTGCGTCCCTGCAAATTCTGACAGGTAGCTCATACCGGCGATACAGGCCGTCAGCCCCTGGTGCAATTGCTGAAATTCGGACAGCAGCTGCATACTTGCCAGTCCGATTTGATAGAACTTTTCTGTAACTATGCTCGCACCGCCGAATACCACGGATTCCTCCATCTTTTTCTCTCCTTTCTCTTTTTAAAACAAAAAACAGCCCCGAAGGACTGTTTTGTTTTTTATCACAAATTTATATACAGATTAAGCGCTCGGATCAAAAACATACATAAATGTAAATTCATTCAGCATATTAGGATTGGCATCATCCATATCAGCAGTTAAGCCCAAGTGAAAATTATCGCTTATCCTATAACTCCCAACTACCGTGCCATCTGTTTGGGAAATATCCCATCCGGTCGTTTCCAGACCAAAAAGAGAAGGCAAATTATCATAATATTCAATCTCATAGGTTAAATCGTCCGGCATGGCAACACCGAGCAGAAAGTCATAATTCTCACTGCCCAGGAAAGTATAGGTGACAGAATCTTCACAGCCTTCAAATGCATATGTCAATCTTTCCCCATCACTCTGCGCAGGCTCGCCCAGCATGGCAATCACCTGCTCACGGGTCAAGGGGCGCATGGTGGAATCGTCAATAAACGCCTGCGCATCAAACAATACCGGCAGCTGCTGCGCCTCCTGTATTTGCGCAGAGAGATCCTCCGAAGCATTTTTTCCAATCATCATAAGAACGCCAAAGACGCCAATGATAATCACAAGCGCAATCACCAGTCCACGCCACCGCTTCTTTTTTGGCGGCTTCACCGGCGCGCCCTGGCTGCCGGTGCTCACATACGCACCGGGGGCGGGTGTTGTAGTCTGCTGCGCCGTCCCGGTCAGCGGGGCACCGCAATTTGAGCAAAATTTTTGTCCGTCCGCATTCTGCGTACCGCAAGAAGTACAAGTCATAAAAGAACCTCCTGTTTTCTTTATCAAGTTTTATTGAAGTGCCAGACTTAATCATTGCTAATCGCCTGAATATCTGCGCCTGTCAGCTCTACCGTAGTGCCATCCATATATTCAATGCGAATGGCATTGATCACCGGATAGGCAATGGAAGAATTGTACCAAAGAACATTCCAAACCCGATCTTCCCCATAGGTTTCCCCCGGCGCAATCGGACCGGTCACGGTACACTGTTTTTTAGATTCCATGGTAATGGTACAGCTGACAGGATCATCCACCGCATTGTAGGGCGTAACATCGAGGCGAAGATATTTAATTTCCTTATCTGAAAGATTTGTAAATACAAAATGATAATCTACGCCGCCAAATGAATCCGGTTCTGACACATAAGACGCATCAATGGAAATCGTTGTACCCAAAAAGGCCGCGTGATCCGTCGGCTGCGCGGTAGAAAGCGCTGAATCGTTTACATTGGTTAAATCGCGTATATACGCCACCGAAAAATTGATCTTTTGCATGGATTCGCTGCCTTTGTCGGCAAGCAGGGCAATATCATAGGTGCTGCTATAGTCAAAGCGCAGGGTATACGAGCTATCGCCGGAATCCAGTGAATAATCATTGTCCGCCATTCCACCAAGAATCGCTATATTTTCAAAATAAAGAATATCCGCATTCCAGTCAGCGGGGTAATGGATTTCGCTCAGCGGCGCGTTGCCCTCTGCGCTGTCGAAGGTGAAAATCATATCCTCCTGATAGCCTTCCACGGGATAATGCAGCTCGTTTTCTGTTTGCTGCTTGGGTTCTCCCATTTTGGCAATCACCTGCTCCCGCGTAAACGGCTGCTGCGTCGATTCGTCAATATACGCACGGGCATCGATCAGAACGGAGAGCGAGGCTGCCTCCTGCTGTATGTCCTGCTGCCGATTTGCATCGCTGTCGGATACACTTTTAGAAAGACCAATCACAAACAGAACCAGCAGCGCAATCACAACCAGAAGAATGATTTTCTTTTTGCTCTTTTTCTTTTTCACCGGCGCGCCCTGGCTGCCGGTGCTCACATACGCACCGGGGGCGGGTGTTGTAGTCTGCTGCGCCGCTGCGGTCAGCGGGGCACCGCAATTTGAGCAAAATTTTTGTCCGTCCGCATTCTGCGCACCGCAAGAAGTACAAGTCATTTGAATAACCTCCCATTTTCATCTGCCATCTGCCGCAATATTTCACTGTATGGATATTATATTACCAAAAAATTCCTCTCATGTAAAGATTATTTTATTCAAATCACGATAAATCATGAAATAGTCGCATACCGCAGCACTTCATACACGCTGCGGTAGCCGCTGACGAAGCAGAAATACACATTATGCAGGATTGTATTTTCATCCTTTGCCGCTGCATCAACCAAAACTTGGTAAATGCCGCAATTGCGAAGAGAGCCGCCATCCTCGTCCAAATCCACATACAGGTCTGGGGAATTGCGCAAACCGAACTTGGTTAAAATCTCTCCGGTGATATTTTTGCTGTCCACCTGCCAGGCGTAATCAAAAGGCTCTACTAAAACCAGCGTATCCTGAACAAAGGCAAACGCGATATGCTCATAGCACAGCGCCGTGGCATAGCCAAATCGTGCCGTGGCGCGAACAATGGGCTGCCCGAAACGGTCGATAATATCTTCCTTGCTTACGGTACGGTCGGTATCCATATCCACATAATCGGGCATATACAGCGACACCGGCGGATTCAAAACCGCAGCCTTCCCTGCAGGTCCTTCCGCACGCCAGGGGTCTGGAATACGATATGTTACACTCAGAAAACAAACCACAGCATTCCTCGGGTCCAATCCAATACAAACCGAATCCAACTGAGGTGTCCAATAGCAATAAAAGAATTCCTGCTCTTCCGAAGTAATAGAGGTCTTGTAACACACATCCTCAAGCCCGAACATCTCCTCATGCTCGTAAGGGTCCCAACACTGCCAATTGGCGTTGCGAATCTGGAAATAATAGACCTGCTCTTCCCAAAAGCGGAAGGACATATTGTCATAGCGGTATTCCACCGCGCCGGTATAGCCTTCCGGGTCGTTTAGAATTTCTTCCGGCTCGCCGTAAACGGCTATAATCTGCGCCGGAGAGTGCCCGGTTCCCGTGTCCACATCATAAAATGAAAACACATCAAAAACCGGCTGCTTTTCCATCGGCGCATATTGGGTCGCCGTCCCCGCCGGGTCGGTATTTTGCGAAGGCAGCGTAGACTGTTCGGCTGCGGTTGTTTCCACCGCCGGGGCGGTTGCGGAAACGGCAGGCTCTTCTGTCCCCGACCGGCGCGCCAGCCATACGCCGACGGTAATCAGCACCGCCAGCGCCAGCAGAACCACCAGCACAATCAGCACGACGCGCTTCTCCTTCTTCCGCTTCGCTTTCTCCGCCGCCGCGCCATCGCCCGCAAGATTCCCCTGCGAAACCGGATACCCGCAGCTGCCGCAAAACTTTTCTCCCGCGCCCATCGGACGCCCACAATTCGGACAAACCATCTTGCCGCCTCGTTTCTTTGGTTATTTCACGATTCCGTACATACAAATACTTCGTAAAGCCGCAGATTGTATACAACCGCGCTCTTTCATTCTATACCCTTATTCAATCCAAAAACTCGGACTATACAAAAAGCCCTCATCTTCCGCCAGCATTGCATTCACACTCCGTATACCGCAATCTCTAGCCTCATAAAACACATCCAATACATCTGCGGCCGTTTGCTCTGTTACCTGCAGCCCAAATATCGATGGAATTGCTTCTAAAGATTCATAGCTCCATGCCATATCGCAAGTAAAAATAACATGGAGTCGCTCCTCAACAAAACCAAAGCGCATATAGTCATAATGCAGGAACTTATCCGCCCGATGGTCCGTTTCATCCTCCGTGATACTGGCCGGTTCCCCATAAAGAGCTATAATATCCTCTGGGGAAGCCGCATATCCGGTTTCGGCATTATATAGCTCCGAAAGATTAAAGGTGATCGGCGGTTCTTTTAGCGTATTGCTCCCAAACAGCCATACTGACCAAGGCTCCGGAATCTCATAAATGACGCTGAGATAGGTTGCCCGCAGCGCGGCTGCGTCATAGCCGATGCAGACCTGATAGGCGCCGCAATTCATGGCACGATAAAAAAACTCCGCATTTTCCCAGAAGCGTTCTGTTTCCAGCAGATGGAACATCTCGGAAAAATCATCGGTACTCTCATACGACCAAGCCGTATTGCGCATTTGCAGATAATACACTTCCCCCTCCCAGAAGCGCAGCGCCCGATCCTCGTACTGCCACTCCACCGCGCCGGTATACCCCTCCGGGTCTTGCACCACCGACTGCGGCTCGCCATGCAAAGCGATAACCTCGTCCTGGGTCAGTCCGGTTTGGGTATAGGGGTCATAATAGGTGAAAATGTCAAAAACCAGCTTTTCCGAGGGCGGCTCGGTGGTCTGCGCCGTCTGCTGTTCGGAAAAATTCTCCTGTACCCACCGCTGAAAAAAATCATCCGGCATCCTGCGCCCAAAGGTCGCCAATACAAGAATACAGACCGTAACCACAACAGCAACAACAGCCGTATTCCGTTTACGCCGCCGCTCATCGTCTCTCATTTCGTTATACACCGGATGCCCGCAGCTGCCGCAAAACTTTTCTCCCGCACCCACCGGACGCCCGCAATTCGGACAAACCATCTCGCCGCCCCTCTCCTTTTTTCTTTAATATACCATATATTGGAATCATATGCAAGCATATTTTTCAAACTTTTGTTCGCCTGCCGGCAGAAAAAAACGCCTGCGGGCAGGCGAACAGGGGCTATTTCTTTTTCATCTTGCGGGCGGCTTTTTTCTCGGCATCCAGGCGCAGCTGAATGGCGGCGATGATGAAGGCCTTTTCCTCCGGCTCCAGTTCCACCCATTGGGACGGCAGAATTTGCAGCTTGTGCAAAGCGTAATAGGCGTAGTTTGCGTCCGCATCGCCGCCCTCGATTAGTTTTTTGCCTCTTGCACACTTTCCGCTAAACCATTTTTGATGCCGCTGTGCTCCCGGACAAATTCCGCAAAGGCATTGAACTCGCCGGGGTTGTCAATCATCTGCAAAAGCAGCTCCTCCGGCGATTTGACGCCGTAGCTGTCCTGTAGTTCGGCATTGTATAAATCCGGGTACACCACGGCGGCGGCGCAGAGCTTTGCGCCGAACCGATTATCAAACACCGTGCGGTACAGCCCCTTTGCCGCGTTGATTGGCACCTCCTTGGTGCAGGCAATGCGCAGCTCGTCCACCTCCTTGGTGCTCAGCGCTTTGATCTCCCACAGCAGCACTTCGCCGTTTTCATCCTTCAAATCCGAAGCGGCGGGATAAAAAGCGTTTTCCTTTTTGATTTTGTTTTTCTTGAGAAATAAAGATAAATCTTTCATACGGTTTCCTTTCTGCCTTACGGCGCGGGAGCGCCCCGCCAATGCGAAGCGCTCCCTTTTTTGTTACAGTACGGCGTTGGCCAAAGGCGCAAAGCTCTCTTCAATCATAAAGTCATCAAAGGTAAAGTCGAACTCCTCGTCCAGATACTCCCCGTCCGCGTCGAACTTGGCGAGAATGCCGCCGTCCATATTGCAGTCCGAGAGAATCACCACCTGCCGACCCACCGAGCTGGTGGGGTCCTCGTTGATTACCTGAATTTCAAAATAGGTGTCCACGTTGGTGTCCTTGAACTTTTCCAGCAGCTTGCGCATCACCGACTGGTTGTAGTGGGCAGTGGCGCTGCCGGTGCCCTTCCAGCCCACCGATTTATTGCCCTTGCCGGGGCGGCCGAGAATGGGCACCTCGGTTTTGGTTTTTTCAATCTTCGCTTCCAGATTGATTGCCTGCATAAAATTATAGCGCTGACCGTCAATGGTGATATAGCACTGGGCCATGGCGGCGGATACGGCATCTCTGGCGTGCATGGTAACGTTGCTCATATGGTTCCTCCTTCTTTAAGCGACAATACAGGTCATATACAATTTTTCCATGGCGCCGGGAATTTCCACCGCCACGGATACGATGACCGAGGTTTTATCCTCGCCCGTCTCAACGGTTACATCATCGGTTTCAAAATTATCAATGGCGCCGGACTCATACAGCGAACGCAGCAGCTTCACCATATCTGCTCTGAGGGCGGAGCGTCCGGCTGCGGTATTGGGAATTTTGCCCATGTAGCTTGTCATAAACAGCGAGGCGGTGTCTTTGGCAATGCCGTCCAATACGCGAATGGTGCGGTTGTCGCGGAACACCTCTCCTTTTTCCGCGGTCAGATTCACAAGGCTGTTGCAGTCTTTCAATACACGCAGCTCGCTGCCGACCTTGTGCAGGGTAAAGACGCCGGTGCGAATCCGCTGCTCCAAATCGGTCATGGTCAGGTTGACGGAAACGGTATATTCGCCATCATACACGGCGTTGAAAGCCGTTTCGTTGACAGCCGTCCCCGCGCAAAGACCGGTGACCCAGTAAACCAGCGCCGCCGGGTTCTCCCCTTCACAGGCGTTGCCCACATTGACCACGCCCTCATGGTCGGCGGCAAACTGATACAGCACCGTCTGGAACTTCGCGCCGCCCTCGCGCAGGCGCGTGGTATACTGGGCATACAGGCGTTTGATTTCCTCCTGGGTACCCGCATAGCCCAAGGTGTCGAAGCTCTCCGATTCCAGCAGATTCAAAAACTGCTGGTGGCTCGCCGCCGTTACCTCGCCGTCTGTGCCGCCGGTCAGAGCCAGTCCGGCATTTTCCGTTAAGCTGCCCGTGGTAACAAAGCTGAGGTAATCGTTGTCTGTCAGTTCTGCCGCCGTGCTGACGGTCTGGGTATCCACCAGCGCAGCATCCAGATAGGTTTTTACCACATAATCCGTCGACTCGTCCGCGTCCGCTTCCACCGTAAGGCGCAGTCGGTTGCCCGCCGTGCCGCTGCATTTTGCCGTGGCCAGCGTACAGGAGGCTTTGGTGCCGCCGCCGTTCAAGCGGTAACACAAAACCGTGGAGGCGTTCAGCAGCGCATCCCGCAGCGGACGGAGTGCTTCGCTTGTCGCGTCACAGCAAAACAGCGTCTGTGACTGACCCGTCAGCTCCTCTGTTGTCAAACGCAGAATTTTTCCCTCTTCGCCCCAGGGAAGTTCCAGCCCCAGCGCCGCCGTGCCCCTCTCAGAAGCGGCAACACTTGCCGAAGACAGAGAGATATAGTTAATATAGGTGCCGGGCAGCACCTTGTTGTAGGCGGTAAACCCGCCGGCTCCCCATGCCATAAATTACACCCTTCCTTTCAAAAACGCGCCGAGCTTTTTCTCGGCTTCTTCTATGGTATATTTTTTGCCGTCTGTCAAACAGACGGCCAGTGCGTCCCGGTTGTTTTGAAACCTGCGGGACGAAAGCAGGTTTTCCTTGGTAAAAGCAGCGGCTTTTTTCTCCGCTGCCGCTTTTTCAGTTGGCATCTGAATCCTCCTTTTCTTTTTGCCACAGTTTGAGCGCTTCCATCAGCGCCGGATCCCCCATGGGCTCGGTATAAACATAAGTTACAATATCAAACGAAAAGACCAGCACCTCATCGGTCACCTGGAATCCCCGATTAAACCCCCTGGTTAAGTTACGGAACCCTATTTTCTTATGAAAACACGGGGCACATGCGCCAAACAGCGTCAGCGCATCAAACAGCTCCTCAAGCTTCGCGCCGGTTTGCAGCGCATCCTCGCGCCGCCGTTCGGTATCGGGCGGCAGGTACTGAATGGTGATATCAAAACTGACTTTGCGCCTGCCTGCGGTATATTGCTTTGAAGTATAATTGTCCGCCGTCACAAAAAACGCCGGGGTCTGTACACCCTGCATATGCGGCTCGGTATACACCGGAAAGCCAAAGGCCTCCGACAATTTCCCGCAAACGGCGGAAATGGCTTGGTTGACCATCTTTCCCCTCCTTACGCCTGGGTGCTTGCCGGTTCCAGCAGCAGTTCCCGGTGGGTGCGGTAAATGGCGGGAATGCCGCTGCTTTTATAGCGTATCACCTTGCTGCCCCGCGTTACCTCCACCACACTGCCCGGCAGAATCTCCACATCCGCTCCGGTAAACAGCCGCACCGTCTGCATGGAGTGTCCGACCGTGTCGGTCTGGTACACCCGTTTGATATTATCATAGGACAGGCGGCAGGGGATCCCCTCGGCAACTTTTATCAGTTCAGAACCGGTGGAACCGTCCGAGCGGCGGGTATCCCGGTATTCATACACCGTACAGGTATCCGAAAACAGCAGGGCAAATGCCCCGGCGATACGCTCCAAGCTCATGAAAATTCCACCTTTCGGTACCGGTTCAGACTGGTCTCATATTTTTGCAAAAGTGCCTGCAAATCATTCGCCTCGTTAAATTCCGCTCTGGTATCCCCCACCGTTACCGCATGAATCCCGGTGGGCGTACTTCCGCCGTCTGTCAACCCGGCGCGCAGCAAATCCGCCGCCAGGGATAACACCGTGCGGGAAAGCCCGGACGGCACCGCACTTAAATGGCAATAATTCAAAATCATGTCCTCTGCCGTATCCAGCGCAAAGCAGCAGGCAAACTCATCGTAAGCATCGCCGGTAATTTTTCTGAGAATGACACTTTTCATCCCCGCACCTCCATCAGTCGATGCAGTACTTAAAGGCCACCATGCGAATCTGTTTCGGCTCATACACCCGCTGCCAGTTCTGCGCCAACGCCAGCTCTTCGCGGGTCGGCGTTTCGATATGCTCCCTGACCGCATCGGTCCATTTGATGCCCCGCGGGTGCAAAAGGAAGGTACGGCGGCTGATTAAATAATCTACGCCGGAACCCTTTTTGCTGTCGCGGGAGGTTTCGTTGGCAACAAAGCCCACCGGACTGCCCGAGCCGTAAGCAATAGCGCCGGTGCCGAAAATATAGGCGGTATGTACGCCGCTTGCCACCGGGCAGCCGTCGTCCACAATCACCCGCCTGTCCTGATAGGTCGAAAACTCCACACTGTCGGAATCGCGCTGGTTTTCAATCAGGTTTTGCTTTTTCAGATACGCCTTGGTTGCCGAATCCATAATCACACCGGTCAAATCCCCCTGCGCATCGCCCAAAAGCTGCAAGGCGTCAATAAACGCCGAGGCGGAAAACCGGCGGGACGCCGCTGCCGTCATGGTGGAAATATCCAAAATATGCTCCGCCAAAGGCTGAACGGTCGTAGCCTCGCCCTCGTCTTCCCCATCAATGGTGTAGGAACCAAAAACACCCTGCAAAACGGCAATCAGCTCTTTTTGCAGCTCGCGTGCCCAATACCCGGCCACAAGATCCCCCACGGCCTTCATCGGGTCGGCGCCCGCCAGCGCTGCCGACAGGTCTGTGGCAGCCCACATATTGGCACGGCGAATGGTGGTGGACACATCCTTATTGGATTTGATGGTTTTTGCCGTCAAATCCGCGCCCTCAATCACCGGTTCGGCATCACCGGTTAAATCCTCAAAAAAGGGCATGGAATGAATCGGCGCGGCCTCCGAGGCCAGCCGGTCAAACTCCGGGTTGGAGGCGGCAATACCGCTTTGGAACAGCGCCGACAGCTCCTTGGTACGGTTGACCACATAAGGGTCAAACAGCTCCGGAATGATAATTTCTTTAATATCTGTCATGTTTTCTCCTTTCGGCGGGCGGACAGGCGCGCCGCCCTACTTTGTTTTATAACGGTACTTTTGCTGCGGCTGCCAATTGCCGCGCCGCAGCCGGATTTTCCCGCAACAGCCTGCCCTGTTCGGTTAAGTTAAAGCTCTCTTTGGCAAAGGGATTCACAACGACCGCCGAGCCGGAGGATGGCACATATTGCCCCGCCGCAGGCATAAACAAATGTTCTGTTACAGGATCGCGCCGAAGCGCCTCCGCCAGCTCCTCCAACTGGGTCGGGTTGCCCTGTTCGTCAAACGAAAAACGGTCGATGCCGCCCTTTTTGTAAAGCACATAGTCCGGGTCGCGCACGCCCAGCTCCCGCAGACGGGTACAAACCGCATTTTGGCGGCGATCCTGTTCCGCCTGTTGCTGCATTTGTAGAATCGTCTCGTCCCGCTCCCGCAGCGACTGCCGCAGCGCCTCGGCTCCTTCGACCTCGGTTTTCAGCGTCTGTAGCTGCTCGTCCATTTGCTGCAAGGTGGTCTTTAATTGTTTATTTTCCTCTTTTACTGCCTGAAAATCACTTTTTGCTACAAAAGATTTGCCGATTTGAGCGGCAATCTGCTTCTCCGTTTCCGGCGAATATGCCTCGCCCAAAATCGGCGCTACCCAATCTAACATAGAAATACTCCTTTCGCTGTCCTTGTTATCCGGCCAGTCCCGGTATTGCGAAGCGCGAAAACCATCCGTCCGCGCTGCGGTACTTTTCATATATATATAAACGGCGGCTCTTACCGCCGGTGATAAAAAATTACCCCTCTTCTGTCAGACGCGCCATCTCCTCGGCGGGATTCTCCACCCAGGGGTGCCGGGCAATCACGGTTTGACGGGACAAAATCCCCGTGCTTTCCGCCGCGATTTCCGACAATTCCCTGTCGTTGCGCACGGCGGTGCGCGTCCAAATCTGCCCGATGTCCCCCAGGCGGATGCCGTACAGCCTGCCAATGGCGCGAACCAGCTGCTCAAAACCGCAGCGAAATTCCGTTTCGGTCAGCCCGGCTTTCAGCTCCAACAGAGAATACATAAATTGCAGCGCCACACCGGACGCATTGCCGAAATCCGTCTGCTGGGGGTCTACGCCCTGCCCCTCCTCAAAAATCGCCTTGCGGGTAATCTCCAGCATTTTCTCCCGCGCCTGCACGGGGATTTCAATGCTCAGGGTGTCCACGCCGGAATTTTCATTCCAATCGTCCAGCTTAATAACCTTATATTTTTTCAAATCCGTCAAAAACTCGGTTAAATCCGTACCGCTGTAGCCCGAAAGCGTTAAAATGACTTCCTGTATATCCTCCAAATCATTCGCAAACCCGCTGTAGGTTAAGTCGTACATATCAATCAGGCTTTTGATGCTTTCCAAATCGGTACGCATCTCCTCGTTATTGGCAAACAGAATAAAGGGCGGTCTGCCGAACGGATGACGGTAGCGAAAGTCCCGACCGGCGCCATTGCCGAACAGCCGCTCCTCCCGCAGCCCGCTTTCGATATCCTCATTTTCATCGTGGGAAAACGCCGAACAGCTCTCGCTGTCCCAAATTTCATAAACCCGACGGGTCTTCTCGCCCACTTTTTTCTGGTACAGCCGTATGACCGCCACCAGATCCTGCGCTAAATCGTCGGAATACACCGGTACCGCGTCCGCGCCGTCCAAAACCGCATAGCGGAACGCGCCGTCCCGATCCTGCCAGTAGTGAATCCACGCAAGCCCCCCATTGGCAGCGCGCACGCAAAGGCTTTTGCACTGTTTGGCAAACGATGCGCCCAAAGCCCTTCGCACCGCCCGGTCGGCGTTTTCGCTGCCGGTGGTAAACACCGGCGGGTCGGCAAACAGATATGCCGCCTTCTGGTTGACCAGCAGCGGATAAAAGCTGTGGGGAATGCGGTTATCCGCACTGCGCAGCGCGTCCGCTTCCCCTTTGGGACGGGCAAATAAAATATCATTCTGGGTTAAATAATAGCGTTTTGCCGTTTCTGAGCGGCGCATACGCTCGGCAGTGCCAACCAAATGCGTGCGCAAAAACGCCTTCGCTGTTTTACAATCCATGAATCTTCCCATACACTCCTTTTTTGGCGGCGGACTGCCGCCTTTTATTTTTTTCAGCTACCGGCGGCTGCGCGTTCCCTTACTTTTCAGAACCTGCAGCCCGCCGTTTGCGTGCCGCCAGCCTTCTACCCCATAGCGCAGCGCCGCCATGGCATCGTCGTTTTGGGCAACAGGCGCGTCCAGGTAGGCGCCGCTCACGCTGTCAAACTGCCATTTCCAGTCCCGCAGCTCGCCAATCGTATGCGCACAGGCAGGGCTGACATAAAGCTGCCGCTGCTTGAGCCAGTCAATCTGTGCGCTCACCGAGCCCCTTGCGCCGTTCTTGTTTACGCCCTGCGCCAAAAAGCCCGCCTTGCGCCACATGCGTATCCGGTCGGGTTCTGCGCTGTCGCAAAACATGGTGACCTGTTTCGGAAAGCCTGCCTGTTCAGCCATGGCAATCAGCTCCGCCGTATCCCGGCCCCTTGCCACCAGTTCGCGCAGAATATACACATCCCCGTCCCGCATCCCCAACAGCAGCAGCGCGTTGGCATGGTTATAGCCAAAATCCTGCCCCATGACCACATCGTCATAGGCGGTAAAGTCCATGGGGCAGTCGCGCACCTGCCAGTTGGTCAGAATCAGCCCGGACACCTCGCCCCATTCCCCCAAACCGTACACCCGGTAGCCTTCCGGGTCAAGCCGTTTGCGGCGCTCCATACGCATAAGATACGCCTCATCAATAAACCGGTTGTCCCGATAGGTGGAGTGGTGGGTCAGCACATTTTCATCCGGCGTATCAAAGAACACCTTCTTGACCCAGTGGTTGGCGCTGACCGGGTTAAAGGTGCCCTTAATCTGATAAAACAGCCCCTTTGGCAGCTCGCCCCTGAGACGGTCGTCCACCAGTTCAAAATCCGCCCGGCTGAACTCGGTCAGCTCCTCAAACCAAACATCGGTCAGCTTGCCGCGGCGAAAGGTAACGGATTTCAGCTTCTCTCGCTGCTTGTCGTCGTTCATGCCGCGAAAAATCACACTATTGCCGTTGATACAGCGCAAGTAGAGAGGCTCGGCGCCAATTTTCCAGTAATCGTCCAGCCCGTAGCGGTGAATCACCGCGCAAAGCTCCGCGTATGTGGAGTCCCGGTTGGTCACCTCGGATTTGCGCAGGCAAATCAAATTCCGCCCCACATCGCGCATCAGCCGCAAAATATATTGCTGGGCGGTGTCCACACTTTTTCCCGACCCGGCAGACCCTTTCAGCAGTACATACCGCTTGGTGCAGGCATGCACCGGACGAAAAATCTCATTGCTTTCTATCCGAATGCTTTGCATCGCCGTAGCAAACGGTGATTTGCAGCCGGTTGTCCGCGTTTCTATCCGCCGTATCCCGGGTCTTGAAGCCGGCGCGATCCAATAAATCCTTCGCCGCCGAAAGCCGGGAGCTGTCGGAGTCGGAATGCAGCAGAATCTGCATTTCCGTTCTGAGCGCCTCGGCGGCAGCATCGTTTAAAACGCGGCGCAGCCCCTGGGCATAAAAGGCGGAAAACGCCTCGTCCTTTTTCCAGCGGCTCAGCGTTGATTCGCTGACGCCGACCTGAGAGGCAATCTGCTTGAGGGACATCTTCCCCTCAAGCAGCAGCTCCACCGCTCGCAGCTGCTTCGCCGTCAGCATCTGATTCCCCCTTTCCGTTTTATGAAAAACCGTAGAATGCCCCTTCTCGCGGGGTAAGCGCAAAGGGAACCGCCTTTTCGCGATTCCCTTTCTGTCTGTCTCTTCAGTTTTTCATGCTACCATTATAGCCGGATGCTACCTGACTTACAATGTCAAACCCTGACATCATGGCACCTTTTCCAAAAAATCTTTCGTCCCGCTGTGCGGTTTACCGGATAAAGCGCTGTCATTTTATACAAAAATCTTTACATTTAGCGTCTATTTTGATATGATAAAGAGTGACACCGTGCGTTTTTTTGTGTTCCATTGCAGAATAAGCCATCAAACGATGATTCAGACAATCAATGCGTTGCCAAGGAGGATTTTTAATGACCAGATATGAAGAAGCAAAACAAATATACGCGCACTTCGGCGTGGATACCCAAAAGGCGCTCGCGCGCCTTAGCGAGGTGCCGGTTTCCATTCACTGCTGGCAGGGGGACGATGTGATTGGCTTCGACGGCGGCGGCGCGCTGTCCGGCGGCATCCAAACCACCGGCGATTACCCTTACCGCGCCCGCAATCCCGAGGAGCTGATGGCGGATTTGGACAAGGCGTTTTCCCTGATTCCCGGCAAAAAGAAGCTGAACCTGCACGCCAGCTACGCCATTTTTGAAAACGGCGAAACACCCGACCGCAGCCGCATTGAACCCCGCCACTTCCAAAAATGGGTGGATTTTGCCAAAGCGCGGGGATTGGGGCTGGATTTTAACCCCACGCTGTTTTCCCACCCGATGGTCAAGGATAACCTGACCCTTTCTTCGCCGGATAAAGCGGTACGGCGGTACTGGATTGACCACTGTAAACATTGCCTTGTCATTGCAGACTATTTCGCCCGTCAAACCGGTATGCCCTGCGTGATGAATATCTGGATCCCCGATGGCATGAAGGACTATCCCGCCGACCGTCTCGCTCCCCGCCGCCGGTTTCTGGAAGCACTGGACGAGATTTTATCTGTACCCTACGACAAAGCTCAGGTCTATGTGACGCTGGAATCCAAGGTATTCGGCATCGGTCTGGAGGCCTATACGGTCGGTTCGGCAGAATTTACCTTAAGCTACGCCGCCTCCCGGCATCTTACGCCCCTATTGGACAACGGTCACTACCATCCTACTGAGCTGGTATCCGATAAAATCTCCTCCCTTTTGCTGTTTTACGACAGGATTGCCCTGCATATCACCCGTCCCATGCGCTGGGACTCGGATCATGTGGTGCTGTTCGACGATGAAACGAGGGAGATTGCCAAAGAGATTGTACGCGCCGATGCGCTCGATCGGGTCTTTTTAGCAACGGATTACTTCGACGCCTCCATCAACCGGGTATCCGCCTGGGTTACCGGCGTGCGCAATGTGCAAAAAGCCCTGCTTTACGCCCTGTTGCAGCCCAATGAAACGCTGCAAAATTTGCAGGACGCCAACGACTGGACCGCGCTGATGGTCTTACAGGAGGCGCTGAAAACCGCCCCCTTTGGTGATGTGTGGCAGGAATACCTCCATCGCCAGCGGATACCGGCGGATTATCTAACCGAAGTGCGCGCCTACGAACAGGGGCTTTCTATCCGCAACGGCTAAAAGAGCTTGCCCCCCCGAAACGATTTCATAGCATATGGAACCTGTATCTGCTTATTATTCAGAATTAACAGTTTCACAATACTATGATATACTTACTTTAGCGATATCATAGCGTATGGAACCTGTATCTGCTTATTATTCAGAATTGACAGTTTTACAAAACTATGATATACTTACTTTAACACAAAATATAAAATGAAAGTGAGGCAATCCGATGAAAAAACGAAGAATCCTATCTTTTTTAACCGCCCTTGCCGTGTTTTTTACCGGCTTCCTGCTATCGCCGGTCAGCGCGGCGGAGCTGCCCGAAGGGGAAGGCACGGAAAGCAGCCCCTATATCATTACCACCCCCGAAGAGCTTTCCTTTATCTATGATTTTCCGGGCGCCTGTTATCGGCTGGGCAGCGATATTACCCTGCCTGCCTCCTGGGATAATATGGAAACCAGTTTTACCGGTGTGTTTGACGGGGACGGCTACCGGCTTAGCATGGACGGTACCGCCACCTCGCAGGTGGCAGGTCTGCTCTTTTTTTCCAATCGGGGCGTAATTCGCAATGTGATTGTCTCGGGGCAGGTAAGCGTCAGCAACTCCCGCCCCAGCAGGCTCGAATCCGCGCTGCTCTGTGACATCAATAGCAATACGGGTCTTATCGAAAACTGCGTAGCGGAGGGCTCTATAACCGTTCGCCGTTCCCAAGGGACAACCGGCGAATTTACGGCGGGCGGTCTGGTTACAAGCAACCGGGGGATCATTCGCAACTGTTATTCCCGGGTAGACTTTACCTATACCTACCCCACAAACGATACCACCCAAAGCTATACCGCGTACATCGGCGGCATTGCGGGCAAAACCAGCGGCGGCGAAATCAGCAGCTGCTACTATGCCGGCACCTTCACCGGCAGCCGGGGCTTTTATCCAATCACCTATATCTCTGTCTTCGGCGATGACGACAAGACCTTTCACAACAATTTCCACGACAGGGAGCTGTCCGGCAGAGACAACAGCAACGCCGCCACCACCGCCAAAAGCACCCTGGCCATGAAAATGCGCGAGACCTATAAAGACTGGGATTTTGACAATACCTGGCGCATGGCGGAAGATGTCAACGACGGCTACCCCTATCTTGCCATGGAGCGCCGCTATGCGGTGGCGCTGACCGGCATTGCGCTTTCTGACACCGCTCTCCATCTGCAAGTCGGCGAAACCGCTGTCTTAACGCCGGTATTTACGCCCGACAACGCAACCAACCAGACCGTCACCTGGCAGAGCGCGAACCCCGCCGTGGCTACGGTGGAGGGCGGCACGGTTACGGCGCTGGCGGCAGGCACCACAGAAATCACCGTTACCAGCGCAGAGGGCGGCTTTACCGCAAGCTGCTCCGTCACCGTGCCCGAGCAAGCCACCGAATTGCCGACCATACCGCCGACAACAGTGCCCGTCACCAGTGATTTTACCTATGAGATAGCGGATAACGGCACCATCGGCATCACCGGTTATACCGGTACCGCCGCAGCGGTGACCATCCCCGCCGAGATCAATGGCAGAACCGTGACCGAAATTGAATCAAATGCCTTCCATGCGGCGGAGATTACCTCCATCTTCATTCCTGCCACGGTAACCGACATCGAATCGGATGCGTTTTTATTCTGCGCCACCCTGGCTTCGTTCACCGTGGACGAGGCGAACCGGACCTATAGTACCGATGAAAACGGCGTACTGTTCAATAAAAATAAAACCGAGCTTATCTGTATGCCCGCGGGCAGCCCGGTGACCGAATACACCATTCCCCAGGGCGTGACAGAGCTGGGTGATTTCGCATTCTTTGACTGCACCCATTTGACTGCCGTCACCTTCCCGGCTTCGCTGCGGGAAATTGACGACTACACCTTCTACGGCTGTGTCAACCTGACCGAAGCGCCGCTTCTGGACGGGGTACGGGAGATCGGCGATTATGCATTCGGCAGCTGCGCCGCCCTGCAAACGGTGACCATTCCCGCCTCTGTTACCAAAATCGACGAGGGCGCGTTTATAGGCTGCGACAATCTGCAAACCGTATACTATGATGGAACTGCCAGACAGTGGGACGCCATCGAAATCGAGCCGGACAACGCCTGCCTGTACGCGGCTACGCTTGTTCTGCCCCTGCCAACCACAACCGGCACCCCGAACACCGAGCCGCCTGCCGCAACAACCCAGCCCGCCGCCGAACCGTCAGAAGCACCTACTACGGAACCCGCCGGAACCAGCCCCTCTGTCGTTCCGACCACCGAGCCCCCGACAACCACAACCCAGCCCGCAGCCGAACCGTCAGAAGCACCTACTACGGAACCCGCCGGAACCAGCCCCTCTGTCGTTCCGACCACCGAGCCCCCGACAACCGCAACCCAGCCGGCCTATGTATTGGGCGATTTAAACGGTGACGGCAGCGTCACTTCGGCCGATGCGCGGCTTGCTCTGCGCGCCGCCGTTGGGCTGGAAAGCCTGAGTGTTACCCAAACCCTTGCCGCCGATGTGGATCAGGATGACCATATCCGTTCCGCCGACGCCCGCCTGATTCTCCGCGTGGCCGTCGGACTGGCAACCTTTGGCAATGACGAAACCTGACAGCATGCTTTTAAGCCCCGCCGTTTCTCTGCGGCGGGGCTGTTTGCGATATAAAATAGAAAGAAGCTGCCGCCATCTCTTTCCATTGCCAAAAAAATATGCTATACTAAAACAGAACATAAGACCTTTCCTATTTTTCTTATCAAGGGAGGAACAAACATGGATTTGTTACAAGCCATGCGCGAGCGCCATTCGGTGCGCACCTATACCCCGCAGCCCATTGAGGGCGAGGTGCTGCAAAACCTCAAGCAATATATCGACCAATGCAACCGGGAAAGCGGTCTAAATATCCAGCTCATTTTGAACGAGCCCCAGGCCTTTTCCGGACGCATGGCGCACTACGGCAAGTTTTCCGGCGTGCGCAATTATATTGCGCTGGTGGGCAACAAGGGGGCGAACCTGGACGAAAAGCTGGGCTATTACGGCGAAAAAATCGTCCTTATGGCGCAAACGCTGGGGCTGAACACCTGCTGGGTGGCGCTGACCTACAGCAAAAGCAAGGCGGCATATACATTAGATAAAAACGAAAAATGTGTGCTGGTCATTGCCATCGGCTACGGCGCAACAGCGGGAACAGCTCACCGGGGCAAAACCGCCGAACAGGTCATGCACACCGCAGAAAACCCGCCCCAGTGGTTCCAAAACGGCATCAACGCTGCGCTGCTTGCGCCCACTGCCATGAACCAGCAAAAATTTACCTTCTCCCTGGACGGGAAAAAGGTCACCGCAAAAGCCGGTACGGGCTTTTATACCAAAGTCGATCTCGGCATCGCCAAAGCCCATTTTGAACTGGGCGCCGGCAAAGAAAATTTCACCTGGGGATGATTTTCAACACCAGCCTACCGGGCAGCCGCCTTTCGGAAAAAACCGAAAAGCGGTTGCTTTTCATATTCCGCAGTTATATACAAAGAATACCGATAGACACATATCACCTTTGCAAAAAAAATGAAATCCACCCCTTGACAAAATACCCCGTAGGGGTATATAATAACAACAGGCAAAATACCCTATGGGGGTATTCACTCACAGAGCCGTATAAAAAATACAGGAGCGATTCCCATGGAGAATTGTTGTCACCATACCAAAAACACGCCCCGGGAGGAAGAAACCGTCCGCGCCTTAAAAAACCGGCTGAACCGTATATCCGGTCAGCTCACGGGCATCGGTCGCATGCTCGATGAAAACCGCTATTGCAAGGACATTTTAATTCAGATAGCCGCCATCGAAAGCGCGCTGCAAGCGCTGGGCTATCAGGTTTTACAGGAGCATATGCAGACCTGTGTGGTGGAGGAAATCCAAAAAGGCAATACCGATATTATCGATGAAGCGGTGGATTTAATCAAAAAACTCAAATGAGGTGAGTACATGCAATCGGAAAAATTTGATATTACCGGCATGACCTGCGCCGCCTGCCAGGCAAATATCACCCGCAAGGTCTCCGCCCTGGACGGTGTGGAAACGGTGGATGTGAACCTGCTGGCGAACAGCATGCAGGTGTCCTACGATGAAAAGAAAACCAATACCGGCGCCATCATCGCCGCCGTCACTCAAATCGGCTACGGCGCGTCGCCCGCCGCCGCTGCCGCGCCCGCAGTCGAAAAAAACGGTCTGCGCTCACGCTGGAACAGCCGGCGGGAGCGGGCGGAAACGGAGCAAAAGCAGATGAAGAACCGGCTTATCACCTCTGTTATCCTGCTGGTTCCGCTGATGTATCTTTCCATGGGCGGTATGCTCGGCTTGCCGCTGCCCTCGTTTCTGCTCGGCGCCGAAAACTTTACCGTGTCCGCCATTCTCCAACTGCTTTTCACCCTGTTTGTGGTCTTTATCAACCGCAAATTCTATATATCCGGCTTTCAGGCGCTTTGGCACCGCGCCCCCAATATGGATTCGCTGGTGGCAGTCGGTTCGGGGGCTTCGCTGCTTTATGGCATTTATGTGACATTGGCCGCCGCCTATGCCGCCGGTCACGGCAATCTGGACGCGGTGCACAGCTATATGCACGCGCTGTATCTGGAATCCGCAGCCATGATTTTAACTTTGGTCACCGTAGGCAAGTATCTCGAATCCCGCTCCAAGGCCAAAACCTCTGACGCCCTCGACCAGCTGGCGGATTTGGCGCCCAAAACCGCCAATGTGCTGCGGGGCGGCAAGGAAATTTCCATTCCCTCCGAACAGGTCGCCGTCGGTGATATTGTTATTATTCGTCCCGGGGACAGCATTCCCGTAGACGGCGTGATTGTGGAAGGCAGCGGCTCGGTCAATCAGTCCGCGATTACCGGCGAGAGCATCCCGGTGGATAAAACCGTCGGCGATACCGTCATTTCCGCTACCGTCAACCAAAACGGCGCGTTCCGCTACGAAGCGCGGCAGGTGGGCGAGGACACCACCCTTGCCAAAATCATCCGCCTGGTGGATGAAGCGGGCAGCACCAAGGCCCCCATTGCCCGCATTGCCGACAAGGTCAGCGGCGTATTCGTGCCCATTGTCATGGCCATCGCCCTTGTAACCGCCGTGGTCTGGCTGATTGCCGGACAGAGCTTTTCCTTTGCGCTGACCAATGCGGTTTCGGTGTTGGTCATCTCCTGCCCCTGCGCGCTGGGGCTTGCCACGCCGGTGGCCATTATGGTCGGTACCGGCAAGGCGGCGGAGCTGGGCATTCTGATAAAATCCGCCGAAAGCTTGGAAAATTTGCACCATGTGGACACCGTTGTTTTGGATAAAACCGGTACGGTCACCTCCGGCGACCCGTCGGTTACCGATATTTTGCCGCTGGATACGTCCATGCGCGAAAACGACCTTCTGCGTGCGGCTGCCGCCGCCGAACAGGGCAGCGCCCATCCGCTGGCGCTCGCCATTGTAAAGGAAGCGCAGCGCCGTGGTCTATCCTTGCCGGAAGCAAAGAATTTTTCCTCCACCTCCGGCAAAGGCATTACCGCCGAGATTGACGGCAAAACCATCACCGCCGGCAATGCCCGCCTGATGCGCGAAGCCGGGCTTTTAACCGATACGAATACCCAGGCGCTGCAAGCAATGGAACGGCTGGCAGCCGAGGGCAAAACCCCGATTCTATTTGCCATGGACGGCAAACTGGCCGCCGTTATCGCGCTGGCGGATACCATCCGCCCCACCAGCCGCCGCGCCATCCCCCGGTTCCATGAAATGGGCATTCGGGTGGTGCTTTTGACCGGCGACAACAAACTGGCTGCCGAGGCGGTGCGCCGGGAATTGGAGATTGACGAAGTTATCGCCGAAGTCCTGCCCGCCGACAAGGAGGCGCAGATTCGCCGGTTGCAAAAAGAGGGCAGAAAAGTCGCCATGATCGGCGACGGCATCAACGATGCCCCCGCCCTGACGGCGGCGGATATCGGCATCGCCATCGGCGCGGGCACGGACATCGCCATCGACTCCGCCGACCTGGTGCTGATGAAAGATTCCCTCGAGGATGCCGTAACAGCCATCGAGCTGAGCCGGGCGGTTATGAAAAACATCAAAATGAACCTGTTCTGGGCGTTCTTTTACAACGCCCTTGGTATCCCCCTGGCAGCCGGTGTATTGTACCCATTCTTTCATCTGACCCTGAGCCCCATGATTGCCTCCGCCGCCATGAGCCTGAGCTCGGTTTCGGTGGTCACCAATGCGCTGCGGCTGCGCTTTTTTAAGCCAAAACATAAAGCCGCGTCCGAGGCGACAGCTTCTGAGACAAATACACCTGCCGCACCCGCTTTGTCTGACAGCGCAAACGCCTGCATAAATAACACCTGCCCCATTACCATCACTCCTGCGTCATCCACCGCCGAAAAATCGGCGGATGAAAACCATCATATAAAGCAGAAAGGAAATAATACCATGACAAAAACATTAAGAATTGACGGCATGATGTGTAATCACTGCAAAATGCATGTCGAAAACGCCCTGAACGCCATCGACGGCGTCAGCAGCGCCGAAGCCGATGTAGAAGCTAAAAAAGCCACCGTCACCCTGAGCAAAGAGGTTGCCGACGATGTTTTAAGCGCCGCCGTTACCGAAGCAGGCTATACCGTTGTGGGGGTAGAATAAACGCTGCTTCCTCTTTCTCTGCACAAAAAACCGCTCCCGGCGTTACAGCCGGGGGCGGCTTTTCTGTGTTTTTATTTAAAGAACGAAATGACTTATTCCTCGAAGTAATAATAATCGCCCCAGCGATTGATGACTTCCGTCTGGAAGGACTCGATAAGCGCCACATACTGATCAACATACCCATTAAAGGCATCCACATGCGCCTGGGAAAGGCCCATCGACTGACTCATCGAATAGATCGTAGAAGACAATTGCGTCAAAAGCGGCTTAATTGTCTGAAATTCCCAATAGGAACCGCAGCATTCTGCCGCAGCGGCATACGCAGCGCCTGCCTGGTTATAATAAGACCGCGCCTGTGCCAAATCGCCATACGCCAAGGCTCCATAGGCCATATCAATATACTCAACCGCACTGTTGTATTGGCTCAAAACGGCATCCATTTCGTCCATCAAATCCAGAATTTCCTGACCGCAGTTGCCGCAGATCCCCAAACCGGTGGTATGCCCCAGGGCAGAACCGGTCGTAGCGCCGCAGCGCGTACAGGTGCGCGGGGTGGTGCAGGTAGCATCCTGATAGATATGCCGCGCCGGCAGCACCTCAGTTTTTTCCTTGCCGCAAACCTGGCAGCGCAATAACCGCTGCCCGTCAGCAGTACAGGTTTCGTCCGTGCGTTCCAGCTCCACATAGGCGTGCGCATGGTACACCTCGTCCATGGTAAACAGCTCTTCCAGTCCCACCGCCATGCGCAAAGCCAGCCGCGCATCGGCGGTTTTCAAAGAGCCGTCGCTGTCCACATCCGCAAATGTCACCATTTCCTCCGGCAGCGAATCCAGCGAAACCGCATGCCGCAAAATCGACCGCGCATCCGAGGTATTCACCCGTCCGTTTTGATCCACATCCCCCCTAAGCGCGCCGTCGGCGGCAAAAACAAAACAAAACGCGAAATAACACGCCAGCAGCCCTGCCGCAGCCGCAGTCAAACATTTTCTCATAGAAAAGCCTCCTTGCTGTTTAAAAATCTAAAAACGGATATTTGCAATGTCATTATATATGGTCATACTCGCATTTGTCAATATTAATTTTCACCAAAAATAAAATTTTATATTTGTACTATGATTTTTTCAGACGACCGCTTCATGCAAAAAACCTGCACCGACAGGTACAGGTTTTAGCTTTGCAAATATCCTTTACTTGTGAAAATATGAATAATGTGAGGGCTGCCGCCGGTCCTGCGCCGGGCTGCGCAAAAATTCCGAACTGGCAACCGCATCCTGCTGATCCAACCGGCGAAGCGCTTTATCATGTAAACGGTAAATCTGCCGTTCGGAATAAGCCATTTTTTCTGCAATCACCGCCCAGGAATCGCCGTCGATATACCGCAGCTTCAAGCACAGCTGCTCTTCGGGCACAGACAGGGAAGCAATCAGACCGCGAATCTGCTCCTTGCGCGCCAAAAACATATCGATTTCCTCATTGATACGCGCTTCCGTTTCCATGATGCGATCCAGCAAAGCGGTAAATCCATCTCCTGTTCGCGAGGACTGCACTTTATCGCCGAGCGTTGGCGATGGTATGGCGGTCAGCATGGCGCGCAGGCGGCTCAGCTCTTCCAAATCACTTTGAATCAGCGCGTCGGTGCGGCGCCCGCTTTCCAATATGGTTTTAATTTTCGACATGATCCTCCCCCACCGCATCCGGCGGTTCATCCTGTAGCAGGTTGCTGAATAAATACGCCGGCGCAACACGAAAGATTTCCAGCAGACGGGCGGCATATTTCACATTCATACAGCCCCGCTCCTGCCAATTATAATATGTTTTTCGGCTAACGCCCAGCAGACGGGTCAGCTCGGTAATGGACAAATGGTTTTTTACCCTCTCTTTTTCAACAATGGGATAATGCATCATACCCCCTCCTATCTTACTGTCTTACGACAAAACGGTGTACTCAAGTCGAGTACAGCTATACTATAATCCTAATTTTTCCAAAAGTCAATAGACAGTATGCCCAAAATAAGAACATTTGTTCTGTTTAATATGCACAAATCGTGTATTTTTCAAAAGGTATACTTGAAATAATACTCATCTTGTGTAATACTATAGATAAGAGCATATAAAGGAGAACCATATGAATCGGATGCAAGCATTTCGCCTGGCAAAAAAACAAAATATGCGCCAAACCGCGCGTGAGCTGGGCATACCCTATACCACCTATATCAGTTACGAAAAAGGAGACCGGCAGCCTAATACGGAGATGCTGCTGCGCCTGGCTTCGTATTTCGGTGTCAGCGTGGATGCGCTTTTGGGAAACACCCACTGCGCCGAAACAGCCGAGCCAACGGAAAGTCCCTGCCGGTCAAATCCGAATCGCGTTCCCCTGCTGGGCATTATCGCCTGCGGCGAACCGATTCTGGCAGAAAAAAACGACAGCTCCCTAACTACCGTGCCGGACGGCGTGCGCGCCGATTTTGCTCTGCGCTGCAAAGGCGAAAGCATGATCAACGCCCGCATACATGACGGCGATATTGTCTATATCCGCAGCCAGCCGATGGTCGATGACGGCGAAATCGCAGCGGTTTTGATTGGCGAAGAGGCAACGCTGAAGCGCGTTTACCGACATGCCGGTCGGTTGGAGCTGCGCGCAGCCAATCCGAGCTTTCCGAACCTGTTTTTCAATGAAAAAGACACCGATCAAATTCGCATACTCGGCAAAGCCGTTGCCTTTACCTCCCGCATTCCCTGATACCGCTCACCATACCCTTCTTATGTTACTTACCGCAAAAAATAGTATACACGCAAATACGGCGTTCGCTCCGCTCAAATGTTTAAGCGCGGCTAAAAACACGCCCCTGCCAAAGCAAGCATCTAAGCGAACGGATATACTGCTAAATTTCACTGATTTTCCGTAGGGCGCCCGGTTTTCTTGACAATATCCTCCGATTTGCTATAATAAAGTTAATTTTTATGGCATGAGGAGGGAGTGCTTTGACATCTCTCAAGCGTTTGCTGTCATATCTGGGAAAATACCGTGCGGATATGCTGATCGGCGCGCTGTTGATTACAGCGGAAACCGCCTTTGAGCTGGTTATTCCGGTTCTGATGGCAGATATCATCGATGTCGGCGTTGCGGAACACAATCTAAGCTATATTTTTCGGCGGGGTCTTTGGATGGCGCTTTGCGCGGTTCTATCGCTGGCAACCGGGCTTTTATATGCTCGCTTTGCCGCGCGGGCGGCGTATGGCTGGGGCGCGAATCTGCGGCAAGCGCAATACCAGCGGCTGCAAAGCTATGCGTTTGCGAACCTCGACCATTTTGAAACCGCCTCTATCATCACCCGCCTGACTACGGATGTAACCGTGCTGCAAAACGCCATCAACGGCGGCTTCCGCCCCCTGATTCGCGGTCCTGTGATGCTGATTTTAGGCGTCGCGCTGTCTTTTTGGATGAATCCCCGGCTTTCACTGGTTTTTCTGGTGCTGTCGCCCGTGCTGAGCGGTCTGCTTTTTTTGATTGTGCGTAAAATAGCCCCCCTTTATACCCGCCTGCAACAGGCAATGGATCGGCTGAACAACACCGTTCAGGAAACCGTAACCGCCATTCGCGCCGTCAAAGCCTTTGTGCGTGAAGAAAACCGGGCGGAAGTTTTTGACGAGGTGAACCAAAATCTAACCGAAACCAGTAAAAAAACCTTCCGCACCGCCACCCTGAACATGCCTGCCTTTCAGCTGGTTATGTATACGGCTGTGGTTCTGATTATGTGGTTCGGCGGCGACATGATTCTTCACAGCTCGCTGCAAGTCGGAGATCTGACCGGCTTTTTAAGCTATGTGTTCCAAATCATGAATTCCCTCATGATGATTTCCAATGTCTTCCTTTTACTGACCCGCTCGCTTGCCAGCGCAAGGCGCATCAGTGAAATTTTAGACGAGGATCCGGTGCTGACCTCTCCGCCAAACGGCAAAACCGAAATTGCCGATGGCAGTGTCGAATTGCGCGATGTCTCCTTTAAGTACCATGCCGGCGCCAAAGAATACGCGCTGTCCCATGTCAATCTCTCCGTTGCCGCCGGACAGACCATTGGTATCTTAGGCGGAACCGGCTCCGCAAAATCCACCCTGGTGCAGCTGATACCCCGCCTGTACGATGCTACGGAAGGCACGGTTCTGGTCGGCGGAACGGATGTAAAAGCATATGATTTATACGCGCTGCGGGACGCAGTGGGCATTGTTCTGCAAAAAAATGTTCTGTTTGCGGGCACAGTACGCGAGAACCTGCTATGGGGCAATCCACAGGCGGACGATGAAACCCTTTGGGCAGCCTGCCGCACCGCCTCGGCAGACGAATTCCTGCAAAAGCTGCCCGGGGGGCTTGACGCTATGCTCTCTCAGGGCGGCGTCAATCTGTCCGGCGGTCAGCGGCAGCGGCTCTGCATTGCCCGAGCCCTTTTAAAACAGCCGAAAGTTTTGATTTTCGACGACGCAACCAGCGCGCTGGATTCGGATACCGAACATAAAATCCGCACTGCCCTGTATGAGCTGAAAAATGTAACCAAGATCATCATTGCCCAGCGTCTGACATCGGTGATGCAGGCGGACCGCCTTGTTATCATGGAGGACGGACGCATTCATGCCGTGGGCACCCACAAAAGCCTTTTAGAATCGGATCCTGTCTATCAGGAAATATACGCCTCCCAAATGAAACGAGAGGAGGCAGATGAAGCATGAAACAATTCAGCGGTAAAAAGCCCCAGAATTTTTCCCTTACCCTGCGCACGCTGCTGACCTATTTCGGTCGTCACCGATTCCTGCTGCTCGCTGTCGCGCTGCTTGTGAGCGTCAGTGCGCTGGCAAACCTGTTGGGCAACTATATGATTCGTCCGGTGGTCAATTTCCTGGTAGACGGCGATTGGCGGGATTTGCTGGTCGGCGTTCTGATAACGGCAGGCATTTATCTTTCCGGTGTTCTGGCCTCCCTGGGCTATACCCGCCTGATGGTCAACGCGGCACAAAAGGTGCTGTTTGACATTCGGCGCGATTTGTTTTCCCATCTGCTGACATTGCCGCTGCGTTATTTTGATACGCGCCAAACCGGCGACATCATGAGCTATTTTACCAATGATATCGATACCATTTCCGATGCGCTGAACAACAGCTTTGCCATGGTGATACAAAGCTTTATTCAGATGGTCGGCACGCTTCTGATTCTGTTTTTACTGAACTGGAAGCTGACGCTGCTGGTGCTGGTCTGTTATGTGGTCATGTTCGCCTATATCCGGTTCAGCGCACGCCGCAGCCAAACCTATTATGCCCGCCAGCAGCAAAGCCTGGGCAGCTTGAACGGATATATCGATGAGATGATACGCGGTCAAAAGGTCGTTCAGGTATTCCATCACGAGGAAGAAAACCTGCGTATTTTCCGCCAAAAAAACGAAGACCTGCGAAAAGCCGGCACCGGCGCCCAATCCTTTGCCGCCGGCATGGTGCCCGCGGTGGTGGGTTTATCCTATGTCAATTACGCCATTGTGGCAGTTTTGGGCGGCATGATGGCCATGAACGGCACACTGGATGTGGGGAGCATTGCCAGCTATCTGGTGTTTGTGCGGCAGGCAGCTGCTCCCATTAACCAGTTCACCCAGCAAAGCCAGTTCCTTTTGGCCGCCATGGCAGGCGCGGAACGGGTTTTTAATGCCATCCGCCAGCCGGCAGAAACCGACGAAGGACAGGTGGTACTGACGGCCCTGCCGAAAGCGGATAACGCGCCTGCCCACTGGGGCTGGACAAAGCCGGACGGCAGCACTGTCCCGCTGCGGGGGGATGTGCGCTTTGAACAGGTGGATTTTGGCTATACCTCTGAGCGCACCATTCTGAAAAATGTCAGCCTGTATGCAAAACCCGGGCAGAAGATCGCATTTGTTGGCTCAACCGGTGCGGGGAAAACCACGATTACCAATCTCATTAACCGCTTTTACGATGTGCAGGGCGGCGCAGTGCTGTACGATGGCATTGATGTGCGCGATATCAAAAAAGAATCCCTGCGCCGTTCCTTAGGGATTGTGCTACAGGATACCCATCTGTTTACCGGTACCATTGCCGACAATATCCGCTTCGGCAACCCGGACGCCACCGACGAGCAGGTGCGCGCCGCCGCCAAAATCGCCAACGCCGACTCCTTTATCCGCCGTCTGCCCAAAGGGTACGACACACCCATCACCGCCGACGGCGCCAACCTTTCGCAGGGGCAGCGCCAGCTTTTGGCCATCGCCCGCGCCGCCGTAGCGGATCCGCCGGTTTTAATTTTGGACGAAGCCACTTCCTCTATCGACACCCGCACCGAAGCGCTGATTGAAAAAGGGATGGATCGGCTTATGGAAGGGCGTACCGTTTTTGTCATTGCCCACCGTCTGAGCACCGTGCGCAATGCCGATGCCATTATGGTGCTGGAAAACGGGCAAATCGTCGAACGCGGACCTCATCAGGAGCTGCTTCGCCAAAAGGGGATCTACTATCACCTTTACCACGGCATGCTGGAGCTGAGCTGAGCATTTTTTCGCGCGTCAGAACGCCGAAAGCAATACGGCACCTTGTTAAATACAGCAATAAAACCGCCTGTTTCGTAAAGAACAGACGGTTTTTTTGGCAGGATTCAATTTATGCCATAGCAAATCATGCCCAACCCGGCGCAGATGATAATAATCAAAATCGGCGACAGCTCTTTTTTGCGAATCTTTTTTACCGCAAATGCCAATACGGCGATAACGACGAAAATCAAAAGTCCTCTCCAGTCCACCGAAAGCGGGCTCGTCACCGTGGCAAGCCCCAAAAAGGACTGCATCGCCATCGTCAGCGCCGTTGCCAGCACCAGCCCCACTACGCAGGGGCGCACACCGCCCAAAAACGCCTGTACCCCGGCGTATTTCAGCAAATTGCGCATCGCCGCCGCAATCAGCAATATAATGATAAAAGACGGCAGCACCACGCCCAAAGTTGCCGTCAGCGCGCCCAAAAAGCCCCCCTGAGACGAACCGATAAAGGTCGCCATATTCACCGCCAGCGGTCCGGGCGTAGACTCGGAAACGGCGATAAAGTTCAAAAAGTCCGCTTCATCCAGCCAGCCGTGGGACAATACCTCTTCCCGAATCAGGGAAATCATGCCGTACCCGCCGCCGAAGGACACCGCGCCGATTTTCAAAAAGGTAAGGAACAGCGTTACAAAAATCATTTTGCGCCGTCCTCCTTTTTCCTGGTTGCCGCCCGGCGCACCCCGTATGCCATAAGGCCGATCACACCGCAAATCAGAATATAATAAACAGAGGAAAAATCCACCGCGAACACCGTCAGAAGAATCATGGCAGCCGCCGTGCCGATAAACAGCAGCATGGGCAGCGCCTTGCGCTCCACCTCTTTGAGCATCCGCCAGGCGGCGGAAAGAATCAGATAAATCACGCCCGCCTGAATGCCGCGAAAGGCGTAGCCCACATACTCCAGCGCCAGAAACTGATTAAAAAACAGCGAAATCAAATAGATAATCACAAAGGACGGAATACACACCGCCGTTGTAGCAACGGCAGCGCCCCGGAAGCCCGCGATTTGGTACCCGATATAGGTCGCGCTGTTTACCGCCATCGGTCCGGGCGTGGATTCGGCAATGGCGGCTACATTCAAAAATTCCTCTTTGCCAATCCACTTTTTTTTGCTGACCAGCTCGCTTTCCAACAGCGCAATCATGGCATACCCGCCGCCGAATGTAAACGCACCGATTTTCAGAAAGGTGAAAAACAACGTCAAATATCGGTTATGTCCTTTCTTTTTTTCCGTTGGCATTTTCAATGCCGCCTCGCCCTTTCTGCTATTTGTTTTGTTCGCCGCTACAGTTTACCATATTCAGCCCCTGAAATACAAGCGATTTCCGGCAGAATCGCGCAGTCAAAAAGCGACAGCCGTTTGGTTGCCGCCATATATGCGATATTACACATCTCGATTTCTGATATAGGTTTTCAGCAAATGCAAAAGCATCTGTTTTTCTTTCTCATCTAAAGTGCTGATGATTTCTTCAAATTCAAAATCTAAATAATGTTCCCCGCGCATGGAAGTTCCAACGACCAGCTCCCCCAAATCGCAATGCAGCGTGTCCGCAATTTTCGCCAGCGTGGTAAGGCTGATTTTGGTCGTTCCGCGTTCCATATTGCTGATGTAGCCGACCGAGCAGGCAAGCGCTTCGGCAAGGTTTTCCTGGGTCATCCCGCGCGCCTGCCGTTTCTGCTTAATTCGCTGCCCAATCGCCCTGAAATCTACTGCCATATCAACACCCTGTACTATCATAGCAGTAATAGGTTAAATTATACACAAATCTATGACTTCAATTAAATCTATAGTATTGACTTTTATTTGTAAAAATGTTATACTTCTGTAGTAAGAATTTCACATATATCAGAAAAAGATTATACAAACAAAGCTGCGTTTTCCCATAGACATTTCTCCCCCCATGACCAAACATTTGTCCATCTGGTTGCGTCTCGCGGGGAAATGTATAAACGGAAAGTGCCGTTTGTCTCTCCTCGGCAATCGGCGCTTTCTTTTTTTATTACCGGAATCATACGCCCATATTATTTTCATCGCCATAAAAAACGCACTTACCCGCTTTCAGTATACCAAAAAATCCCCCTTTTGTCAGCAATAACATCCCCTTTCGTCAAACTTCTCCGGCGCAAAATATAAAAATCTCAATAGGATCTTGCATTTACAAGAAAAAACATGTATAATAAAGTGGAAAGTATAAGGAGGTGGCATCCGTGAACGAACGCACGATTAAATTTAATCTCAGAGACAGCCGCGAATCGGAAATTAAAAAAGCCGTTGCAACCGTATATGAGGCACTGGCAGAAAAAGGCTATAACCCCATCAACCAGCTTGTGGGCTATATCCTTTCAGAGGATCCCACCTATATTACCACCCACCGCAACGCGCGTAATATTATCAGCAATATTGACCGCGATGAGCTTTTGCAGGTCATGCTGAAAGAATTTCTTGCCATCGAATAAGAGAACCGGGAGGAGAACACGCTTTGGCAGCTAAACAGAATAAAGAAAAGTTTTTGATGTATAAAGGCAAACCGCTTGTCCGCAGCGGCAATACCATTTATTACGGCAACAGCTATGACCCGTTTGTCATTTTAATCAATGTCGTATCCACAAAAAAGGTCGGAGATTTGGATGTGGCGGATCGGGTATCTATTCAGCTTTTGAATACCGACCCCAATGTCCGTCCGCGGGAGCGCATTGTAAAAAAGAGCGAAAAAAAAGGACTGTATGCCGCCATGGACATCGGCTCTATTTGGTTAGAGCGTGCCCTTGCCGGTGACAAATCATAAAAAAGCAAAACTGCGAACCGCACCAAACGGTTCGCAGATTTTGTTTCACTTCTCCTTTTTGATTCCAAAAATCAGCCGCAGCAGACCGCTGAGCAATTTCGGGCTTTGAATGACGACAACTTTCATGACGCAGACCCCTCTTTTTTATCGATTACAAAGGAAAAAACCGCATAATACAACGACGGCGGAGAGAATAACAATCAGTGCTTTTTCCGGAAAGCAGACGGCAATCAGAAGTCCCAGCCCAAACGCCGCCGCTGCACAGCCCCAATTCTTTCTTCGCCTTCGCATCTTCGTCTTCCTCCGAATGTTTTGTAGTACATTATACGGCGGCATTGCCGCTGTGTGACAGCGAAAAAAATGAACAGCAGCGCTCTTTTTTGTCGTCCGTTTGGCGAAAATATGTACATACCTTTTCTTTGCGGTAATGTTTATAATGTGTTTACATCTGTTAAACACTCTCTTTCTATGGGGTATGCTACAATAAAACCGTAAGGTAGATGTATTTTAAGCAAAAGGTGGTGATACCGATGGCAAACGAACAGCCGGCGCCTCGCGGCAATCCGGAAGAAGCCGATTGTCTTTCCGCGCCGGAAAGCACGCAGGAGAATAAGGTGGAAATTCTGCCGCCGGAAGAAAAGCCGTCGGCGGACCCACAGGTGCCGCTGCGGGATTACAGCGCAAATTATCGCCCCCTGCAACCGAAACCATCCGCACCGGAGCCGCCAAAACCCTCTACGGCTGCCGAACACTACCGCAACTCAATTTTAATTTCCTCCGCACAAAAAACTGCAAAGCAAACCGCCAATAAAAATCGGATTCTGTTTGCGGCGGCGCTCTGTTTGCTTTGTGCTGTTATAGGCACCATCAGCGGTACCCTGTCGGCAAATATCGCCATTGAAAGAAACGAAGCCTCCCGTTCGGATTCTTCTGCCGCCATCTCTGCGAACAGCCAAACAACCGAATACCGTCCGGCTGTCATACAGACGATTGCCGCCGAAACCGCCCCCGATTCCACCGGCAGCGAAAGTGCCCGCGTGACCACTGCCGCCGACAGCATCGCCGGCAGCGAAGCCGCGGCCGTGGCCAGCACCAACGCGGCAGTCGCAAAAACCGCACGGGATATTTATAACGAATCCGCCTCCTCCGTGGTAAGCGTTACCGCACAAATCATGCTGTCCAACACCCTGTTCGGGCAAAGCTATATCGGGCAATCCACCGGTTCCGGGTTTATTCTATCCCCAGACGGTTATATTCTCACCAATTACCATGTGGTAGAGGGCGGCAGTGACATTACGGTTTCATTTTTTGACGGTTCTGAAAAATCCGCAACCTTGGTCGGCTTTGATAAAGATAATGATATCGCCGTATTAAAAACCGAAGCAACCCGTCTGAATGCCGTCACCCTCGGCGATTCCGATACGCTGTCGGTCGGCGATACGGTGCTGATTATCGGCAACCCTCTGGGAACGCTGTCCTATACACTGACCAGCGGCGTTGTCAGCGCTCTGAACCGCGAGCTTTCCGATGAGAACAGCTCCATCAATATGTTCCAGACCGATGCCGCCGTCAACTCCGGCAATTCCGGCGGACCGGCATTGAATATGGACGGAGAAGTGATTGGCATTGTCACCTCGAAATATGCCGATTCCACCATTGAAGGGCTTTCCTTCTGTATTCCAATCAACGATGTAAAAGGCATCATCGCCGATATTGTGGAATACGGGTACGCCCGCAATAAGCCGCTGCTTTCCGTTTCATGCCAGAGTTTAAGCGCCTCTACTGCCGCGCGCTATCAACTGCCGCAGGGCGCATACATTGTTGCGCTTGGCGCAGGCGGCGCTGCGGATCTGGCAGGGCTGCAAACCGGCGATGTGATTACTGCCATCGGCGATGAAGTGGTTACTTCGGTTTTGGAGCTGAAAAACGCACTGAAAAATTACAAAAGCGGCAGCCGCATTACCCTGACCGTTTACCGGGACGGCAGCACCTTTACGGCTGAGCTGGTCGCTCAGGAGGCAGTTCCCGCCTCGCCGCGCACCGCCTATTCCAATGTTTACGACCTTTAACAATGGCACTGTAAAAAACAACGACAAAGCTTTTTCATAATTTCCCCTTTCTCCCCGCCTCCGGCTCCTCTGCCGGGGGCGGGGCTCCTTTTATGCAAAAGTCCAAAGCGCTTCTTGCGTTTGTTCTGCCAATATGGTACAATAGCCCCAGTCCAAAATCCGCCGAGGCGGATTGGCTTTACAAAAAGACAATTCAGGCTGTCATTGATTGTTTTGCCTTTGGTAAAGCAAGCAATGAACGGTATCATAACGGAGTCACTTATGAATCAACAAATCGAAAAATACCTGCTCTCGGTGCAAAAGCCCGCCGCCTATACCGGCGGCGAAGCCGGAAGCGTAATAAAAGACAAAAAGGCTGTCGATGTACGCTTTGCCTTCTGTTTCCCCGACACCTATGAGATTGGCATGTCCCACTTGGGCATGAAAATTCTCTACGGGCTGATCAACACCCGCCCCGACGCCTGGTGCGAGAGGGTATTCGCCCCCCGGGACGATATGGAAAAGGTTCTGCGGGACAACCAGATTCCGCTCTATGCGCTGGAAAGCGGCGACCCGCTGGGGGAATTTGACATCATCGGCTTTACCTTAATGTATGAGCTTTGCTACACCAATGTGCTCAATATGCTGGATCTGGCGGGAATCCCTGTCCGCGCCAAAGACCGCCCGTCCCTTTCACCGCTGGTTGTTGCCGGCGGTCCCTGCGCCTGCAACGCCGAGCCCATGGCAGCGTTTATCGATTTGTTTATGCTCGGCGACGGCGAAGATGTGATGATGGAGCTGCTGGACTTATATAAGGAATGGAAACGCAAAGGCGGCGACAAGGCGTCTTTTCTGGAAGCCGCCTCCCATATCGAGGGCATTTATGTCCCCTCTCTTTACGATGTTTCCTACTACGCGGACGGCACGGTTGAAAAAATCACTCCCTTAAAAACCGCGCCCGCCGTGGTCAATAAGCGCAATGTTTCCGACCTGGAGCATGTCTATTACCCCGACAACTTTGTGGTGCCGTTTACCGAAACGGTCTTTGACCGGGCGGTGCACGAAATTTTTCGGGGCTGTATTCGCGGCTGCCGGTTCTGTCAGGCAGGCTTTATTTACCGCCCGATCCGCGAAAAATCACCGGAAACGATTAGCCGCCAAAGCCTTCAGCTTTGCGAAAACACCGGATATGATGAGCTCTCCCTCTGCTCGCTGTCCAGCAGTGATTACAGCCAGATTCAGCCGCTGCTCAACCAGCTGCTCTCCTGGGCAGATCCGCGTAAGATTAACATCGCCCTGCCCTCGCTGCGTATCGATAATTTTGACGAAGAGCTTTTGGAAAAGCTCTCCTCCATCCGCAAAAGCGGGCTGACCTTTGCGGCGGAAGCGGGCACCCAGCGGCTGCGGGATGTGATAAACAAAAATATCTCCGAAGAAGAAATCCTTACCACCGCCCGCAAAGCCTTTTCCGGCGGCAGGACGGCGGTCAAGCTCTACTTTATGCTCGGGCTGCCCACAGAAACACAGCAGGATGTGGCAGGCATTGCGGATCTGGCGCAGAAAGTGGTGGATACCTTTTACCACAATCCCAATAAGCCTAAGGGCAAATCGGTGCAGGTCAGCGTCAGCGCCTCCAACTTTGTGCCGAAACCCTTTACGCCTTTCCAGTGGGAAGCGCAGGACACCGAAGAGCAGCTGCGGGAAAAACAGGCGTATCTGCGCTCCTGTATTACCACAAGAAAAGTTTCCCTCAGCTGTCACCATCCGGATGTCAGTCTTTTGGAGGGCGTACTGGCGCGGGGCGACCGAAGACTTTGCGATGTCATTGAAACCGCCTGGCGCAGCGGCTGCATTTTTGACAGCTGGGAGGATCATTTCAAACCGGAAACCTGGTGGCAGGCGTTTCGCGACAGGGGGCTTTCCCCTGCCTTTTATGCGAATCGCAAGCGCGATTATGCGGAAGTTCTGCCCTGGGATCACCTGAATTACGGCATTCGCAAATCTTTTCTGAAGCGGGAAGCGGAAAAAGCCAACCGCGCCGAAACCACCCCCCATTGCCGGGTGCAATGCGCGGGCTGCGGCGCAGATCAACTGAACGGAGGACATTGCGATGCGAGATGTAAGGCTTAACTTTTCCAAACGCGGCCGCCTGCGGTTTATCTCCCATCTGGATTTAAGCCGCGCCATGCTGCGCTCGCTGCGGCGCACGGATATTCCTGTCTGGTACACCGAAGGCTTTAACCCGCACCCCTATGCCACCTTCGCTCTGCCGCTGCCCCTGGGCGCGGAAAGTGAAAACGATGTAATGGACATCCGCGTGGTAGGCGATATCAAAAATATGGCGGTCATGGAAAAACTGAACGCCGTTCTGCCCGAAGGGCTTGAAATAACCGATTGCTACAACCCGGTGCAGCCGGTGCGCGCCATCACCAAAGCCGAATACCTGTTTTTCTTCGCCGAACATACCGACCCTGCCGCCGTACAGGCGCTTTTGGATAAAGGGGAGCTTTTCTGCGAAAAAACAGGCAAATCCCACGGCAAGCGTGTCGTAAAAACCGTCAATCTGTTGGAGGGCGTGTCCGAATACCGATTCGAGGAACAAACCGGCGCGCCCCTGCTGCGCATCGAACTGCCCGCAGGCAGCGAAAAAAATGTCAACCCGATTTTACTGGCAGAAACCATGCGCCGGCAAACCGGCATCGAAACCACCCTGGTGCGCCGGGTGGCGCTGCTGACCGAGACCGGACCATTTAAATAAAGGAGAAACTGTATGTATCAATTGCTTAACACACCGCCGGTGCCCCAGTTGCCCTGGCAGGATAGACCGAAAAACGCATCCGAGCTGCCTCTTTGGCGCTACGACGGCAACCCGGTGATTGGCCGCCATCCGCAAACCGGTATTGCCCGCGTCTTCAATAGCGCCGTTCTGCCCTATCAGGGCGGTTTTATCGCCTCCATCCGCGGCGAAAGAACCAACGGCATTCCCCTGATTTTTCTGGCAAGGAGCAAAGATGGTCTCAGCTGGGAGATTGAAAAAGAGCCCATTGACCTGCGGGACAAAAACGGCAGCCCCGTTGCCCTGCGCTATGCCTACGACCCCCGGCTTGTGCTGGTAGACGGCGTTTATTATGTCATCTGGTGTCAGGATTTTTACGGCGCGGCCATTGGCATGGCAAAAACCACCGATTTTGTGCACTTTGAAAAGCTGGAAAACCCATTTTTGCCGTTTAACCGCAACGCGGTCTTGTTCCCCCGCAAAATCGGCGGGCTGTATACCCTGCTTTCCCGCCCAAGCGACAGCGGCCACACCCCGTTCGGCGATATCTTTCTGAGCCAAAGCCCGGATATGGAGTTCTGGGGACATCACCGCCATGTAATGAGCCCCTCCGGCAACTGGTGGGAAAATGTAAAAATCGGCGCAGGCGCGGCGCCTATTGAAACCGATTTGGGCTGGCTGCTGTTCTATCACGGCGTTACCGGTACCTGCAACGGCTTTGTCTACAGCATCGGCGGTGCCATTCTCGACCGGGACGAGCCGAGCCGGGTGCTGTATCGCTGCAAAACCTTCCTGCTGACCCCGGAGACGGACTATGAACAGCAGGGCTTTGTGCCGAATGTCTGCTTCCCCTGCGCCGCTGTGGCGGACGGCGCAACCAGACGCATCGCTCTGTATTACGGCGCTGCCGATACCACGGTAGCCCTCGCGTTCACGACTGTCGAAGAAGTCCTGCGCTATATCACCGAAAACAGCGAAACCAGCGAAGAAGACCGTTCCTCCGGCATTCGCTGACAGTCCGTGCCATACGCGCTGCCGACAAACAGGTATGCCATCCGTATATCAAAAAGCCGCCGCTCCGAAAAAACCGAAGCGACAGTTCCCTGTAAATATCCTTTGCTCCGGCACAGGCTCGGTACTTGTCCGTGACTGGCAGGAGCTATTTTTGATTTGAGACCATCTATACCATTTTCGTTTTGGACGCTGCAATCAATAGCGAAAAAACCCGGCATAGAACCGATTGCTTTGCGCCATGGAAAAAGCATCGGCAGCAGAATAAATAATATGGTCATACAGCCTTGCGTTAAGCTGCTCGGCAAGATTGGCGATTTTCTCCGTTACCTCAACATCCCTTTGCGATGGAAGCGCCTCGCCATTCGGATGGTTATGGGCAATCACAATGCCCGATGCGCCGGAACCGGCGATTTCCAGCCCGACCTTTTTCAAATTCACTATCACTGCGGCGGTATCGCCCTCCGCCAGTTTCACGCACCGCAGCGGACGACCGGCATTGTCCAAGCAGAGCAGATAAAAGCACTCCACATCCCGCCCTACAAAATAATCCGCCAGATATTCCCGAATGGCGTCCAAAGATTTGAGTGGCGGCTTTTCTTCCTTTTTGCTCACCAGATACGCGCGTGCCAAATCCGGCACCATATGTATAAGCAGCGCTGTATTCTCACCAACGCCTTTTACACCGGTCAGTTCCAACACCGATGCGTCAAACACCGCCGACAAAGAGCCGAATTTATTCAAAAGCCGTCGGGCAATCACTCTTGTATCTTTGCGCGGAATGGCGTAAAATAGCAGCAGCTCCAATGTTTCATAATCGCGCAGCGTGTCCATTCCGTTTTCTGCGTAATACGTTTTTAACCGCTGCCGGTGTCCGGAATGGTCAAAAATCGCGTCCAAATCGATGTCCGTTTCTTTCGGCACCGTTGCTATTTCTTTCTCCGTATCCAAAACTACACCACCCAAACAGCATTTTCACGAGGTTGCTTATGAAGCTTTATCATATTTCCGCCAACGACAGCGGACAAAGACTGGATAAATTTATCGCCAAAACCGTACCCGCCATGCCAAAATCTCTATTGTATAAATACCTGCGGACCAAGCGCATTAAGCTGAACGGCAAAAAGGCGGATATTGCCGTTAAACTGGCGGAGGGCGACGAGGTTGCCATGTACATCAGCGATGAATTTTTCGCGGAAAATACAACGAAAAAATACGATTTTCTCTCAGCCCCAAAGCAGCTGAATATTCTTTACGAGGACGAAAATATTTTAATCCTTAACAAAAAAGCCGGTCTGCTCTGCCATCCGGATGACGGCGAATATATCTGCACCCTCATTGGCTCTGTACAGCGCTATTTATATGAAAAGGGGGAATACGACCCCGCAAGGGAAAATTCCTTTGCGCCGGCGCTGGCCAACCGCATCGACCGAAACACCGGCGGACTGGTGCTGGCGGCAAAAAACGCCGAAGCCTTACGCATATTAAACGAGAAGATAAAAAACCGCGAACTGACCAAGCTGTATTTATGCCTGGTAATTGGCAAAATGCCAAAAAAAACCGAAACCTTAACCGGCTATTTACGCAAGGACAGCGCCAAAAACCGCGTTTATATCGCCAATCAAAAAGCCCCCGATGCAAAAAAGATTTTAACCAGATACACTGTTCTGGACTATCGAAACGGGCTGTCGCTGCTGCAAGTTGACTTGCTGACCGGACGCACCCACCAAATCCGCGCCCATCTGGCGTCCATCGGGCACCCGCTGCTGGGCGATGGCAAATACGGAACCAATGCGCTGAACAAACAATACGGCGGCTACAAAAAGCAATGCCTGTATTCCTATTCCGTCACCTTCCGTTTTCAGGATGACGGCGGTCTGTTGGGCTATCTGAACGGCAAAACCTTTTCCACCGACGATATCTGGTTCCGCAAAGCCTTTTATGACGGCACCTTATAGCCTTCAGGACTGAATCATTTTTTCAAACTCTTCCTCATTGATGACCCGAATGCCCAGCTCCATCGCTTTGCGCAATTTGCTGCCTGCGTCTTCCCCCGCGAGGACGCAGGTTGTTTTTTTGGAAACCGAGGACGAGGTTTTTCCGCCAAAGGACGCAATAATCGCCGAAGCCTCCTCACGGGTAAAACGGGACAGCGCGCCGGTCAAAACAAAGGTCTGCCCGGCAAACCGGTCGTCCTTTTTCTCCTTTAAATAACGCATGTTTACGCCTGCCTGTGCAAGCTCGTCCACCAATTGTCGGGATTGGGGCTGCTGGAAATAGTCGTATACCGACTTGGCCATAATTGCCCCAAAGCCGTCAATGCGCTGCATCTGTTCCTCGGTCGCCTGCATGACAGACGGCACATCGCCGAACTGTTCCGCCAAAAGCGCCGCAGCTTTCTTTCCGATATGGCGAATCCCCAGCGCATAAAGCAAATCGGAAGCATCGTTCTGCTTGGATTTTTCAATGGCCGACAGCAAATTATCCGCGCTTTTTTCGCCCAGTCCCTCAAAAGCGGCAATCTGCTCTTTTTGCAAATGGTAAATATCCGCCGCGTGGTGCAGCAATCCGGCGGCAACAAATTTTTCCACCAGCGCCTCGCCAAGCCCTTCAATATCCATCGCGTCCCGGGAACAAAAATGAATCAAGTTGCGCAAAAGCTGCGCCGGGCAGTCCGGATTGATGCACCGCACCGCCGCTTCGGTTTCATCCCGTTCCGCTTTTCCGCCACAGGACGGGCAGATGACCGGCATGTGATAGGGCTGTGAATTTGCCGCGTGCGTCTCAACCCGCAGCACCTCGGGAATAATATCCCCTGCCTTGCGCAGAACCACCCGGTCGCCGATGCGAATATCTTTTTCCCGAATAAAATCCTCATTGTGCAGCGTGGCGCGGCTGACCGTTGTGCCCGCCAGAGTAATCGGGTCAAAAATGCCCGTTGGCGTCAATACGCCGGTGCGCCCCACATTGATTTCAATATCCCGTAGAGTCGTCACCTTTTCCTCCGGCGGATATTTAAACGCAATCGCCCATTTCGGAAATTTGGCGGTGCTGCCCAACAGGCTGCGCTGGGCAAAATCATCCACCTTAATCACCGCGCCGTCGATATCAAACGGCAGTGCGCCGCGTCCGTCGCCAATCTTGTGAATGATGGCAATGGCTTCCTCCATGGTCTGGCACCGCTGAAAAACCGGCACGGTTACAAAGCCCAGGGACTGTAAAAATGCCAGCGACTGGGCGTGTGCGGTCAGCGTTTCCCCCGCAATCTGCTGCACATTGAAAACAAAAATATCGAGTTTGCGCCGAGCCGTAATGGCGGCGTTCTTCTGCCGCAGACTGCCGGAAGCGGCATTGCGGGGATTTTTGGCAATTTTTTCCTCGTTCAGCTCCTGCTGCTTCACCAATTCCGCAAAGGACCGGTGCGACATATACACCTCACCGCGCACCTCCAGATACGGCAAAGCTTTCCGAAGCCGCAGCGGAACCGTGCGCACCGTGCGCAGGTTTTCGGTAATATCCTCGCCCACACGACCGTCGCCGCGGGTGGAGCCGCGCACAAATACGCCATCCCGGTATTCCAGCGAAACCGACAGCCCGTCTATTTTCTGTTCCACCACATAGGACGCCTGCGGACAAACCGCCCGCACCCGCCGGTCGAACTCCCAAAGCTCCCCCTCCGAAAAGGCATCCTGCAAACTTTCCATCACCACCGTGTGTTCCACCGGCGTAAACAGGCTTTCCGCCTCGCCACCCACGCGCACCGTAGGCGAATCAGTCGTCTGCAAGGCAGGAAATTGCTCTTCCAGCTGCTGTAATTCCCGCATCAGGGAGTCGTATTCAAAATCAGAAATTTCGCTCTCGTTTTTCACATAGTATTGATAGCTGTACTCGTTCAGCATCTCTCGCAATTCGCGAACCCTTTTTTCCGCCAACGCCTGTTCCATACGCCATACACTCCTGCTGTTTCATCACATTTATTATACAGGTATTATCCGATTTTTTCAAGCGAATATGTCAAAATCTCTTTATGATACATAAAAACCGGTTTTCCGCGCAAGCATTGCATCTTTTTTGCCCAAAATTTATAAAAATGCCTTGCCAATCGCAGCAAAATCTGTTAAAATAAGGATAACTATAAAAATAGGAGGCTATTTATATGAGTCAGGCTGTTCAAAATCTTCTTAACTATGTCTATCGCGCAATCAATTTTATCATTGATTTAATCAAAAGATTTTTAGGTATCGCCAACGACGATGATGTCACCGAATAAAACCGGCGTCTGTCGGTCTACGGAAAGGAATCCCCGTTATGCCGCTACCAATTGCCCTCCAGCTGTACTCTGTCCGGGAACAGATGGAAGAGGATTTTTTTGGCACCATTAAAGAAGTAAAGGAACTTGGCTATGACGGCGTTGAATTTGCCGGGCTTTTCGACAGAGATCCTGCGGTCATCCGCGATTTTCTGAAAGAAATCCGGCTGCAACCTGTTTCCGCGCATGTTCCTCTGGCGGAGCTGGCAAAAGACCCGGCAGGGACAGCAGCCGTATATCAAACCATCGGATGCCGTTATATTGCCATTCCCTATTTACCCGAGGAGCTGCGTCCCGGCACATCCGGTTTTGCACAGACAGTGGAACAAATCAAATCCATCGGTAGCGTCTGCCGCCGTATGGGAATGCAGCTGCTGTACCACAACCACGATTTTGAATTTGTCAAAATCGATGGGGAGTACGGTCTGGATATGCTCTATCGTCTGACCGCGCCCGAGGAATTGATGAGTGAGCTGGATACCTGCTGGGTGCACATCGGCGGAGAAGACCCGGCGGCTTATGTGCGCAAATACACCGGACGCGCACCGATTGTTCACCTGAAAGATTTTTATCTCAAGGGCAGCGCCGACGGTCAGCCGCTTTATGGGCTAATCGGCAGAGAAGAAACGCCAAAACGCACCGCAGAAAATTTTTCCTTTATGCCCTGCGGGTATGGTATGCAGAATATGCCCGAGCTTATCCGCGCCAGCCGGGAAGCAGGCGCCGAATGGGTCGTTGTGGAACAGGACCAGCCTGATGCCGGTCGCACCCCTATGGAAGACGCCCGTCTGAGCCTCGATTTTCTGCGCCCGCTTCTATAATCCCAACAATTGCAAACAGCCGTGCCTTTACCGCACGGCTGTTCTTTTTATTTCCTCAAAAAGCAGGCAGCGCCCCCCTGGCAACCGCCTGTTTTCCCGCTTACGCCCACTGCACCACATTCCACAAGTGCTTGATGGCGCGTGTCAGGCGACAATCGCCGTCTGTCATACAGCTGAGGATGGTATCCCCAACTGTATGAGAAAATGGAACCCGCCGCCTTACCCGGGTGCTCATAAGAAAGTAATTCCAGAAATTACGATTATGGCATCTGTCAGGCGGGGTTGGTAAACGAAATAACGGGTATTCGGTGAAAGCCGAGTGCCCGTTATTTTTTTGCTCATGCGTGAAAGCAATAGATTTATTCAGGAGGTTTTATGAGAACAGGACTTACCAAGAGAGAAAAGACAACTGCCATCTATTTTGACGAGTATGGCAGCATGATCGAGGTGCAGACCCACAACACCGATCTGAAAAAGCGGCTGACAGCATTTGCGGAGAAATACCCGCAGTGCTGCCGTCAGATTGACGATGACGAGCAAGGTGGGTTGACCTTTGAGATCGAAAAAGGCAGATTGAGTTTCCGTCTAACTGCGCCATACAGCGAGGAACGGAAACAAGCGGCGAGTGAGTGGGCAAAAAAAACGGCATTGCAACGCTGTAAAATATAAGACATCAAAAGGGTGAATGCCTATTGGAAAATTAACGAACAGGAGGATTTCAATTTGAGTGTATATGGATATATCCGTGTGAGCAGCAAAGATCAGAAAGAAGATCGACAGCAGATTGCCTTGAAAGAGGTAGGCGTTGAACGCCAGAACATCTATGTGGATAAACAGTCCGGCAAGGATTTCAATCGTCCGCAATACAAGAAAATGCTGCGAAAACTAAAAAAAGACGACCTGCTCTATATCAAGAGCATTGACCGTCTTGGACGCAACTATGAAGAAATTCTACAGCAATGGCGGTTTCTTACGAAAGAAAAAGGCGTGGACATCGTGGTATTGGATATGCCGCTGCTCGATACTCGCCGGGGAAAAGACTTAATGGGTACATTCCTATCTGACATTGTATTGCAGGTGCTATCCTTTGTGGCAGAAAACGAGCGTACAAATATCAAACAGCGCCAAGCCGAGGGGATCGCCGCTGCCAAAGCGCAGGGAATCAAGTTCGGCAGACCACCGTTGCCTTTGCCGGACAATTTCTACGAGGTACACAAAGCATGGCGCAGTAAGAAAATAACCTTGAAACAAGCAGCGGAAGCCTGCAATATGCCGGTCGGCACATTCTATGGAAAGGCAAGAAAATTTGAAAATGTGGCTTAAACAAATCATTCCCTAAATTTGTAAAGGTGTACTTTTACAAATTTAGGGCATTAAATCATACCTCACAATATTTTACCACAAAATTCACGATTTTTCAAGGTGTTGAGCCGAATATTTTTGATGATAATTGTAACTTTTCTGTATTTTGCAAAAGTACACAATAAAAAATCGAAGGAGGCGGAGTCATGGCAAATATTGCCGACATCATTAAATATGAAGGCGACAATAGTACCTTCATATGGAAGCATCCTTGCGAAGATTTTAATACAACCACGCAACTGATTGTGCATGAATCGCAGGAAGCTATCCTTTTCCTAAATGGTCAGGCGTTGGATTTGTTCGGTCCGGGCAGACACACCCTGGAGACGCAGAACATTCCAATCCTACGCAGATTAATCAACATTCCTACCGGTGGAGAGTCCCCATTCCATTGTGAGGTCTATTTTATCAATAAGACTGAACAGATGGCAATCCGTTGGGGAACAGACAGTAAGGTGCAGTATGTTGAACCTACTTACAAGTTCCCTCTGTCCATCGGTGCAAGCGGTGAAATGTCGCTCAGCGTGGATGATTCCCGTAAGTTGCTTGTGAAATTGGTTGGTACTGAACGTGTACTGGATCGTCAGCAGCTTACAACCTATTTCCGCAGCATCTTGATGGCAAAGGTAAAGACCTATATCGCACAGACCATGCGAGCCAATGCTATCAACATCTTCGAGATTGATGAAAGTCTGGAATCTTTTTCTGCTGACATTCACAGCCGACTCGTCCCGGATTTCCTTGACTACGGTGTGCAGCTGAAACGCTTCTATGTTACTACCATCGTTAAACCGGACGGCGACCCTCAGTATGAAAAATTCAAAGAATTACATTTCCGTCAGTACGCCGATATTGCAGAAGCCAAACTCCGTCAGCAGACCGATGTGATTCATGCTCAGACAGAAGCTCAAAAGGTAGTTATTGATTCTCAGGCACAGGCTACTAAGCGTATGCAAGAAGGCTACACCTATCAGCAAGAGCGTGGCTATGATGTTGCGGAAAAAGCGGCACAGAATGAAGGTATTGGTGAGTTTTCCAACATGGGAATCGGTCTCGGCATGATGACAGGTGTTGGCGGTGCTGTCGGAGGTATGGTAGGCGGTGCTGTAAACGATGCTTTTGCCGGAATGGGTACTGCTGCGCAACAACCTACAACCGCAAACAAGTTTTGCGACCAATGCGGCGCTGAACTGACACCGGGAGCTGCGTTCTGCGATGAATGCGGTGCAGCACAAGCCTCTTCTGACAGTTGTTCCAAGTGTGGTTTCAAATTTACAAAGCCCGGCAAATTTTGCCCGAAATGTGGTACAAAGAGGGAGGGGTGATGATGAAAAATAAAAATTTAGGTTATGCCGTTCTTGGCATCCTGTTTGTTCTGATTAGCGTAATCGCCTTTGTAATTCCGACAGAAAAGACAGCAACATTTTGGATAGTTTATGTTTTTACCGCTATGGCATTTGTTGCACAGATTGCAATTTGGAAAAAGGCTTTTGGAAAAGAAGATACACTCAAAAGCAAATTTCTCGGATTACCGGTCATTCATATCGGCATAGTGTATCTGATTATCCAGATTATTGTATTGGCTGTATTCACGGCTGTGCCTACCCTTCCAAATTGGAGTGCCATTGTAGTTTGTGTAGTTATCCTCGGCATATCTGCCATTTGTATGATTGCCGGAGAAGCAGGACGAAACGAAATTGAGCGTGTAGAAGCAAAGGTACAGAAAAAGGTTTTCTTTATCAAAGAATTGCAAGCGGATATTGAATTGCTTGCCGATGCAGAAACAGACACCAGTACCGAAGCTGCCTTGCATCAGCTTGCAGAAAAAATCCGCTTCAGCGATCCGATGAGCAATAATGCTTTGGCAGAAGTCGAAGCAGCAATTACAGCGAAAATTGCTGAACTCAAAACCGCATCCGATAAGATGGTGGTCATCCAAGAACTCAATTCGCTTCTGGCGGAGCGAAATAAAAAATCAAAAATATTAAAATAAGAGAGGGACAATGTTATGAAGCAACTAACTTGTGAAATGTGCGGAAGCACGGACTTGATGAAGCAGGATGGCATGTTTGTTTGTCAGTCTTGTGGATGTAAGTATTCAGTGGAAGAAGCTCGCAAAATGATGGTAGAGGGCACAGTCGATATAAAAGGCACGGTTCAGGTTGATAATTCTGCCTTCGTCAAAAAGTATCTTGAAAATGCTCGTAGAGCAAAAGAAAAAGAAGATTGGGAAGAAACAGAAAAGTATTATAATATGGTCGAGCAAAACGACCCGAATAATATCGAAGCTATTTTCTACAGTGCATACGGAAAAGCCAAAGCAACCCTTGTTGATGGAGATATATACAAAAGGCAGGCAGCTTTCAAAGTTCTTCAAAATTGTATTTCTATCATTGATGATAAATTTGATGTTTCTCGTGAGGAAGAAAATAAAACGGCTATAATTTCCATGTCTGCTGATCTGTGCAAAATGATTCTTAGCAATTTTGTTTTTACTGAATGGAAGAACGGATATGGCGTTGTTACAAAAACAAATAAGCAAGAAACATACAATATGTTCGCTGGACTAATTGCACAGTTTGAGGAGTCTATCGACAATATTGCTAAAATTGCAGATGCAGCATATTTACACGAGGCACTTATCCTTTTGTTCAAAACAGCTGTCGCTACCGGCAATTACAATTCGAGCACACTTAATGGATGGGTTCGCAGCGAGCAAGCCAAAATTGATGGCTTAAAGAAAAAAGAAATCGAGAAATATTGGGAAGACCACAAGGAAGAAAAAGCACAGCTTGAAAATGAGAGAAGTTCTTTGAGCGACCAAATCAATTCTTTGAATAAAAATATTGACAACTTACCCGAAGTCAGTACAGTAAAAAGGATTGAAGAACAAATTGCTTCTTTACAAAAAGAAAAAGAAAGTCTGGGCTTGTTCAAAGGTAAAGAGAAGAAATCGTTGCAAGCACAAATCGACAATCTTACGCCAAGCCTTTCTTCTGCAAAAAATGCGAGGGATAAAGCTGTTGCTCCTATCCAAGCTGAAATCACAAAAATGCAAAATCGCATCAAGGAAATTGATACTGAACTGACAAAAGACCGATAATTTATTAATGTGCCGGAGCTTCCGCTTCGGCACATTTTATGATATAATATCAATCATAGGAATGGGATAATGAGCCTATTAAAAAAGAAATACGAATTGGCAAATCCAGTTGAAAAGCCTATTGATATAGACGATTATTTTAGAAAAGCAAAAGAAGAATATGCTTCAATTCTTTCGTGTGATTATCAAGAAAAAATTTATCAAAAATTTTTTGAAGAAAACCCAGCATTTCTTCCTGGCGCATATGAAATTATCGGAAATGCAACAGGTCATGCTCCATACATGAATGCACTAATCAGTCAGCCAATAATTGATGATGGCATTCAAAGAAAGCCGGATTTTATGTGGTTGGCAAAAAACAGTTTGTGCTTTTGTCCTGTTCTGATAGAAATTGAGCGTCCTTCAAAAGAGGAATTTCGAAAAGATGAATATGCTCGTTCTGGATTTACACAGGCGGCAGGACAAATCAAACAATGGAAGGCTATCTTAAATTCAATCAACGGGCGAGAGCAATTTTATGAAAGATACAGTATTCCAGAAAAGCTTAGAGCATTAAAATTTACGCCACAGTATCTCCTAGTATTTGGTCGCAGATCAGAGTATGAACAAGATCAATGGTTGACTCGCCTCCGGGCTGAAGAAGAAACAAGTGACACAAGGGTTTTTTCATTTGATCGGTTAATGGAGCCGTCACGAGATATTTATGATACTGTTACATGCAAAGTAAGCGATGGGAATTATCATGTAATCAGTATACCGCCGACTTTTGTATATCGTCCTGGGCTATCGAATAATTACAGTAAACTCATCAACTTCAAACATGCTATTACAAAAATGAGATATACTTCTGCTTCAAGAAAACAGTTTTTGCTTGACAGATATTCTTATTGGGCTGAGTTTGGAGAAAATGATAATCTCGGAATCATTGATACAAGTGATAAGGAATAACAAACTTTAGTAAATCAAAAGATACGAAGAGACCGCTGATTGTTTCATAGAAGTGATAATCAACGGTCTTTTCATAACCAAAAAATAAAATCACAGGAGGGACGCTATGAAGAAAACGAGCCGGGGGACAGCGAAACGAAATATCCCTTTGGAACAAAGGGCGCACTTCTATACAGGGTAACCCCTGTATGCGTGCGCTCTGCGAGGCAGACAGCCCGGACGATTGAAGTCCGGGCTGTTTTGCGTCACTTCGTTCTGAACCAGGGGCTGGTCTCGCCTACCGGCTCGGTCAGCGCTTCAAAATGCTTTGCATTTTGAGGTCTCCACCGGAGACCCGCGCCCCCTTGCGCCGCTGTGCGGCTATTACTTTCTTACGACCCCCGCCCATTAGAGGCAGGGGACTTTTTTGCCGAAGTTATTTTAATTGCAGTAGAAATGCTTTGGGAGTCGAGCCGGTTACCTTTTTGAATACGGAAATAAAATGGGACTGCGAACAAAAGGACAAAACCTCGCAAACCTCCCTGACCTCCATACCGTCCCGCAGCAGGCTTTCCGCCGCTTGAATTTTTTGAATCTGAATATAGCGGCACAGCGAATCACCGGTAGCCCGCTTGAACAACCGCGATATATAATCCGCCGACAGCCCACAGGCCGCCGCCACATCGGAAACGGCTATTTTTTTGTATAAATTCTGCTGCACATAGCGTATACATTCCCTTACATGGGGCGGATACCGCAGCCGCTTCGCCGCCTCGCCCACACGAGCCGTCAGCGAAAAAATATGCTCCGTCATGGTTTGCAGCACCGCATCCCCATCCCGGGCGCTGTCAATGGCGCGAATGCTCTCATCTGAAAAAGCATACGCCTCCGCCTCCGAAAGCCCGCCCTGAATCGCCGCCCGGGTCGCAAGCGTAATGGCGCTGACCGCCATATACTGGCTCTGGCGCAAATCATTGCCGCTCATTTCGCCTACAAAAATCCCGTTCTGCGCCAGCTTGGCGAACTCCTGAAAAAGCCGCTGCGGCTCGCCCTCGCGCACACAGGCAAACAATCGCAATTCTTCTTTATATCTGGTATGGAACATCCCGCTCTGCCGCTGCCGCTCCGGCGACTGGGCGATATCCCCGGGAATCACCTGCAAATGCAGCTTGTCTTTCTCCGGCATGGCAATCACCTCCTATTCAGCCTACCCGAATGGCGCGGTTTTGTCAAGTTTTCGTCTATTTTTACGCCGGAAACCGGATATAAAACCGAATTTACGACACTGTGTCCGCCATCTTTCAAATAACCATCGCCCTCCCTGCGCAAAAGCCCACGAAAAGTGCCATATAAAAATAAAAGACTCCCGCATTACACAAAAAATCCGGAGATGAAGCCATGTACATCCCGGATTTTTGTTATTTCCTGATAAGGACACTGCCGCAGCTGCTCCGCTGCGGCAGTCCTCGTTTTTTTATCAATCTTCTTTGCCCGAAAGCGATTCCAGCCCAACGGCGGCGCGCAGAATCATGCGCGCATCTGCGGAACGAACATTGTTATCCTTATCCACATCCGCCGCAAGCCGCTGTATCTCAGTCAGCGTTTCCAAATTCACCGCCGCCCGCAAAGCAAGCCGCGCATCCGCGGAGGTAATCCGCCCATCGCCGTTGACATCGCCCAGCACATATTCCGGCTCAGCCGGTTCCGTCACCGGTGGCTCGGTGGAAGGTTCCGTGCTCGGCTCAGTGGAAGGCTCTGTACTCGGTTCAGTGGAAGGCTCCGTACTCGGTTCAGTGGAAGGCTCCGTACTCGGCTCGGTGGAGGGTTCGGTACTCGGTTCTGTCGAAGGCTCGGTGCTTACTTCCTCCGATTCATCCACCAGCGCATAGGCGCTGAAATGGTCGGTTTCAAAGCAGATTTTACCGTTCTCAATATACGAATCCAGCTTGTGGATACCGCTGCCGTCGTTGGCGACATAATATACCACCGTGCGTTCGGGGTTGTAGTCTGCCGGAATCGGAATTTTCACCAATACCATGCCGTTCGGCTGTACCTTTTCGCCATTGACCACGGTGCTGATATCAAACAGCACGTTTTTGAAATTGCCTTTTTCGTTGTTTAAAATTTGGAAGGAGATTCCGTCAAACTGCTGCTCAACCTCTACTGCCATCTCGCCGCCGTAGGTGTCGTCCTGCACACCAATCTCAATACCGGTGCTCTCGTCCGCCTTTGTTTGGGTGGGGATGAGCTTTGCAATCGTGCGCGTCTGCACCTCGCCGCAGCGGCTGCAAGTGGCGGTTTCCTCGCCCTCGTTCAAATAACTCGCCGGGGTGGTCACAACCCATTCGCCCCAGGTATGCTCCGCCAAAGGCAGAAGGTTTTCGTTAAAGGTTTCGCCACAATGCAAACAAACATCGTATTCCACGCCTGCCACTTGACAGGTTGAAGGAACGACAACATGCTCCAGTTCGTGCCCATCGGCGCAGGGATTTTCCGGTTCGACCACCGGTGGTTCTGTGGCAGGCGGCTCCGTTGTGGACGGAGTTGTTGTAGTGGGTGCCGTTGTGACGGGCGGTTCCGTGGATGGCGGTACAGTAACAGGAGCTTCGGTCGTGGGAGGCTCCGTCGTCGGCGGTTCCGTGGTCGGCGCTTCGGTTGTAGGCGGTTGTGTCAACGCCGGAAGCACGCGAGTTGCCAACTGTTTACCGCAGAGAGTGCAGCGCTGCTCTTCCAGTCCCTCTTCGCCGATAGCTGCCGGGCGCACCACAGTCCACGCACCGGCAGTGTGTCCAAAGGCGGGAATGGTCTGCTGGGCTGTTATGATTTCTCCGCAAACAGAGCATTTTACGCCATCTGTCAGACCGGATTCCTCGCAGGTTGCCGCTTTGCCGGGAACGGTTTCTTCTTGATGTCCTTTTGCAGGAATAACCTCCTGCGCGACCAGAATGCTATCGCAAACGGAGCATTTTTTGCCATCGGTTAAACCGGCATGTTCGCAATCCGCCGCTTTGCCGGGAATCTCTACTTCTGTGTGCGCAAGCGCGGGCAGGGTGACTTCCTCAGAATAGCCGCAATTTTCACATATGCACTGCTGCAAGCCGGTTTGAGAACAGGATGGATTGACCAGCACCACCTCAACGGTGAAGTTATGTCCGGTTGCCGGTGTTACGGTCTGCTGCAGCACCGTACCGCAAATCGAACAAACCAGATTTACCACCCCATCATGGGTGCAGTCCAGCTTTACTGCCTCCACAGTCTGGGTACGGGAATGCCCACAGGCAAGCTCCGCAACCGGAATATCGTGCTCCACGGCATATTGATACCCCGCCGTATTTTTCACCGCACGTATCAACTGCAAATTCGAGCACCCATCCAAAGCATTGCTGCCGATGGTTTCCACACTGTCCGGAATGGTCAAACTACTGATTCCCGTACAGCCGTATAGAGAATAATTACCTAAAATGGTTGCGGTGTTTGGGATAATAACATTAGTTACAGCAGAGCAGTTATAAAGGGCATAATCCGGTATCTTTGTCATCCCGTTTTCAAAGACGACCGTTTTCAGCTGTTCCGCTCCATAAAAACAAGAATCGGATGAAGACCCCATATAGGTAACTGTA